>NZ_WOFU01000005.1 GCF_016879755.1 Bacillus sp. B15-48
TTTTAAAGATTCGCTCGACTTGCATGTATTAGGCACGCCGCCAGCGTTCGTCCTGAGCCAGGATCAAACTCTCCAAATAAGAGTAAGCTTTAGCTCATAAAATAAAACGTTGGCTCATGTTCTCTATATTAATAGAAGAAACACGATAAATATTGTTTGTTGACGCTTGTTTGTTTAGTTTTCAAAGAGCAATTATCACTGCCGTTTTAGCGACAGAATCTTATAATACAACATTTACTTCAACTCGTCAATATTTTTTTGCGAAAAGTTTTTGTGTTGTGTTTGTTTTTAAAAATTGCTACCGAAGCAGCTAAATTAGAATAACATCATTGCTATATATAAATCAATAGTAAAATTTTACAATATGACTATTTCTTAAAGTTTGCTGATATTGGATTATTCTATCCCTAAAGTTTAATACTCTCTCATTCGTATAAAATCATTCATTAACTGATAACAAAAAGCGAACCGAGCCATTCTATTCTCCGTTCGCTTTTTTTAGTTATTAAACTTTCTTTTCCCTTCATTTATAGGCTAGATGGGACTCGTTTTCCTTAAGCAAGTAAGGAATGAAGCAGTAGTTTTTTAGTCTTGTAGTGATTCCACAATCAAGGCGACCGCAGGTCCACCACCGGCACATAGTGAGGCACAACCATACTTAGAACCACGACGATGCATTTCATAGATTAACGTGGTCAACAATCTCGCTCCAGTACAGCCAACAGGATGACCTAATGAAATACCAGAACCATTTGCATTCACACGATCCATCGGAATATTTAGTTCACGATTGACAGCTAAAAATTGGGATGCAAAAGCTTCATTTAATTCCCAATAATCAATATCGTCCTTTTGCAAGCCAGCAAATTGTAAAGCCTTATGTACTGCCGGAACAACCCCAATACCCATTCTTTTAGGATCTACTGCAGCGGATGCGGATGCGACGATTCTAGCTAACGGCTTTAATCCCAGTTCAATCGCCTTTTCCTTCGCCATCAAGATGACAGCTGCTCCGCCGTCATTTAGGCTAGAAGCATTTCCGGCTGTTACGGTTCCATCTTTTTTAAAGGCAGGCCTTAATTTCGACAATCTCTCGAGACTCGTGTTTGAATTAGGATGTTCATCATTAACAATTGTTGTCGTTGCTCGTTTCGTCTTCACTTCAACAGGGGCAATTTCTTGTTTGAACGTTTCATTTTCAATCGCATCACATGCCCTTTGATGACTAATGATTGAAAGTTCATCTTGTTCTTTACGGCTAATCTGATACTCCTCGGCAAGTGTTTCAGCCGTTACGCCCATATGATAATCATTGAAAGCATCTATTAATGCATCATGTAGCAAGGAGTCCACCATTGAACTATTCCCCATCTTCAAACCTTCGCGAACCTTCGGTAACAAATAAGGAACATTCGTCATACTTTCGTAGCCAACTGCTGCTCCAGTGTCAATCTTGCCTAGCATGATATTTTGGGCGACGATTTCTACTGCACGTAACGATGAAGGACACTGTTGATTAATCGTGGAAGCAACGGTCTCTACGGAACAGCCAGCTCCTAATGCGACTTGGCGAGCGGTATTTCCTTTACAACCAGCTTGGTATATATGCCCCCCTACCACTTCCTCAATTTGATTTGCTTCGATCCCGCTAGCTTCAATCGCTGCTTTCAAAGCATGTACCCCTAAATCCACTGCGGTTAAATCTTTAAAAGCTCCAAAATAATCACCAATGGGTGTTCTTTTTGCACTAACAATAACAACTTCACGCATAGCTAGTTCCTCCAATACATTTTTATTTGATAAAAATTCATAATCAGAAAATATACTTTCCAAAGCTACCTACTCTATTTCCCCTTTATAAACGTAATTATCCTAAGGGAAAACTAAAAAACTGTAAACTACCCTTAGTATTTTGCCTATCCTTTGCAGTTCATTAAGGAGCAAGTTCTCAAAATACACATGTCACTTTTTGGACGAACGATTAGTATTAATTTTATAGTAAATATTCCAAATTTTCAACAAAATATGACATAGTTTAATTGATTGAAAACCGTGCCCCTGTTTTCTTGAAGTATCTACAATGGCGAAGTAAAATAATGATTATTATGCATATTGGAGGAAAAGATGAGTTTACAACTAAATTTAGATTTTTATGAAGATAAGATTGAATTCTATGAAGCTGAAAGCATCAAAGCGCTAGAAGAAAAAATCCAAGCCCAAATTGAAAACAACAAAGCCCTTATGCTCACAGTTCATTCTGTCTCCCATCAAATGTACGTTAGTGAAGAAGGGCGCCGCTTTTATAGTGCAGTCGTACATTTTAAACTCAAGCAAAATGTCGGTTTTCCGAGCGGATCCTAAAACAGGACTAACAAGGAAAAAATCAGAATGCTTAAAATATTAAGAGTCGGGCAGGACTCTCCTACCCGACTCAACAGTCATTTATCGATTATTTAACGTTAGCCACAGTGTGTTTCTACCTATCGCGCTGTGGCTTCTACAGTTGGTTCAATCAGCGTTAGTTTGTATTTAAAGTGATTCCTATAAGACTTTTAAACCGTTTACCCTTTATTTTGATAAACAACAGAAATCGTTTTTAATTCCACGTATTCATCTAAGCCATACTTGCTGCCTTCTGTGCCTAATCCGCTTTCTTTTATTCCGCCAAATGGCGCTTGGGCAGCAAATGGTGCTGGATCATTGACACCAACCATTCCGTATTCTAATTTTTCAGAAACACGGTACATTCTAGACAAATCATTCGTATAGAAATAGGAAGCAAGTCCATATTCAATATTATTGGCTTTTTCAATTACTTCTTCTTCTGTTGAGAAACGGATTAACGGCGCTACAGGCCCAAATGTTTCCTCATGAGTGATTTTCATATCCTCTTTAACATTTAGCAATACGGTAGGCAAGAAGAACGTGCCTTTTTCATAGCCTTCACCCGTTGGCGCACTTCCACCACAAAGAACTTTAGCCCCTTTGTTTTTCGCATCTTCGATTTGCTCTACGACTTTATCGATTGCGCTTTGGTTAACGAGCGGTCCAACTTGTGTCGTTTCGTCAAGACCATTGCCCACCACTAAAGAAGCCGCTTTTTTAGCAAAAAGCTCTGAAAACTTTTCATAAACAGAATCATGAACATAGATGCGATTCGCGCAGACGCATTGCTGTCCTGTTGATGAGTACTTACTCTTAAGCGCCCCCTCGACAGCCAACTCTAGGTCTGCATCCTCAAACACGATAAAAGGAGCGTGCCCTCCTAACTCCATTGAAACGCGCTTTACTGTATCAGCAGATTGTTTAATGAGAAGTTTTCCCACATCGGTCGAACCGGTAAAGGAAATTTTTCTTACATCCTTGTTGCTCATTATTTCACCAACAATGTCACCTGAATTTCCGATGACTAAGTTTACGACTCCTTTAGGAAAGCCAACCTCATCAAGTATTTTAAATAGTTCCAATGAAGATAATGGAGCTTCCCGCGAAGGCCGCAATACAACCGTACAACCCACCGCTAAAGCAGGCGCCAATTTTCTCGCACTCATTGATAAAGGGAAATTCCATGGCGTAATTGCCGCTACCACACCAACTGGCTGCTTAATAACGGAAATTTTTTTATTAGGAGCAGAGGCAGGGATGAGGTCACCGTAAACTCTGCGTGCTTCTTCTGCGTACCATTCAAAATAAGAAATTGAACTGTCTACTTCATAACGTGCATTTTGAATCGCTTTTCCCATCTCTCTTGTTATCGTCTCAGCTAAATATTCCTTTTTTTCCTTTAATTTAGCAACAACTTTATGCAAGTAAGCAGCTCGTTGCTCTCCAGTAAGGGCTGACCATTCCAGGAAGGCTTCTTTCGCTGCTTTAATCGCTTGTTTAGTTTCTTCTTTTCCAACCTTAGAAACTTCCCCAACAAGCTCCCCATTGGCTGGATTGACAATCTCAATTACTTGATTCGTTTTAATCCACTCACCGTTTATATACATTTTTTTACCTCCATTCGTTTCTAGTTATTTAAACTTGGAGAACTCGTTATTTTCCAGTAAAGTTCGCTTGTCGTTTTTCAAGAAAGGCCTGTGTTCCTTCATTTTTATCTTCGGTTCCAAACAAGACTGTCTGTGCTAGTTTTTCAATCGCTAATGCTGTGTCCATGTCAACATCATATCCATTGTTAATGACAAGTTTAGCCATTCTCGTCGCCAAAGGACCTTTTGCTAAAATCTTTTCAGCCTTTGTTTTTGTTACATGCCACAACTTTTCCATTGGGACAGCAGCTGATACTAAGCCTATTTGTTCCGCCATACTTGCTGTAATGATTTCCCCAGTCAAAATCATATCTAACGCTCTACCTTTGCCAATGATACGGGCTAAACGCTGGGTTCCGCCTGCTCCAGGAATAATCGATAAATTAAGCTCTGGTAAACCGAGTTTCGCATGTTCAGCCGCGACACGAATATCACAAGCCAAAGCAAGTTCGCACCCTCCACCTAAGGCAAAACCATTAATCGCAGCAATGGTCGGTTTCGTGCAATTTTCAATCTTACGGTAAACACCGGACATCCCCGGAATTAGAGCATCGGCTGGTCGCTTTTCACGCAATTGGCGAATATCTGCCCCAGCGGCAAATGACTTTTCACCTGCACCGGTAAAAATAATGACGCCAACTTCCTCATCCTTTTCAAGAGTCTCTAATGCATGCGTCATTTCAGCTAACGTTTCGTTGTCTAATGCATTTCTAACATCTGGGCGATTTAATTTAATGACCCCAATTCGGTCCTCACGTTCAATCAGAATATTTTCGTATACCACTCGATTTCCCCCTTACACATAGACCTTTTTACATCGCATGGTCGGATTATGATAGATATTCTCGCTTCAACTGTGCAGCAATGATATTTTTCTGGATTTCAGATGTTCCTTCATAAATTTTCGTGATTCGCGCATCCCGATAGAAACGTTCAATCGGGTACTCCGCAATATAACCAATTCCACCGTGAATCTGAACTGCCTTGTCTGCGACACGATTGTAAACTTCAGAACCAAATAATTTCACCATTGCCGCTTCCTTGATGACCTTCTTCTCTTGATCAACCATTTCAGCAACACGGTATGTCATGCTTCGCAATGCTTCTGTTTCCGTAGCCATTTCCGCTAAATAGTGTTGAATGATTTGCTGTTCAAAAATTGGCTTTCCAAACTGGATTCGTTCATTTGCATAATTGATAGACAATTCTATTAGTTTTTCACAAGAACCTAGATTTCTAGCGGCTAGTCCTGCCCGTCCGTTAGCAAGAATTTTTAATGCATTCACATAGCCTTGCCCTTCTTCACCAAGAACGTTTTCAACCGGAACTTCACAATCTTCAAAGAAGATTTCCGCCGAATGTGAGCCATGAAGGCCCATTTTCTTTTCGTTTTTCCCGATAATGAATCCAGGGAAATCTTTCTCGACGATAAAAGAAGTAATCCCTTTTGCACCTTTGCTTGCATCCGTAACAGCCATCACCGTAAATACACCCGCAATTGGTGCATTAGTAATATAATGCTTACTCCCATTTAAGATGTATTTATCTCCTTTTCTTACCGCTGTGGTTTTCAAATTGGTCGCATGGGAACCTGCACTTGGTTCTGTTAAAGCAAAGGCACCAATCATTTCTCCACTCGCCATTTTTGGTAAGTACTTTCGTTTTTGCTCTTCATTTCCCATTTCAACAATTCCGACAGAACCAATCCCTGTATGAGCACCGATAACGGTTGTGTATCCATTATGTGTTCGACCAAGTTCTTCATAAATGGCACATTTGCCAACCATTCCAATTCCGATTCCACCATATTCTTCGGGAATGCTAAGTCCAAATAAGCCCATTTCTTTGGACATATTCAAGATTTTCTCAGGAATGGAATCTGTCTCTTCGATTTCCATCGCTAGTGGGTCAACTTCATTATCGATAAAATCTCTTACGCCTTCTTTTAAAAAGGTAATATCTTCAGAGAATTGGGTTAGCATATTTGTCACGTTCCTTCCTATTTATTATAATCGTAAAATCCACGACCAGATTTTCTACCTAAACGCCCTGCTTTTACATATTTTTCTAGAATTGGAGCTGGACGATACTTTTCACCTAATTTTGAATATAAATATTCCATATTTCGCAAACGGCTGTCTAAACCAACGAGGTCAGCTAGTTCAAGCGGCCCCATCGGATGGTTTAAACCAAGTTTAATTGCTTTATCAATATCTTCAGCTGATGCGACACCTTCCATCAGCATATTCATCGCTTCATTTCCAATCAAGCAGTTCATCCGGCTTGTGACAAACCCAGGAAACTCGTTGACTTCAACCGTTTCTTTCCCCATCTGTTCAGAAACACATTTGATTGTTTCAACCGTTTCATCGGAGGAATCTAATCCACGAATGATTTCAACTAACTTCATGCGATGTACTGGATTGAAGAAATGCATCGCCACACATTGCTCCGGTCTTTTCGTTGCCGCACCGATTTCGGTCGGACTCATTGTCGATGTATTTGTCGCTAAAATCGCATGTGCAGGTGCCCATTCATCCGCTTGTTGGAAGATTTTGATTTTTAACTCCATTTTTTCTAGAGCTGCTTCAATCATTAAGTCAGTATTGGATACCGCTTCTTTCAACTCAGTTGTAAAACTTAAGTTGGCAATTGCCGCCGCTGCCTTGCCGACTTCGATGAAGCCCTTGTCTTCACCTTTATTTAAAAGTCCTTCAATATATTCTTTCGCATTTTGCGCCGCTTGTTCAGAAATATCTTGTAATGTCACTTTGAAACCTGCTAATGCAGCGGTATAAGCAATGCCTCTGCCCATCGTTCCGCCGCCGATTACTGCGATATGTTTAACCATATTAAATAACTCCCTTCTCCTTAAAGCTTTTAAGATCTTCGCTACCATACCCAAGTGCTTGTAACACTTCATCTGTGTTTTCACTTAATAAAGGCGGTGCTTTCCGAATCGCTCCTGGTGTTTCTGATAGTTTTAATGGAACACCTAGCATTTTCAGTGTACCAATGGTTGGATGCTCAACTTCTTGAACCATTTCGCGGTGGATCACTTGAGGATGTTCTAAAAGTTCAGCAATGTTATTAATTGGTCCGCTCGGAACACCGGCTCGTTTTAACACATCAATAATTTCTGCTGTTTCTTTTGTCTTTGTATATTCTGTTAAGATCCCAACGAGCTCTTCTCTGTTGGCAACACGATTGATGTTTTCGGCATATTTTGGATGCTCTTTTAAATCATGAAGTTTCAGTGCGTCACACATTTTTTTCCATAGCCAATCATTTGGAACGCCAATGATGACATGACCGTCTTTCGTTTCAAAGGCTTGATATGGAACGAGCGATGGATGAGCTGAGCCTAAACGCCCCGGTGCTTTTCCAGTTGCTAATACGTTTTGACCTAAATAATTGGTCAATGAAACAATCGTTTCTAATAAGGAAGATTCTACACATTGACCTTTTCCCGTTTTTTCACGAGCATGAATAGCAAGGACGACGCCAAGAGCGGCATAGAGGCCTGTTGCTAAATCCACAATTGAAAAGCCAACCTTAACAGGAGCTCTTCCTTCCTCCCCAGTCACACTCATTAGTCCACCGAATCCTTGCATAATTAAATCGTAAGCTGGTTCGTCTTTCATCGGACCAGTACGCCCAAACCCGCTGACCGCACAATAAACGAGTCGAGGGTTGATTTCTTTAAGCACGTCATAGCCTAAGCCAAACTTCTCCATTGTGCCGTTGCGGAAGTTCTCAATTAATACATCAGCATCCTTGACGAGTTCTTTAACAATCTTTTGTCCTTCTTCCGACTTCAAGTTCAACGTAATGCTTTTTTTATTTTTATTAAGACTCATAAAATAGCAAGATTCACCATTGATTTCGGGTGGAGTATAGCTCCGGGTTTCATCCCCAATGCCCGGTTGTTCAACCTTGATTACTTCCGCGCCCATATCCGCTAATTGCATACTACAAAACGGACCCGCAAGTGTTCTTGAAAGTTCAATTACCTTAATCCCTTCTAATGGACCAGCCATTCGAATCCCTCCTCTGTCAAAAATCGTTCCCCCTTGTTCCGTTCACACTATTTAAATTCCGCATACGGAACAACATACCCGGAAAGTTCTTCTTACCTAAAAGAACATCTGAATTTCGATGGAATTTATGTTCCGTATACGGTATAATTTAACTATCCTTGGAACAATAATACCCTTAGTAAGCTAAATTCGTCAATATAATTTTTTGAAAATTTAAAAATGAAATAATTTTGAAGCGAAGGAGTCATCATTTAACAAATTGACCCTTTACATTTCACTCTTCCTTACACTGAAATCATGTGTACGGTACATTAACGAGGAGGTTCACAATGGAAAATACCAAACCAAAGGAAAAGTCGGAAGTCCCTGCTCTTGAATCAGCGATTAAAGTTTTAGAATACTTAAGCCGCTATACAACAAAGGAACGATCCATATCGCAAATCGCCAAAAATTTATCTATTAATAAAAGTACCTGTCATCGAATTCTAAAAGTATTAAATCAATACCGCTATATCTCCTTTGATGAGGGAACGAAGCAGTACAATCTAGGTCCAGCTCTTCTCATTTTAGGTTCGAGAGCTGCCGAATTTATTGATTACCTCAAGCTTGCTAAGCCCCATCTTAAGTGGTTAGCAGAACAAACAGGGGTAACATGTGTATTGCTTGAACAAGCATCTGATGACCGATTAATGTATGTAGCAAAGGAAGAACCTGATCATCCTGATAACCATATTCATGTATCAGTAAAACTAGGCCAGCAGTTCCCGTTAACAGGTGCTTCATTTGGCAAGTGTTATTTAGCTTATATTGAAGATGAAAAAAGGAATGAAATGATTCAGAAAGTAAATCTACAACCGTTTACTGATAAATCAATTATTGACATCGAAACGTTCTTGGATAGTTTAAATGACGTTCGGCAAAAGGGTTATTCAGTGAGCTACGAAGAATATACCCAAGGCGTTTTCGGTGTTGCCGCACCAATTTTTAATTCATACGGCCAGATTTCCATGGTCATCGCCTGTCTCGGTTTCGCTTCCAATGCGAACGAAGAGTATGTCGCGTTTTGTGGTGAAAAACTAAAAGAAGCTTCAAAAGGGATTATGGACGCGATTGGCGGGGAGAAACCTGTATTAGAGGAATGGAACCATTAAGAAACAGATGGATTTTCTGTAGAAAAAGAGGAGGACCTGAAAGGCGTCGTTTCTCCTCTTTCTTACGCCATTTTGTCAAAATGCAGCCAATCACTACCAGAACCTCCTTATCTGTGTCCATATAGAGGAAATTATAAAAGCCACTGAAAAAGGAATAACCGTACTTTTTCAGTGACCTCAACAGGTAGCTCCGCAAACATTTATTCATACGAAAGACCGAAACCGAATTTGTATACATCCCCATTATGAGCTCGGTACACATAGGAAGGATCCTCTTCATATCCTGGGATATCTCCCGTGGCGTTGTCTACTGCTTCTTTGTTAGCAGGAATCGTGAAGGGTAGTTTTCCTGTTGGATTAAAGTCTCCACGAATGACATCCATAATTGACTCAGCCTTCGCCCCAAACGTACTGATTACTGCTGCTGCGTTCGGTTCTATTTCATTAATCAGCCATGGGTTTGTCATATTTATCGCCATAATCGTTGGAACGCTCTTTTGAATCTCAAGAATTCGCTTAACTTGATCTATTTCTGTTTCAGGACCAATGGTAATTTTAGGATCATCCGCCCACATCGATTGTTTCGGCCGAACCCACACAAAAGCATGGGTCGCATCCTCGAGACGGTCTGTAATTTTAACTGTTGGATCATATTGTTGTATCGTTGCTTGCAATTCCTTCGTAGTCTCGTGATTATTCCCATCAGGGAACATTTCGACATATAGCTTAACTTTTTTTATTTTTTCCTGGTTCAAAGGTAAAAGGTGATTATCGTTACGTAAGAGAACAATCGACTTGCGATGTGCCTCGTCTGCTTTTTCCTGCGATGCGGGATCATCTACGACGGTCAGAGCATATGCCGGATCTACATAAGGGTTTTCAAAAAGCCCCAAATTCATCATTTCTGTAAGCAAATAGGTAACCGATTCGTTTACTTTTTCTTCTTTAACTAAACCATTTTTCACAGCCGATATCACAGGAGTCGGGTCTGACTCTCCAGAAAAAATATTCGTTCCCGCATTTAGTGCCTTTGCAAATTTTTCCTCATTCGTTAAATGTTCGGCCCCCCAAGCACGACTGGTCACAGCTTCAGTATCGGAGTTCACGTACCCTTTAAAACCAAGTTTGCCACGTAAAAGATCTGTTATGAAAGGTTTGTTTAATGCAAAGCCAACTTCTTTAAATTGTTTTTCCTCATTATATGGAGGTAATCCTTGATCTGCACTCTCATTGCTTGGATACGCATAATACGGCATAATTGAAGTTGCTCCTGCTTCAATCGCTGCCGCAAAAGGTTGAATATGATACGTAAGCAAACTCCCTTTTGTCGGGTAATAATTGAAATTCCCCTGTTCAAAATGAGGATCTCTTCCTTCTACACGGGCCCCTCCACCAGGAAAATGTTTCACCGTTAAAGAAACACTATTTGCCCCAAGCTCATCGCCTTGAAAGCCTTTTACAATCGCATAAATCATCTCACTTGCAAGTTCATGGTCCTCTCCAAATGTCTCTTCAATTCTGGCCCATAAAGGGTCTGTCGCGATATCTGCTGTATAGCCGTATAGTTTGCGAAGGCCAGAAGCGGTCCATTCTTTTGCAGCGATTTGAGCAAATTCCTCTACTAGTTTCACATCACGTGTTGCAGCAAGACCTAAAGGAAGAGGCCAATATGAAAATTGACCAGGTGCTTCTTCAGTATGAGTATAATCTGTAGATGCATGATTTCGAGCATTCGAAATGATAACAACTGGTATCCCAAGTCTTGATGCCTCGGCAGCTTCTTGTAACTGATTATGATAGTCTGCAATGACATCTGCTGTCGGCGATTCACGAAAAATATAATAGCGTGTATGTTGATCAAGATGTTGATCTGGCTAAACTAATTTTCCTTCTTTAAATTCTGGAAATTCAGGAATAAGCAACAACCCGACCTTTTCTTCGAGTGTCATCTGTGACAACAGATCTTGAACACGCTTGTCAACAGAAAGTTCCAAGTTTTCATACGGATCAAGTTTTCTGTTTCCGTTTAAATCTCTGAACTCTTTATCATCAATCTTTAGATGTTCTTTCACTAGAGATTGAATTTCAGGCCGGGCATTTCCTCCCTTCATCGCGTTTGCCTGCGGGACCATTAGTAGAACCGACAGCAAAATAGGTATCCAACCTATTACAAACTTGCTATGTGTTGCATTCATTTTTATTTTTCATCTCCGTTAATTTGATTGTTGAAGAGGACACAAGATTTCTTCTATACTGATGTATATATTGTTATCTGAATATGTAAAGCTATGCTTCGAATTTGGCTCAAATTGTAAGTTCCACTTACACTTTGTACAAACGACCGCTTAGTTGAAGAAGAATCAAATAAGAAAAACCGGGCAAAAACCGCCCGGTCCTTTTATCCAATGTTATATATTCTAGTTAAATTAACGTTTCTTCGGGTTATAAGGGAATTATCGTAAAAAAACCGTCAAATGTTTGCAGAAGGTCATGAATGATTTTTCCTATAAAATAAACATACGACCTACATTGTTCTCTATGATTAATTAACAACTGTTTGATTATGTGAGTGAAGGGCTTGGCTTTTTATTCCCAGTACTCGAATTAAAAAGCTGGATGGTTCATAAATAGGTTATGTTTTTTTGCTAGTACTTGGATTAACCGTAATTTTAAGGCTGTTTTTTTGCTAGTACTTGGATTAAACCGGTTTTTGGCCGCTTTTTATTGCTAGTACAGGGATTATATCGACCTTCTGACCTCATTTTATTGCTAGTACTCGGATTAACCCTTCATTTTACAGCGTTTTATTACGAGTACTAGCAATATATCAAGAAAATTTGGTGTTTTTAATACGAGTACTTGGATTAAAAAACGCGTTACCAGCATTAACGTTCAAAAAGCTTATGAATCTCTTCGGTCAAATGTTCATAAATGACCTATTCCGGAAAAATCTAAAAAATTATCCGCGCTTTTACCCAGTACTCGGATTAAAGTTCCGATGCCAAAACTTACAAACGCTTAAGCACCTTGACCTTGAGGGGCTGAACGTAGACTCATTTTATGACAAGAAATCCTTCATCAATCGTAAAGATTGCAGAACATCTCAGTTAGTCTTCGCTTTCACCAACAGAACAAGTTGTGCAGAAACGACCTATACATCGATATGGAACTTTTCGAACATCATGACAGCCTTCCACTCAAAAGCTTCCACCCTTTTTTAATGTCCCCACAATCGCGTAATTTCTCAACCTCATTGATTACAATGGGACAGATTTTAGCACCGTGTTTTCTATTAAAAGCTACCCAATGGGGGTGTTTATCGATAAAATTTGTCGGAAAATGTATGAAAATACCAAAGTAGGAATGACTGTGGTAGACCCAAAATTATATGCTTACTTACCTTTAAATAAAGGGCCACACATTTTACACAAAATGTGTGGCCCTTTATTATTAACTGTTTTCCTTATCTAACCTAAATATCCTGCTTCCCACTTCTAGGTCCTGTTTACAATCACTTAGCGTTCAATTAATTCTTGTTTATTCATTTCGATTGTTTCGATAAACTTTTCAATTGTTGAAGTTAAGTAAGTATCGGCTCTTCTTATAAACACGGTTTTTATCTTACTGTATTGATCTGGCAGTGAATGACATTGAATGAGGCCAGTTTGTTCCATATGGTTGACTGCTGACTTTGGAACAAACGACACGCCAAGTCCCATGACGACACTACGTAAGATTGTTTCTAATGTACCGAATTCCATCACCTTTTGTGGCGTGATGTTTTGGTCTTTATACCAAGCTTCAAGACGTGCTCGATATCCACAGCCGTCGCTAAAACATAAGAACGGCTCGTCTATCAATTCTTCTGGGTTGGAGGCACGCCGATCCGAAATTAAAACTAGCTCCTCTTGAAATACCTCATGTGAAACAAGTTCGGGATGAAAGTTTGATTTCGTTACGAACGCTCCATCTAACTTATGATTTAATACTTCTTTCTCTAGTGTTTCCGTAACGCCACTAAATAACGACAAATCAACATTTTTATATTTTTTAATATAAGTAGATAATATTTTCGGTAAATGAATGACCGTTTCAACTGTTCCGATTTCTAATTTCCCATGCGGTTCTTTTTTACTTTGAACCGCTTTTTTCATTTCATCTGTTAACAATAGTATTTTTTTACTATAAGCTAATAGTTTTTTCCCTTCAGGTGTCAAACTCATCCCGCGGCGATGTCGGTTAAATAATGGGGTATTCAGATCCTTTTCAAGCTTCTGAATTCTTGACGTAATATTCGATTGCACGTATCTTAACTCTTTTGCTGCTTCTGTAATCGTTCCTTTCTCGGCTACCAACTGAAAGATCTCTAAGTCCTTAAATTCCACTATGATTCCCCCGTTCATACTTCCGTATACGTATGATATCAAAAAAAGTGATGGAAATCATCATTAATATTCGTTTTACGGAATGCTTGAAAAATTAGATAATGAACCTTGTGTATTATTTGGGGAGGAAGAGGAAATTGAAAAACAATGTACTATGGGGAGCTTTTCTTTGTTTTATCGCTGCAGCTTCGTGGGGAGCAATGTTTCCAGTCGCACATTCAGCTTTCAAACATATTGACCCTTTTTATTTTACCATCATACGTTATGGGGCTGTTACGATTGTCTTAGTTGCTTTACTCCTTTGGAAAGAAGGAAAACAAGCCTTTCAATTCGAAGGCAAAGGCCTTCACTTATGGTTCTTTGGCACAATGGCATTCACAGTCTATAATTTATTTATCTTCTGGGGAGAAGATTTATTAGGTGAACCTGGGGTAATGGTTGCGTCAATTATGGAGTCATTAATGCCGATGATTTCCGTTGTAATTGTCTGGATGTTTTTACATAAACGCCCACATTTTTTCACACTTCTATGTGTGATTGTGTCTTTTATCGGTGCGATGCTAGTGATTACAAAAGGAGATATTAAAACATTCTTAAGTGCGACGGATGAGTTTATTCCTTCCACCCTCATCTTTATTGCAGTTATTGGATGGGTCATTTACACGATGGGTGGCAGTGAGTTTCGCGGTTGGTCCGCGTTGCGATATTCAACGTTAACTTGTTTACTTGGAACGTTAACGGCGCTTGTCGTGGTAATCGGAGTAACACTAACTGGTTATATCTCAGTACCTTCAAAAGAAGTGATCATAGCAACGAGCCCGCATTTGTTGTTCATGATTATCTTCCCTGGTCTCATCGCCTTGCTTGGTTGGAACATCGGTGTAAGTATTTTATCACCAATAAATGCACTGTTATTTATTAACTTTGTTCCAGTAACAACACTTACAATTTCGATTTTTCAAGGAAATCATGTAACGATGTTCGATCTTGTAGGTACTCTCTTTATCATCGTTTCACTTGTGTCTAATAATCTTTTTGTAAGGATATTACAAAAGAAAGGATCAAAACAAAATGTTCGAGCAAAGTTGCACGAACGAATATCTTAACATACATACCGTCATTTTCTACACTTCAAATTTGTAGAAAATGACGGTTTCTATTATCACGAATTACCTGCCGACGAAAAAATGTTTATAAGTAGGTTAATAGTTTCACAATTACTTTCATAGGAGAATAATTTAGGAATTTCTCACAGACCTTTTAGGGGAATGCTTTCGGTGGCGTTTTCCTTATTGTAACGTTTAACATTCTTCTACAAAAAAATGAATATATAGCGATTTGTTAAAAAAGATTGGGATGTAATCGGTCTTTAGGGATTGGCCCAAAAGACCTGTCCCTGTGAACCAGAAGATAACGTTTAAATATCATATGTCATTGCATGCTTTTTTAAAGTAAAACGAATGCAGCGATGAGATTGTTTTTTCTCTTTTAAAAAACGCTTGAGATCCTCAACTACGATTGGAATTGGGCTTATCGATGCAGTCGAGATTGCATCATTTACATCAATAATTAGTGATTTATATAGTTCCAAATCAACCGGACTGTCACCACACGAACATTTTCCCCTCATCAAATGCTTATTTAATTTGTAATATGCTTGTCCTAACTCATACCTCACCAATCCAAGCACCTCAAATGACCATGATTCATTTAGTAAATAAGATAAAGCATTGAGTCCATGCTCATGTGCCTGTCTCCCCTCATTAATAGCCATAAAAAATCACCCCTGTTAATAGATTTGTCTCTCTTTGTTTCATACTTACAAACTTAGCGAAAACATTTAAATCGAATTTTCTATATTTTCGTACAATTAATCTTATATTTTTTTACTTATTTTGTCAATGTTTGATAAGTTGTGATGAATGTTTTTTTTCATATAAGGAATCAAAGATGCTGATGTGCTAAATTCTACTGAAAAACAAATAAGGCGAACAGTTTAAAATACTGATCTCCTTTACTATGTCATTCTTTTCTTTCTTCAAAGTACTTACTATAAGCTACCGAAAACTAAGACAGTCCACCCATCCGTTCAAACATAGGAACTACCCCCCTCTAACTTAATGTACTTACTAGCCGGTTAAGTTCTTCTACACCCTCTTTTAAAATTGGTAGAAATACTTCTATAATTTTTTCTTCTGAAGTTCTGATTGAATTGGTTGATACGTTTATTGCTGCGATTGGTTCACCTTTTTTATTAAAAATCGGAAGGGAAATCGACCGAAGTCCTACCTCTAGTTCATCATTGCCTTTGGCATAGCCATTCCTTCTGCATTCATCAAAACTAGCCTCAAGCTCTTCAAAATCGGTAATCGTCTGTTCAGTATAAGCCTCTACATTTGCTTTTTTCCAAATCTCTTTTCTCTCTTCATATGGAAGCCAAGCAACCAATGCTTTACCAAGAGAAGTTGCGTAGTACGGCAGTCTTGAGCCTACTCTTAAATTGGTCCCGATGATCCTTTTTGCAGCACTCACCCTTGCGACATAGACAATTTCGGGGCCGTCCAATACAGCGAGATTGGTTGATTCCTTGATTGAAGATGAAATCCTTTCCAAGATTGGATGAGCTAAATCTGGGAGGTTTAGTGACTCCAAATAATGTGCAGCAAGGTCTAATACTTTAGGGCTTAGTTTAAATCGATTTTCATCGGTGAAGGTTAAATAACCTAAATCCACTAACGTTAGTGCGAATCTTCTAACGGTTGCCTTATTAATCCCTGTTTTCTTTTCTAAATCACTCAATGACATCAGATTAGAACTTGAATCAAAAGCGGTTAATACTGCGAATCCCTTTGCGACAGAGTTTACGAAATAATTTGATTCCGTTTTTTCAGATAACTCCCTCACACTCCTATATCCCTATTCAATAATACCTCGCATCTTCAAAAACCCGTTTCGTTTATGTTGTGGTACCGCCTGTAACGAAAAATCATGATCTACCTGTTGTTTGTTCATAACCAATTCCTCCTAAAAGTTTAGTAGAATCGGTACCGTTCAGGAAATAAAAAAGGCTTCTTGCCATTACTGACAAGAAGCCTTTTGGCATAGGAAAAAATATGGGTATAACTATCCCACTATTCCTATGATCCGCTGTCCTTGTCAGCCTCTCTGGACTGAATTAAAGGTACCTATATTCATTTGAGATTATTATTGCAGGAAAGCAAGAGATTGTCAACATGAGAAACGAAAAATCAAATCTCTATAAAAAAACTAATTCTTTATAGTGAAATTTTCATGCAGTTCCCTTTCATTTACTGAAATTCTGTCCGACAACTCTTTTGTTCGTAAAACAAACTCCTTGACTCCGATAAATTCAGATTCAGCAATCAAATAGAATTCAGTTCCCCTTTTAAAACCTTTAAAATCCTTCTTTAGCCTGTATCTCTTCATGAACTTATTTAGCTACTCTCATAATAATTTCTTTATTTATTGTTTGATCATTAAGGTTGCGGAGTTAAAGTTCTGAAATTAGAATCCCCCAGACCTTTATTCCTCTAGCAGACCGGGAGACCCAACAACATCCTTATTTTCCTCTTAAGTACCGTTCATTTATGATCAGCACTTTTCCATTCTCCGCAACGTCGTATTTCCGATTAATAAATTTATATTTTTTATAAGCAACATGCCCGATAACATAAACTGGCAAGATCATAAACAGTAAAATAAAGATTTGCAGGGCCCACCTGAATTCGTTTTCAAAAATATAAATCGTCGTTACCGCATGTGCCGCAAAGGTAATCATTAGGACAATGAATATATTACATATATGAAAAGCAGCAACCTCTTTTCTTTCTCGAAACATCCGCTCTAATTCATGCTTAAAATAAAGTGTGATAAGTACTGAAATCACAATGACAATAAGAGAAAATAAATATGTAAGAACAGTGAACAATTTTCTAGCCCCTCGCTCTCAAGATATTCTTAACACCATTCATTTTTAACTAAAAACGCGCAAACAATCCATTTTCGGCTGAGAAAATGGACCACATAATTTATATTCATAATAATACGACCTTATGCAAGAAGCAACAAAAGCGAATGTAAATAACGCCCTTTTTTTACAAACATTGGAAAACGACAATAAGAGGAGTGATCTTGTGTGAATCAATCCCCTCTTTTTGCCTATATTGACCTTAATAAGTATGCATTTACTCTCTCCATGCACGTTCTGAATAATTATTCGCAGGGTTCCAGATTAAATATTCATTGATTCCGAGATCGTTTGCTGCTTGTATTTGCGCTTTTACTTGTTCTGCACCGTAGCGAATATGGCCATTCACCCATGTAGCGGTAAAGTCCTGTAACCATGGTCGAATGTCTGCAATCGCTGTATTCGGTTCTTTTTCTTTTAGTGCATCGTTTCGTTCTTGTGCCACCTTAAGACTTTGTTTAATTAACGAATAAGGTTGTGCATCTGGAACGGGAATCCCGAATGAACCATTTGCATAATGAGAAGGATAGATCATCGGACTTAAAACATCAACAGTTGGATTTAACATTTCCCATTGTTGACCAATCCCTGAATCTGTAGGGTCGCTCGTTGCAATTCCAAACACATCCGCTGATACGAAAACTCCGTATGGTCGTAATTGTTCTGTTGCATACGTTAAAAATTCACTGATAACTTCAGCCTTTGTCTTCCCTTCCGGATTATCAAATTGAACAATTGGATTATATTTTGCCGCATTTTCCGGGAAACGAACATAATCAAATTGAATTTCATCGAATCCTTTTCGTGCTGCTTCTTTTGCAAGGTCGATGACATAATCCCAAACTTCTTTTTTGTAAGGGTCTACCCACGGAATATTATGTGAATAATAAAGATTTCCATCTTTCTTTTTTATCGCTAATTCAGGTTTTTTCTGCGCAAGATACGGATCTTTAAAGACGACAATTCGAGCAATGGAATAAATATTATTTTCTTTTAATGTTTTTAATCGCTCGTCGATTTTTGGTAAATAAGGATGATGATCAGAGTCAACTTCTTTTACTAAAGGAATGTCTGAATGATACGTCACTCGACCTTCATCTTCTTTTACATCAATAACTAAAGCGTTAAGTTCTGTTTCTGTTAATAATTCAACAAAATGATGAAAACGAGTGTCATCATTTGCGTTAGGAGCAGACAGATACAAGCCTTTCACGTCTACTTTTTTCATTTCTTTCGCAATGAATTGATCAGGTGAGGCGTTTTCAATTCTAGAAATCACCCAACGACCATTGTCTTTTGTTAATGTAAAGAACTTCATGTATTCTTGACCAGGTGTTTGTTCCTTTCCTTCTAACTTATGTACTTTGTCAGACTCTTCATCGTTTGTCGTTTTTAAATTTCCCTTCACTGCACGAACTAAATAATGTTCTTTTTCATCTGAATTGTCTTCTGTTTGATTCAAAATCACTTCTACATCAGTTAACTCAAATGACGTAAACTCTTCCTTTGCTGTTTCCACAGTTTGTTGATAAGAATTCGGTTTTAAGGTCGCTAATACAGAGAAAACATTTTTTTCGTTTATACTTTTCACAAAATGCTTAATGACGTCTTCTGCAGACGCCTCATTGTACTGCCGTTTTTGCTCGTCAGATAATTGTTGAAACGCTTCTTCTTCAAGTGTCAATTTTTCAACCTGTTCTGATTGTTTCTGACCGTTCCCTTCATGCTCTTCATTTGATTCCATATTTGTTGCAGCAGGTTCTTTACATGCAGCTAGAAGAAAAATCGCTACTACACATAATAGAATCATAGACTTTAGATGAGTTCTTTTCATTTTAAATCCTTTCTATATACTCTTTTATGTATTATTATACCTATTGTATCAATTATAGCATAAGAACATGTGGATAAACCTTGTTTCACAGGGGTGTTCCACGCGGATAAAGGGGTCCCCCAATCCGTTAATATTTTGTAGATCGGGGGACCCCTTTTTACGATCGATGAAGCTTCATCAATTTCATCGTCGTTTCCTCTATCTTTTTTTCATTTTCAATCGTTTGAATGACTTTTCCTTGCTTCATAAATAGAATGATATCGCCCGTTTCGGCTGCTACGTCCATCATATGCGTGGAAAATACAATGATTGTACCACTTTTTTTAATCTCATTTAGAATTTCAACGAACTGATTGACCCAGTAAGGGTCCAATCCATTTGTCGGTTCATCTAATAATAAAACATTCGGTTTGCCTAAAATTGATTGGCCAAATAAAAGACGCTGTCTCATTCCCTTTGACAAACTTTTGACTAATTCATTTTTCTTATCTAACAGACCAATTAAAGACATGACCTCGTTGATGCGTTCCCCTTTCACTTTCCGCAAAGATCCATAAAAGCAAAGGAACTCTTCAACAGTCATCATTTCCTGAGCATGAAAATCATCTGGCATGAAGCCAATTTCCTTTAAATATTTTTCCCTGCCATGGTTCATTTCTATTCCGTTGATCGAAGTAGTCCCTTTAGTTGGGTTCAGAATACCAGCAATGATCTGCAACAATGTACTTTTTCCCGCACCATTTCCGCCGCATAATACGACACATGTTCCTTCTGTTGCTTCAAACGAACATGGATACAACGCCGTTTTGTCCTTATAAATCCGAGAAACGCCTTCCACTTTTAATCCTGTCATCTTCTTTTCCTCCATTCCATCATCCCCATTGAAAACAACAACATCAATGCCATAAACAGAATGAAATATAAAATATTGATGAGAAAGCCTGAAGGAGAGCTTAAGAAAGTCATTAGCGAATCATAAGCTCGTCCAAAGACCGCACCACCATCGAGAGATAGAACAAACGAGACGCGAATGAATTCAGCTGGATTTAAGTATAAGGCAAATTTCATGATTGGAGCAATCCATGAATATGGGACTAAACCTAATATAGCGATTAAGGCAGTTGGCCAAATCATAATTAGAAAAAACCAAATAATAACTGAAATGGATAATGCTTGCCATCTCGTTGATACGATACACCCTACAGCGATGCCGATGACAAGAAAGAAAAAAATCAAACCAATCGAAAAAAAGTAAATCGATAGAAGCCACTCACTCGAGAAACGATTTCCGCTGACTAACCCGAGCGCCAAACTAATTCCATAACTAAAGGTGAAGACAATTGCCTGAGCCGTAAATTGCCCGCCAATTTTTCCGACGATATACGATAATGAAAATAAAGGGTACGTGGTTAACAAACGCCATTGGCCGTTTTCTATTTCATTGGCGATTGAAAAAGAACCAATGATTAACATAAATAGTGGAATAATATATAAGGCGATGTTAACGACGGTTCCTGTCATATTTGTGTATCCTGTTAATGAAGGAGCACTAGCTTGCAATAAAAATAAAAGAGAGATAACGGCAACCCATAACACTAAAAACGAATAATAGGAGCGTTGCCTTAAGGTCATGCGTAGTTCTGAGCGCCATATATTCCACATTTTCAATCCTCTTTTCTACTATTTGCTTCATATAAAAACCTTCCATTTCATCGGGCAGCCTTTTATGAATAGAGGGTCCGTTCAAAATAGAACCGACCCTGTGATTTTAATGAGACCCCTCTTAATGCTTTTGTTCGTCCATTTCGGAATGCATCTCGTCTTCAGACTGTTCGTGATGAACGGTCTCACCTGAGTGTGAATGGGAATGGTTTTCCATCTTATGTTTTTGCATCATTTCATGGTTTTGTTCCCAGCTATGGTCAGCTAAATCACTAGCCGTCATAAGGACGCTACCTTCGTGTGTAGCAGCAAATTCTTCTGCAGATGCTTGATCTTTAAAGGAGACAATATTATAAGCCATTGGCGTTTTTACCTCTCGATTATAAACATAGGTAGCATCGTCAACTAAGATCCACTCATTATCATTGTAATCACGGACAAATTCAGCAGCAATTTCTTCGTTTGCATTGCTGCTACTCCATTCAAACATACAGCCTACATCATCAAACACGATTGACCGTCCATTTTCCAGAGCGATTTGCGTCGCATATTGATCATTTGCAACAGCCATATTACAAAGTTCACAAGTGTCCGTTGCTTCATTAATATTAACAGGCTGAACTTCATTATTCCCACATGCAGTAAGCAGCAAAATAAATGCTACAAAACTAATAAAGCTAACCATTTTTTCTTCAACTTTTTTTCCTCCCTAATATAAATAGACTTATACTAGCAATCATCATCATGATACTGATTATCCATAAATTAAAACTTGCTGATGTTTCTTTTTCAACATCGACGGTCATGTTCATTAACGGAGCCGAGTCGGTTAATAGCTGTTCAGGTGGGCTTTTTAATAGATTTTGAAGCAAAATCATTCCCGGTGCTTGGAAAAACAATTGATATTCCGGTACTCTTGTCGTCAAAGTAAGGAAGTAGGGGTCAGCTGTATAACTGATTTCACTCTCCCCGTTTCGATTGATATCTACCATGCTCGCTGAATCCCAATAATTCTTGTCGAGTTCATTATTCGAGCTTTCGATTGCTTGTGCCTCATTGACATTCCCAACGAAGGTATTCCTCGTCAATTTATTTTCAGCCGCTTGATTCAACTGAATTCCAATAAAATTGTCCATTATTTTGTTCAACTCAAAATAATTATTTTCAGCTCTTTCGACATAAACGCCGACTCGGTTCGAAGTAATTTCATTTCCAATCACTTCTGTGTCAGATACGGCGTAAAGTAACAATCCTTGTGCATTCACATTGTTTTTATTTGCTAAAAAAGTATTATTAAGTGCTTTTGTTCTTTTTGATTCCATAACCATTGCACCCGTGATGTTTAATCGAGATTGATTTTCACGTAGTACATTATCATTTGAAAACATTAGGTGCATCCCATAACGGGAATTCTCGATGTCTGTTTTTTCGATTATATTCTCATTGCTTTGCTCTAAATAAATTCCATCAGATGCATTGGAAATTTTTAGGTTTTCTAGCTGATTTCCGTTTGATCTCCAAAAATCAACCCCGTTCCCCCGTTTCCTGCCAATAATTTCGCTGTCTTTAATCGTTACACCATTTGCCTCATCAAGTTTCATCCCAAAACGCCTTGTCTCAATCCCAATCCCTTCTATTAAATGGTGTGAACCTGTAATAAACATAGCTGTATCAGCGTTTTCCGTTCCACAATGTTCCACTTTTATATTTTTTAGTGTTACTGCCGTTCCACTGACCGTTAAAACTGGCCCTGCTTCGCATGAACGGATGATCACTTCTCCTTTTCCTATTACTGTTATCGGCTTGGAGATTACCAATCTCTCCTCATACTCCCCCTCTTCTATTTCTAGCGTGGCCCCCTCTGAAGCTTGATCAATTTTCGCTTGTAATGTACTTGATGCCTTAGTTAATGAAGGCATGGAAATAAAAATGGATAGGAGTAACAAAATCATGTATCTAAACAGTTTCATTATTTAATTATCACCTCCCAATTTGTTAAATTCCCCTTGGAACATTCCTTAAATAATTTGCACAGAATGCTTCCACCCCTCGCTTCCATTAAATAGTTTATCCTTTTCACATTATAATCATAGGAAAAATCCCAATTAATAACCCAAAAGAGGGATTTTAATCGCAATAAGATAAAAAAATTATCGCTAAATGATACAATATAGACACATATACTAATAGAAAAGGGGGAACGAATTGAAATATAAACAAATTAAATGGCTAATTTTAATCACGCCAACGGTAACGATTGCTTTATGGGAATATATTCGGCATGCATTTCTTCTCCCTTATATCTCTATGGATTTGGGGAATATTCTTTCTCCGATATTAGTATTTTTCGTTACACTCCTTTTTTTACGACACTTATTTTCAATATTAGAAAGAATGCAAGACGAGCTTCGAACAGAAAAGACAAAAAAGGCAGCACTTGTTGAGAGAGAAAAATTAGCGCGAGAACTGCATGACGGTGTTGCCCAATCTTTATTTTTATTATCAGTAAAAATGAATAAGTTCGGTAGAAAGAATCAACTAGAACAGGATCCTGATTTCCAAAAAATTAAGCAAACGTTACAACATATTCATGAGGATACTCGACATGCGATTACGAACTTAAAATATGTTCCAAATGAAGAGCCCTTTAGCTGGACCGATACGATTTTTCAATACGTAACAGAACTAAGGAATCAGCATTTAATGGATGTCCAGGTAGCATGGCAAATTAAAGAGGATACGTTATCATCGAAAGAAAAGGTCGAGTTATTTGCCTGCATAAAAGAAGCGGTCATGAATGCCATTAAACATGCAAAAACAAATCAAGTATGGATTGAGGCAAGAGAAATAGACACTGGATGGGTTTGTCAAATTAAAGATAAAGGAATCGGATTCCAAAATGAACCGAATCATACAAGCAATGGCTATGGTCTCCAAATTATCAAGGCTAGAGCGAAAGATATGGGATGGGAATTTTCAATAAAGCAAGAAGACAAACAAACAATTCTAGAAATAAAGAAAGGAGAGCAACTAAATGCAGCCTTTTCGAATACTGATCGTAGATGATCACGCCCATGCGAGAGAAGCCATTCGGGAAATCTTGGAAGAGTATGACGACTTTCTAATTGTCGGAGAAGGAAAGAACGGCGAAGAAGCGATTAAACTGACGGAAGAGTTAATGCCTGATATTATTTTGATGGATATTCAAATGCCGGTAATGGACGGGCTCGAAGCAACGAAAAGAATTAAACTGAAATTCCCATATGTAAAAATTGTGATGATTACGGTATCGGATGATATCACCGATTTATTTGATGCTTTAAAGAAAGGCGCTCAAGGCTATTTAGTCAAAAATCTGCATTCGGATGCATGGTGTGAACATTTAAGAGCGTTTGCGATTGATGAGGTTCCGATGTCCAAAGAAATCGCCTTTCAAATCTTAAAGGAATTCCCACAAAATAAAGCGAATGAAAAAATCCCTCTTTCTAGCCGAGAAATAGAGGTGCTACAATTAGTAGCAAAAGGAATGTCAAATCGAGAAATTTCGGAAGCTCTGTTTATTTCAGAACATACGGTTAAAAGTCATTTGAAAAACATCTTAAGCAAACTTCATCTAGATAACCGCGTCCAACTAACCAGTTATGCGTATCAACAAGGGTTGGTGAAATAATTTACCGAGAAGAACCTTCCGTAACTGCAAGTTACGAGTTTCTGGGTTGATGCTTGATGCTATTTACATTAACCATAGGTGTTCGAATTATTTGATAATTTAACCGATGTATCTTATGATTAAGATTCCGAGTTTTCTTAGCTAATCTAATAAAACTAAAAAAATATTTCTAGGAGGATTTTAAAATGACTGAACTTATTAAAAAACAATATTCTTTAACAAGACAAAGTGTAGCTAAAACGTTAAACGGGGTTTCAGCTGAGACTTCTGCGATTATACCAGAAGGTTTTAATAATAATATTCAATGGCAAGTCGGTCATATATTGGTTGTAACGGATCTATTTTTGTTCAAAGATCAAGGTAATTTGCCAACGAATTATTCAGAGTTATTTGGACCTGGGTCGAAACCAGCGAACTGGACAAGCGATGTTCCTTCCGTTGAAACATTGCTTGAACAATTAAACGAACAACTAACAAGGATCAATGACATCCCTGCTGAAGTATTTTCGCAAAGATTACCTGAACCATTTATAGGCAATGAGACAGTTGGAGAATTAGCTGCCTTTGGTGCCTTTCATGAAGCGTTACATTTAGGACAAATTCAATCAATAAAGCGATTAGTTGAATCTACTCAAGGCAAATAATCATTTAAAGATAGTCCTTGTAAACATATTCTTAGCCGATTAAATGACGGTCGAAATTCGCCGTGTCAAACCAGTTAAACCGTGAACAAAAAAAACTATTTATTTTTAAAAGGAACGTGATTCATCAACACGTTCCTTTTCTTACACTTCCCCATTCGGTTAGTCGTATTAGTCTAATCATCAATAATTGTCTCTCCATATTCTTCATTCCGCCACTCTTAGTTAATTCTACATCATTTAATCATTCCTGAACCATATAGGCACTTTCATTTCGCTTATCCTCTAATTATGGTAAAATTTGTTTATTCGTAATTTTCTGTAAAATATAACCCTTTTGCCTTATGGAGAAAATGGAGTTACCATTATTTAAACTAAAAGAGGGATAAACATGAACACATCAAAACCACCTTTGTGGACTAAAAATTTTATTCTCATTTCACTTACCTGTTATTTTCTTGTTTTTATTCACTTTTTGACCGTTTCTACTGTTGCCATCTATTCAATTGAAGAATTCAATGCTTCTGAAAGCATAGCTGGACTTGCATCTAGTATATTTTTTTTTGGTTTAATTATTGCTCGTCTCTTAGCTGGAAAATATTTAAATGTAATCGGACGGAAAAAAATCACTTATATAGGCTTATCTCTCACCTTTCTTTTATCGATTTTATACATCCCTGTCACTCAGCTTGAACTATTTATTTTTTTGCGATTTTTAAATGGTTTTTTAATAGGATTTGCATTGACGACACTGCAAACAGCGGTTATTGACATCATTCCGATGGAACGCCAAGGGGAAGGCTTGAGCTATTTTTCCATCAATTATATTCTTGGGACTGCAACTGGACCATTCATTGGCATATTAATTGTTCAACATGGGCATATGTACGGGATTTTTATTTTATCTGCGATCGTCGCAATCATTAGTTTGATTTTAGCCTTTTTCACGAAAATTCCTGAAGTCAAGGTTACAAAAGAACAGCTAGATATGATGAAGGGGTTTCAATTAAAGAATTTCATTGAGGGAAAAGCACTCCCGATTGCAATTCTTATGGGGTGTATCGCTTTCTCTTATTCTAGTGTGACAACCTTTCTGTCTACATACTCAGTCGAAATTCAATTAATGTCTGCTGCAAGTGCGTTTTTTATCGTCTTTTCGGTATTCAACCTCATTTCCAGACCGATAAATGGGAAGCTGTTTGATACGAAAGGGGCAAATATTGTTATGTACCCTTCCATCGTGTTATTTGCTTTAGGTTTCTTCATTATCGGTCTCGCCCAGTCTGGATTTGTTTTACTATTAGGGGCGGCGATAATGGGGGTAGGCTATGGGAATTTACATACTTCTTCCTTAGCGATTGCTATAAAACGTACCCCTCGCTATCGTGCTGGACTCGCCAACTCGACTTTTTTTATTATCGTTGAATGTGGAGTCGGAATTGGACCTTTTATCCTTGGCTATCTTATTTCCACTCTCGGCTACCGTTCTATGTTTTTAGCAATCGCTGGTTTTGTCATGTGTTGTCTGTTTTTATATTATCTTGTCCACGGTAACAAAAAAGAAAGTGAACAAGGAATTTCTGAGGACGCAAGAGCTAGCTCCGTGTCGAGGTAGTTATATCTTGTTTCACACACGGTTGTTCTACAACGAGGCTGGACAGACAAAAAGATAGAGGTATCCCCCTATCTTTTTGTTACGTAACAAACATACCTGTCGCTTCCGATTCGTCTGTTCCTAGGGGTGGCAGTAAAAAATTTAAAAATCAATCATTCGGCCATTCCCGCTAATATTTGATGCAATCGGTTTTAAAAGCGTACTCTTGCGGATTTCTTCAAATAAATGCGGTTGTAGGTTTAATAGTTCCCTAACTTCAGTGAAACTAGAAAACCCATTCCTCTTTGTCCGTTCGTCGGTAAATCTTTTAGCCATGCTCAAATCAATTCCTGGGAGTGCTAATAAATCTTCAATTGATGCGGTGTTCAGCTCCACTTTTTGAATAGGGATAGGATTAGAGGCAGGCTTTTGCCCTATAGTAGCCATATCGGGAAGCGGAGGAGGTGTTGGCGGCGCCGATTGTTGTTTAAATTCATCAATATCAGATAAAAACAGCCATTGGTCCATCCCAAGTTTCCAACCGTAAGTCACCTCTTGTTTCACCTGTCCACTACTGATCATTTCTTTAATCATTTCCACCGAATACGGACCGTATTGCTTCCCTTCAATCGCCAGCAACCATTCCACATCACTTTGTTGCGGTGTTGGTACGGGCGGAGTATTCTTAAACCAGCTAATTATATAATGTTGAATGTTCTTTAAAAGATCAACTAATTGTTCTTGATTCATTCGGCTTCCTGAAATATTGACAATGACATTGGCACTTATATCCACTTCATATTTCTGATGGGGAAGAATATTTGCATGAGCGAACTCATCCCAAGAAATTGCCCCTTGTCTTCTCGTTGTTGTCCAGTCATTATTCGAATATACACCTTTCGTACCTAAAGCAAGTCCATATTTACAAGAGCCGAATACCGTACAATCCAACACAGCGATGATTTCCTCTCCTACTGGAATCGGAAATTCGGTCATCACTCTGTTCAACTTTTTCTTAGGGATGGCGCCTCCGACATACCAAGACTCATTCATGTACTTGTCACAAACTGTTAATAAACCATCGATAAAACTCACCAATCGTCACCTCTGGACATTTAATGTTACAACAATAGAATGATCCTCCAGCACTTCCTCCTGCTCAATCAGCAAACCTTTTTCTTCTACTTTCTCAAGCAAATGTTGATAAACTTGATTTTGAACATATCGTTTATAATCATCATCGACCACTGAAAGATGGCGAAAAATACTTTGCATATTTTCGGGTGATGAGAGTTCTACAGAAACGAGACCATCTGGAACCTCCTGTATGAAGGTCAAACTCGCGTCTGCCAAGTCACAGCGAATTTTTCCATTTTCAAGCTCCGTTAGCTCGATCCCATTATCTTGGAGCACTTGTTTTAATAACTCCATGTTACGAAAATTGGTCGGCAAGATTTGAGTTAATGGTTTATGAGTTTCCACTACTTGCTCAGAATCTACTTCTGCAAAGATGTTCCGTCCTGAACGTTCATTGATTTTTTCCATAAAATCATTGATTTGATTGGTCGTATCATAGGTAGAAAAAATCGCGTGCCATGCCCCGTCTCTCAACTCCCAGAAGAAAAATTGTTTCTCGCCGTGAAGATGAGTTTTAATCATTCCACCCCATTTTTCAGCATCATAGCCACATTGCTTGACCGTTACAATTAAATCCCGCTCACTTGTAAAATTCGTTTTCTTCGGTACTTCATTGGATTGGACAAACTCATCTAATTTATCCTTTCCCATCACAACTCTTAGCGCGAGCGCGACAGGAATCAATGCCAAGGAAACAGACATTGAAACCCCCTCCTTATCGCTTATTTTTCAGCTCATTCCGCTCTGTTTGTTTGATTCGAACTTGCTCGGTTTCATAAAATTCCTCTGTATAGTTCGACTCCACCGTTTTCGCGTTGAGTAGCTCCTCAATCAGCTGAATATAGTTCGTACATTTTTCACCTTTTATCCCTTTTGTTTCGGCAACAATTCGCCCATCAGGGAAAATTCGTATTTGTATTTTTTCTTCCAATTTGCTCCCTCCTAGAAATCAATCGTTCTTCCGCCACGGTTAAAACGAACATCATCATCTGGAACATTTCCACTCGGAGCAACGGAAATCGGCTCACTTTTATATTCTTCGAGGTCATCCTTCGGTGTCGCACTGACGGCACGGACATTTGCCCAGTCACGAATCGCTCGGATTTGTTCGGCTTGGGTTATGGACAACGGAACCGTAGTCACAATTGCTCGTTCAAAATCTTGAAGCTTAATCGAACGTTCTTCTGCATATGCCTCAAAAAGCGCATCAATGACAAGCTGTTCAATTTCAGCCCCAACAAAACCTTCACATTGGACTGCTAAGCTGTCTAACACTTCATCATTGAGTTGAAAATCACCAATGACTTCTGGGTTTTTTAACCGTTTTTCAATATGAATTTTTAAAATTTGCTTCCGTTCGCGCTGTGTCGGCAAGTCGGCGAAGAAGATTTCATCAAAACGACCTTTCCTCATTAGTTCAGGAGGCAGACCTGAAATATTGTTGGCGGTCGCAATCACAAAAACTGGACTCGTTTTCTCCTGCATCCATGTTAAAAATTGTCCAAAAACCCTTGAAGAGGTCCCACTATCTCCGCCACTATTAATGCCGCTAAAGCCTTTTTCGATCTCATCGATCCAAAGAATCGACGGAGCAATCGCTTCAGCTGTTTTAACCGCTTTACGCATATTCTCCTCACTGCTACCGACAATCCCACTAAAAATTTTCCCGATATCTAATCGTAAAAGTGGAAGCTGCCACATTGAACTAATCGATTTACTGATCAAACTTTTCCCCGACCCTGGAACTCCAGTAATTAGAACACCTTTTGGGGCGGGAAGGCCATATTTTTTCGCAGAGTCTAACCAAGACTTATTTCGTTTTGACAACCATCGTTTAAGGTTTTCTAAACCGCCGACATCTTCCATCTTTAAATCACTCGTAATAAATTCGAGGATGCCTGTCTTTTTAATTATTTGCTCTTTTTCCTCTAAGATGATTTCGACATCTTTGATTGACATGCGTCCATCTTCAACCATCGCACGAGCAAAGGCATTTTCCGCTTCCGAAAGAGTTAAACCTTGAGCCGCTACTGCTAAACGTTCCTTCTCCTCATTAGTTAAAGAAATCTGAATTCTGCCTCCTTGCTGATTCACCTGAATCATCTCATCTAAAACCGTCATAATTTCCTCAAACGTTGGCAGATCAAAATCAACGATCGTGATATCTTTCTGTAACTCATCTGGTAATTGTAAAAATGGCGACGTAAAGATGACATTGATTGGATTAGGGCTCCGTTTAATATGTAAAAGCATATCTCTTAATTTTCGAATCACTTGATAATTAGCAGCTTTCCCTTGGCCGCCAAAATACACATGAAAATCTTGCAATACAACAATACATGGTTGATCGTATTTTTCAATAAACTCCAATGCTTTTAAAGGTTCCTTACTACTTCCTTTCGCTTGACCATGACTATCGAGAAGACCAGTTGTCACTCTCCAAGTGAACACTTCTCTTGCTGTCTTAATCAGTTCTACGTCATTGGCAACCGAACGAATGAAGGAGAGAACTCGATCCTCCTCCCACGTTTGGATGTATAAATAAGGAAAGCGAGCTCTTAATAAATTGGCTAAATACGTTTTTGTTTGCTTGGCCATAAACATTTTCCCGCCTTTATTCTATATTATTATTAATAATCAATAAGCCTCCCTGATCGTGAAGGCTGAGTAGCTGGCTTTTCGAATTTCGAGATTTCAACGTGGTGTTTGATTCTCTCCGCATGATGCTCCTTAAGGCCGATGATTTGTACAAATTCGTCAAATGATTGAAATCCCCCAATCTGTTGACGCACCGAGACGATCCTTTTTGCTAATATAAGTCCAACCACTGGAATTTTTGCGATCTCCGCTTCCGACGCTATGTTGAGGTCCAGTTTTTCCGCAGCTTGAGTCGGTTTTGTCACTGTATGAAGATTAGGCTTTTCCATTCTAGTTGTATCTCGTTTCATCAGTGGTGGCGGTGGTGGAGAACTTTGTTTCTCTGCCAGCTGTGAAGTTGGTTTTGTTTTCGTCTCTGGTTTTCGTATTTTTTCTGACTTTGAATGCGGATCGGTATTTTTTAATGGAACTTGTTGCTTCCGCGGCAAGTTCCCTTCCTCTCCTCGCGAAAATCTGTTTCTTGCTTCATTACGAATATTTGAGATATGTTCACGTTTCATTTCATTATAAACATCCAATTGAATTAAAAAGATTGGGCGAATTTTAAACGCATGAACGATAGCAAAGATCCATGATCCTAAAGCAATATACATCCCTATATCCCCAGATCTGGAAAAACCCCAAATAAAAGCTCCTAAATAGAGCAGGCTATAAATAGCCCATCTTTTGTTTTTCACTCTAGATGCAACATATAGAAATGAGATAAAGCTAGTGATTCCAAAAGGCATGAATACGAAAAGCATCCACCAACTTTGAAGCCATTCCCAGCGTTTCCCCCGGTTTGTGTATGTCTTGACCACCTTTTTCTCCTCCAGTCCCTTTTTCCTTACGATTTACGTCTTCCGCTCTATGAAGCCTAATTGATGAAGCATCTGCAAATCGAGGGGTTCAGCCATTCCATTTGCCGTAATCGTCCCATTCGGATGGATACGAACTTCAAGTTTATTATTGATTGTCAATAACTCCTCTTTAAGATGCTTATAAACATCAGTTAAAAACCGATATTGTTGATTTTTAGATCCAATCCATGGCCGGCTGAGGTCATGCTGACTTTGAAGATACGGGCCGTCGATTAATAAATCCGTCTGCATTAAAAGCTCATTCCAAACCTGGTTGTTGGCTTTCTTCAATTTTTCGTACTCATAGCCTGTAAAAGTCACAATCGATAACCCTAATTCCCTTATTCGTTTCGCAAGCAGACTGAGAGGCTGCGCTTGGCTAAAAGGTTCTCCTCCTAAAAACGTAATCCCCTCGAGCTCAGGAGTTTCGGCTAACACTTTCTTAATCTCTCGAAAAATGTCATCCGTTTCCATTGGTGTACCACCATTAAAAGACCAGGTATTTGGATTAAAACACCCTTCGCAATGGATCGGACACCCTTGCACCCAAATACAATAGCGCAACCCTGGCCCTTCCACTCTCGTTGCCTTCACAATTCTCGAAATTTGGATCGTGGGCATAACCTCACCTCTTTCCATGTCGTATCCAATAATATCTATATTTTAACAACTTGTATAGTGCCTGTCACTTGTCGAAAAATCTTGTTTAGAAGGAAAGTTAACTTTGGGAAATGTAATGTTGGGGCAGAAATGGATGCTAATTAATTGGGGTACTAATCTAAATGATTTTTTTTACTAATTTTAATCCGAGTACTGGTATTAAAAATAACACTAGTACTCGTCATAAGAGGGTTAACAGGGGGATATAATCTTAGTACTTGGATTAAATTGGGGCTTTAACTGGTTTAATGCTACTACTAAGATTATATATATTCCTAGTTGTAGGATTAAAAACTCGGTTACCAGCATTATCTTTCAAAAAACTCATTATTTGCCGAGTACTAGTAATAAAAAGCGGCTTTACCGCGTGCCCTCGGATTAAAAGCCGAACGACCACACCGAAACTCAGTTTAGGTAAATTCCGCTTCGATGCGGCTGAGGAAGTCTTCGGCAGCACTGTACCCTTGCTGTCTCAGGAACCAGTTGTTCGCAGCTGCTTCGATTAAACCGGCGACGTCACGGCCTGGTTGAAGTTGAATTTCCATTGAAGGAATTTTGATCCCCATATAATCGGTAAAAGATGGTTCTTGTTCCAAATCATTGTACAGTGCATCCTTCTCCCACTTCGTTAGCTTAATTTCAAGAGCAATCCGGGTTTCGTTTTGAAAGGCTTTTTGTCCATAGGAACGAACGACATTTAATAACCCAATACTGCGGAGTGCCAAAAACTCTTTTGTTTTCTCATCATGTGTACCTAAAAGGGTTTGCGCACTAAGTTTTTTCAACACCACAACATCATCCGCAACTAACCGGTGGCCCCGACCGATTAACGTGTGAGCGGTTTCACTTTTACCAACTCCTGAGTCGCCACGAATCAAAATGCCAATTCCAAACACATTCATGCAAACGCCGTGGACGGCCAATTCGGGTGCTAATTCTTTAACCATATACGCATCGAGTTTAATGATATAATCCGTCGTTGTGACAGGTTCTTTCGTCACAAGAAGTGGGATGTTCTCGTCGATACAATGTTGGGTCAAATAGGTCAATCCGTCTTCGCCAGCCGTGACAATGAAACATGGCGGATGATATTGAACAATATTTCCAATTCGCAATTTGCGTTCCTCATGACTTAACTTATGTAAATAAGTGATTTCCTTACTACCTAAAATTTGAATCCGTTCGGTAGGAAAGAAGTCAAAATGCCCGACAAACTCTAATCCTGGTCGATGCACTCGCGGTTGTTTAATTTCATTCTGCAGTTGATCCTCTCCTACTAATACTTTTAATGAGAATTTTCGAACTAATTGTTCTATCGTTAATACTTTCAATTTTTTATCCACCGTTTCTTAATCTTTTTAATAGGAATTATACTAGAAATATTGAAATATCTCATCTATTACAGGCAGAAATTAATCAACAATCATATAAAAAATAGTCCCTGTATAATACAGAGACCATCATCTAATTTCATATGTGGTTTTTTCATTCTATTAATCCTTCTCTTTTCCCTTGTTATTTCCTTTTCCTTTTTTCTTTTCCTTTTTTTCTTTCTCTTTCTTTTTTCCACCCGAATTCTTTTCGGCATTCTCCTGTTTTTTCTGTACTTCTTTTTTAGAGATTGGCGCTGGAGGCACCATATCCCGTTCGACTCCTTTGATATATAGTTCATTTTGGATTTTTTCTACCGATTCGGGCTGTTCAAAACGGCCGCTACCACCGGCATAGGCTTGCATCATTGTTTTAAAAATCGTGTGGGAGATTCTCGTATCCTCCGGTGTCAAATAATTTCCATTCCCATTTCGAGCATACCCAGTCCAAACAGCCATCGTGTAATTGGTCGTATAACCGGCAAACCAGCTGTCACTCGTTGCATTATGAGGATAGCCAAATTGGTTAATCACCTTTTCATCGAAATTAGTCGTTCCAGTTTTCCCTACCAAATCGACACCAGGGATCGCAGCTAATCTTCCTGTACCGTTTGGTGCATTAATAACTCCCCGTAGCATATCGGTCACCATATAGGCTGTATAATCCTGCATGACACGCTTCGATTCAGTTTGAAAGTCCACCACTTTTCCATCAGGAAATTCCACTTTCGCGACAAAGCGAGGCTTCGTATAAATCCCTTCATGGGCAAAGGCACCGAATGCACCTGCTAATTCTAGTGGAGAAACGACATTGCTTCCGATTGAGTACGATTCGTACACTTCTCCATTCGGATAGGTAATACCAAGTGCTTCGGAGAATGTTTTTGCCTTCTCCAATCCAACGCTCTCCAACGTTTTTAAAGCGGGAATATTCCTCGATTCGATTAATGCTTCACGAATGGACATCATACCTCGATAATTCGTATAAGCATTGCGAATCGGATCCCCTGTTGAATACTGATAAGGTGCATCCTCGACCTGGTGATACGTGGACCATTTCAAATATTCAATCGCAGGACCATAATCAAAAATCGGCTTAAACGTTGAGCCTGGTTGACGTTTCAAACTTGTGGCAAGATTATGCCCACGAAATGTCGTTTTATGCTCATTTCTTCCACTTCCAATCGCCCTTACTTCTCCAGTTTTCGAGTCCATGAAGACAAAGGCAGTCTGAAAGTGTTCATTCGGATAAGTAACATGGTTACCTTCCAAAATTGAATCAGCAAGTTGCTGGGCTTCGGGATCAAGCGTTAAATAAATCTTCAATCCATCTTTCGTGATGTCGACGTCCGTTAGTTTCGTTTCTACTTCCTTTACAGCTGCGTCTAAAAATGCTTCATATGGCATGCCGGTTCTCTGCTTTCCTTCAATCATCCCTTCTGTCACTGCGACCTGTTTAGCCGCTTCCATGTCGCTGTTGGAAATATAACCGTGCCTATTCATTAAAGTGAGGACTGTATTCCGGCGATCTGTGGCGGCCTTAAGATTTTCTTGTTTTGTCGGGTCATAATTATTCGGACTTTGCGTTAATCCTGCCATCATTGCTGCTTGAGTCAGCGTTAATTGATCAAGTTCATTCACATCAAGTCCATAATAATTTTCAGCGGCAGCGGCCACACCGTACGAACGGTTGCCAAGATTGATTTTATTCACATACATTGCCAATATTTCTTCTTTGCTGTACTGTTGTTCCAATTTATAGGCGAGATACCACTCTTGTACCTTCCGCTTAATCGTTTTTTCTGGAGTTAAAAACGAATTTTTAATCACTTGTTGAGTAATTGTACTTCCACCTTGGCTCCCAAATTCACTTGTCACGTTCACAAACACCGCTTTGGCCGTTCTTAATAAATCTACGCCCTTATGCTCATAAAAACGATTATCCTCGGTTGCAAGGATTGCTTCCTCCAACTGTTTCGGAATTTGGCCATACGAAATTTTCGTCCGATGTTCCGTTCCATACTCATGGATGAAATTACCATCTTTGTCATAAAACTTCGATGACAGCGGATCGGCTAGTTTCGCTTGATCTAACTCAGGAGCATCTTTGATGAAAGCATAAACGGTGATGCCCATGACCGATAAGCAAATAAAGCTAAAGATCAGAAATCCAATCAATAGCTTTTTCCAAGGACTCGGGGCTTTTTTTATTCGTCTCGTTTGCCTGTTTGCTTTTTCGGCAGACTTCCGTTCTTCCCGTGTTCGATATGTTTCAGTCATGATGATGTATTCCTACCTTTACTTTTTTCCATTTAGCATAATATACGGATCAGTTCTGCTTTTTTTGACGGTGCTTCGTACTCGGTCGAAAAAACTTTTTACACAAAGGTAGGGGCACTCATCGGACAATCATTTTATTATTTTCCTTCCATCGTCACTGTTTAGCTTATATTCCCAATAAAATTGTTTTCGAACAAAGTAGCCACGGTGGGAAACTTTCATATTTAATACGTGGATTCCTTCTTGTTCCCAAGCTTTATAGAGTTGCCTTAGCTTGTTCTCTCCTTGAACAAAGGCGATGCCGCAGTCTCCACCTCCTGTACCTGATGATTTTCCGCTGCCATATTCATTAGCAATCTCGCATAATCTTGTTAACTTTTCTGTTTCTATTGGAATTTTTGCGACTTCATCAAGTTTCTTTAAAGCTTCTCGATTATCCGCAATACTCTTTATTGCTCCGCCACAATCATTCTTTGAAAAACTTTGTATTAAATGAGCAACTGCTTCATAACTCTCCTGTAAAAATGCTTGATACAATTCCGGTTTGTTGTCACGAATTTTTCGGATTTTTTCAACCATTGGACCTCTCGTAGCTGCTTCACCAGTCCAACCAATTCCCCATTTCAAATCTGGCGCAGGCTTAAGCGAAGTAATCATCAAATTAGGCCATGGAGTTTCCAGTAGCTCGGTTATTTTTCCACCTTTCTTCAGCTCGTTTTCCAACCAATCGGAGTGATAAGCAGAATAATAGACCCAGCCACCGTAAGTCGAGGCCGCTATATCTGCACCAGAACCGTTTTTTTGCACTGTTAAATGAGATAGAACTGAAAGCTTAAAGATCTCCTCTCGAGACAAATGTATTTTATAGAAAGCAAGAATCGCCGATACTACACCAACAACAAGAGCAGCACTTGACCCTAGCCCATATTTCTGACCCGAAGCATCTTCTAATTGACTCTTAATTTTTAAATGAAAGAAATCTTGTGGAAAGTTCTTTTCCTGAAGAAATTGATTGACGACAGAAATCGTTTGCTTGATAAAGGCAAGCCTTGAATCAGTAAGATTAAAAACAACCTCCTTTCCAGAACTGCTCCAATTCAGATAATCAAGACCTAAATCAGGCAGTGACAGTCGATTCTCATTGCTTAGTTCAATATCGATAATGATAAAACGGTCAATCGCCATAACGACAGCGTGTTGGTTTGGTTCAAGAATGGCATATTCACCAGCAATCAGCGCATTTCCAGGAACTCTTATTCTCCATTTCGTATGCGACATGTTTGCCCCCTCCTTCTCAATTGTTTTACGAATCTATTTTTAAAAGCCTATGGCTTACCTTAGAGGAAATTTATTATTCACATAAATTATATGATAATGATTCTCATTATTAATTGATTTAAATCAATTTTTTCATTTTTTAAACGAAAAATGCCCAACTTTTGAAAAGTTGAGCTGTTTATCGATGATTTCTTCATTTTATGCTGTCTTCACCTTCACTTGCGCGTTTGTTATATTTTCACAAAAAGTTCTGCATTTTGTCGTTACTTGTTCTTCAAATTCTTTATCTACCTTCAAGCCGTTTGTAATGATTTCACAGCCCCGGTTCTTTAATGTTTCCTCCAACACATCTACCGCTCTTGCAAAATAATCATAGCTAGAGTCACCTGCTCCAAACACAGCTCCTATTTTTCCGGTTAAATCTGTATCTTGTAATTCCTCATAGAAACCGAGCATTTCATCTGGTAATTCGCCATCTCCCCATGTATAGCTTCCGATTAAAATTCGGTCATAAGCGATTAGCTCATCGGCATAGGCATCTATTCCATCCTTTACCTCTACACAATCACCTAATCTCGTTAATTCAGCAGCAATCAATTCAGCCATTTGTTCGGTGTTCCCAGTCATGCTGCAATAAACAATTATGGTATTCATCGTTTTCACTCCTCCACCATCGATCGTTATACTGAAAATAATAGCTAATTATCGATTGAATGAAATTGATTTACATCAATTTTTATTCCAAAAATAAAAAACGCACAGTTTATGAAAACCGCGCATTTTTTACTGGGAAATATATACATTTTTTTATAATACAAATGCCTAGACAACTTACAATTTAAACCATTGCCTTTTTTAATATCCTTCCAGTATTAAATATCTTTTGCATACTGTTCACTAGGAAGTTGGTTCAACATTACATAGAGACTGACATTCTCTGTGCCATTATTCAAAAAAGCGAGTTCTTCATCGCCATGAAATAAAAGGACGTCTCCTTTTTCAACAGCAACATCGTTTGAATCAACTTGAAAATTACCTTGTTTTTATAATCGTAATCTTTCGAATAAATCCGTAAGAGATACCGTAAAAAATGACCCCAACAGCTAACAATTGGTAAAAGAATGTCATCTGTGGTTCTGTAAATTGATTGATAAAAAACTCAATGATCCATCCTTGGGCAATCCCATGCAACAGAATAAGGAAAAGGACCCCTACAGTGATGCCGCCACCTGCTAATCCAGTCTGATAAAATAGTAAACCGAGGATAAACATAATAGAAAGCAAGAAAAACATTATCGCTGTGTCAATCGCCACGCTCGAAAACCATGCATTCTCCATTAATGGGGATAGGTAAAGAAACTTAAAACTAGAAATTCCGGCAGCATTTGTAAAGGCCAATGTCAACGACTGGAGCGTGCTGCTGATAACTGATTTTACAAAAGCTAAACCGAAGAAAAATAATCCGAGAGCAATATATAAATTTTTCCTCGTAGCTCCCATTTTGATTGAGAACGGAATTGCTTCTTTCACCGTCAAAAACCCAAGAATCGCACAATACACATAAATTGGGAAATCGAGTGATAAAAAGTACACCCCATTCTCGACACCGAGTAGAAAATTAGCAATACCTAAAGACAAGACGAGTATGATTAATAAAATGCTCCAAAAAATCATCAATGAATAACGAATATCCGTTAAAAAGAAATAGATTAACCCCTTTATCTGCCTACCCATCACTTAAACCCCTTTCTTTCGCTCAGTTAAATGAATCATTAATTCTTGGATTGGTACACCTTCGACCGTAAGTCCACTCTTTCTCGCTTCCTCTACACTTCCATAAACATAAGCAGTCATCATCCCTGCTAATTGTTTTTTCTCTAACACTTCTTTCCCTTGAATGAACTTCTCTACTTCCTCAATTTTTCCTGATACCGAACACGTATTATGCCTTAAAACATCTGCCTCTTCTTTTACCACTAAAGAACCTTCACTTAAAATTAGAACTTCCTCAAACAACAAACTAATCTCGTCAATAAGATGTGTGGAGAATAGAATTGTACGTTTTTCTGTTTGATACTCTTCAAGAAGAATCTCATAGAATTTTTTACGCGAAGGTGCATCTAGACCGATATAGGGCTCGTCAAATATCGTGATTGGTGCTTTACTTGCTAAACCAACAATGATCCCAAGTGCTGATTCCATCCCTTTAGAAAGCGCCTTTACCCTTGTATTCAATTTAAGTTTGTATTCTTTGATTAAACAATCCGCCAACTCTTGATCCCATTTCGGATAAAAATAGGAATAAATCTTCAACACATTCTTTACTTTTAAATCTTTTTTAAAATTTTCTCCTTCCTTAATCAAACAAATCGATTCGGTTAATCGTTGATTATCAAATGGATTCTCACCATCGATTAAAATTTCTCCTTCATCCGCTAAAATTTGTCCAGACAAGATATTCATGAACGTTGTTTTCCCTGCCCCGTTTCTGCCAAGCAACCCGTAGATTTTCGGTTCATCCAACGTAAAAGAAATGTTCCTTAAAGCTTCATGATCCTTATAGCGTTTGGATAGATTCTTCACTTCAATCTTCATGCGAATCCTCCCTTTTCATCATTTCGATTAGCTCCTCCGTACTAATTCGGAGTTTTCCCGCTTCCCTTTTTAATGGCTGGACATATGTTTCATAAAATGATTCTTGCCTGCTTTCAATCAAAATGTCCCATGCCTCTTCAGTGACAAACATTCCAACACCCCTTCGTTTGTAAAGAATCCCCTTTGCAACAAGTTCATTAATTCCTTTCCCAGCTGTAGCCGGATTGATTTTATAAAAGGCAGCAAATTCATTGGTGGATGGTACTCTGTCTCCTGGATTGAATTCCCCATTGATGATGGAATCCTCAATTTGTTCTTTAATTTGAAGGAAGATCGGCTTATTATCATCTAAGGAATTTTTCATGGTAGGCTCCTTCGTTTATTTGTTAATTGGTTAATTACTTATGCAACTAACTATATAACCGAAGACCTCCTTTGTCAATAATATTCTGAAAAGTTAAAATAACACACAAATGAAACCGAGCGTTTTCACTTTTTCAGCATAAAAAACCGCACGGTGAATTTCTCACTCATGCGGCTCTTTATCCTGAAGTATTGACCAATATAGGAAGACTTATTTGCTTGTAACTATATATAAAGTGAGCTGTTTCTAAACAAAATTCTGAATGTAATCAAACAGAAATAAAACCAAAAAATTGAAATCGTGATGGCAGCTAAAATATCAGAAGGAAAATGTGCACCTATAATAACTCTGCTTAGGGCGACAATTCCCATCATGATAATAAAAAGGGTCGAGAACGTATTCATCGCTATCGAATTTCGAAGTAAACGAGCACATAAAAAAAACAGAAATGAAAACAAAAGAACACTTCTCATCGTATGACCGCTTGGGAAACTATAAGAAGCGATTTCAAGCGATTGGCCAAATACTTCAATAACAGTCATTTCCCCAGGTCTAGCTCGTTGAAACAGTATTTTCAAAATAAAATTAAGCGCAATTCCTCCAAATGATACTGTAAATAAAAGAATCGCAAATCCCCACATTTTTTTGTATAACAAATATCCGCCAATAACAACAGTCAAAAGTAAGATCGTTTCCCCTGATCCAATCTTTGTAACTACCTCCATTACTGAATCATGAAATGAAGAGGATCTCTCTATAAAAAAAGAAATTATGACTTCATCCATCCGGGTGAGTTGATTTCGTAATGATAAAATTGAAATGATGATAAACAAGATTAAGCAACTAACTGCAATAAAAGCATGTTTTCTCTGTTGTTGTAACATATGGAATCTCTCTTTCTAATCCGATGAGATATGCATTATATCATCGTTTTTTTGTGGTCAAAGAAGGTAGCTATAAGACAAAAAATCGAGGACAGGATCTAAATAGTAATTATTACGATTTGAATTATATCTTGTTTTTTATAGTTTGTAAATAGAGAGTAGACATAGACACACGTAACATGGCTCTATACAAATAATATAAAAACCATTTATCTTTATTTTATTAATATAATAAAAGCATTTTGAAGTTACTTGACAAAACAGAACAATTTCCTGTAGTCTTTTATTTGTTGTTAACTGAATACCTCGTTAGGTGAGGCTCCTGTGCTGGAGATACGCTGCTGCCCAAAAACGTCCAAAGACGCCAATGGGTCAACAGAAACCATCGACATAAGGTGGTTTTTAATGTAGCTGGATTTTTCCTATGCCGCACAGTGCTAAAGCTCTACGAATGGAGGAATCTAGACGCTTATTTGCTGTGTCTTTACTTTGACATATTTTTGTTAGAGGAGGACTCTGCTTAACTTTGCTATGCAAAAGACATCTTCATTCGTGGAAGATGTCTTTTTTATTTCCTTTAGAAAACGAGGTAAATTCTAACATTTGGTATCTGGAGGTGGTTGAATTGGATAGCAGTTCGGAACCTGAGTCATTTTATTTGTATTCCCTAAACACAAAACAGATCGGCATGACGTCCAGTTCATGCCTAAAAAGAGGATATCAACTTGTTATGAAACAGATGAAATCCTCTTATTAAGGAGGAATAATTATGGTTCGATTAGATGAACAAAATCGGGAGCAATATGAACAGCTCATTTTAGAAACACTCCGATCAGAAGCACGTGAACAATTTCGCGAAACCTTCCTAGAACTACACCCAACTGATCAAGTTGAGATTTTTGTGAAACTGGAGAGCAGCACTCGAAGACGCGTGTACGAGTACTTAACTCCAGAAGACTTTTCACATATTTTCGAAGGCTTAGAAATCAATCAGCAAAAACGAATTTACCAAGAACTTGATGAAAGCTATTCTTCAAAAATGTTTAACAATATGTTTTCAGATGATATTGCTCACTTTTTGGCTGATATGACAGGTGAAAAAGTAGAAGATATCTTACAGAAAATGAGCAAAGAAGAAGCTGAAGATGTCAAAGAAATAATGGCTTACGCACCTGAGACCGCTGGTGCCATTATGACAAAAGAATATGTCAGTATTTCATCAACAGATATCGTTTCAAATGTTATTGAAAAATTAAGGAATGATGCCCCAGACGCTGAAACGATTTACTATTTATATGTAGTGGATGAGCCTGGAAGATTGGTTGGTGTTACTTCACTCAGAGACCTCATTACCGCTCAACCAACTGAAGTAATTGAAAAGATTATGAGTACAAGAGTTGTATCTGTAACTGATGACATGGATCAAGAAGACGTAGCAATACTAATTAAAAAGTATGATTTCTTAGCTGTACCTGTTGTTTCCAAGCAAAATCACCTCGTTGGGATCGTTACATTTGATGATGTCATTGATATTCTCGAAGAAGAGGCTACGGAAGATTTAGGTGAGATTTCAGCTACTAAAGGAGCAACGGATGTCAATGTAAGCTCATTTACTGCAGCTCGGAAACGTTCACCATGGATCATTATGCTCATGTTTTTTGGTCTTATTACAGCTGGGGTCATTGGTCAATTTGAAGAAACGTTAGAAGAAATCGTGTTATTAGCGATTTTCATCCCACTCATTATGGACTCCGCAGGTAATACCGGTACACAATCATTGGCAGTTGCTGTTCGGGGTCTAGCGCTTGGAACAATTAAAAAAGGCACGATTGGAAAAATGGTCAAACGAGAATTAGGTACAGGTGTAATCCTCGGATTAATCTGTATGTTTGTCCTCAGTATTACAATCACAATTATGTACCAACATTGGATGTTAGCGTTAATTGTCGGTTTTTCGATTTTTTGCACACTAAGTGTTGCTACAGTGATTGGCTCAACGGTTCCACTTGTCATTAATAAATTAAAGTTAGATCCTGCCATTGCATCAGGACCGTTCATTACAACCGTAAATGACATTCTTGGTTTATTGATCTATTTCTCGATTGCAACAGCATTGCTTGATTTCTTGTAAAATTTAAATGTTACGGAGACTAGGGATATGTGGCTGTCCAAAACGGTCTCGAGAAAACCAAGAGTTAAGAGAAACTACCGACGAATATAATTTTTAATTTTACTGAACATTTCCCATGTGATAAGTGCTAAAACTCATTCAAATTAAGATGTATAAGCATATTCTTTGAAAGACACCCTCATTGTTTTGGGTGTCTTTCTCTTTTCAGTATATATTTATGCATATTTTAATAGGAAGAAATTATTTCTGTATATTTCTAATTTATTGGAATTTTGTTAGTATGGTATCTAAGCTGAAAAATTGGAAATTTCCCACTTGGATAGATTCAAAAAAAACCTAAGAGGAAAGGAAACACAAGATGAAAATGTTAACCGAATTTCTATCACGGCGGTTGCCGCTATTAATTTTAATCGTTTCAATCATTACCTATTTCTCCCCTTATTATTTACAAACACCTGCTTGGATTCCGAGCTTTCTATTAGGGGTCGTCATTTTTTTCACAGGGCTTTCAATGAATGTGGCGGCGATTAGAGGAATCAAATCGAAAAGAAAAGAACTTTTCATTGCTACATTCTTAAAATGGACGCTTACTGTTTTTGTTTCTATTTTCATCGCTTATGTGTTTTTTTCATCCTATCCAGAAATCGCTGCAGGGATCATTTTATCTGGAACGGTGCCAAGCGCTACAGCGGCAACTCTTTATACCTTTTTAGCTGGAGGCAATACTTCGCTTGTCATCGCAGCTTCGCTCATTGATGTGGCAATCAGTCCAATAATTACACCGTTGTCCATGTTAGGACTATCAACTACAACCATTTCCATCTCATTTTTCGATTTACTTAAATCATTTATACTCATTGTCATTCTTCCATTAAGTGCTGGCATCTTAATTCAAAGAGTGTTTCCACAATCAGCGGACTATTCGAAATCAGCAACAAAATTCGGCTCATCACTCGCGCTTTTACTGACTGTGCACATCATCGTCGCAAGCGGCAAAGAGGCCATTCAACAAGAATTATTCTTATTGCCGTTTATTACAATCGCTGTGTTTATTCAAGTTGTTTTTCCAATGATTGCCGCCTACTTCATTGCCAAAAAATTATCTATTGGAGAAGCAGACGCACGGGCCACATTATTTCAAGTAGGGTTATGCAACACTGCCTTAGCAGCGATCCTTGCCTTTGAATTTATCGGGGAGTTTGCCGCAATAGCGCCAATTATTAATATGATCATCAATCTCTCAACTGGTTCGTATATCGCAAACTTTTTCGCCAAAAAGAACCGAGAGTTGGCAAGCTGGTCGCATCAAAACGCAAATATTCGTTAGTTCAGTAGTGGACATAAGTAGACTTTTATTTTACAACAATTAAAAGTAAAAAGGGTACGGATTTTAACCCGTACCCCTTTTGATTATAACTTGTAACAAACTTTTCCAGGATTTAAAATCAAGTTTGGATCAAATACTCGTTTAATATCTTGCATCAAGCGCATATTTACGTCACCAAGTGATTTTTCTAAGTATTCTACCTTTCCCAATCCAATCCCATGCTCCCCAGAAACTTGTCCTCCAAATTCTGTTGCTTTATCGTATGCATAGTTCATGAAAATATGAACACGGCGTTTAAATTCCTCTTCTTCCAAATCATTGCTGCAAGTATAGATATGGAGATTGCCGTCTCCTGCATGGCCGAAACTCTTGATTGTTAAACCGACCTCTTCCTCAATCGATTTAATATAACTTAAATATGGAGCAATCTTATTGATTGGTACGACAACGTCACATTCATCTAATAATTTTGTTTCTTTTGAAATCGCTTCCAAGAAAGACCCTCTCGCTTCTCGAACATCTTTTTTCACCTGGGATTCATTTGCAACCAAAACATCAATTGCACCTGATTCATAGAGCACTTCACTAGCACGTTCTACCGTCGCATCTAATTCATCTTCAGTAGCTGCATCAAATGTAACGAGAAGGTAAGCACTCACTTCCGTGCCATTTACTTCCTTCGGAAACACCTGTTTTCCTACGTATCTCTCTGAGGATTCTACAATATCACGCTCCATAAACTCAATCGACTGTGGTGCCAAATGGTTCATGAAAATTTGCGGGACAGTATTGATACATGTCTCTAAATCTTCATATGGAAGAATCAATGTCATATATTCTTTTGGCTGAGGAAGTAGTTTCAAGGTTAATTCTGTGATAATTCCTAGTGTACCTTCTGAACCAACCATAAGATTTACCATACTATATCCCGAACTATTTTTCGTGACAGAGGAGCCGAAATTAGAAACTTCTCCAGTTGGCAGAACGACAGTCATTGCGCGAACAGATTCTCGTGTACAACCATATTTGACAGCTCGCATGCCACCTGCATTTGTCGAAACATTTCCGCCTAAAGTAGCAAACCGTTCCCCTGGATCTGGAGCATACATAAGACCTTTTTTAGCGGCATCATCAGCAAGTTCTGCCAATAACACGCCAGGTTGAACTTTAACTACTAGATTTTCCAAGTCATATTCTAAAATTTGATTCATTGCTTTCATATTTAATAAGACACCGCCAAGAATTGGTACAGCTCCTCCTACTAGGCCAGTCCCAGATCCTCTCGGTGTAACAGGAATTTTATGTTCGTTGCAAATTTCCATGATTTTAGAAATTTCTTCTGTACTAGTGACATCGATTGCGACATCCGGCATTTTCTTCCCATATATAGGCATTTCATCTTGACTGAAATCTAAACTGATGTCACCATTCAGTTTAACGCGGTTTGGTGCAATTGCTTCAAATTGTTCAATGATTTCTGGTGTAACTTTCTGATAGTCCATTACGTGCCTCCTGTAAATATATAATATACTCCGTAAGTTCTATTACTCTATGTATTCGCTTACAACTAAAATTATATTGAAGATATAACAATATAACAATGACAAACAGGTGAACAAAACTTTTAATGGTGTTAATGATTGTAGAGTTAAAGATGAAGAGATGATCTTTTCTTTTGTTATTAATTGCTTTCATTACACTAAACCACTTTTTTTCAGCTCGGTAGCTTTAAATACACGATGCAACTGAAAAATGAAAAAACCCCCTTCGATTAAAAGAATATTATGTTAATAAAATGATTCAGAAAATACAAAAAGTCAGTTACTAAAGAGATTCCTAATAAAATCTAGGTAATCACTTTATCCAACTGACTTTTTATTATAAAAATAGATCTTTAATTATTGATTCAGAAAATCTAAGGTACGATTATATAAATCTTCCCCAACTGAATCGATATTCTTTTCAATGGCGGGTTGTACAGAATCTCTAAACATCTCAAACTGTTCAGGAGTTAATTCATGAATTTCAACCCCTGCCTCCTCAAGCTTTTCAATTGAAAGTTCTTCTTGTTCAAGTGTAAGATTCCTAGCAAACTCAATCGTTTCATCAGCCGCTTCCAAAACGACTTGTTGTAAGTCTTCAGGGAGTTTTTCAAAGAATGTATTATTAATTGTTAACATATACAAATTAATTACATGGTTTGTTAACGTAATGTTTTTACTTACCTCATGAAATTGACCATTATACATAAGCGGCAATGTTGTTGTTAAACCGTCGATAACCCCTTGTTGCAATGAAGTGTATACTTCTGCAAAGGTAATTGGAGTTGGATTACCACCCATTACTTCAATTGTATCCATGAAAAATGCAGATCCAGGTGTGCGAATACTTAACCCATTTAAGTCATTAGGCTCTTCTACTTTATGGTTGCTATTCATAATTGATAATAACCCAAGATCATAGTATCCTAAAATTCTAACTCCTGTTTCATTTTCAAATTCTTTAGTCAAGTCTTGCATGATTGGACTTTCTATATAACTATATAATTGATCACGATTTTCAAATAAAAACGGGACATCAAAAATATAATACCCATTTACGCCTGCTGTTTGCGCCGGAATAAACGTTGACATTCCATTCAATTCTGCTGTTCCTTCTCGTTGTAACTGAAAATGTTCTTCATCTGATGAAGATAACGTTCCGTTTAAATAAATCTCAACTTGTAATCGACCATCACTCTTTTCTTCTGCTAACTCTTTAAACTTTAAAAAAGTTGTCGCTACATAATTATCTTCAGAAACTACAGTCGGTAAGCGCAGTTTATAAACCTTATCCGGATCATTATTATTTTCTGACGCAGTCTCACTAGCATTCCCACCACATGCAGCTAAAACAAGTAGTGAAATCATCAAAAGAACCGTCAAATAAAGCTTTTTTCCATTCATTGTTTTTCCCCCTAAATTCCTTTTTATTGTTTTTATACAGTTAAGCATTGTTTAAGATTCGTAATACATAATCCCCTCCTGTTTCAACTTTTCAATTTCTTTTCCGACTGCTTAAATCCAATATTCGCAAAGATTTTAAAGGCATGTCATTTATCCTTCCTTTCCTTTTAAACCGACTTATTTACATTTTCCAAATACGGTTCTTTTAATTTATTTTTCAGCACTTTGCCACTTGCATTTCTAGGTAATTCAGCTAAAAATTCAACGGATGAAGGCTTTTTATAACTAGCTAAATTTCTTTTACAATGATCAATAATTTGTTGTTCCGACAAGGATTTCCCTTTTTTCAAGACAATAAATGCTTTCACTTGTTCGCCCCATTCAAGACTAGGAATTCCGATTACTGCCGTCTCCAATACTTCAGGAAGCATCTCAATCACTTTTTCAACTTCAGCAGGGTAAATATTTTCACCACCACTGATAATCATGTCTTTCTTTCGATCAACGATATAAATATAGCCATGCTCATCTCTAACCCCAATATCTCCGGTGTAAAGCCACTGATTCTTAATGGCTTTTTTCGTTTCAAGATCTCGATTCCAGTATCCTTTCGTAATCTGTGGTGCCTGAGCAATGATCTCCCCCGCCTCACCGACAGAAACCGCTTCGCCTTTTTCATTCACAATTTTTACTTCCGATAAAACTGCAGGTCTCCCAGCCGACTTTAATAATTGATGATTTTCGGTCATTGCATATCGATGATCTTCTGGTGTTAATAATAAAAATGGGGTCCCCTCCGTCATTCCATATCCTTGTAAAAATTCGCATTGAAAGACTTCAATCGCTTCTCTTTAACGTCTGTGCAGAGATGGTGGAACCACCATACAGAAACAAACGTAAGTGTGTAAAATCAAACCGATTAAGATTTTCAACTTCTAATGATTTATTAATCATTGTAGGCACAGGTGATGAAAAGGTAATTTGATAATCATTGATGATTTGGAGAAACAATTCTGGTTTGTACTCTTTCATCATCGTCATTTTTGCGCCTTTAATAATTGATGGAAATAAGGCCACTAATCCAGACAAATGGAAAAGTGGAGAGACGATTAACGTATGATCGTCATGAACAATTTTTGCTTCGATAATGTATCTAGTCGAGGTTTCAATTAAATTTCGATGAGTATGAATGACCCCTTTAGGGATTCCAGTCGTACCACTTGTATACAAAATGCCATAGATGTCCTCTTCATCCACATCTAACTCTGGTTCCTTCGCATCGCTTACGGAAAGGAATTGCTCATAACGAAAGTCAAATTCAGTTTTCTCCTCATCTACGATAATCGTAATAATTGGAGTTGAATCTTCTAAACTACTCTTTATTACATTTCTAAATTCTGCCCCTAAAAAGAGGGCCTTCGGGTCACAGTCTTTTAGAATAAATTTGATTTCATTTTCATTTAATCTAAAGTTAAGCGGCACGAGAATTGCCCCAATTTTCGCGACTGCATAAGCGATTTCAACATATTGATAGCCATTTTTTAATAGTACAGCTACTCGATCTCCCGCATGAACTCCACTATCAAGCAATGCATGAGCAAGTTGATTTACTCGTTTATTTAGTTGCTGATATGTCATAGCAATGTCTTGAGCAGGGTCAATTAATGCCTTTTTATCAGGGTATTTTAAACTCGTCGCTCGTAACGTTCCTCCGATATTCAACAGGATTCATCCTTTTCAGAAAAAATTTTTGATAGATTACTCAATAACTCATTGTTTTTTGAATAAAGGTAATATTCAGTCATAAAATAATACTCTCATGTCTTTATCCGAGCAGTTGTGGTAAAAACAACGATATTTGCGGGAAGATCGTAATGAGTAAAAGTACAATTAACAACGATATGAAAATAGGGACCAAGTATTTAAATGTTTTTTCAAATGAAACCCCAGCCATTCTCGCTGCAATATATAAATTAACTCCCATCGGTGGTGTTAATAATCCAAGGGTTAAATTAATACTTACGATAATTCCAAAATGCATCGGGTCTACCCCAAGGTTCATGGCAATCGGCAATAAGAGCGGCACGAAAATCATTAGTGCAGCGATTGTCTCCATTACCATTCCAACAACGAGTAAAAAAACATTAATAATTAAAAGAATGACAATTGGATTGGTTGAAATGCCACTAATTAATTCTGATAAATATTGTGGGATTTGCAACATCGATAACACTCTTCCAAAGAAAGCGGCAGAACCTACTAAAATCAGGACCCCGCCACTGACAGCAGAAGTTCGCAAAAAGATTTCAGGGATATTTTTAATTCCAATTTCCTTATGAATAAATAAACTTACAAATAGACTGTAAAATACCGCAATAACTGCTGCCTCAGTTGGTGTGAAAATCCCCCCGTATATTCCTCCTAAAACGATGACAGGTGCGAGCAGTGCATATTTCGCATCCCACATCGCCTTAAGCATCTCTGAAAAAGTATTTTTTTCTCCTCTCGGATAGCCTTCGCGTTTACAAATGATAACGTTTACAATAATCAATGCTATCCCTATCATAATCCCTGGAATAATACCGGCAATAAATAAATTGCCAATCGATACATCCGACATGACTCCATATAAGATTAATAGGATACTCGGGGGAACAATCGGCCCCATTGAACCAGTACTAGCAATTAGTGAAGCAGCATACGGTTTGGCGTAGCCTTTACTAATCATATAGGGAATCATAATCCCACCGATTGCTGCAACCGTTGCTGGTCCTGAACCGGAGATAGCTGCAAAAATAAAACTGGCCATTACAGTAATTATTCCAAGTCCACCTGTAAATGACCCAATCAACTTTTCAGCAAAGCTAACGAGGCGTTTCGCAATCCCTCCGGTACTCATAATTTCACCAGCTAAAATGAACAACGGAATCGCGATTAATGGAAAGGAATCACTTGCTCCAAATGAAGCGGTAATGAAAAGGTTTAAACTTGCTAAATCATTAACCAATAAAACAATAACACTAGAAATACCTAGTGCAATTGCTACTGGCATATTGGTAGTAATTAATAGAAAGAAAAGAAAGATTAAGAGTAAAAATGACCCAAACAAGTGATTCACCCCTTACTTAAAGTTCCATATTTAAACTCCTTTATCGCTAGCCACAATAATCTGAACGCCATTAATGTATAACCAATTGGAATTGAAATATAAACGATACCGATTGGAATTTGCATGGCTGTTGAGGTATTATTGCTCCCTAATAGATTGATACTATACTTAAAACCTATATAAGCTATGAAAACTGAAAAGAGAAACCAGAGAATATTTCCAACCATTTCAAGATATGGTCTTACCTTTTCCGGAAAGGCCATTTTTAACGCTTCGATTTTAATATGAGAATTTTCAATGATTGCATAACTTGCCCCGACAAATGTAAACCAAATGAACAAATAACGTGATAATTCACCAGCCCACCGAAACGAATTACTAAAAACATATCTAGCAACAATTTCCATCCCCATTACAATTGAAATCGCCATTAACAGGATAAAACAGACATACCCTTCAATCGGTACTTTCCTCCAATTGGTAGCCATTTAATATTCCTCCTTCATTGTAATAAAAGGAATAATCGTATCCTACACGATACCTACAATTTCTATAGTTGTGACAAGCTTCCTTTTATATCTTCACCTTCTTCGTGTTTCCATCTTTTACAGTTTTCAAATAATTTCATCACCTCTTTTTAAAAAAATAAAACAAACAGTTGTTTCACAATGAGTCACAAACATTGTTTTTTTAGGTAGATTTAACAGGTTTTATTTTTTCAAACGACTATTTGTTTTTATTATAATTGTTCAGAACTTATTCATCAAGTAATTATTCTGAAAATACAAAAAATTAAATTTGTAATTACTTTTGAATTTTCATTCACATAAAATGTATTCGTTTTAGCTGAAAACAAAACTTCCCCGAACTTATTATCCGAGGAAGTTATATATCCCTTTTTCAATATTAATTACAAAATTGCATTTGCAATTAATTTATTAAATTTCCGTATGTCCACGCCTTTTTTTAGATGGACCTTAATATGCCCAGCCCTCGTCCAAAGCTCAACTTCTGCATTAAAGTCGAGAAAGCTCCCTGCATTCTCTAAGCCAGGAGAATTCCCGCCTTTAAGATGGCTGAAGAAAAATTATTGGGGCGTTATCCCAACTATCCCCTCGTCTTGATATAGACTGAAGAATTCATAACTTCTGTTCCAACTTTTGATAATTAGGATCTATATAATGCACTCCTACAAATTGATTAATGCTCTAGATGAAATTGATTATTTATTATTTCTACAAAAAGTGTTATCTTTTTGGAAGAATATTTTTTTATCTGAATTTTCTTTTTTAATATTTGTAACTCTATAAATTTAAAAATCATTGTAATACATTTTTCAAAAATGGAAATGGAGGGTAAACGTAAGTGGAAATCAATGTGAGTGACATTGCTTTAGTTAACTTAAAAAACCTAATGGAAAAGGACATGAGCAAAAAAGGAATTTATATATACTTAGCAGGAATGGGGTGTGGAGGTGGTGGAGCCGTCAGTTATTCGCTCGCCCCTGTGGAACAAAAAGAAGGTGAAAATACCGTGATAATTGATGAAATTCCATTTATTTATGACAATTTAATATTATTGCATACAGACAGGATATCTATTGACTATAAACCTTCAGTCTATGATAAAGAAATTTGGCTGGAACAATTTAGTGTAAAGGCTGTTTAATTCATTAGGAAAGGCATATTTTTAAAAAAGCAAGTAGAGGAAACTATCCTCCACTTGCTTTTATTATTTGCATTCAGTTCATTTTTTTTAAATCATTTTTCTGAATCATAGATAAAAATAAAATCCTCAAAAATGCTGCCCTGACGCTCCATGTAACAACTGTGTGAGTAGTCTTAGTTTCTTTCTTCATATTCTACTACGTGAAAGTGAAATCCTTTTGTGGATGATTGCATTTTCAAGAATAGAAAAATCATCCACTCCAATAATAAATGTTGATAAATTGAAAATAATAACGCAATATGCTGTTTAAGATTTTCGCCCCAGATCCCATTATCTATTTTTTCAAAAAAACTTCATGACAGTAACGGAGGCATAAATGGATATTAATATCATCGAACAAATTACTCATTTACAGGTATTAAATCAATTCTGGATCTTGCTATTTTTCCTCGTTCCCATGGTTCTTATTTCAAGAACGGTTGTAGCTGGAACGAGGTACTCTCCGATCTTGATTATTGTTATTTTCGGTTTAACGATGGGATACGTCCTTGTCCTAAGTGATGTAGCCACACCAGGACTTGCAGAATTTCCATTTGTAAACTTAATGGCGAATACGACAATTATCGCCTTAAGTGTCACCTTCTTTGTTGGTGGACAAGAGCTAAGAAAAATTTTGGGAAATAAAGAATTGGAAACGGATGATATGATGGTGCCATCTGAAGACGAAATCGTACTCGGTACGAATAGCACACAATTTATTTTTATTGTCCGGGCTTTCTTCATCCTCTTCGGCATAGAAGGAATCATGAGATTTCTAACCAATAGCTCTACAACAATATTAAGCAATTATTATCCGCTCATTTCCTATATTGGACTGGTAGGGGCTGTCATTTTCATTGATAGTAAAGCAATAATTAAAAATAAACACAGGTACATTCAAAGAGGTTTACTTGAAATCATCTCAATTATCGTTGTCCTGTATTTGTCTTTTCTTGTTGCGTCGGTTATTCAACAGATTATTGCATTACCGCAAATTTTCTTTGCAATGATGATCTCAGCTGCATTAGGTGCAATCTTTTATAAGTGGGCATTTGGACCAACCATTCGTGCACTTTTATTTGCCGGGATTCCAGTCGTCCTAGCAGCAAACTTTATGGTAGGAGGCTCACGAATTAGTGAAGCTTTTGCAGTTGAAGGTATGAACTCCGTCATTGCGTACGGTTTTTTTGGTCAGTTGCTCTGGATGTTTGGTGGTATTGCCTTATTAATGTTTTTTGCAAAAACAGCCAACGCAAGAAATATAGCACCAGGCATGGCTGGAGCCCTTTCCCACTCTGGTTTAACAGGTGCCTGTACTGCCGGTGACTTTGGAAAAATTGCAGCCCAACGCGCACCAATTATGATTAACATTCCATTCTTTGGACATGTATTTGTTTTTTCAGTTTTAGCGATTAGTGCCGATATAGGGAAATTATGGATGTGGCCGTCACTGATTATTGTAACGATAGGAATCATCTTAACGTTCCTTGCCTTAAGGAACCTGCGGAAAGCGAACGGAGAAGATCGTAAGGAAGTGAATGCCCTCATCCAATTTTCCTTTGGATGGCAGTTATTCGCCGTATTTGGCGGCTTAACACTCCTAAGTCTTGGAGGTGTCCAAATGGATTTTGCAGCCATGGCTCAGGCGAGCGGAATTTCCCATTTTGGTTTATTTGCAGCCATTCAGGAAGGCATGTTTGGTACAGAAGCAGCACTTTTGATTCCATTTATTTTCTCGATGCCCTTCCTCGTGCATCCCATCGTTTTCTTTATGTTTGGAAAAGCGATGGAAAATAACGGAGAAATGCCAACGAAACCTGTATATGTCCTGGCATTAATCGGGATCATTGGGATTGCAACTGCATTGTTTATTTTATAATAGCTACTAAGTGGTTAATTCAAATGAATTAGAATTTTAAGAAGAATTAAACAACCAATCCACTTATTACATAATTATTGTTCTTGTAGTAAATATTAAATTTATAACAAAATATAAGGATAATATGATTATGACAGATAAGTTAGAAGCTATTCTGTGGAGTATAGCTCTCCCAGGCTTTGCTCAGTTATTAAACAGAAAGTATGTCAAATGTAGCATTTTTATTATTTTGGAGTTGCTCGTTAATGTTTATAGTCAGTTTAATATCGTGATTCTCTATAGCTTTCAAGGAAACATTAGAGAAGCAATCGAAGCAACAAATTACCAATGGCTAATGTTCTATCCCTGTCTATATATGTTTGCTATGTGGGACGCATATAAAGATGCCGAAGGAGAAACACCACCTTATTCTTATCTTCCTTTTGTATTTGGAGCTTATTTCTTAACCATTGGGCTTATTTACTCACCTTCACTAAAAGTAGGACAGATATTATTTGGCCCTATGTTGCTTCCAATTTTGTCTCTATTCCCAGGTTTACTGATAGGATATTTTTTAAAGTGTATATTAATGCGGATTAAGCTTCAATGAAAGTGGCAATTGTTTGAGTAATACAATAAAATGGAGGGTTTTATTATGACTCAAAAACATGCTTTAAGTTCAAGTGAATTAGGAACATTATGGATGACCTTTCAACAAAAAACAATGACACAAAGATTTCTTGAGTATTTTATTGAACAAGCAGAGGATAATCAAGCAAAAGAGATTATGCAAAATACTCATAAACAAATTATTAACTATCTTGAAGAGATTAAAAACATCTTTAAAAATGAAGGCGCCGTCATTCCAATTGGATTCACAGAACAAGATGTTAATATAGGCGTACCTAAACTGTATGATAACATGTTTGATATTATGTTTCTTCGTCTTCTCAAAGAAATAGGCATGGGATTACATACCCTCCATTTAAATATGGCCTATCGCAAAGATATCGTGCTCTTTTATAAGGAATTAACTGGATTTACTCAAAATATTTATGATGAATGTGTGGATTATTTGCAAGAGAAAGATGTTTTACCACGTCCTCCAGCTTTAACTATGCCAAAGTCTGTGGAGTTTGTAGAGGGAACGAATTATATGAGTGGCTTTAACTTGTTTTCTGAAAAGCGAGCATTGAATACAGTAGAGGTAGCACATTTATATCATGCAATTGAATCAAATATTATTGGGATGCAATTGATAACGGGGTTCGCGCAAGTAGCAACTGAACCTGAAGTAAAGAAATACTTCGTAAAAGGAAAAGAATTGGCAAAGAAAATTGTAACTAACAATACGCAATTATTTCTTCAAAGTGATATTCAACCACCCTCAACATGGGGAGCAAATGCAACAGACTCAAAGGTAGCTCCCTTTTCAGATAAACTAATGATGTACTGTACAAGTATGTTTTGCAGCTTTGGTTTAGGAAGCAGTGCTTTAGGAACAGCATTTAGTTTACGAAGTGACCTACCATTAAAAATGATAAATGAAGCAAAAGACATATTTACCTTTGGACAAGACGGTGGAAAAATCATGGCCAAAAATGGTTGGCTTGAAGAACCACCACAAATGCAGGATAGAAACGATTTAACTAAATAATCAAGATAAGATCACTTAAATGATACAGAACTCCTAAATATAAGGAGTTCTTGTATTATTCCCCCTAAAGTAAGACCGTGGAACAATTCTTGTGGAACAAGATTTTTCGGGGCGTCACTGTGACGAAACCAATTTCTTGGGTCGTGGATGACGATTCCATCCCAGCGTTTTTGAAAATTATTTTCGGGACAAATGGAGATACAAACTGGATTTTCGCAATGATTACAAGAGATTGACAAATGGATTGGCGTTAACCTTTCTTTACTTCCATAAGTCATCACATGCCGACGGTGACGATCGGTTAGCCCGTAATACTCATTGCAGGCCATTTCACAAGTTTTACAATTAATGCATCTATTCAAGTCCATGCTAAACATCAATTGAGTAGCCATTCAATCGTCTCCTTTTAGGCTAGGAAATCCTAAGCACTAATGACTAGTTTAATATAGGAAAGTAAGCAAAAAGTGAAAACAGACCGACAATCTAGTGAATTTAATCAGCACGCCTGGGTGAATTTACCGAATTCATTGTTGGCTCATTACTTAGCGCATGCCGTACAAGAATTTGGTACAGAAGATAGCTGTTATTAGTGTTATTTTAAACGCTAAATAGCGAAAACAATAAATGGCTTGGAATTTCCTCCAAACCATTTTAATTTTAGGTGTACATTTGTTAGCTTTAGCTGTCTGACGAAAACGTATAGACAGGCTGAACTGCAAAATTATATAAGAAAATTGTAAAGTTTTGCACTTAAAGTAACGGGGCTTTCAAAAAGAAGTTAATTGAAGTTAAACATTATACTATTCCTGATTAATATACGAATCATTCAACTGCAAAGACATTTTCTAATCCTGTTTGTTATTTAATACTTCTTCTACTTTCTTTTCTAATTCTTCAATTCTAGATTCCTGGTTAATAAAAACGGTAATTATCACTGCTAACAGGAATGCAATTAAAATAGTAATATACCAAATATTACTTAGAATAAGACCGGCAAAGAAAAATGTGGCAATTCCACAAATAACAAGGCAAACAAAAAAGGTAGAAATAAATTCTTTCAATTTTAGTACCTCCTTGAACAATCTTCATTTATCATTTTTCTTATTGTATCTTATTTTAAGAACGGCCCCAATACTTCAATATCTTCTATACTCTATTTTAATGTTAATACGTATTCCGTATTATTTAGGATAATTATATAAAAAAGCGCCTCCGCTTGTTACAGAAACACTTTGTTAATGTTTTAACCCTTCTTAAAAAAACACAAAACTTATACCAACATAAATTATTGTTAATATTCGAGTGAAAACACTGCAAATCCATCGATACCAAAAATCCACTTGTCAAACCCTTTAATCTATTCCCTTACCCTAAATTAAGACCGTGGAACAATTTTTGTGGAACAAGATTTTTCGGGGCGTCACTGTGACGAAACCTACTGTACCGAAAATTGAGAACAACCGTTATTTTTGATTTCCCGAATTAAACGCCAAAAGAAATCGGATTAATTTATTATTTCTAAAAAACATGTTATCTTTAGTAAGAATATTTTGTCATTAGAATATTGCAATTAAAACATTTGTTGCTATGAGATTGTTCTAATCCGCTATTAATTGAAAAATGGAGGGAAAACTTAAGTGGAAATCAATGTGAGTGACATTGCTTTAATAACCTTAAAAAAATTGTTAGAAAATGACGAGAGCAAAAAAGGAATTTACATATACTTAAGTATCGGTTGCGGAGGTGGTGGATCGACTAGTTATTCGCTTGCCCCTGTGGAACAAGATGAAGGAGAAAATACCGTCATAATCAATGATATTCCATTTATTTATGACAATTTAATGTTAAGGCATACAGATAAGATATCAATTGATTATAACCCTTCAGCCTACGACAAAGAAATATGGCTAGAATTTTTCAGCGTAAAGGCTATTTAATCACAAGGAAGGTATTTACTTTTTGATTACCAGATTCACTGACTTTCCTGGTCCAATTCACTGATTTTATCCTTGGTGTTGTCTTGATGGGGATCGTTTTCCTAGTTTAACAAAGGATGTAAAATAAAACTCCAGCAGTGAATGCTTCGGTGAAGGAGAAACCACTCGATTCCTGTCAAAAGTGATTTGACAAAAACCGAGTGGTTATAAGTAACCGAAATAAGAATCATCCTATTAACTTTCTTTCAACATTCGATCAGGGTGGCGGAAAAGATCCTCTAAATCTTGTAAAAAAGCTGCACCAGGGGCTCCATCAACAACCCGATGATCAATTGTTAAGGATAAATGAATAACTGGAACTTCCTTTAACTCCCCATTTACAAATCTTGGTAACCCCTGAATCCTGCCAACCCCCAAAAGACCAACTTGCGGTGGGTTTAGGATTGGGGTGAAACCATCAATTGGATATAAGCCTAGATTAGAAATAGTAAAGGTACCAGAATTCACTTCCTCTGGTGTTAATTCTCCTAATTCAGACCTAGTAGTTACATCTCTTCGAGCTTTTGCTAGTTCTGTAAATGTTTTCTCGTCTGCATCAAAAATAGCTGGTACCACTAATCCATTATCTAGTGAAATGGCAAGTCCAATATTAATCGTTGGCCACAGATGAATCACATTATCTACTAAAGATGCATTCAAATTTGGATGGTTCTTAAGTGTTAATGCAACCGCTTTCAAAAATAGATCTGTATAGGATAGATGATGCTCTTTTTTAAATGCAGCTAGTTCTGGAATTTCCATTGTTGAATGCAATGTTAATTGGGCCGATGAGGAAATGCTTTCGAACATTCTTTTGGCAATGGTTCTGCGCATTCCTCTTAGTTTTATCGTTTTTGATTCCTTCACTTTCGTCATAACAACCCCACCATTATTCATTAGTTTCTAATGTGGCAATGACTGCTCCAACTGCAACATTCTCATCTTCAGCTGCATTGATGGTTTTAATCGTTCCAGATTCAGGTGCTTGAATCGTGAACGATGCTTTAGCAGCCTCGACTTCCACCATATCTTCACCTTTTTCTACATGGCTGCCTTCTGCAACGATCCATTTCACAATATCGCCATCTATCATTTGCGAGCCATGCTGTGGCATCTTTATCTTAACGATCATGCCATCACCACCTGATTTAATTTTAAAATGGCATTCTTTATTTCTACTTTACTTGGTAACATTTCGTTCTCAAGACCTTTACTATAAGGAACTGGAATTTGGGGACGGGTAATTCGTACAATTGGATCCCTTAAGGCAACAAAGGCTTCTTCTGCCACAATGGCGGATACTTCTGAAGCAAAGCTGCAGAATCTGTAGCCATCATCGACAACGACTAAGCGACCTGTTTTCTTAACGGAATTGATAATTAATTGTTTATCTAATGGGAATAATGTCCTTGGGTCAATCAATTCAACAGAAATTCCATCTTGTGCTAGTTCATTGGCCACTTCCAATGCTTCATTTACAAGATGACCAACAGCAACAACAGTTACATCCGTACCTTCATGCTTAATATCCCCTTTTCCAAGAGGAATTGCATAAGGTTCATCCGGTACTTCTCCTTTTAATCCATAGCATGCACCTGGTTCATATACAACGACCGGATCATCTTCTCGAACTGCTTGTGTAATTAAACCTTTTGCATCGTACGGGTTTGATGGGACAACTACTTTTACACCCATGTGAATCAGTTGAGCGTATGTGCTATCCGAGTGTTGAGCAGCCATTCCGTTTCGTCCACCTGAACCAACAACACGAATGGTTAAAGGAATATTCACTTGTCCGCCAGTCATATATCTCAATTTTCCAGCTTGGTTCACAATTTGTTCCATTCCCAAATACTGTAGAGTATTGATATCATATTCAACAATCGGCCTTAATCCTGCCATTGCTGCTCCTACACCCAATCCTGTAAAGCTTAATTCTTCTAAGGGTGTATCCACACAACGGTCAGGACCAAAATCTTTTAAGAAATTAGTAGTTGTCCCACCAATACTCGCTCGAACGTCTAGGCCAATGACGAATACATTAGAATCTCTTTCCATTTCCTGGCGCATCGCTTCTGAAACAGCTTGAATATATCTTTTTTTAGTCATGTTAAGCCCATCCTTTCACTGGCATCGTTTCATGAATGACTGCATAAGCATCATCATATGCTTCTAGCGGGTCTGGGTATGGCGAGTCCTTCATATAGGAGATTCCATTTTCTATCGTTTCACTGGCTTCCGCAACAACTTGAATGTATTCTTCTTCAGTCATGCCAATCTCAAATAAATGTTGTTTAAATCTTTCAATCGGATCTTGTTCTCGATAAGAATTGATTTCTTCGTCTGAACGATAAGGTTCAGCAAGAATATGAGCTTCACCAGAGAAATGTCCAAAATAACGGTATGTTTTTGCTTCAATAAAGGTTGGACCTTCTCCTCTTCTTGCCCGTTCAACCGCATCCTTCGCTGCCTCATGAACAGCCAATACGTCCATCCCGTCTACGATTACTGCCGGCATTCCAAAACCACGTGCCCTATCAGCAATGTTTTCTACAGGTGTGGAATCTTTAATACTTGTACTCACCGCATATTGGTTATTTTCGCATACAAAAATTAAAGGCAGTTTCCAAAGAGCTGCCATATTCATAGATTCAAAAACGGCTCCTTCGTTTGATGCACCATCACCAAAGTAGGTAACAATCACTTGATCATTCTTTTTATAATGATTTGCAAAAGCAGCGCCAAGGGCAATTGGAACACCTTGTCCTACCATCCCGTTTGTTCCATAAATCCCCAAATCTAATGAGGTGATATGCATGGAACCACCTTTCCCTTTACAATAACCTGTGACCTTCCCCCCAAGCTCGGCCATCATTTTATTAATATCTCCGCCTTTAGCAATCACGTGACCGTGACCGCGGTGATTACTCGTAATTCCATCTTCTTGCTTGAGAACAGATGAAATCCCAACGGCGACAGCCTCTTCTCCTATGTATTGGTGAACTTCTCCATACAATTCCCCTTGATTTACGAGTTCTGCTCCACGTTCATCAAACCTGCGGATTAGTAGCATATCATGAAGTAAACGCATTTTTTCTTCTTTTGATAAAGCCATTTCCTTCACACCCTTACATTTATTTTGAGACCTCTTCAGTCTTATGGAGTGCTCAGCCAAATTCAGCTTTAACGTCTTTACGTTTCAAAATCAACCTGCTTTCATTAGAAAAGGTCCCTGTACCTTTAAGTATAAAAATTAATTCCAACGCCCTCAATCGTTAAAATTCTCATTTCCATATAGGTAGCCAACACATTTTATGAAAGTGTTGGTAATAATAACAAAGTTCATATTTTTTTCACAAAAAATGGGACAGCCTTCCTACTAATAATTGCCCGTAACAATTTTTATCGTAGTGGTGTCCCTAATTCATCGTCTTTCACTCTATTCCATCGGTTCTGGCGGATCAGGTGCAATTTCACAAATAAACCCGAGATCTTTCAAGTCCTCCTTTTCTTTGATTGAAAAATATTCATTTATTTTTAAAAATTGTCACACTTATTTAAGTTTTGATTCCTATTCCGACCTACTAATTATTGTAAAATAGATTTATATACGTTTTTTTTGGATTTAAAAAACCTTATATTTTTATTGTAATTGTTTCAAATCCGTTCATCAATCCTTAGTATTTTGCATGTTGTATTTGTAATCAACAGATTTTCATAATGTGTTGGAAGTACAAAATAAATTTGGAGGGATTGTAATGGTACAAGAATTTAAAAAAAGTGATCGAAGAACCCGTCGAACGAGAAAGCAATTGAAACAATCTTTTATTGAGTTACTAGCGATAAAAGGTTATGGGGGAATCACTGTTAAAGACATAGTTGAGCAAGCAGATTATAATCGCACCACTTTCTATCATCATTATCAATATAAAGAAGAACTAGTCGAAGAGATCACCTCTGAGCTATTAACCGGCTTATCTTACTCCTTGCAGAATAGTATCCACCTTTATCCTTATAACGCCCACACCTCAGACTTTTCCATTTTTAACTACGTACAAAAAAACAAAGAATTTTTCAAACTATGGAAACACTCTGATGCCATTCCAGGTTTTATGGAAGAATTTATTCAAACAATCAGCAATGAATTTCAAGAACATCTCGTTTCCTCTCAAAGAGATGAGAATGCAAATTACATATTCATTACCTTTTGCACCTATGGGGTTTTCGGGTTGATTATCGAGTGGATTCGCGATGATTTTTCTGGATCTCCTGCGGAAATGGATGATAAATGTGAGGAAATCATTAAAAAGTTTGAAGCAAATTATAGATTTTCTGAACGGGAAACACCATCGAGTTTAGGGGTGGGATGAGAGTAAGGTCGGTCAAAAGATGGCTTCTTCCATCTTAATTGACCGACAGTTTACCAAATCGTTTATCTTATTTTTCTTCTAAATGCTATCACTGTTAAAGACGGATTTTTTCGTAAAATAAGAGTAAGAAAACATCTCATTGCTCACAATGATTATTGTTGTTGTATCTGTTGTTGCTGAACTTGCTGCAATTGCTGCGTATTATGATCATCCCAGGGACCTTTTTCTTCAACATATAAAAAACCTCCTTGCTGTATGGAGTAAATCCATATAGCAAGGAGGTCTAACGGTCTTTTTTTCAGTTCCAACACAGTCTAATTTATGTAATAAACGTTTACCATCTTTTAATTAACCCTTATAAACGTTTAATTTATCAATATTTTTGGCGGGACTGCGTGGGAATCGAACCCACCAGACCTGGCACGCAGGTCTCAAGCGGTTTTGAAGACCGTGGGAGACACCAGTACTCCATTCTCTGATTCAAAATGCCGTTATATCAACATTTTCTAACCCACCAAAACAGATTTCTTATGACTTCTGATACAGTTTTCGTTCAACCATTACATATTTATTATAGTTATAGGTACTTGTTAGTGTCAATTATTCATACACCTATTAATTAAACTCTGCTTTTATTTAATCTCAGTCACATTAAAATTTTCATACAAAAAATCCTACTTCCAATGCAAAGGGTAAGATTAATTCTGAGGTATTTTTACTGGAACTTTTTTGCTTCAATTCTGCTAGGTTTAACCATAAGTACTTCGGTTGTTTAGAATAGAGTTGCAACAGATTCTGCGTTTTGTAGAGCAGAACGAGTTATTTGCTGGGTCTACTACGTTCAAGCCTATTTTCCCTTCTCAATTATTGGGCAATTACCATTTCCCAATAAAATATTATATTTCTTCTAACTTTTTTAGCTTCCTTAACTTTTTCCTTTTAGAAGTTTGTTTTCTGAAGATAAATAATCAATTAAAAACTCGTTTTGCAACTCTTCTTCGTATTCATCATATCCACTTGTAATTAATATTTGACAATCTGTATCTTTAAATTCCTCAATGTAAGTGAATAATTTTTTTAAATGTGGAATTTCAATTCCTTCAGCCTTTAAAGTATCAATTATTAAAAATTTGGGGAAAGCGATTTGATAATCTGGATTTAAAGATAGTTTAAGTAAAGATAAATAAAAGAATAGTCTTCTTGGAACATTAAAACTTTGCTCTTTATACTGACCAATAAACGGATAATAATTTCTGTCTAATTTAACTATATATTCGTTTTCATTAGCACCAAAAAAGTCTCTAAGATATTCACTATATATTTTTTCAAACTGTTCTATATTTTTTTGGAACATATTATCTTTTTCTTCTTCTAGTTGATTTAAACGCTCTCTAGTCTTTTGAATTTTATCCTCTAACCCACTAATTATACTTTTAGAAATATTTATATCTTTCGCCTTCTCTTTTATTATCTCTAATTCAGAAGCGGTTTCTTTTAATGGGATTATTTTATCAGTAATTTCTTCAATAGCAGAAACATTTGAGTTTACTTCTATATCACCTGTAATTGCTTTAACTTCATTAACTAATATTTCTATTAGTTTTTTCGTATTTTCGATAATTTCATTTAATTGAGCATAATCTTTTCTATATCCTTCAATGACTTCATTGATTGTTTCTAAAGATTTTACTTTTGATTTTAACAACTGGATATATTCCTTATCAGAATATATAAATCTGGAAAAATCTAAATGATTATTGGAACCACAAATACATTTATTTTCATCTAAATCAACTTTTTCTAAACAAAATGGACATTCTTCATTATTAATTAAATCTATGTACTGTGTGGTGAATAAAACTTTGTCTATATGTTCAATTTCACTTTTTAAATCATCTTTAACTCTTAATGATTTTGATAAACCTTCAGAAATTGAGTTTAGCTGGTACTCATAATTTTTTAATTTATGTGTTTCAATAACAATGTTCTTTTGGACTTCTTGAATTCTTGAAACTACTTCTTCACCAAAATGCCTCTCCTTTTTAATATCTTCTCTTATATTATTTAATCTTTTTAATTCAGTTTTCGTAGCTATCAATTCTTCATTTATATTTTCAATATCATGTTTTCTTAATTGTTTAAGTATTTCATGTTTAATTATTTCAATAGATTTTAATTTTTGTTTCTCTACTTGTAATTCTTTAGTTAACCTCTTAAATTCAGAGTACTTTTTATAATACTCGTCATTATAACCTGACATTAATACTTCAAAAATACTTCTTTTCATAATATTACTGTTCTTAAAATAATCAGAAGGTTGTATTCCAAACTCACTAATTATCTTTTTGTTCTCAGTTAATTGATCATAATAAATATATCTAAATAAGTCATCAATGTTTAATCGATGAGTCGTATTATTTTGTTCTATCTCCACAAATTCAATACCTAATTTATTCATTATCCAATCAGAAAATGTCATATCTTCTTTTTGATAGATAAAGCCTTTTCTAAACACACTATATGTTGTATATTCTTCTGCTTTAAAATCATAAACACTAATTATGTTTTCGCCGATTTGTCTTTTTAATATAAAATTTTCACTATTAATGCTTATACTTAACTCAATAATTCTATTGGAGTCTTGCAAAATTTCATTTATAGGCTCTTTACTACTCTCTTTAAAAAATTCTACGTCAATACCTAAGCAATAAACAATTAGATAGGTGAAAGTAGATTTTCCATTCCCATTATCCCCCACCAATAAATTTAACCCTTTAGTAAATTTTTCATTCCTATAAAAATATGTATCTCCTCTATATTTTAAAGAATTAATTACTATTGCTCCCATATCGCTACCCCATTTGCTTTAAAAAAGTTATCTACGAAAGTCATATAATTTAATCTTCTCAAACTCTTTACCTTTCCTTTAATGTCAATTATTCGTCTTTTTTCTTTTTCAAATTTGGTATCTTGAATAAACATTTTAATAGTTTCATTTTCCAACAAATAGATATTAACTTTATTATCTTCAACAACAATTTTAATGATATTTCTTTTTTCTAAAATTAATAATAAGTACCTTATTAGAGTTATTGTTTCTATCGCATCATAATATATTCGGTTTAACTCTTTAATAATGTGTGCATTTGGCTTTATATAACTTTTGTAATAGTTTAATAAAAGCTGTGTATTTTTCTCATTAGATATAATTGGGATTAAAAAGATTAGCTTTCTATAATCTTTAAAGCTGCTTTTATCAGTTCTACAATCTAACACTGATAAAATTAGAATTAAATTATAAGCTAGAAAATATAAATCTTCGCTATTATTATATAAAAGTCTTTTTTCCTTAAAATTATCGTTCATTTTTACACCTCATCAAACGAATAAAAACATTCATCTATTAATAACATTGCTACTTTTTGAACTGTAATATCATTTCTTACTCCATAATTATAATCTTTCTTCAATTGATTAAGGTCTGCGACTACAGATTCTCTTAATGTTCTAATAACTTCATTCAAATGTTCATATGTGAAATTTTCATTGTATTTAAATTTTTCATCGAAAAATTTCCCCATGCTTTCATAAACTCGATATTTTAGAGAATTAATCTGCCTCTTATCAAATCGCTTAATTTCATCCTTTACTGTTGCAGCATCTCTAGTATATCTTTTAATTGTGTTATTTTTAAATTCTGGACATACTGTAAGAATTTTTTCTTTTAAATTCCTTAATACTTCTCCTTCTAATTCATTTTCAACATCATCCCAATATGGATATACTCCATCTATCACTAATTCACTATTCATACTCTCTGCTTCTTTATAAATAATTCTGACTGAATCAACATTAATAATTTTTTGCGTCACATGTTTTTGCGTCATACGTTCATCTATAACATCTAATAAATTTCTTTTGATTAGATTCTCTTTCCCAAAATGTTCAGTGGAGAAAAACTGACATTCTTTAATTTCTCTATCTAGCTCTTGAGATAAGGTTTCTAGGTCACTTTCTTCAAATTTAAATGATATTTTCTCTAAAAACTCAACCCAATCATCATTTACCATTTTTTTAATTGTCAAATAATTTATGTGATAAGTTTCTAGTTTATCTTCTTCAATACTATATGTTTCTCTATATGTATGAATTAAATATTTAGAAATAAAACCTACTACATCGTCATTAAAATTCTTTTCTACCAAGTACTCAAGAATAGGCTTTTCTAATACATTTAGTCCAATTTGAGTTAGTTTCTTTGTTTGATTTTCACTAACATAGCTAGTATTAGTAAAAAAAATAAAATTTATATACGGGTCTTTTTTCAATTCAATATAATTGTCCAAAAAATTAATCATAGTTTTTAGAATTTCAGTGGAATTGAATGAAAAACCCTTCTCATATAATTTATCTTGTTCGAGATGTTCGTGACCTTCATCATCAATAAAATGTCCATCTTCTCTAGACTCTGGAAGTGCAATTATATTGGTTTTGCTATTTATTTTTATTAATTGCAACATTTTTATAGCAACTCGAAATTTTTGATACCTAAACCCTTTATATTTATCACTTGCATCTCTATTAACAGTTTCAATATTAAAATCTTGCATACAATTCACCTTTCAAAAAACATATTTACATATTTCACTACATAATCCTATTATTTATTAGCCCTTCCTATCTATTCGATATAATTGTTTTAAAGATGGCAATAACGATGGCTTTATGTAGATGCCTTTTGCTGTATCCGATTGGAACAAAAATTTATTAAATATGTTCTTTTCTTATGTTTCATTCCCAGTTAACAAACGCTCTAATACCACAACCAAGAAATATATGTAAATTAACTATAACATTTTCCCTAAAAAAAGTATTTAAACATGTAGTTTATACCACTTAATTAACGTATAACTATATCCATTAATTTGTTTAAAGGCGTCATTACATAAGAGCATTACAAGCTCCTCACTAATTCGCCTAGCTATCTATGAATAGACATGGGTGTAACTTGATATTAAGTCTGCAATTTTCTTAATAGATAATTTTTGTTTGTTCATGATAAAGTCTATTTAATTCTTGAACTGACAATCTTTCTATCAATGACATAATCAATTACTCGCTTCCTATTCAAATTCGGTAACCATTTTTCCAGATTGTGCAGATGAGGTAACATACCCCATCTCCCGCTCATAACCCATGTGAAAGTGTGGAAAATACGCCCCCCATACCCTTACGCAAAAGAAAAAAGACTCCTTGGTTCTGGAGTCTCTTATAATTGCTTTGCTTCTAGTTCATTCTTTCTGTTAATCAGTGTTCGCTTCTTTATGCCAGTCATTGCTTCAACTTCTTTGTATGTGTGAGTCTTAAGCAATTCTAAAGCATGTAGTACTTGTTGCTTGGAGTGTTTTCTTGGTCTACCTTCTCTAAAATCATCCCGTTGCTTAGCCAACGCCTTACCTTCTTGAGTACGTTCTACAATCATATCCCGTTCAAACTCTGCGAATGAACTTAATATATTGAAAATCAATCTTCCAGTTGGGGTGTTTTCCACTAGTCCCATATTGAGGATGTGAACCTTTACTCCTCTTGCAAAAAGAGCCTTAACTGTTTGTATACCTTCAACTGCTGACCTAGCAAATCTATCCAACTTGGTTACGACTAACGTGTCCCCTTCTTGTAATGTCTCAAGCACCTTGTTGAACTCAGGTCTATCTGTTTTAGTACCTGTAAATTTCTCTTTATGAATAACCTCGCAACCTTCTGCTTGTAATGCTTGAATTTGAACCTCTAAATCTTGTGCTTCTGTTGAGACTCTAGCGTATCCATATTTCATGTTATTTCCTCACTATTCATCAAACATTTATTGCACTAAGTTAATGCACCTTATGAAGCCTATTACAGCAAGGTCAATGAACTGGTGCAATAACTTTCAAGTATTTGCACTATGCAACTTAGAGTACTCATTACGATTAAACAAGTGATATTCATTAACTCTAAACAGTATTCTTTCCTTAACAGCATACCTTGTTACAAAGATTGCAGATCAGGTATTTATTTGGATAACATAATCAATCTCGATGATTTGTTTCGAACAATGTGAGTATTTAACTTGCACATTTAACCATTTATCTATAATTAACATACCTTTTATTTAAGTCGTGTCGGAACTTTAGCGAATACTGTGTGGATGAGAGTGGTTTCTGTATCAAATCAATACAATAACACACCTACTTCACAGCAGGCATTACTTAATACCTTTAGATTCAATCCTAAATTGATTGAATATTAGCAGGGGAAAAGCGAAGGAAAGAGGACCTCTTAAAATGCCACTCCAAGGCATTCTGAGCACCTGTTAAAGTGACTTTCACGACTATCCAATGCGGCAAATAATAAGTACAATCAAAAAAGACATCCAACTAATTTGGATGCCTTATTGTAACTATTACACTTGTTCTTGTAATACTTCTTTTAGTAATTCAATCGCATTTTCATCACTTGGGTCATTTGTTCCTAGTTCTCCTCGGAAAGCTTTGGCAAGAATGGATTGCTTTAGTCCATTCAATAACTCATTAGAAGCGTTAATTTTTAATTGAACATCTTCACGAATAGTTTTATTGATAATTTTTAGTATTTCTTTTTGCTCTGCTAATGCAGGAAGTGGAATTAACAAGTTCTTAACAACCTTCTGATTAATTTTCGGCATATTACCAGCAGTACCTGTTGCATTTTGTTTTACATACTTTTTTCCATAGTGTGAATTAATCCATAAAACCATATATTCCGAATCCACCAACTTTTCATTTAACCTTCCCTTCATTATTAAATCTGGGTAAATAAATTCTTTATCTTTTCCAGTATAAATAGCTGCAGTACCTACATAATCAAGAGAATTTGCTCTTTGAATCAAAAAATCTCCATTTTTAAGCCATAAATACGAATCTTCATCTATTATTTCATGAATATATTTAAATTCATCTTCTTTAAAATAACCTTTTGTAATTGCTCCAAGTTTAATTGTCTTTATATTTGTTACACTTTCAGTAGATTGAGGAGAGTAGCCATTTCTTGGTTGGATACTAAATAGACTTTCTGCTCTTGTCCAAACCCAAGTACTCGGAATATTAAAGTTTGGATAAAAGTCATTATCGACTTGTTTATTTTCTAGATAACTTGGTAATTGGAAATAAGAACTATTTTCCACTCTCCAATTCCTTGTCAATTCCCCATGAAATGCTTTATCCAAAATTGCCGCTCGTCGAAGTTTAAACGTTTCTTCTGCTTCCTTAATCAACAGCTTTGTTTCCTCTATTTTACCTAAAAGGTTATCCAATTTATTAGCAATTCGTTTTTGTTCTCTAAGGGGTGGAAGAGGTATATAATATTTTTCAAATGCTTTAATCGTAATTTGCGGCTGGGCAGAACCCGAAATTAGTACATCATTATTTAATGAATCTAATAAATATTTTAGAAATGATACCTCAGTATCCCATTTAGGTTTAATGACCATTGAATTATTCGTAACAAATGACTTCGGTTCACATACATTAATAGTTCCACACGTTGCACCTCGACAAGTCATTAACACCGTAGGCTCTTCTTGTGTATACTCAGAATAATATCCAATTTTACCATTCGCACCAAAAACAGGGTATCCCTCTGAAATTAATTTACTAGTTGGCAATCCTTTTCCATATTGAATATCTAGTAACTTAGTTGATTTTACCCAAACCCAATTACAAGGTACGTCATAAAGCTGTTCTTCCTTTGGTACTAGTGCTTCTTCCAATATTGCATCAATGTTCTTTTTCGTACTCACCGTGTGACCACCTCGTCCTCTTCTACCTCCTCTAACGTTCTAAGTTCTTCTACAACATCACTCAATAAAGCCATCGCTTGTTTAAGTTTTACAATTGCTTCTTCTGCCGATTCAATTGGGTCTGGTAAGTTTTCGTATAAAGATAATGATTCATCTGCAATGAGTCCGATATCTAAACTGTCATCCTTTTTGGCAATATCTTCTCTTGTAAACTTGTTCCAGCGTTCATCTTCCACCTCGGAACGGTCTGGTGCTACATACGCTTTCATAAAACCTTCAAAATGAGCCATTGTTAACTGTTTACGTTTTCCAAATGAAGACATATTTGTACGAAGGTCATATACCCAAACATCTTTCGTGTTATCTTGGTCAGTTTTTCCTCTTGTGAAGAATAAGACATTTGTTTTAACACCTTGTGCATAGAATATACCTGTTGGTAAACGTAGAATAGTGTGTAAATTGCATTTATTCATTAAATCACGACGAATTTGCGTACCGATACCATCTTCAAATAATACATTGTCTGGTAAGATAACTGCCCCACGAGCTTGTCCATCATCTTTCAATGCGTTATAAATTAACTGTAAGAAATTCAACTGCTTGTTAGATGTTTCAAACGTTAAATCATCTCGAGATACACGTTCGCCACCTTTTTTTGTCCCAAACGGAGGATTTGTTAAAATAACATCAAGGTTTTTCATCCATTTCCCGTTTCCTGATAAAGAATCTCCTTGCTCCATGCGACCTTCCATGTTATGAAGCAAAGCGTTCATTAACGCAAGACGATGAGTATCTTTTACAAGTTCCATCCCAACGAAAGCTTCTTTCTTTTGAAATTCAACCTGTTGTGGGTCTAGGTCAAAATAATCATCCGTTTTATTCTTTAAATATCGGTCTGCCGCAATCATAAAACCTAATGTACCAGCCGCTGGATCAGCACATCGCTCACCAATTTTTGGATCGATTAATTGAACCATTACATCAATTAGTACTCGTGGTGTAAAATATTGTCCCGCTCCCGATTTCTTTTCACTTGCATTCTTCTCTAACAAGCCTTCGTAAAGATTTCCCAATCCTTCTTCTTTCGCATTGTACCAATCAAGTGCATCAATCGATTTGATAATTTTCTCTAAATTTTTTGGTTCTGCAATACTCGTAGAAGCATCACTATAAATAAGACGTAACTGGTCATTTTCACTACTTCCTAAATCAAGTAACAATCGCTGATAGAACGTCTTTAACTCCAAGCCTTCTCGCTCTACTAAGTCATTCCAACGATAGCCTTCTGGAATAACACCTTCTGTCTCTTGTTCTTTCATCATTTTTAGAAATAATAAATATGTCAACTCCGTCACATATTGTTGATATGTAATCCCATCATCACGTAACACGTTACATAAATTCCATAATTTTTGAACGATCTCTTGGTTGTTCATTTTTCTACCTCCAGCAATTTCTACATACTTATTTTATATGAATATTCTTCTTTCAAACCTCGTTAAACCTATAATCAACCAATTAAAGCAACCTACCTATTATAACTTAAAAAATGCCTCTATGAAGAGGCACAATTTTTAACTAATATAGAGATTATCATTTATTGTCTTTACTACAGTATCAATAAAATCACCAAATTCACGCTTTAGCATCTTATATCCACCTTGACTAAGGAAAGGCTCTTCGGAAAAAGCATCTTGTGGTGTTGGTGCTAGTACAGGTACTTGAAGTAATTGTTTTTCAATTCTCTCTAACCATTTCTTCTGCCTTGGAGTCCAATCATGTAATGAATATACTTTTTGCATGGCTTGTTTAATACGTGTTTCATGGTCAACGAGTGCTTCACCTAATGCAGCTTGACGAATAAAACTAATGATATCAGCTGCAATATCTTCATGTTTAGTCTGTTTCCAAGCAGTTTGTAAATGAGATTGCTTAAATCCTTTTGTTTCTAGAATGGTAATCAGTTCTCGTAAATCCTGCCTAGTCAAATCTTTCGGACGTGTACAAACAAGATGAAGAGCAGGAATCTCATTGATATTTTCTTGAATAAACCGAGTAAAGCCATCTAAATAATCCTCTGGTCGCTTGTTTCCTTCACCATATCCTCGAATTACATCCGTTACTTCATCCTCTTTGTTGGAGATATAACGTTTCTCTCCTTTTACTCGATAGGTTTCCATATACTCAAATAACATGTCATGTTGTTTTGCTTCTTGTGGAGTATATGACTGAATTTCTTTTGCCCACTCATCAATATTCTTTCCATTCGACAGTTCTTCAAATTTCTGTTTTCCTTCATCATCCAACCTTTGCTTACGACGCTGAATTTTCGCCACCAATTGGTCACGGTAAAACGAAGCTTCATCTTCTGTAGTAGCATTTGCAAGTGACTCATACAGTTCGCCGATACTGTAATTTTGTTTCTTTACAACAGGTTTCATCTCTGTATAACTTTGCAGTTTATCATAAATACCTACTGCATCATAAATGTTAAAGTGTGTTTTTCCAATGTCTGGACAAAGACGAGTTGCACGTCCAAGCATTTGGTCATAGAGAATACGAGATTGGATACGTCGCAAAAACACCAAATTTGTAATAGGAGGAACATCGATACCTGTAGTTAATAAGTCTACCGTTACAACGACATTTGGTAGCCGCTCATTTTTAAATCGCTTAATTGCATCTAATGGCTTGTATATATAGCCAGTAATTTTCACAATGGTATCATCTTCAATTTCATCGCCACGCTCTTTAAATGCTTCCTTTAATAAACGTACAACCAAATCAGCATGTTGATCAGTAGCGGCAAATATAAGCGTCTTCTCTTTTCCTGTTGGATCAATGTATTCCGCTAGTTTATTTAATACTGCTCGGTTAAATGGTTCTGTAATAACCCTTTTATTGAACTGCTCAACCTCAAAATGTACGGTATCCTCCAATTTTTCAAGTTGAATCTCACCTTTATCAACATTATATACTTTCACTTCATCATCTTTTTCGAACGTAATTCCAACTTGTGAAAGTTCTGTCTTAAATAAATAAGGTGGCTCATGATCGACTAAATAACCATCTAACACCGCTTCACTATAAGAGTATTTAAAAATCGGCATACCAAAGATTTCTGTTGTATGAAGAGCGGGTGTTGCTGTTAGTCCTAAACATGCTGCATCAAAATAATCAATAACACGTCGATATTGACTGATATAGTCATTTTGATCTCTGAATTCTAATTCTTCCTCTGACATTTCACGGTCACTTGTATATCCACGATGTGCTTCATCAACAATAATAAAATCGTACTGTCCGACAGTTGGAAGCTTTTCATTATCACTATAGAAAAGTCTTCGAGCCATTCTCTGTACTGTTACAATATGTACCTTAGTTTCAACCTCTGGAGATATGTCCTCTAACGACTTCACATCGTATATATCAGCAAATGAGTAGCCTTCAATTTTTGTATCCTTCAAAGCATCCTCAGTCTGTTTACCTAACGAATTACGATCAACTAGAAACAGAATACGACGACACTTTTTGGATTTAATTAAGCGATACATAAGTGCTATAGCTGTACGGGTTTTCCCTGTACCCGTTGCCATAGCAATCAACATTCTTCTCTGTCCTTCTTTTAATACTTTTTCAGCGGCTAGTACCGCACTCTGTTGATAGTGACGTAAGCCGAACTTAGTAATGTCTTCTTCCTCTAGACGTTTATCGGCATCCTTATCATCTTGACTGAGAAGAAGAAGCAAATCAGCGGGTGAGTGCCATCCTTCAAGCGGGCGGGCATGTTCCAATGGTTTACGTGAATCCCAAAACCATATGCCTGATTCTTCTTGAAGCTGTCTTAAATATGGTCGTCCATTAGTTGCATATAAAAATGGTACTTTATATTCACCCGTTGTTGATGTAATGACCTCATCCTCAACTTGCAATACATTTTTCGCATATACTTTAGTTTGGCTTTCTAACGCACTAGGAATGGTTTTCTTTTTTGCTTTTGCTTCGATAAAACCAACAAGCTTCAGCCCAATAAATAACGCATAATCGACTCTTCCACCCTTAACCTTCCACTCAGCAATAGCGATGTTTCGATTTTTCTTTGGCAGCGTACCCTTCTTATGATGATTCAGAACATTTGTATCCGATTCCCATCCTGCTAAACGTAGTTTTTCATCAATGATTATACGTGTTTCTGCTTCTGTTAATTGATGACGACGCATAAAATTTTTCGATATCTTTTTACGTTCAGTTCTTGCATCCACTTGTTCTACTTCCGCTTTTTGACGAATTTTTTCTAGTTCATCTTCCAGCTTTTTTACCTTATCCTCATACTCTTGCTGAAGCTTTTCCGTATTTAGTTCAGCTTGTTCTTGAGGCTCAATATACTCTGCTGCTTGAAAATCCCAATCACCATAAACCTCCATAAACCAAATAGACAAGCGAAAAGTTAATTGTAATAAAGCTTTTGCTTCCTCTGTTTTTCCATACCCTGCTTCGTGCATCGCTAGATTCCCTTTGCGACGAAGAGTTTCAAATATATCGATTAATTCTGGTTCGAGTAAACTTTCTCTACGTAATGTGTTGATACGGTCAACCTGTGTTGTGCCATATGCTTCCTTAATATTTTCAGCAGCAAGAATAAACTTTGATATCGTCTCTGCAAAAAGCCGCAGCTTCATTACTGTCGTATGAGGATCGTGATATACATTTTTCTCAGCTGTCTCACCCAAGCTAGCAAGTACATCCCATTTCCCTTGAAAAAATGAAAAGTTGCTATTCATTGTTATCACCGTTTTCCGAAGATTATATGTGTCCATTATACTACAAACTTACAGAAATTAGTGAATATAGGGGATTGTTCTCCTATCCATCCAGATCATACACTTGATAAAGTTACTTTGAAAAGGTATTAATGAAGTTGTTCAAAGTAAAAAAAACAGTCATTTTCCTCTCGACTGCTTTGGTTAGTGATTGATTTCAATGAGTGAATAAAATCGATATTTCATTAATTGAATACGCAGGGGCACCGACATATAAAGTATTAGTACTTGGTTAGTTGTTGTTGTTCGAGTCTTATCTGAGAAAATAAAATGTGTGGTGTGTGGATTAGACACTTACGGCACTAACCAATAAAGGCGGGAAATTTCTTGAAAAATACCCCACCTTTTAAATCAAAGCATTTTCTTAAACTTCGAGATTGCATTCAATTAATCAAGTATTAGATATTTATTTATCCTCTACTAGCATTTATAACCTACCTTGAATTTTATTCCAATGCCTTTTAACCTGATTTTTAATTAACACCTGTACAGGTAATTCTTTCATTTTCTCATGTGCTTCGAGAGCATAGGAAATGAAATTGCCATACCCTTTATAATCATAACCCAAATGTGTATAGAGTTTATACAACTTCGACCTATACGTTTTAATTCCTCTTTCCGAAGTTCTCCCCCTAGATATCTTTGCTTTTCTGTAGGCACGACTGTAGAATTTAAACACGCTTTTCTCTCGTATTTTTATGGACTCTCCATCTAAGATAAAACCTAAATAATCAATCTTATCTAACTCGTTATCTTGATTGTTAATTCTTCTACTCTCATAGATTCGTATCTCCGTTTTCTCTTCTTGGATCTTTAAATCGTTGAACTTATTTATTATCTGATACACTTCGCTTTTTAAATCTTTGACATCTGGTTTTTGGTTTTCTGAGTAAGGAATAACAAGTATTAAATCGTCGCAGTATCTTCTGTACAAGGCACTCTTGCTATCTGCCCATTTCTTTAGATGTGCATCAAAATGTATAAGATGAATATTAGAACACACAGCACTCATACTAGAACCTTGTGGAATACCGAAATTTTCTTTATGGATTTGAATATTCCCTTTCTTGAACTCTCTGAATTCAGCAGGACTCATGATTCTTTTCAGTGTCCCTTGTTTCTTTATCTTCTGATATTGTTTTTTTTCGTATTTTTTTTCTAAAAACTTATCAATCACTTTTTTATCAACATAACTGAATTTTGTAATACTCTTGTATACTTTGTAGATATCTGATGGTAACTCATCCACACCTAAGACGTACTTAATGTTCTCTTTTAAAACCCTATGATTAAGAGTATCGAAAAACTTAGTGAAATCTAGTGCTATAATTACGGCATTATCTTGATCCAACGTATATTTAAATACTTCCTTTGCAAAATCAATATTACTTTTACCTGATTTATTATTCCTATATGCGATCGCAACTTCATCAATTCCATTTTCTTTAGCATATGAATTGTATGCTTCATTTAATCGCTCACCGTAGTACTTGTAAATATAACTATCTAAATGTGAAGCATAGTAAATCAATCTTTCTTTAGGTTTTTTATACTTAAAGAACTTTTGGTCTTTACATAATCTTAGTTCCTTCGAAGGTGTCCCTTTTTTCAAGGTGTACTTATTTAACTTAATCTTATAATGAATGAACGGCAAAAAAGCATGTTTCGCAACCCAGTTTTCATCCTGAATCTTTTGGTGGACACGCTCAATTTTTATTCTTTTATCAAAATGAAGGAAACCTTTAGAGCGGTATTTCTTCATGTCTATTTGTGAAGAGCTGGGGAGATTATGTAATTGTAGCCTATTACTCTGATCCATCAGAAAACCTCCCTAGCATACACATTCTCACCTGTATGATCATAATGCGTAAAAGGTGACAGTCTATTAATATACCTTTCACATCAAAACCATCTTACAGTAGGGCTAACTTATTTCCACTTATACTGTACAATCTAATTAAACAAATAATTGTCTATTTGATTGTGGAAGGATTTGAAATTATGCTCATTGACGTAGTAATCGACCTACTGGCGAATTTAGTCATGAATCTAATTCTTTACATTGCCAAGGTTGACAATGCTAAACCTTCTCCTCTTATCACCGATTAGATAAGACTACTATATAATACCAAAACATCACCTTTTATACAAATTTGAAATTTTAGTATATTGAAAGTTTTCTTAGTCAATTGATAACATACGTTTCCTCAATTAAGCTATTCGCCATTTTTTCTACGGATAAGAGTTCTCTTTTCCTAAGTCTAATAAGAACCCCCCTGTGAATCACAAGTGGCTTTCTTGATTATTCTCTTGCTCAAATCGTCTTCTTCGTTCTAATCTCTTTAGCCTTGATGGAAGTTCATATCCTTCTTCTATGATGAGATGTAGCATTTCTTGGGGTAAATTGCGATCGTAAATACTTTTCATATCTTCGTCAGTTAACTCAAAGAATTCAGTAGTAAATCCATCTTTGATTCGTTTTTTATAAAAGTAACGATGAAACATTTGCTCTAAACGATAGCTATTTTTAGACCGAATGGTGTAAATAAGTTCTACTGGGATAGAAGGAACAAAGTTCATTTGTTTGATTCGTTTCAGTGGTTCTTTTGCATGACCAATTTTAACTGAATTTCCTTTGTATTCCTTTAAAAAATAAACATATCCATCTTTTTCATGAGATTCTTCGATTTTTGATTTGTCGTAATGTTGGTAATAAGACTTAAGCTCGTATTCCCTAATAATGCGGTCTTGCTTTTCCTTTACAGAATTATAGACATCATCAGGTAGACTTACCAGTTTTAACAGTTCCTGAATTACTTTTGTCGTTAACTCTTTAGTAGCCATTTCCCCTTCACATTGGATATAGTTCATCCCTATATCATTGTTTACCTTAAGCCCTGCATATTTTTCTCGCCCTATCATTGGCTTGTTATACTTATCAATAAACTTTTCCCACTCTCTTCGCTTCTTATAGCTCATCGTATAACCCCTTTTTCATTTTCAGTATATTCTCTGAAAGAAGATTTAAAGTTATCTTAAAAAGATTAAGAAAAACTAATAAATTAAGGAAACCCTATAACAATTACACCCATACCAAATCCATGATATATGAAAAATGCAGCGTCCTACTCATTTTCAACAGGAATATGTCTTTGAGGTAAGACATACTAACCTTAAACTAATGAAAACTGTAATTCCGCTACCACTTTCAATACTAAAGTAAGCTAGAATCAATGGCAATCCTGTACAACCGATTTATGATTTTTATTATTACTAAGATAGGGGTATTAGTATCGATCAATGTAATATACTAAGCCCCCGCATTTAAAGCTCCGCTCCATTGTACGTAAAAATTACAATAACTCCATTACTCTTCTGATACCCCTTCTCCACCGCCTTTAAATTTACTTCTATCAGTCTTGTAATGAAATTCCGCAAGTCCCACCGTCCATTTTGCGGTATGTTCTTTATGAATCCATCTTGTGCAGTAGTTCTTTGTAGTTGTATTATTAATTTGAAAATGTACAAAGAATAGAATTTCCTCTTTATGCAGTATTTTGAGATATTCAATAACAGACTTTCTGTTTATTCCTGTATCCTTTACTACCGTATCAATTGAAATAAATGATATTGGATCGTTGCTTACAGTATAGAATATATAACCTACCATATTTAGATACGTGGCGAATATTTTAGGCTTATAATCACTTTTCATTGCTACTATCTTTTGAAAATCCTTATAGAACACTTTTGCAAAATTGTATTCTTCGTCCTTACCTGTTGGTTTGATAAAGTAGTTGTTTACGGGTTTTAAATCTAACATCACACGTTTCATGGATAAATCTTCGTAAATCTCGATATGTCCCATCTTTTGCAATTTGAGTAAAGATTCTTTTGTTCTTACCTTAGTTGAACTTTGCCCTGTACTCATGCCAACGAATCTCATCATATGAATAACCCCAGTTAGAGCTACACCTTGAAAGTTATTTGCCAATGTTTTAATGATTGCTAAGTGATAAACATCTAATTCACCAGACTTTCCTAAATCCTTAGTTTCAATTAGTGACTTGGAAATCTTTATAAACGATTCTTCCCTTTCTAACCTTTTAGTTGATTTGATTTCAGTACTCACTTTTTATCTTTCTCCTGTTCTGACTAATATTTTTTATTTTCCTCTGCCCCCAATTCAATTAAAGAACGTTGTGTTTGTGACGTGCAAAAGGAGGCTTGCCGCCTTTTGTGCGTTACATTTCATCTATTATATTATCTTCTATCTACTATTCTTCTATCTATTCCCCCACTGAAATCGCCCGATTAACTAGAAAATTACAAGCATTATCTATTGTTGGGGGACACCTAATTTTTAGGTGCATTTTATAAAGTAGTTCACCCCATTTTTAGGTGTTGTTTTACAAATATCCATTAAACCACACCTGTTTTTTGGGTATACCATCATCATATAGAAGCGGTAATAAGATAAAGCAGTTAATCACTTAGGTTTCACTTCAGTACACTGCTTTCCACCAATAGTAATTGTTACTTTTTCGAAGAAACCTTCTACAATTCGATTGGCATGTTGTTGTAACAGCATTGGTTCTAAAATCTTACTTGGGACATCTTTTATAACTTCAATTAGAATCTTTGTACCTTTAGCAATATTGCAACCTTTACATAAAACCCAAGCATTGTCCTCAACACTTGCTTTATTAGGCTTAGAAACATTCTGTGAAAGCCTATGATCTACTTCTAAATTACTAATGTTCCCGCAGATTTGGCAGCAACGACCGTACTTTTCAAAGGTTGCTTGCTTTTTTGTTGGGTGAAAACACCACCATTTCCCCTTCGTTTTTTCTCACGATTATTATTACATGCCCTATAGGCACTAGTAAGACCATCTTTTTTACTTTTGTCTTTACTAAATTCTTCTACACTCTTAACCTCTTTACATTTACTGCATTGTTTTAACATTTATGAGTAGTGTATATACACTCTCTCACTCACTCATACTATTTTTACTACTCGTACCTCTCTTTCTATAATTTGATTTGTAGATTTGCCATTTGAATATGAACCTAATGCAAAATACCTCGTCAGTAAGTACAAATAACCCTGTCCAATATTAGATTTAAATCTGCCAATCCCTATATGTAGGTCATAGATAGAATAAGATTCCTTATGAGGTGTTTGCATAATCTTATTATACAAATCAAGAAATCAAGAAATTATGTCTAGTACCGTCATAAAAAAGCTGATGGTTCTCCTCATCAAACCTAAAAAACCATGTCAAGAATTTTTTTAAAAAAAGAGATGATTTTTTATATAGAATGAATTTAGCTTCGATAATTCGCTACTGTTTTACAGAGGAATGTCCATCTACAATTAACAGGGAATTTCAGTGGTACATTGAGTTTAGGTTTGAAAAATGTTGCTAAAGGAAAACTGTTTCATAGTGTAGAAAAAGAGTAAATCCGTCTCGTATCGAACATTTGAACAGTATGTTGGTGTAGATTGACATGCCCTAACTACATAACACTTTTTAGAGAAATCACATATAAAAAGCCACCGTCGTTGTTTTCTGAAAAACTTATTAAAGAAAAAGAGCAGCCACAATGACCGCCCCTTCGTTTTATCTGCATTAAGTCTCACTATAGTGAAGATTAAATCATATTATTTAACATGTTTTTATACATAAGTAAACGAATACTTCGAAAGGAATTTCTTACCACTGTATAAGATGGTCTTGCTTTCGCTCCCTCTTGAATATTTTTTTAGTGTAATAGGCAATGTGCTTCACTTGCTTATTCATACTTTAGACCCCTTAACAGTTCAAATTTTAGCTATTATTTTTTCTACTTTTTAAACACATAATTTAGCGGAGAATGAATATTATGTTGATTCTGAACATCCATATTCGTCATTTGCACATAACGTCTAACCATATTCATATGGGAATGACCAAGTATCCTCTGCAAACTAAAAGGGTCGCCGCCATTTAATATATAGAATAATGCACCTGTATGACGTAAAGTGTGAGGACTACAGCGTTTGTTATTGATACCTGCTACATGACCATACAACCTTATATTGTCCCTTACAGTAGCCTCACTCATTCTTTCACCCTCATATGTTAAAAACATACATTCATTCCCAAAATCCTCTGTTTCTTCCATATACTCACTGAGTAGTTTTGCAGTTTTTGCAGATATTGGAACTGTACGAGCGATTCTTACTTTTGTGTCAGCTGCCTCTAATTGAATGGTCAAATTTTTAAAATTAACATTTTCCCTTTTAATATCAACTAATTCGGATACTCGAACCATAGTATCTATTAGAACAAACAAAATTACCTTGGTTCTAAACCCGGTATAGGAGGACTCATCAATCGCACCTAAGAGCCTTTTAAATTCTTCTGGTGTGAATGCTTCAACATTATCGATAGGTGCTTTGATAGGCTTAAAGCGTTTGTGAATAGGTTCTTGAATCCATTGCTTATCCTCATAGATGTATCGTAAAAATGACCTCATGGTTCTAACTCGTATGTTTACAGTAGCAGGAGAGTAATCCAATTCTTCACACATGTAACTTATCCAGCCAGTAAAAACCTCTGTTTTTATTTCCTTTGCTGACAGTTCTCGACCAATATAATCCATAAAGTATTGAAAGTTATTGTAATACTCCTTAATGGTTCTTTTCGCTAATCCCTCTCCCTTTTTAATTAACATAAATTGCTCAAACATTTCTGTAATTGAATAAGCATAACCGCCAACATTTACTGATTTTACTTCACGTTTAAGACGTCTAAATTGATTTTGTCGCAAAATAAAAAACCCCTTCCATAATAAAAATTACGTAAGAGGTTGAACGGTTTTATGTATCAGTCCAAAACGGTTTTTCATTACAGCCTAACACAGTCTTTCGTGAGACTGGTAGAAATCCGTTTGGGAATAAGCACAAACACTTATTCGGTAATCATTAAGAAATCCTTATTTGGCGGGACTGCGTGGGAATCGAACCCACCAGACCTGGCACGCAGGTCTCAAGCGGTTTTGAAGACCGTGGGAGACACCAGTACCCCATCCAGCCCCGTGTTGAGTGACAATATCTATTATAATTCGACAAGAGGTTTTTTTCAACCTCAATTACCATTTTGGCTAAAGATTCCTCCGCTTGTCCTCTCAGTTTCCAGATACTATAATGAAACTAGAATAAAACTATCATCTTTACATAGAAACGAAGGGGATTAGGGAAAATGGTAGACGGATGGTTTATGTTATTTATTCTTTTTTGGACAATCATTATGGTCGTTTTAATGGCTGTTGGTGGCTTTTTCATGTTTCGGAAATTTTTAAAAAAGCTTCCGAAAGAAGATGGAAAATCGGACATGGATTGGGAATTACATTATGTTGAAGAAACGCGAGATTTATGGACAGAAGATCAAAAGGAATTTCTTGAAGATTTAGTCAGTCCTGTACCTGAACTCTTTCGTGATGTCGCGCGGCAAAAGATCGCTGGGAAGATTGGTGAACTTGCGCTGAATGAAAAGGCTTCAACCATTAGCCAAGATTTAGTTATTCGTGGCTATATTTTGGCAACACCGAAACGAGATCATAAATTTTTACGCAAGAAATTGTCAGAGAAACAAATCAATCTCAATACGTACGAACATTTATTTTAACCAAATCAAACCAATTATAGGGGATTTCTTGATTTTCACCCTCATCCGTGTATAATAACACTAACAAATAAACATAAATGTTTTCTAGGGTTCCGCAAGTATTGAAAACTTGGCCTGGTCCGAGAGAAAACTCACAGCTCTGTTGTGCCACGGAGGGAAAAAAGCCCGGGAGAATTCTGTTACGATACAGCATCTCCTAGGCTTTTTTTTGTTATGTAAAAAGGAGTGAATATCGATGAATCTAGCATGGTTAAAAGTAATCATTGCTTCCGTTTTTGAAGTATTTTGGGTTATCGGTTTAAAACATGCCGACAGTTTTCTTGAATGGTTTGGAACAATCCTCGCAATTATCATTAGCTTTTACGGTTTGATCGACGCAGGTAAAAAATTGCCGGTAGGCACTGTTTATGCTGTGTTTGTTGGCTTAGGAACAGCCGGGACAACCGCTGCTGACTTTCTCATTTTTGGTGAACCGTTTAAGCTAGAAAAGGTATTCTTCATCCTCCTCTTATTGATAGGTGTAATTGGCTTAAAGCTTGTGACCGATTCAAAAGAAGAAAAGGAGGCTGAATCATAAAATGGCTTGGATTTCATTAGTGGTTGCCGGCTTATTTGAAATGGCAGGTGTTGCGATGATGAATCAATATTCACATGATCGTCGATGGCGCTCTCTTTTGCTATTAATTGTTGCTTTTGCAGCGAGTTTTTACTTTTTGTCGTATTCAATGCAAACCCTCCCGATGGGAACGTCCTATGCAATTTGGACAGGAATCGGCGCTTCAGGCGGTGCCATCATCGGGATGTTGTTTTATGATGAATCAAATGATTGGAAACGAATTTTATTTATCGCTGTCATTCTAAGCTCAGCTGTTGGGCTAAAACTTTCATCTTAGAAAAAACTCCAGCGCACGTTAAACAAAACTTTCACTCTGGAGACTTAACATAAAAAATCCCCTTATTCGGGGATTTTTTAAATTAAATTCGGTTTTATCATACTATGCAAATCACGTTGAAGCCTTTTGTATTGTACATACATTGCAATCCGCCACGGAACAATCATTCCAAAAGCGAGAATCCAAAACATTCCGCCTAGCTCACCAACATCAATCGTAATACTTAAAACAAGCTTCGCCACTAAACGAACAACAAGCAATCCTAGTAAAATATACATAAACGCCTTTGATCTTTTCAAATAGATATCATTGTCTCTAATTTCAAATTTAGACGTTTTAATTAGCAAGATCGAGAACAGCATTCCGACAAGCAACGCTTCGATTACTTGTAAAAAACTAACGCGAAACATCGGAAAGATAAACATCAATGCACCGGTGCTCATAAAAAGCGGTGGCAATATAATTTTTTTTGCGGATGTTGGGCTTTTTGCTGCTTTCATTCTGACGAAAAAAGCGAGAGTTCCCATCCCGATTGCTGCAATTGTTGAGAGCAAAACATAGTCCATACGTTTCATCCTTTTTTGTAGGTTTTCACTATTATTATACAGCAATTTTTATTTTTAGTAAGAAGAAAGGAAAAGCATATTTTCGCTTTTCCTGTTAAACTAGAGACCATTGATCATTTTAAAAACCAGTAAATCCACCAAAAAACGGCGAAAGGAAGGCAATAATTTTTGTCATCCAATCAAAGTATAGAACGACACCCATAACAATCATGATATAGCCGCCAATTTTCATGATTTTCACATTGTTTCTTCTAATCCAATCCATTTTCCCAACATAGAACGATAGAATAAAGAACGGAATCGCAAAACCAAGAACATAGGACATCATATAGAGCATCCCCGAACCAGGATTCGACCCAGCTAGCAAAATAACCGATGCTAGAATCGGTCCTGTACATGGAGTCCATCCAGCAGCAAATGCCATTCCAATTAAAATCGAACCAAAATATCCCGCCGGGCGATTTTTAAATTCAATCCGCTTTTCGGACATCAACCATTTTGGCTGGAACAACCCAATTACGATTAACCCAAAAATCACGATGAAAATAGCCCCAAGTTGACGGATTAAATCATTGTACTGGCTGAAGATTTGACCGACAAAGGAAGTAGCAAATCCTAGCGCAATGAATATAATCGAGAAGCCGACTAGAAAGAATAAAGTATGTAACATACTCCGCTTTTGAAGCATCGCATTATCACTTTTAATTTCTCCGACAGACATCCCTGTAATATAAGATAGAAAAGCTGGATAAAGCGGCAAACAGCAAGGCGAAATGAAACTAAGAAAACCAGCACCGAATGCGAGCAAAACATTAATATCCGTCATGAATCATACATCTCCCATTATTCAATTCGATATCATTCTAACAAATACTTGCAGGAAAAGATATGAATTAAACTGTGAACATTTTTCCCTTTGTAAAGGTAATAAACGAATTATAGTAAAATCATTTTGAATTCTGCATGAAATTCTATTATACTAGAATTTGTCTTTGAAATTTTTTCTAATTTTATAATAGATTTACATTTTAAAAAGGATTTCTTCCTAGAAAGGGATTGTTATGGGTAAACAAGAGCTCGCTCGTCTCATTGAAAAGAAACGTTCCGAATTGATTCAAGTAGCCTCAACTAGTGGTTTAACATCAACGACCGCGATTCGTCATAGCCAAGAACTTGACGATCTGTTGAACACTTATTACCGTATAGAGAGAAAAAAGTGTAAAACCCATTAGAGAAACAGCTGGAAGCCATCAAGGCATCAGCTGTTTTCTTTTTTCTATTAACCAACAGCATCTTCTAACCGCTCCCCAGACCCATTTTGCAATAAATACATCTTATGATAAAGCCCTTTTCGTGTCAGGAGCTCCTGATGGGTCCCACGTTCAACAATTTCTCCTAGATGCAACACAAGAATGAGATCCGCATCCTGAATCGTCGATAATCGATGAGCGATGGCGATCGTCGTCCTTCCTTTGCGCATTTTTGCGAGCGCCGTTTGAATGGCTTCCTCTGTCTCAGTATCAATGTTCGCTGTCGCTTCATCAAGAATTAAGATTTTCGGGTTCGCCGCCATCGTTCGCGCAAACGCAAGCAGTTGCCGCTGTCCACTTGAGAATGTCGCACCTCGCTCAACAACACGATGATCATAGCCATCCTCCAATTTTGAAATGAACGAATCTGCTTGCACGAACTTAGCAGCCTCTTCGATTTCGTCATCAGAAATGGTCTGATTATGAAGTCGAATATTATCTTTAATACTTCCGTAAAAAATGAATGGATCTTGGAGAACGAGCCCCATTTTCGTTCTTACTTCATTTAACGAATAGTTTTTAATAGATACGCCATCAATAAGAATTTCTCCACGATCAAATTCATAAAAGCGCAACAATAAGTTAATAATCGAACTTTTACCACTTCCAGTATGACCGACTAGCGCAACCGTTTGTCCTGGCAATGCAGTAAATTCAATGTTTTTCAGGACATCACGTTTTCCATCATACGAAAAATCAACATTTCTTACTTCAATTTTTCCCTCTTCAATCTTTATCTCACTGTTCGCAGACTGGCCTGGAGCTAGTTCTTGATCATCCAATAACTGAAATACTCTTGAAGCGGCGACAATCGCTTGTTGGTACATTGATAGCCTTTGCATCACTTGATTCACTGGTTCAAAGAACCGATCTAAATAATTGATAAAAGCATATAAAACACCAATTTCCACAGGATTTTCGAATGAACTAATTCCAAAATAACTTAATACTATAATGAGTGCAAAAATATACACGAGGTCGATTGCTGGTCTTAAAAGAAGACCATCTGCCTTTATATTCCTCATTCCTGCTTGATAGTGCTTTTCATTGATTTCCTCAAATTCACGACGCATCCGCTTCTCTTGACGAAACACTTGAATGATTGACATTCCTTGTAGGGACTCGTTCAGCTTCGCGTTCAGTTGACTGAGCCGTTCCCGTAAATCATGATAAAATTTTGAACTAAGCTTCCTATAAATCGCCATAATGATAAAAATGAGTGGCATGACCGCTAAACAGATCAAAGCAAGTTTTACATTTAACACGAACATCGCAACAAAGATTCCAATTAATAAATAAAAAATGATCTTGTGGTACATAGCCAATCGCTTCTCTTAGTTGATCAATTTTATAAGCTTGAAGAGCTTTTCCACCAATTTTAATTTCACCTTTATACCCCTCGAACTCACGAATTAATAATTTCAATATTGATGTTTTCCCAGCTCCTGTTCTTCCAACTATTCCTAATGTCGCCCCCTTTGGCAACGTAAACAAAAGATTTTTAAGTTGCGGTTCTTGTTCGCCAGGAAAAGAAAACTCTTTCACGCGAAACTCTATTTCCCCCGCAGGAATACTTCCTGATGCCTCTGTTTGATCTTTTATTTCAATTCGTTCCCCTAAAAGTCGATTCACACGATCTAAGGAAGCCCGTCCTCTCTCAACAATATTAAATAGATGCCCGAAACCGAGCATTGGCCAAATAAGTAACCCTAAATATGTGGTGAATGCAACGAGGTTGCCAATCGTCATTTCCCCATGAATGACAAACCTTGAACCAAACGCAATCGCTAAAAAGAATGAAACTCCAACGATCAAAGAGATGGTTGGATCGAATAATGCGTCTACTTTCGCAACAGAGATATTCTTATTCACGACACCCTCTGACTGTTTACGAAAGTCCTCGATGTCTTCTTTTTCCTGGCCAAATGTTTTGATCACCTTGATTCCAGAAATACTTTCTTGCGATTTATCATTTAAAGCAGAAAAAGCTTCTTGAGCTTTATGAAAAAGTTTATGGAGCATTCTTCCATACCAACCAGTTAAAATCGCCATAAAGGGCATAGGGATTAAACAAATTAATGTTAATTTCCAACTAATGGTTGATGCCATCGCAATAATCACAAAACCTCCGGTTGCAAGTGAATCAACGAGAGTAAGAACGCCCGCACCAGCCGTTTGTTGAATCGCCTGTATATCATTTGTCGCAAGCGCCATTAAATCTCCAGTGCGCCGCTTTTGATAAAAATTCGGAGACATTTTGGTAAAATGATCATAAAGACGTTTTCGTAGTAATTTTGCTAACTTTACAGACGAGCCAAAAATCATAATTCTCCAAAAATAACGAAGAACATACATTCCTCCCCCTGCAAGAATGAGGATGATCATCCATTTCAACATTTTCTGAAAAGTCAATGTACCCATACCAATCTCATCGACAACCATCCCGATCACTCGAAGTGGAATAAGCTCAAGAAAAGCGATGAAAAGAAGCATCATAATACCTAGTAAATATGCTTTCTTCTCAGCTTTAAAAAACCACATTAAATCTAAAAATACTCTCATCCAAAATCCCTCCACCGGTGAGAATCGTGAGCCGCTTCCTATTTTTACTGAATATTCATATTATACGAAATTTGCACGTTGTTAAATAACATTTTACAAATAGGTTAAAAGAAAGTGAATCATCCTCATTTAGGAAAAAGTGGAAAATTAACTTTTAAATCATGGATATATGTAATTCCATAAGAAAAAGCACCCCGATATAAGAGTGCTTGTCCTTTATTGTTTTTCTTGTTGTTTATTCATCGCTGACATCATTTGGTTGATTTTCTTCTGCGATGGTTTCATGCCCATTTGCATCATCATCATTTTAAGCATTTGTTCATTGATTGGCGGATTTTTCTTCAAGTAGTCCATCATATACTTACGAGCAATGAAAAATCCTAGAGCTACACCAGCTAATAATGCCAGTATACCAACTAGAACATAAGTCCACATACGTTATTTCCTCCTTCATGGTGTATCCCATACAGTGTACTAGACCACTCGTTATTATACAATATTGCCAACATTTTTTCTCGCTTTTTAGACAAATTTTCTTTCCTTAATTGGCTTTAACCAACCACAAAGATTACTTTGAAGGTCGACGGCAATGAAAGAGGGTTCAATTTTCCGAAGGACTTCAAAGAATATCGTCTCCGCTTCAAGACTGCCTGCGCTCTCTACTAATAATGTACGTTCATTTACGATTTTTAAAACCGCTGTACTTTGAGATTTTTTTTCATATAAGGAATATTCACCTTGCCCTGACTTAAACCCTTTCTGTTTTGAAAGATGTTGAAGGATCATTTGATGAATTCGAAGGACAGAAATTGGTTTTGTTATATACTTTATTTGCCGGGAAATAATGGCTTGCATCTCCCCCGATGCCTTACTATACTCTTTAAACAAGTAAAAAAACAGTCGTTCTCTACCAAAATAATGGCCAGCTATATCATCTTTGATTAAATAAAGTTGATAGGACCTCATCTGATCCCCTCCCTTTAGACAAGCTTTATTCCATTATAAGAAAATATGCTTTCTGTGGTTGTCTAAAGATGTAGCAAAAATACACTAATTTTGTCAAAATCGGACTATTCTTCACTTACAAATCATTTTTTTAATTATATAACATCGGGAAGTGATGAGCAAAGCTTAAGGACCAAAACGCATGTTGCTTTCCTTTTAGCTAAAAAGGAACGGAGGACTTCATTCATCCGCCGTTCCTTTTCCTTTAATTTTATAATAATGCTTTCACACGAGCCACAACGTTTTCCACTGAAAAACCGTATTCACTCATTACTTTTTCACCAGGTGCAGAAGCTCCGAATTGATCAATCGCTAGGACTTCACCTTCATCTCCTACATAACGGTGCCAACCAAGGGAAGCCGCCATTTCAATTCCAAGGCGTTTCTTAACAGATTTCGGAATAACCGATTCTTTATATTCTTGTGATTGTTGCTCAAAACGATCCCAAGAAGGCATGCTGACAACAGAAACTTGAATTCCTTCTGATGCAAGCACTTCTTGAGCTTGAACAGCAAGACCGACTTCAGAACCAGCTGCAAGCAATAACGCTGCAGGCGTTCCGTTAGAAGCTGGGGAAATGACATATGCTCCGCGTGAAACTCCTTCATATGCATTTTGATCTGTTCCTTTTATAGTCGGTAAGTTTTGACGTGTTAACACTAGAGCTGTTGGCTTATCAGTTGATTCAACTGACAATCTCCATGCCGCTGATGTTTCATTGCCGTCTGCAGGACGGATGACCGATAGATTCGGCATTGCACGTAATGCTGGCAATTGTTCAATTGGCTCATGTGTTGGGCCGTCTTCTCCAACTGCGATACTATCATGTGTAAACACATACGTAACTGGTAGACCCATTAAGGCTGCAAGACGAATCGCTGGACGTAAGTAATCAGAGAATACGAAGAACGTACCACCGAAAACTTTTACACCGCCATGAAGAGCCATCCCGTTCATTGCTGCACCCATAGCAAATTCACGGACACCAAACCAAATATTACGACCTTCAAAAGAACCTGGGAAGAAATCAGCAGAACCTTTAATCATCGTTTTATTTGATCCAGCTAAGTCGGCAGATCCACCAATGAAGAAAGGAACTGCTTGTGCAACCGCATTAAGTGCTTCACTTGAAGACGCACGACTCGCTAAGCTCTTACCTTCTTCATAGACAGGAAGTGTCTTTTCCCATCCTTCAGGAAGCTCTCCCTTCATTGCTGCTGTAAATTGTGTAGCAAGCTCAGGGAATTCTGCTTTATATTTTTCAAATAGAGCATTCCATTCTTGCTCCGTTTGATGACCTTTTTGGACAACTTGCTTGTCAAAATGATCATATACTTCTGATGGAACATGGAAGTCTTCCTCAAAAGTCCATTTATATGCTTCTTTCGTTAACTTTAATTCATCAGCGCCTAGTGGAGCCCCATGAACATCAGATTTACCAGATAGGTTCGGTGAACCGTAACCAATGACAGTTTTCACTTCAATCATCGTCGGACGGTCAAGATCACCTTTCGCTTCTTCTAATGCTTTTGCGATTTCTTCTAAGTTGTTGCCATCCTCAACTCGAATGTATTGCCAACCATACGCTTTAAAACGATCAGCAACACTCTCAGAGAATGATTTATCTAAGTCTCCGTCAAGCGAAATATCGTTTGAATCATAGAGAACGACTAAACGACCAAGCTTCAAATGACCAGCAAGAGATGCAGCTTCTGCAGAAACACCTTCCATTAAGTCCCCGTCTCCACAGATACTATATGTAAAATGATTCACAATTTCATATCCATCTTTGTTGTATACGCCTGCTAAATGGCGCTCTGCCATTGCCATTCCAACTGCCATCGCAATTCCTTGTCCAAGCGGACCAGTCGTGGCTTCAACACCAGCTGTATGTCTAAATTCAGGATGGCCAGGTGTTTTGCTTCCCCATTGACGGAAGTTTTTAATTTCCTCCATTGGAAGATCATATCCTGATAGATGAAGCATGCTATATAAAAGCATTGAACCATGGCCTGCAGATAATACAAAACGATCACGGTTAGCCCATTCTGGATTTTTTGGATTATGATTCATAAAACGACTCCACAGTGTGTAAGCCATTGGGGCAGCCCCCATTGGCATCCCTGGGTGCCCAGAGTTTGCTTTTTCAATTGCATCGATTGAAAGCGTACGAATCGAATCGATGGATAGTGTATCAACTTTATCGAACATTAGATACATCCTTTCTTTGTTAAACTTTGTACAATCTTTATAATATAGTTACAACCTTTTTAATTCAACAAAAACAGTAACATTTTTGTCGAAATTTGATTTCCCTTTTATAATATTCCAAAGAGTTATGATAATATGTTCCTGAAATTTCAAATTTATTAATGGAAGTCTTAGGAATTATGTGATGAAAACGATACAAAAATAAAGCCAAGAATTATCCATACTCTCTTGGCTTTATTTTGTTTCCAGATCTAAAATTAATGCAGTTTTTTTCGATCTTTTTCCTGTATTAATTTCTTAGGTGTTACGTCATTTCCTAGAGGGTCTACAATTGTAACCCCCTTTAATGTATTTAACATGGATGATCGAAAGGTTTGAAGATATTCTGCTCTAAGCGCAGACTGTTCCTTCGCTTCCTCTTTTGTCAGACCGGTCGTTTTTGATTTTTTAGCTAATTCATTAATTCTCGCCAGTTTATCTTTAGAAAGCATCGAAAAGCCCCTTTTTAAAAATTTAAGTTAAAAGTTATTCTACTGAACATCTTTCATTTTTACAAGAAAGGAGCCTTACTTTCTCGTGAAGTCACGTCTATTCTTTTGCTGGTTGATTCCCCGCTATCATTTGTTCTTCTACCGATTCTTTATATTCCTGATAGCGCCGATGAACGGTTGCCTTTGAGACTTGATAACCGAATCCTCTTAACGTAGCCGCAATCTCAGCAAAGGTTAATCCATTTTCACGAAGACGAACAATTTCAGTAATCGGTGCTAGTTTTCGTTCCCGCCCTGCATGTTCTCCTTGATTTTTTAAATTTCTCTCTGGATGATACCCTTGCTTAATTGCTCTTTGCATTCCCCGTTTTATTTTTATATTATGTAATTTACGCTGATACTCTTCCACCATAGAAACAATTTGCAGAACCATTGAATCTGATTCTGATAACTGTAATTCGCCATGATGAGAAATACTATAAAGCTTTACTCCTTCTTTCGTAATACAATGCAGGAGAGCTATTTTTGCATTTCCACGACCGATTCGTGTTTCATCTTGGATGAGTACTGATGTGATCTCCTCATCTTTTATTAAACTTAAAAGTTCTAACACGCCATCTCTTTCTAAATCGTATCCACTTGCCTGTTCCTTAATAACTTTGACTACTTCCATTCCCTTGCTCTTAGCCAAAGCCAGTAACTCTTCCTCTTGTCTAGCTAATGACGTTTCTTGAGTCTCTTTCGCTGTACTTACCCGACAATAGATAATCGCCTTCATTTTTCCACCTTATTCTATATTCATTCCTGCAACTTCTGTTGTTGCTTCCTTGTTTTTCAAAATAGGAACGACTAATTCTTCGCCTGCATAAATCAAATTCGCATTAATTCCATTTTCTCTTTCAACCCAAACGATAAATTCATGTTTTGTCAGATTATGTTTATCTGAAAATTGTTCGGCTATCGACCAAAGCGATTCTCCCTCTTGTACTGTAATCGTAGTAAAATCATTGCCTGCTTTCAAATCGTTCGCAAAAATAGCCATTAAAATAAAACAAGTTGCAAACAATAATATAGTATAAGAATAACTTTTCCATATTTTTTTCATTTTAAACACCCCTCAAGAATGTATGTTCGCACATTTGCTTGCCTTTATTATAATGCGAACATTTGTTTTCTGTCAATAACTATTCGAACTAACGTTTGTACCGAACGCCTATGCGTGTTATAATAAAGTCAAGAGAAAAGACGATGGGGTGCGTGAAAATGACAAAGTTATCAATAAGGCAACAAGACATCCTTAATTTCATTAAGGATGAAGTAAAGAAAAAAGGGTATCCCCCTTCCGTAAGAGAAATTGGCGAAGCTGTCGGACTAGCCTCTAGTTCAACTGTACATGGACACTTAGCTCGACTCGAAACAAAAGGATTAATTCGCCGAGATCCGACTAAACCTCGTGCCATTGAAATTCTTGAAATTGAAACGAATGCAACACCAAAATACAATGTTGTAAATGTTCCTGTTATTGGACGGGTAACAGCCGGCCAACCAATCACGGCAATTGAAAATGTTGAAGAATATTTTCCTCTCCCCGATACACTAGTTCCATCTGATGAGCAGGTTTTTATGCTTGAGGTAATGGGAGATAGTATGGTTGATGCCGGGATTCTTGACGGGGATTATGTTATCGTAAAACAACAACCAACAGCCAATAATGGTGAAATTGTCGTGGCAATGACGGATGAAGATGAGGCCACTGTAAAGCGGTTTTTTAAAGAAAAAGACTTTTTTCGATTACAGCCAGAAAACCCAACGATGGAGCCTATCATGCTTCGCAATGTGTCCATTCTAGGAAAAGTGATAGGGGTTTATCGTCATATGCATTAAAATATTTTCAACTAAAAAAGCAGGGAGTTCCGACGTATGCGGAGTTCCCTGCTTTTTCATTATGTGGATTTTTAATCCGAATGAATACTAATAAGGCTAGTACTTCGGTTAAGAAGATAAATCAGAAGATAATCTTAGTACTCGGATTAAACTTGTGTTTTAGCAAAGTTTTTTACTAGTACTTGGAATAAAGCGACTTTTGGCCTTTTTTTATTGCTTGTACAGGGATTATATCAGCGTTTTGAACTGAGTTTATTGCTAGTACTCAGATTAATCCTTGATTTTACAGTTTTTTATTACAAGTACTAGCAATATATCAACGAAATTTGCTGTTTTTATTCCGAGTAGTTGGATTAAAAAATGCGTTACCAGCATTATCGCTCAAAAAAACTTCAGATCTCCTCGGCAAAATGTACATAAATGACCTTTCCTGGAAAAAACATACATAATTAACTGTAGCTATACCCAGTACTTTGATTTGACCCTAATGCCCACAATCGTAATAAAGTGAAACTTTCATTATTTGACTTACACTGAGCGTGTGTTCTGCCTAAAATCTAATCATTTTTCACAGAACATATTCTTTATAAAAAAACCTTTGGCACCACCGCACCAAAGGTTTTCTAACTATTAATACATGCTCATGTATTGCTCGCGCTCCCACGGATGTACTTGAGTTCTAAACATATCCCACTCAATCTCTTTAGCTTCAATGAAGTGCTCTAGAATATGCCCTCCAAGTGCGGAACAAATCACTTCATTGGCTTTCAATGCATCAAGTGCAGAAGCAAGAGTTGCTGGAAGGTCAACGATACCGACTTCTTCACGTTCTTCCTTATCCATAACATAGATGTTTCGATTCACTGGTGGTGGAGGAGTCAAATGGTTTTTAATTCCATCTAGTCCAGCTTGTAGAAGAACAGCCATTGCTAAATAAGGGTTAGCAGCTGGATCGACACTGCGGACTTCAACACGTGTACTCATCCCACGGGATGCCGGAATCCGAATTAAAGGTGAGCGGTTTCTAGCGGACCATGCGACATAACATGGAGCTTCGTAACCTGGCACTAAACGCTTGTAAGAATTTACAGTTGGGTTCGTTACTGCGGTAAATGCCGTCGCGTTTTTGATAATACCTGCGATAAACTGATTAGCAGTTTCGCTTAATTCTAATCCTCCAGTCCCAGGAGCATAGAAGGCATTTTCACCATTTTTAAATAAAGATAAGTTACAGTGCATTCCAGAACCACTCACACCGAATAATGGTTTTGGCATGAAGGTCGCATGAAGACCATGCTTACGAGCGATTGTTTTTACAACCAGTTTGAATGTTTGGATATGGTCACAAGCTGTTACCGCATCCGCATATTTAAAATCGATTTCATGCTGACCAGGTGCAACTTCGTGGTGAGATGCTTCAATTTCAAAGCCCATTTCTTCGAGTTCAAGTACAATATCTCGACGGCAGTTTTCGCCAAGATCCGTTGGCGCAAGGTCGAAATATCCACCATTGTCATTTAGTTCAAGGGTTGGTTCGCCCTTTTCATCTAATTTGAATAAAAAGAACTCTGGTTCTGGGCCAACATTGAAATTGGTGAAGCCAAGCTCTTCCATTTCCTTCAAAATACGCTTTAAGTTGGAACGAGGATCTCCGGCAAATGGTGTTCCATCTGGGTTTTGAATATCACAAATTAAACGAGCCACTTTTCCTTTTTCAGCTGTCCAAGGGAAAACCACCCACGTATCTAAATCAGGAATCAAATACATATCTGATTCTTCGATTCGAACAAATCCTTCGATTGATGATCCATCAAACATCATTTTATTGTCTAAAGCTTTATTTAATTGACTAAATGGAATCTCGACATTTTTAATTGTTCCTAAAATATCTGTGAACTGTAAACGAATGAATTTTACGTTCTCCTCTTTAGCCAATCGGACAATATCTTCTCTAGTAAACTTTCCCATACTTTTTCCTCCCGGTATATTCGTATTTTACGAGGTTACCGAAACCTTTTCATGTCACCATGTTTAAAGTTCCGATTAAACCTTCCAGCTTGCAGCAACTCTTTTCGGAGAAGCTTTCTTAGTTCAGAATCTGAAAGCTCTGTTCTCATCTTTTCAGCTTGTTTATTGTCTGTTTCTGTCAATGATTCTTGTTGTTCTTTTCTGACGCTGAAAATTTGCTTAATGCCAGCAAGATTGACACCTTGATCGATCAAATCCTTAATTTCAAGAAGCTTGTCAATATCGTTTAAGGAAAAAAGACGTTTATTGCCTTCCGTTCTTGCCGGAGAAATCAGGCCATGTTCTTCATAATACCGAATCTGCCTCGCAGTCAAATCTGTCAGCTGCATCACAATTCCGATTGAGAAGAGTGGCATGTTGCGGCGAATCTGGCTTCCGCCCATTTGATTTCTCTCCTTTCTCCTCTATGGTTTTATTATATGTAATGTAAGGTGACGTGTCAACGTGATGTCAGATAATCTAACGTGTTTTTAAAATATCCTTTTTATACTAACTGCAGCCATTTATTTTAACTGAATCAAACCTTTTTCAAACAAATCATTTAACGCAATACAGATTGCCAGTTTTACATGTGAATAGGTAAGACCTCCTTGTACATAAGCGACATATGGAGGACGGATCGGTCCATCTGCAGTTAGTTCAATGCTTGCCCCTTGAATAAACGTTCCCGCAGCCATAATGACATCATCCTCATATCCAGGCATATAGCTAGGGTAAGCTGTGACATGAGAATTGATTGGGGAAGCAAATTGTATCGCTTGGCAAAAAGCAATCATTTTTTCGCGATCGTCAAATTGCACTGACTGAATTAGATCTGTCCTTTTTGTGTCCCATTTTGGCTGAGCGTTCATTCCAACCTTCTCGAGCATTGCTGCGGTAAAAACCGCACCTTTTAATGCTTGTCCTACGACATGCGGAGCTAAGAAAAATCCTTGGTACATTTCCTGAAGTGCATAGATGGTCGCCCCAGCTTCTGAGCCAATGCCAGGCGAGGTCATTCGGTAAGAACAAGCTTCAACTAAATCAGACTTTCCAACGATATATCCTCCTGTTTTCACAAGACCTCCACCTGGATTTTTAATTAATGAACCCGCAATCAAATCGGCACCGACATGGCATGGTTCTTGTTCTTCAACAAACTCTCCATAACAATTATCGACGAACACAATGACGTCTGACTTGATTTCTTTTACAAACCGAATCATCTCACCGATTTCAGCAATCGTGAAGGATGGTCGAGTAGCATAGCCCTTTGAGCGCTGGATGCCAATCATTTTCGTATTTGGCTTAATTGCTGCTTCGATTGCACTCCAATCCGTTTTTCCCTCAGCAGTTAAGGCAACGGAATTGTACGAAATACCGAACTCCTTTAGTGAACCGTTTCCACTTCCGCGTATTCCAACAATTTCTTCGAGCGTGTCATACGGCTTCCCGGTAATATATAAAAGTTCATCACCTGGTCGTAAAATACCAAAAAGAGCAATTGAAATTGCATGCGTCCCTGAGATGATTTGTGGTCTAACTAAGCCCGCTTCTCCACCAAATACATCCGCATAAATTTTCTCTAATGTATCTCTTCCGATATCATCATAGCCATAACCTGTTGATGGGATAAAATGGGAGTCACTCACCCTAAACGTTTGAAAACTCCGCAATACACGGAGTTGGTTCACATCGACTCTTTTATCTATCTCTTTATGTACATCAGCAATTTGTTGTTCGACTTCGTGAACAAGTGGCTGAAGCTTTTCTCCAGCCTTCAAATCATTAAACATCCTGCCTTTCTCCTATCTAACTGAATATTTATTAAGCTGTCCTGATACTTGATGGTCTTCGAATGCAAATCCCCTACACTCATACGCTTCACTTTCTTCAACATAATTTAATTCTCGTAAAATCGTTTCCATTTTTAATTGAGAAAGCAACTTCCCTTCACTTGATGGTACTAATACATGAAAAGGCTCCATCATCGCTATCATCATCTTTTCAATTTTCCCCTTAAGAAGCTCGAGATCCCCATTTAAAAAAGCACTAATAAAAGCCGTTTCTGATTGAGCAGATGGTACGAAATCGGGATGAGCGATATCCTTCTTATTATAAACGATTATTTGGGGAAGCTGGTTGGCTTTTAATTCTTCAAGCAAATGATTGACCGTTTTCTCATGCGAGAAATAATCTGGGTTTGCCATATCAACAACATGTAAAAGTAAATCCGCTTCTTTCACTTCCTCTAACGTTGAGCGGAAAGCAGCGATTAAGGTCGTTGGTAGATCTTGAATGAAGCCAACCGTATCGGTTAACAACACAGTAAAGCCACTTGAGAGAATAACTTTTCTCGTCATTGGGTCAAGGGTCGCGAATAATTGGTTTTCTTCATAGGAATCTGCTTCTGTCAAGCGGTTGAATAGCGTTGATTTCCCCGCATTCGTATATCCAATAAGGGCGATTTGAAATGCTTTATTTTTCTTACGACGCTCGCGATAACGATCACGATGCTGAACAATCGTTTCAAGCTGACCTTTTATATCATCTATTCGGCGACGAATATGCCGGCGATCCGTTTCCAGTTTTGTTTCCCCCGGACCTCTCGTCCCAATTCCAGCTCCAAGACGAGATAACGCAATCCCTTGGCCCATAAGCCTCGGCAGCAAGTATTGAAGCTGCGCCAATTCGACTTGAAGCTTCCCTTCCTTTGAACGTGCTCTCCGCGCAAAAATATCCAAAATCAATTGTGTCCGGTCAATAACCCGAGCATCGATGGCACTTGATAGATTACGGATTTGGCTCGGCGAAAGCTCGTCATTAAAAATAACCAAATCCGCTTCTAACTCCTCTACTAATGTTTCAAGCTCTTCTACTTTCCCTTTTCCTAAATAGGTTGCCGGATGAACTTTTTCACGTTTTTGCACCACTGACATGACCACTGTGCCTTGAGCTGTTTCTGTTAAAGATGCTAACTCCTCCATCGAATAATGAAAGCGATCATCATCCTCCAGTGCCGTTTGACAGCCGACAAGGATCGCTTTTTCAGAATCAACTTTCTGTTCCAAGCGCACTCCACCTTTCTGCTCGATATTCTCTTTCTACTGTCATCATATCAAATAAAAATTCGGAACCAAAATGATTGTCTCATTATAAGTTTTTTGTAAAGAATGATATATACAAGCGAACAATTCAATCACTCTGATTAGAAATCGAAAAAAGCTCGGAAGGATTCCCTTTCAAGCTTAGTCTTCTTCTCATAAGTATTTTAAATGTTGATTTCCATAAAACAAGTTTAGTATAAATTCTTTTGCTGGTACATTGAGTTTATCGAATGTAAGCAAAAATTCTTGATTATCATACGGCACTTCTTTTAATGAAAGATCAATACTTCCACCTTCACCAATCGATAAAATCGCATAAGGCGCCAATGGTTTATGATTGCACCCTAAAGACCCTGGGTTAAAGTACATTCTTTCCTTCGACTTGAAATGATGAACGACATGATGATGCCCAAAGCAAACAATATCCGCGTTCGATTTTTGATAAATTTCATCCAGTTTTTTTACCGTTGGTTCATAATCAACTTGGAGAAATTGTTCTTTTTCATCGAGATGATAATGAGTAAACAAAAGATTCACATCATGTTGTTTCGCCATGATCGACTTTGGAAATTCCTTTATATAAGAAATAAAGTCCTCACTTATATGCGAAGCAATCCATTCATGGTGCGCACGTTCATTCCCTTTGCTCTTTGGCTCTTTTCCATTTAAAATCGCAAGAATCGCTTCTTCATGATTCCCCAACACAATTGAAAGGTCCCTTCGTGAAAAGAGCACATCAAGGACCTCATTTGTTTCATGGCCAATTCCAATTAAATCTCCTAAACAATAAATATGCTGCACTTCATCATTTTGATCAATTTCCTCTAAAACCGCTGTCAAAGCCGTGCAGTTTCCATGAATATCCGTTAATATTGCTATTTTATCCCCCATATGCTAACTCCCATAAAAAATTTTCCTTTTCTTCTCTCTATTTTATCTTATATAGACAAAAGGACGAAACATTTAAGGTTTCGTCCTTTCTCAAACTTAAGAATTCAACCTTTTTACTCCTCATCTAAGACAAGATCATTGCTGCGCAGCATCATTAATTCATATCGGTCATATTGATTTTGAAGCAATAGCCTCATTGACTGAGTTCGAATCGATTTTTCAATTACGTTCCGAATATATCTTCCATTGGAAAATCCTGTCGGACCTAGACTCGATTTCACCCAGGAAAGGTGTTCACGAAGTTTCTTTTCTGCTTCATGGCTAAAGGAATATTCTTTTTCATCAAGCATTCTTTTCGCAATTTCCATTAATTGATTCACCGTATAATCAGGGAAATCCACAACAAGTGGAAATCTTGAGTGAAGCCCAGGATTTAGCGATAGAAAATACTCCATCTCACGGGAATATCCTGCCAAAATGAGAATAAACTCATGCTGTTTATCTTCCATATGCTTTACAAGCGTATCGATCGCTTCTTTCCCAAAGTCCTTTTCTCCGCCTCGCCCTAATGAGTAGGCTTCATCAATGAATAATATTCCACCTATTGCCTTTTTTATTAAATCGCGCGTTTTTTGTGCAGTATGGCCGATATATTCGCCAACAAGATCTGCTCTTTCCGCTTCAATTAAATGCCCTTTCGACAAGACGTTCATTTTATGAAAGAGCTTTCCAATCAACCTGGCTACCGTTGTCTTGCCGGTGCCAGGATTGCCTTTAAACATCATATGAAGTGCTTGACGACCAGCCTTTAGCCCCTTTTCTTCCCTTTTTTTATTAATATATATCCAGGCATAGATTTCTTTGATCATCCGCTTCATTTCTTCCATACCAACCAATGCTTCTAGTTCATCTTCTATTTCTTTTAAAGCTTCATGTTCAGTTGCCATTGTTTTAACTGAAACTGGGGGTTCAGGTATTTCCTTAGTTGGTAGCTCCCGTTTTTGCGAGTTAAGTACAATGCTAATTTGTCCATTATTATTCATACGAATCGGTCGGTCCAAAGCGTCTCACCTCTATTCTAAAAACCGTTTACGCATGAAGGAGTATTTTTTATTGGCGAAGATACTTCTCTTATCACTTGCCGTTATGAGTTTGTCATCCCTTATTTGAAACGGCTAAATAACTCCTTTATGTATATGTATTCAGCATCTCATAAATTCATTATAAGGTTTTTAACGTCACTATCTTTTCACCTCAAAGAAGCCCACTAATTGTTTAGTGGGCTTCTTGTGGAACGATCTATCTTATTGTTGTTGCGGGTCAAAATCGATTTGTACGTTTTTTTGAGGAGCGAAAGTTGAGATTGCATGTTTATATACAAGCTGCTGTTTCCCTTCTGTTTCAAACAACACCGTAAAGTTATCAAAACCTTTGATTTGGCCACGAAGTTGGAATCCATTTAATAAGAAAACTGTCACATGTGTGCCATCCTTACGTAGCTGATTTAAATATTGGTCTTGAATGTTTATTTGTTTCATTGAAGATCCTCCTTTTTATCTCTATCAATATGTATTCGCTTTAATTCCAAGCTTTCCTTCAATGCAGGCAGAAATTTCCGCAAATTTTTTTCCGTTTGCTTCTGCTTCCGGTGACATCTCAAACCATTCTACATCCATTTTGTTCCTAAACCAAGTAAGTTGTCTTTTTGCATATCGGCGTGAATTTTGTTTTAAATTCTCAATCGCTTGTTCGAGCGTCACCCTCCCATTGAAATATTCATATAGCTCCTTATAACCAATGGCTTGAATCGATTGACAATCTTTCAAGCCTCGATTATACAACGCTTGAACCTCTTCCAATAAACCGAGTTCCATCATCACTTCAACACGCCTGTTTATTCTATTATACAACAACTCGCGCTCCATCGTTAGTCCAACTAAACAACTATCATACAAGAGCTCGTGATTTTGTTCATTCAGATAATCGTCCATCTTTTTTCCTGTACAATGGAAAATCTCAAGTGCTCGAATGACGCGACGGATATTATTTGGATGAATCCTCTCCGCACTAGCTGGGTCAATTTCTTGAAGTTTTTTATGGAGAGTCTCATATCCCTTGTTTTTTGCCATCTCTTCAAGCTTCACCCGAAAATCATCATCCGATGGTGCTTCAGAAAATTGATAATCATATATGACTGATTGTATGTATAAGCCCGTACCACCAACAATCATCGGAAGCTTTCCTCGTTTGGAGATTTCGGCTATTTTTTCATGAACAAGCACTTGGAACTCAGCAACCGAGAAAGACTCATCTGGTTTTTTAATATCAATTAAGTGATGAGGAACACCTTGCATTTCTTCAGCCGTAATTTTTGCGGTACCAATATCCATCCCTTGATATATTTGCATGGAATCTCCGCTGATAATTTCTCCATTAAAATGTTTCGCCAAATCAATGCTTAACTTCGTTTTGCCAACAGCTGTTGGCCCGATTAAAACGAACAGCTTTTGCTTTTGTTTCAACAATCTTCACACTGCCTTTTTATGTTTAGCTTCTACACCTTCGTTTATAATACAACCTTAGGCGCTGCAACTATTCAATTTATATTTATTATTGTAACCTAAAAATTTTTAAAAAGCAGTTGGACATCAAATTATTATGCCCTGCTTTTAACCTTCCTAATCTATTTTACCTACTATTTTCCCAATTCCTGCATTTTAATCGACATATTTTTCCAACTCTTTTACATTTAGTTAACGTTTCGATAACAATCGACATTCCACCCCCATATTCGTGTTAATTTTTATAGAAGTATATGGAGTCATTACTTACTTAAAGGAGATATAAAGAAAATTATGATAACACAAGCTGAAATAGGAATTGATTTAGGTACAGCCAATACATTAGTATATAGTAAAAATAAAGGCATTGCCCTGAATGAGCCATCTGTAGTAGCGATCAATACTGATACAAAAAAAGTGGTTGCTATTGGAAATGAAGCAAAAGAGATGATTGGGAAAACACCAGAAAACATTGCTGCGGTTCGTCCGTTAAAAGATGGGGTCATCGCTGATTTCGACCTTTCCTCTGAAATGTTAGTTCACATCATGAAAAAAGCATTAAAAACAAGCGGCTTTTCGTTTCGCAAACCGAATGTTGTCGTTTGTACACCTTCAGGCTCAACGAGTGCTGAGCGACGTGCGATTATTGAAGCTGTTCGTTCAGCTGGCGCAAAGAACGTTCATCTTATTGAGGAACCAGTAGCTGCCGCAATTGGGGCTGGTCTGCCTGTTGATGAACCTGTCGCAAATGTCGTTGTCGATATTGGCGGAGGAACGAGTGAGGTTGCCATCATTTCATATGGCGGCGTCGTTGCTTGTCATTCCCTTCGAATCGGCGGTGACCGTTTTGATGAACATATTATTCATTATGTACGGAAAACATATAATGTGTTAATCGGAGAACGGACGGCGGAACGAGTGAAAATGGAAATCGGGCATGCTTTAGTTGATCATGAACGCAAGGAAATTGAAGTGCGTGGCCGTGACCTTGTAACTGGCTTGCCGAACACGATTACCCTCCATTCTTATGAAATTAGAGATTGCCTCAAGGAATCGTTCATTCAAATTTTAGATACGCTCAAGAAAACGTTAGAAGATTGTCCGGCTGAATTAAGCGGGGATATTGTTGACCGCGGTGTCACACTTACAGGTGGAGGCGCTTTGCTAAACGGAATGCAAGAATGGCTGAGCGAAGAAATTTTCGTTCCCGTTCATATAGCCCCTAATCCATTAGAATCAGTGGCAATTGGGACAGGGCAGGCCTTGAAATATATCAATAAGCTAATGCCAGCTGCTAAGTAAATAGAAACAAGGCTGAATAAGTGTCCCGATTCCTATTTATTCGCTGTACTATAGAAAAAGCGCACTTTCACTGAGAGGGCACTGAAAAAGTCCCTTAAATTATGTTAGGGGGTTAAATTTAAGAAGGTATAGTTCCTTATTATTAAGGGAATTATGCCTTTTTCACTGTATAATTATAGTATCAATTTTATGCGGCTGGGCTCTATGATAGAAAATCAACAATCAATGGTTTTAAGTCCATGTATGTGAGAAGGAAATCATCAAAAGCAAATCCATTATTGTGGATGCCCCCATTCAAAAGCCCACTATAATCAAATGTCACCAAAAGAGATACTTGTGGACCGTTCTAAAAAGCTGAGAAAAGTTATTTATCAAATAGATGAATCGAATAAGACGTATAAAAAAATCAAGTTGATGCTTATTATTTTGGAGTAGAAAAGTGCCAAAATTGCCCGTTTAAGGATGGGTGTTTAAAGAAGGAGCTAAAAGTAAAAACTATTCTGTGACAATCAAATCAAATATACATAAAGAACAGGAAAAGTTTCAAGAAAGCGACTATTTTAAAGAAAAGTTAAAAGAACGCTATAAAATAGAAGCTAAAAATATCGAATTAAAACACAGGCACGGGTACGATGTTGCAAAATCCTCGGGTCTAATTGGCATGGAATTACAAAGTGCCATGACTATATTTACAGTCAATCTCAAAAGAATTTGTAAAACTAAGGGATTAAAACTAAGGGATAGTGAGCCCTTAATTCACATAAAAAACGACTCTAAATTCATATTTTGAATGTTAGAGTCGTTTTTTTAGGCTTTGAAATTACATTTTTTCAAATAACCAATGGATTTTCAGTGTCCTCTTCACTGAGGTGCGCTTTTTTGCTGATAATGGGAGCTTGAAACTGGTTACATCACCCGCTTAAACATTTTCTCCATTTCATAAGTCGAGTAATGAATGAGAATCGGCCGTCCATGCGGGCATGTAAATGGATCTGCAGATTTTCTTAATTCATCGAGTAAGGCTTGAATTTCATCATTACGCAAATGACGATTTGCCTTAATCGATCCTTTACAACTCATAAGAATCGCTGCTTCTTCGCGCAGTTTCTTGATGTCGACTTTTTTCATCGAAAGCAGCTGTTCAATCGTTTCTTTTTCTTCTCCGCGAGGGAACCACTGTGGATGTGCACGGACAATATAGCTGTTATGTCCAAACGGCTCGAGGAAAACCCCTACCTTTTCAAGTTCATTCACGTATTCATTAATCCGAATGCAGTCCGCAGGAGAATATTCAAACGTTAAAGGAACAAGCATTTCCTGTAGTTCATTTTCAACTTGTCCAACCTTTTCTCGGAAATATTCGTACTTTATTCGTTCTTGAGCCGCATGCTGGTCTATGATATAAAGACCTTTCTCATTTTGCGCTAAAATATACGTCCCATGCATTTGTCCAATTGGATAAAGCGGTGGTACACGAGTATGCTCAAGCGGCTGAGAATCTACGACTCGTTCTACAGCAGTTGCAGCATGTTGCACCTGTTCCTCAGGCGTTACATGCAGCTGTTTCTCAATTGCAAAATCACGATAAGGTTCCACTTCATCTGTCCAAATAGCGATTGCGTCTGTATCACCAGCTTGCTTTACTCGCGAAGCGGCTGCTGAATTTTCATAGATACGATCTGCTTTAACTATTTGATTGTCTTCCGCTTCATTTTTCGCTTCTACACGAGTCTCACTTTCATTTGGCAAATGGTCAAGTTCCAATGAAGTTTGTTCTGATTTCGGCTTTTCCATTTTCACACTCATGTTCGCTGCCGGAATCAGCTCTTTCGTTTTAAATGTCGTTCGAATCGTTTCAGCAACAAGTTCGTTCAATTCCTGTTCTTTGCTTAACCGAACTTCCATTTTTGATGGATGGACATTGACATCAACCAACAGTGGGTCCATTTCCACGTTTAATAACACCAGTGGAAATCGACCAATTGGCAGCAACGTATGGTAGCCTTCCTGAATCGCTTTTACAAGTGGGTAGTTTTTAATAAAACGCCCGTTAATCATCGTCGTAATATAGTTTCGTGATGCCCTCGTAACTTCCGGCAAACTGATCCAGCCATTGATCTTATAATCGAGGGTTTCCCCTGTTATTTTCACCATATTTTTTACGATATTCATTCCATAAATAGCCGCCAGCACTTGGCGAACATCCCCATTTCCGGTAGTATAAAGCAATTTCCGCCCATTATGAACGAGGCGAATCGACACTTCCGGATGAGAAAGAGCTAATCTATTCACGACATCGGTAATATTGCCGAGCTCTGTATGAATCGTCTTCATATACTTTAGTCGTGCAGGCGTATTGAAAAATAAATCGGTAACCGTTAAGTCGGTTCCTTTCCGGCTGTCGGCTTTCTCAACGCTTATCACCTTTCCGCCCTCAATAATAACCTTTGTACCCGCTGATTCACCTGTTGAGGTCTTCATTTCGATCCGTGAAACAGAAGCGATACTTGGCAATGCCTCCCCACGGAAGCCAAGTGTTCGGATGCGAAACAAGTCAGTTTCATCTTTAATTTTACTAGTAGCATGACGGGCGAAAGCAATTAAAACATCGTCTTCTTCCAACCCATCTCCATTATCAATGATTCGGATTTTCGCCATTCCAGCTTCCTCAATTTCAATGTCGACGACCGTACCACCAGCATCAATCGAATTTTCCACCACTTCTTTTACGACGGATGCAGGACGCTCAACAACTTCACCGGCAGCAATTTTATTTGATAATGCATCATCAAGCTGTCTGATGATTCCCATCCACTTCACCCCTCGATCTACTTTCCACTTTTTTATCCTCGTAATTTTCGTTGCAATTCATATAAAATGTTCATCGCTTCAAGCGGTGTCATATCCAAAATATCAAGTCCATTTAGCTTTTCAAGTATTTTTTTCTCTTTTTTAGTTAAACTCGAAGTTTTCGCTGTTTTTGGCGTTTCTTCAAAGAAGGATAGTTGCGCCATCGATGTTTCCATTTCTATTTGGTTAGATACTTGAGAATGACTTACTGGCTCCTTTATCATTTGAGGACCGGCTGTCTCTAATTGGTCAACGTGCTGATTGGTCTTGTTCGTTTGTGTCACTGCTGGTGATTCGGCAGCGGCCTTATTTTCTAACGCCTCTAAAATTTCGGCAGCGCGAGTGATTAATTCTTTAGGAAGCTCCGCTAATTGCGCTACGTGAATTCCATAACTTTTATCAGCAGCCCCTTCTTTAATCTTATGGAGAAATACAACTTTCCCATTTTGTTCAACCGCCGAAACGTGAACGTTCTTCAACCTTGAAAGTTCCGATTCCAATACAGTCAATTCATGATAGTGGGTTGAGAACAAAGTTTTCGCGCCAATCCGATTGTGAATGTATTCAATGATTGCTTGTGCAAGTGCCATTCCATCATACGTTGATGTCCCACGGCCAATTTCATCGAATAAAATTAAACTATTTGACGTTGCATTCGCAATCGCATTTTTTGCTTCAAGCATTTCAACCATGAACGTACTTTGCCCTGAAATTAGATCATCAGCTGCGCCAATTCTCGTAAACACTTGGTCAAAAATCGGCAACTTCGCTTCGGCTGCTGGAACAAAACAGCCTATTTGCGCCATAATCGCCGTTAAGGCAATTTGCCGCATATAAGTGCTTTTCCCCGACATATTCGGTCCGGTAATTAAAAGCAATTCCCGCTCTTTGTCCATATAGCAATCATTAGGGACATATTCTTGAGCAGACATGACTTTTTCAACGACTGGATGACGGCCATTCTTTAAGACAACTTTTCGTTCTTCTGTAAAATTAGGCTTTACGTATTGACGCTGCTCACTTAACTCTGCAAAACTAGTAAGCACATCAAGCTCGCTGACCGCTTGGGCTAATGCTTGCAATCGTGGAATATATTCTTTTACCATTTCCCGGATGTTTACAAAAAGCTCGTACTCTAAATCAACAATTTTTTCTTCCGCTTGTAAAATAAGATCCTCTTTTTCTTTCAACTCAGGGGTAATAAACCGCTCAGCGTTCGAGAGCGTCTGTTTACGTTCATATTGGCCTTCTTGTAACAGATGCAAGTTCGCCTTCGTTACTTCGATATAATAGCCGAACACTCGGTTATAACCGATTTTCAATGATTTAATCCCTGTTTTTTCCCGTTCCTGGCGCTCGAGATTCGCTATCCATGATTTCCCATTTCGGCTTGCATCTCGATAACGATCAAGCTCGGCATTATATCCGTCCTGAATGATATTTCCTTCTTTAATCAAAATCGGTGGATTTTCAACTAGTGCTTGCTCGAGTATATCGGTCACCTCTTCACATGGATCAAGTTGATCCGCAAGCTGATCCGACACTTCATTGTTCATCGCAACAAGTGTTTCTTTTAATATTGGAATTTGCAGCAAGGATTTTTTAAGTTGAACAAGATCGCGCGCATTCACATTTCCGAATGCTACTCTTCCTGCCAATCTCTCTAAATCGTATACTTGCTTTAACATTTCCCGAATCTCTTGCCTTTCAAAAAAGCAGGCCATAAATAACTCAACAATGCCTTGACGATATTCAATCTCCTTGCGATTAAGGAGCGGACGGTTAATCCATTGTTTTAACAGTCTTCCGCCCATTGCCGTCTTTGTTTCATCAAGCAGCCATAGTAGAGACCCTTTTTTGGCCGTAGAGCGGATGGTTTCCGTCAACTCAAGATTTCGCTTTGAATAAAAGTCAATCTTCATAAACTGCTGAACTTCATATTTAACAACAGGCTGCAGATGGTCTAAATTCCGCTTTTGTGTTCGATGTAAATAATTAAATAAGCGGGCGGTTACCACTTTTGCGTTTTCCTCATCAAGTTCGGCTAACAAGTGCTCATAGCTCATGTTAATTTCGATCGTTTCCTCATATGAAATCGCGAGGACTGCCTGACCTTTTAGCTTTTGTTGGATTTCTTCAGGTGTGGAAGGGTCTAAAACAAGTTCCTTTGCCCCAATCGACGATAGTTCGTTTAGAACATCATCAAGGCTACCAGTTAAAATCGTCACACGGCTTTCCCCAGTTGAAAGATCACTGCAGGCAAAACCATAAGTACCTTCATCAAAAACAGTCACGGTGGCAATGAAGTTATTTTCTTTTTCATTTAACCCACGCCCTTCCATGAGCGTTCCAGGGGTAATCAGCTGAACAACCTCTCGTCTGACCACCCCTTTTGCGGCCTTCGGATCTTCTGTTTGCTCGCATATCGCCACTTTATATCCCTTTTGAATCAGTTGCTCAATATATCCTTGAGCGGCATGGTAAGGAACGCCACACATTGGAATTCGATCTTCGCCCCCACCATCACGACTCGTTAAAGTAATTTCCAATTCCTGTGATGCTTTCACCGCATCGTCAAAGAACATTTCATAAAAATCGCCAAGGCGAAAAAATAAAAAGGCATCTTGATAGTCTGCCTTAATCTGTAAATATTGCAAAATCATCGGAGTGTAAGCTGTCATAAATTCCTCCAAAATCTGTTGTTTCGACATCTTTCTAAAAATCTATTATAACACAATTTTTTCAGCTAAATCTCGTTGGTATTTTTTTGCAAGTGGTTTTTTATGTCTCCCAAAAATTTTACCAATAAGGATAAACGAATAAAAAAAACTAGGAAGTACACCTCCCTAGTTTGTCGTTATTCCTCTTCAGCTCCTAATATGAAGTCTGGGTTTAAATCTTCAAACTCTTCATCATCGACATCAAATCCCCAATCTTCATCACTGTCTTCGCATCCATCAGGGTTAATGGCTACGCACACTTTTGTTTCGCCAATGATTTCTGTGATGAACTCTCTTTCAACGTGAACAATGATTTTATTTCCATTTGGTGAAATGACTGCTTCAATACAATTTGGTTGTTGAAGCACTTCGACAAGAACATCATGGTCATCCATGCAGTCAGGATCACGGTACTTCAGTTTGATGACATCACAATAAGTTACTTTTTCAGTAACAACTTCTGTTTTTGTATTATCATCAAAGGAGTACCAACAGTTGATATCATATGATCCACTGACCTCAACTGTTTTTCCGGTCTTTTTCGCCTTATATTTGTGGTTTATGACCCAGCAGCCAAGAATACTGCTTGGATCATGCGGTGGGCAAATCGTATGATTGGACTGTGTGAATTTACGTCCTTTCGCTACGACGGCTTTTGTAATAATCTCTCTGTATTCTCCCATTGCTTAGCGAACCCTCCTCAATCAGTTTCAATTCATCCTATGCGGGACAATAGACTAGTGTGCGCATGATTTATCTTAAATCCCCAAGGATTATTCAGGCATACAACATGATATGCCCAAATGGAGGAAAGGTTCCCAATCAGCTTGTTTACAGCGGGTTCTATCATAATGAAAAGGGCATCCATCAGGACACCCTTTTCGCCGGTACTTTAATGATCATGACTACAGCTAGAACCTTTGGCGAGCTCTGCGCCCGTTTGGCCACGCAGTACATCTCCACCAGTAGATAAAATGATTTCATCTGTTACGGTATTTGAAATTGTTGAGGCTATTATTTGCAATAAATCATTCACTTCGAGCTGTGATTGCTTGAACTCTTGAACGATTGGAATTTCATCCAATTCAGCTTCAAGTTTGGCCATTTTCTCTTCTGTTTTTTTCAGGGCTTCTGGTTTATCATAATGCTTAAAATTGACTGCTTGCTTCTGTAAACCCTTAATGGATGAGATGAGCATACTTACTTTTTCATTGCTATGAATTTGCGCTTCCGCACGCTTAAAAAAATCTACTTCTTCTGTCTCAGCAACCATTTTAGCGAGCTCTTTTGCATGTGCAATGATATCATCTTTATTATATTTAGCCATCCTATTTCACCTCAACTGATTGTAGTTCTTCCACGATTTCTCCATTTAAAGACCATGTTTTTGCTTCGATAATTTTAACTTTCACTATTTTGCCAATCGCTGTTTTTGGTCCAATAAAGTTAACTAGTTTACTCTTATTAGTGTAGCCGGCAAGTACATCCGGATTGTTCTTGCTTTCCCCTTCGACAAGAACCTCTACTGTTTGACCTTCATACTTTTTCAACGCTTCTGCAGAAAGTTCGTTAACTAATGCATTCAGACGTTGCAATCGTTCTTTTTTCACTTCTAACGGTACATTATCTTGCATTTTTGCAGCAGGTGTACCTTCGCGAGGAGAATAAATAAACGTATAAGCTGATTCAAATCCAACTTCTTTAAACAAAGACAGCGTTTCTTCAAACTGTTCTTCCGTTTCATTTGGATAACCTACGATAATATCTGTCGTCAAGGCGACATCCGGAATCGCTGCTTTAATTTTTTTGACTAGCTCTAAATATTGTTCACGCGAATATTTACGAGCCATAATTTTCAACACATCGGTTGATCCTGATTGAACTGGCAGATGAATATGATTCATCAAATTGCCGCCTTTTGCAAGTATTTCTATGAGACGATCATCAAAATCACGTGGGTGGCTTGTTGTGAAACGGATACGTGGAATGCCAATTTTCCGAATTTCATCCATTAAATCACCTAAGCCATACTGTAAATCTTCGAAATCCTTTCCGTAAGCATTTACGTTTTGGCCAAGCAACGTAATTTCTTGATACCCTTGCGCTGCGAGTTCACGAACTTCTTGGATAATCTCATCTGGGCGACGGCTACGCTCTTTTCCGCGTGTGTAAGGAACGATGCAGTACGTACAAAACTTATCGCAGCCATACATAATATTGACCCAGCCTTTAATATTGCCACGACGCACCTTCGGAAGGTTTTCGATCACATCCCCTTCCTTAGACCATACTTCGACAACCATTTCCTTCGCCATATAAGCTTCTTGAAGGATGTTAGGTAAGCGGTGAATATTATGAGTCCCAAAAATGACATCCACATGGTTATATGTTTTTAAAATTTTATTAACAACAGATTCTTCTTGGGACATACAGCCACATACACCGAGAAGCAAATCCGGTTTTTGCATCTTTAAATGTTTTAAATGACCAAGTTCACCAAACACTTTGTTTTCTGCGTTTTCACGAATCGCACATGTATTGAGGAGGATAACATTCGCGTCTTCAACAGAATCGGTTGCTTCATAACCTAAAGCCATAAAAATTCCCGCCATGACTTCCGTATCATGTTCGTTCATTTGGCAACCATAAGTTCGAATATAAAATTTCCTTCCATTCCCTAAGCCACGGAATTCTTCAGAAATTTTAAAGTCATCATGGTACTTAACTTCTTCCTTCCCCCGCTTTTTTGCATCCTTTAAGGAAGGCGGAACAAAGACCGTTTCAAAATATTTGCTATAATCCTTATCGGATTTTTTGTCCGAAGGATTTGCTGTTTGAACATTTTGGCCTTCTAGCCGCTGCTTTTCATTCATTCTTTTTGCTCCTTTCAAACGCTGAAAATTAATGTGATTTAGCAAGAAAATCAAACATACAATGTATAATTATAACGGTTAATAACGAGACAAACAATATCAGTCATCACAATCTAAAAGGAAATTACGGTTTCCTATCATTTTATTATAGTAAAATATTATCTCTATATAAAACACAATAATTTCCAACAACAATGCCCGGTCCCCATTTATAAAATTAATGTTTTTTTCATCCAGAAGGACATGAATGACCTTTTTTTGAAAAAGGAATGTTCTTTTACTTAGTTCTAAGATTAATAACTCGATTGGTTATAAAATGATTGGCTTTTTATGCCTAGTACTCGGATTAAAAACGTGGATTGTTCAAAAATTGGCTAGGCTTTATTGCTAGGGCTTGGATTAACCGCGATAATAAGGCTGGTTTATTGCTAGTACTTGGATTAAAGCGATTTTTGGTCGTTTTTTATTGCTAGTACAGGGATTATATTGACGTTTTGACCTCAGTTTATTGCTAGTACTCGGATTAACGCCTCTTTTTACAGCGTTTTATTACGAGTACTGGCAATATATTAATGAAATTTGTTGTTTTTAATGCTAGTACTTGGATAAAAAAACGCGTTACCAGCATTATCGTTCAAAAAGCCTACGAATCTCTTCAGTCAAATGTTTATAGATAATTGAATTATTTATACAAAAATAACTGTGCTTTTCCCCCTTGTGTTTTTACTAGATTTAAGCAATTATTTTGTTTCTACGAGCCAAAAAACCCCGACGAAAAGTCGGGGTCTTTGTTATATAAATTCAGCTGTTAATTTATCAAAATACTCTTGATCAAGCGTTAAGTCTGCTTGTGAAAGTGGTGTTGGCGAATAGCCTTTCACCAATTCTTGATAAGACTGGCGCTCTGTATTCTGATAAATAAGTCCTGTAAGTAATCCATCATGTTTCATCAATGTTTGCATTGCCATTTCACGACTAGATGGATCATATCCTTCCACATCGCTTAATTTAGTCAAGTTTTCTTTAAACCAATCATATGTGTTTACTTTATTGTATGTTACGCATGGACTGAATACGTTAATGAGAGAGAATCCTTTATGATTAATTCCGGCTTCAATTAACGCAGTCAAGTCTTTCAAATCAGTTGAAAAGCTTTGGGCAACAAAGGTTGCTCCTGCAGTAAGCGCCATTTCCATAGGGGAAATCGCTTGTTCAACTGAACCTTCAGGTGTTGATTTTGTTTTGAAACCTGCTGCTGAGCGTGGAGATGTTTGTCCCTTTGTTAACCCATAAATTTGGTTGTCCATGACGATATAGGTAACATCAATATTACGGCGAATCGCATGAATAGTATGTCCCATTCCAATTGCAAATCCGTCCCCATCTCCACCAGAGGCGATGACTGTTAAATCGCGATTAGCCATTTTTACACCTTGTGCGATTGGCAATGAACGACCATGAATGCCATGGAACCCATATGAATTAATATATCCAGAAATACGTCCTGAACAGCCGATTCCAGAAACAACGGCCAGTTCTTCAGGTTCAAGACCGACGTTCGCTGCCGCACGTTGAATCGCAGCCTGAACCGAGAAATCTCCACAACCAGGGCACCAGTTTGGTTTTACATTGTTTCGAAAGTCTTTAAATGTGGCCATTTAGAACAACTCCTTGCATTTCGTGTGAATTTCATGCGGCAAAAACGGATTTCCATCATATTTAAGCACTTTATGAATTTTTTCGACATTCCCAATGTTCATCTTCATAATATTCGCTAACTGACCAGTTGCATTGTTTTCAATTACTGCTACCTTTTTCGCTGAATTTACAAGCGTCAACATTTCATCAGCTGGGAACGGATGAACTAAACGGACATGAGCATGGTTTACCTTTATACCTTCCTGCTCTAAGCGTCCCATCGCTTCATCAATCGCCCCTCTAGTTGAGTTAAAGCCAACAATCAACAAATCTGCGTCCTCATGCGGAGCGTTCTTATATATTGGAGTATCAAATTTAATATTCTCAACTTTACGGAAGCGCTTATCCATTTGAGCATTACGATTTTCCGCAGATTCAGACGGCTTCCCTGTTTCTCCATGTTCAACCCCGGTAACATGATGGATTCCATTTTTCATACCAGGAATCGTTCGAGGTGAAATACCATCTTCTGTCACTTCATAACGTTTGAAGTATCCTTTATTTTCTAGTTCTGGCAGTTCACCTGTTTGCAGTTTTCCACGGCGAATTTCTACTTTTGAATAATCAAGCGGTTCTACTGTCTGTTTCCCTAAAGAAAGTTGAAGGTCTGTTAAGATAATGACTGGACATTGGTATTCTTCAGCTAAGTTGAACGCCTCTGCCGCGTCATAAAACGCTTCCTGTACCGTACTAGGAGCCATGACAATCTTCGGAATTTCCCCATGAGTTCCATAAATCATTGCCATTAAATCAGACTGTTCTTGCTTTGTTGGAAGACCTGTTGATGGTCCGCCACGCTGAGTATCAACAATAACTAATGGTGTCTCTGTTATCCCTGATAACCCAATCGCTTCCATTTTAAGAGATAACCCTGGTCCAGCTGAAGCTGTAATCGTACGAACACCACCGTAGTTCGCTCCAATTGCCATTGTCGCTGCCGCAATTTCATCCTCTGTTTGGATAACCGCTCCGCCGATTGCTGGCAATTTTTGAATCAAATACTCCATGATTTCAGATGCAGGTGTAATTGGGTAAGCCGCCATAAAACGACAACCTCCTGCAAGGGCACCCATTGCAATCGCATCATTTCCAATCATGAATAATCTCTTTTGGCCATCTGCTTTTGCTAATTGCATAACTTCATTGTTTGACCCTAATTTTTCTTCCATATATTCATAGCCAGCTTTGATGGCTTCCATGTTCTTTTCGACTACTTGTTGACCTTTTTTCCCGAATATTTCCCGAACAACTTCTTCAAACACGTTAATATCAAGATCTAAAACCGCACTTGTTGCCCCAATAGCGACCATATTTTTCATGAGGGACGTTCCCAATTCTGTAGCAATTTCTGTAAATGGAACCGCATACAAAGATGCTTCAGTATCCTCTGGTTTGACTGGATCAAATTTAGCATCCGCCATAATAATCCCGTTTTCATGAAGTTCCTTGTAGTTTACATCAATCGTCTCTTGGTCAAAAGCAACCAAAACATCCAAATCGTCAGAAATAGACCGAACTTCCGTTGTGCTGACACGAATTTTATTATTCGTATGACCACCCTTAATTCGCGACGAAAAATGTCGATACCCGTATAAATAATAGCCTAGTCTGTTGAGGGCAATTGCAAAAATTTCCCCTGTACTTTCAATTCCTTCTCCCTGCTGTCCTCCAACTTTCCATGAAAGTTGATTGATCATCTCCTACACCCCTTTAGGTACGATAAAAAATATGTAATTCTCATCTACACTCATTTTAGCACTTTTCCAAGTAATTCACTAGAAATTAGTCCGTTTCTTTTTTTCAATAATCAATTACTTAGTAGGTACTAAACGCTTACAATTCTAGACCTATACCAGAAAAATTGCAACCCTTTCGACCTAAATATTGAACAAAATATGAAATTTTTTTATTTTTAAATTTTATTATGTTCTAATAGCCTTTCTTTCATCATTTTAAGCCAATAAAACGTTAATCATCCCACTTTTCATCAACGTCTACTTTAATTGCCAAGCTCCTAGAAAAATATATCTATTATCCTAATATAATAGTGAACAAAAAAATCCACCTGGACATCGCTGTGCAGATGGACGGTCTTCTATTCTGTTGATAATGAGGCCTTCCTAGAAACTACCTTGGTTCAATAATGAGTTTTATAGCGGTACGTTCTTCTCCATCAATCAGGATATCGGTAAATGCCGGGATGCAAATTAGATCAACTCCGCTAGGTGCTACAAATCCTCGTGCTATCGCTACTGCCTTGACGGCCTGATTCAATGCACCCGCACCGATTGCCTGAATTTCTGCATTTCCTCTTTCTCGCAGAACTCCTGCAAGCGCACCAGCTACAGAATTAGGATTAGATTTTGCTGAAACTTTTAATATTTCCATTCCTAGCTCCTCCTTATTTTATCCCCAACCTGAGTGCCCAACAAATCACCACTCGGATAAGATCATTCCACTGCTACTATATTCAGAAAAATCCACCTATATGCCGAGCATACTAAAAAAAAGGAGAAGCTTAAACTATTTATTCATAGAAAGAATGGTTTTCATTGATTTGAATTCGCTGAATCTTTGTTGCTTTTCCTGTTTTATTATCAAGGTCAATCAATACACCTGATAATTGTGCTGAGCCGGTTTCACTCACTTCGAAACGAACAGGCAATGTTGTCAAGAAACGTTTCAAAACAGAACTTCTTTCCATTCCTAAAATCCCGTCATACGGCCCTGTCATGCCTGCATCCGTTAAATAAGCTGTGCCCTTTGGCAAGATGCGTTCATCAGCTGTTTGCACATGTGTATGAGTACCGATGACAGCTGTAGCCTTTCCATCTAGATACCAGCCCATTGCTTGTTTTTCACTCGTTGCTTCCGCGTGAAAGTCAACAAAAATAATCGGGGTGCGTTGTCTCGCTTCTTCAATTAATTCATCCGCTTTTTTAAAAGGGCAGTCAATGGCCGGTAGAAATGTTCTTCCTTGTAAATTTATTACGGCCACTTCGTCCTGATTCACTTTTAAGTAGACAATCCCATTACCTGGTACTTCTTCAGGAAAGTTTGCTGGTCTTATTAAATATTTTGCCTTATCGATAAAATCAAATATTTCTTTTTTATCCCAGGCGTGATTTCCTAATGTAACTGCCTGTGCCCCCCATTCTAAAAATTGTCGGTAAATCTTTTCGTTAATTCCCTTCCCACTAGCGGAGTTTTCGCCGTTTACTATCGTAATCGTGGGACGAAACTTATCTTTTAATTTGGATAAATATTCTTTTACCATGTCTCGTCCTGGAGAGCCGACAACATCACCGATAAACAATATTCTCATATTTCTCATCCTAACTTTCGTTTAATCTACTCATTGTATCATAACGGCATCTTCGTTTAATATTCTTTCCAAAACGGGTGAATAAAAAAATCAAAAGGATGAAAACAATTATCGTTATTTGACCGCGGGGCTAAATTCACATCTTTACGCAAGTATGGCAGAACCAGAACCATTAGACCGTCTACAAATATGAAAAAGCGGTGCCTAAGCACCGCTTTATTTTGCGTATTCAACTGCCCTCGTCTCACGAATGACAGTAACCTTTATATGACCAGGATAATCTAGCTCTTCTTCAATATTCTTCCTTATATCACGCGCTAGGCGATGTGCTTGAAGATCATCAATTTGGTCCGGTTTGACCATGATCCTAATTTCACGACCAGCCTGAATCGCAAAGGACTTCTCAACCCCTTCAAACGATTCTGAGATCTCCTCCAACCTCTCTAAGCGTCGGATATAATTCTCTAGCGCTTCACTGCGTGCACCAGGTCTTGCAGCTGATAATGCATCTGCAGCAGCGACAAGCACGGCAATAATTGAAGTTGGTTCCGAATCTCCATGGTGAGAAGCTATGCTATTGATGACGACAGGATGCTCCTTATACTTTGTAGCCAGTTCAACACCAATTTCAACATGGCTTCCTTCGACCTCATGGTCAATGGCTTTCCCAATGTCATGCAATAAACCTGCACGCCTTGCCAACATCTCATCTTCTCCCAACTCAGCTGCCAACAATCCCGAGAGCTGTGCGACTTCCATTGAGTGTTTAAGAACATTTTGTCCGTAGCTTGTACGATATTTCAAACGCCCTAATATTTTGATCAAATCTGGATGAAGACCATGGACCCCGACCTCGAACGTCGTCTGTTCTCCGACTTCCCGAATATGTTCATCCACTTCACGACGAGCTTTTTCGACCATTTCCTCAATTCTCGCTGGGTGGATTCGGCCATCTTGAACTAACTTATCAAGGGCTAATCGTGCAGTTTCACGACGGATTGGATCGAAACCAGATAGAATAACTGCCTCTGGAGTATCGTCAATAATTAAATCAATCCCCGTCAGCGTTTCTAACGTACGGATATTCCGCCCTTCACGCCCAATAATCCGTCCCTTCATTTCATCATTCGGAAGATTGACAACAGAAACTGTTGTCTCAGCAACATGGTCTGCAGCACAACGTTGAATGGCAAGAGATAATAGCTCTTTCGCCTTTTTGTCGGACTCTTCCTTGGCCCTGTTTTCACTTTCTTTGATCATGACAGCGACGTCGTGAGCAAGTTCCTTTTCAGTACGTTCTAAAATGATGGATTTTGCCTCATCACGCGTTAAGCTCGAGATTCGTTCAAGCTCGGCTTGTTGTGTACGCACCATTTCGTCCACTTTGCTTTGCATCTGTTCAATATGCTGTTGTCTTTGGTTTAGAGAGTCATCTTTCTTCTCCAAAAGGATTTCACGTTTATCTAACGACTCGTCCTTCCGGTCAAGATTCTCCTCCTTTTGCAGTAAACGATTTTCTTGTTTTTGAAGTTCATTTCGACGCTCACGCACTTCCTTTTCAGCTTCCGTGCGCAGCTTATGAATGTCATCCTTTGCCTCAAGCAGGGCTTCTTTTTTTAATGCTTCCGCATCCCGCTTCGCATCCTCAAGAATTTGTTCTGCCGCATTTCTTGCCCCTGCTATTTTTGCCTCTGCAACGGATTTTCGATAAAAATAGCCAACAACTGCACCGACGATTAGGCCAAGCAAAATGGAGATGATTGTTATGAAAACTTCCATCATTTCACCTCCTCTTGCTATGAACTTTTATTACGTTTTTTAAAGTGTCGGCATGTATATTGTTTCTAACATCAACATACAGCACAAAGGCTTTTAAACGTTTTTATTACTATAAAAAGTAAAAATATACATGTTTAATTGTATGTTTTCCAATTTTCATTGTCAAGGGGGGGCAGGCTTGAGCGGCCATCTTTATCTAAAAAATACATTTGACAAAAAAAAGGAGATACTCTTCTTTTTTCAATCACCCCCATATTTTTTATGCACAACAAAAACAAAGCCTTTAAAGGCTTTGTTTTTGTGAAATATTTAAGAAAGTTCCAACTCTTCCTGGTCATCATCGGATTCTTTAACGACCTTCTCCCCATCAAGGCCATAATGATCACGAATTTTTTGTTGAATTTCTAAACGAATGGATGGATTTTCCTTCAAGAATAATTTAGCATTTTCACGCCCTTGACCGACACGCTCATCGTTGTAAGAATACCATGATCCACTTTTTTGAACGATGTCAAGTTCAGAACCAATGTCAATGATTTCGCCTTCTTTAGAGATTCCTTCTCCATACATAATATCAACTTCAGCAACTCGGAATGGAGGAGCAACCTTGTTCTTCACAACTTTAATTTTTGTCTTGTTTCCTACCATTTCATTGCCAACTTTTAATGTTTCTGCACGGCGGACTTCAAGACGAACGCTGGAATAAAATTTAAGCGCACGTCCACCAGGAGTTGTTTCTGGGTTTCCAAACATAACGCCGATTTTTTCACGTATTTGGTTGATAAAAATAGCAATTGTATTCGATTTGTTGATGGCACCTGACAGCTTGCGAAGAGCCTGAGACATCATTCTTGCTTGAAGTCCCATATGGGAGTCTCCCATTTCCCCTTCAATTTCCGCTTTAGGAACAAGAGCAGCGACTGAGTCAATTACAAGAATATCTACTGCACCACTTCTTACAAGCGCCTCTGCAATTTCCAAAGCCTGTTCACCGGTATCTGGCTGTGAAAGCAATAACTCATCAATGTTAACACCTAATTTTTGTGCATAATCTGGATCCAAGGCATGCTCTGCGTCAATAAATGCTGCTTGTCCGCCTTCAGCTTGCACTTCTGCGATGGCGTGAAGGGCAACGGTTGTTTTACCTGAACTTTCTGGTCCGTAAATTTCAATGACACGCCCACGTGGATATCCACCAATTCCTAGAGCAACATCCAGTGTAATCGAGCCACTTGAGCTAGTTGACACTCTACGATCCGTTTGTTCCCCCAATTTCATAATTGAGCCTTTACCAAATTGTTTCTCTATTTGTTTTAGCGCCATATCTAAGGCTGCTTGACGATCACTCACTCAATCTTCCTCCTTCTCAGTCGGTCTCACTCTTGGCCAGAACACGTTTTTCATATCACACTACTAAACATACTATACATTTTTTCTAGTAGTTTGTCGAGCAAAAAATCGAACATCTATTCGTAATTTTTATATGGTAACTTTCACTAAAAAACTGATTTTTTGTTTAAATATTCTACTTTTAACGTCAACTAGAAAACTTTTGGTTTCATTTTTCATTGTTAACTGAAAATTCACATTTCAACTCATTTACAATAACTAAAAACCCCATTCATTCGAAGAATGGGGCATATCACCGAGCTTCTCTTACTCTTTCAGACTATTGATTAAAAGCCGGCAGCCATGTTTCACCGCTCTCACACGGTTAATCCCTCTCGTACCAGCAATCTGTATTTTTTCAACGTTGGTACGTTTTCCTTTCTGAAAAATACCAATGTATACAGTTCCTGGTGCATGGCCTTCAAGTTCCCCGGGTCCCGCTACACCTGTAAAGCTAATCCCGATGTCGGCTTCGACTAATCCAGCAACATTTTCGGCTAGTTCACGAGCGCACTCGGCACTAACAGCACCAAAATTTGCAATCGTTTCTTTCCGCACATTCACAACATTCATCTTCGCTTCATTCGAGTAGCAAACAACTCCACCTTTAAGTATACTACTAGCACCAGGCAAAGCAGTTAGTTCTTCCTGAAACATTCCTCCAGTCAGGCTCTCGGCTGCAGCAATCGTTAAGTTTTTTTGTTTTAAAATTTCCATAAGTTCATTTATGAGCGAAGTGTCATCATAACCATAAAAAAACTGCCCTACTCTTTCAAGAATCTTCGCTTCCACTTCATCAATCATTTGAATCGCCGTTTCTTCCGATTGATGTCTAGCCGTGAGGCGAATCGTAACTTCAGACTCGGAGGCGAGCGGAGCGATTGTTGGATTGGACTGGTTCTCAATGAGGTCATCGAGTGCTGTTTCCAAGGCTGCCTCTCCAATTCCAAAAAAGCGCAGAACTCTAGATACGATTTTTGCCTGTTCATTCAACCTTGATGTGATAGCAGGAATTCCGTATTTTGTAAACATCGGTTCCATTTCACTTGGCGGACCAGGCAAGAGCATATAATGTCCATTAGCCGTTGACGTTATCATCCCTGGGGCCATGCCATAATCATTAGGCAGGACCTTTGCCCCCTTCAAAACAAGTGCCTGTTTTCGATTGTTTTCGGTCATTGTCCTGTTTGTCCGCTTAAAATATCCCTCTATCGATTCAATCGCCTCTTTATCAAACTCAAGCTCTGCTCCTAAGTGTCTTGCAATCGTTTCCTTTGTAAGATCGTCCTTTGTCGGCCCAAGACCCCCTGTTAATATAATCAAATCAGACCGTTGTTCAGCGATCTCTAGCGCTCCCTTCAATCTGTCAGGGTTATCTCCCACGACCGTATGAAAGTACACATTCACACCAATGCTCGCTAAATGAGCAGATATATATTTCGCGTTCGTATTATTGATTTGTCCTAATAGCAGTTCAGATCCAACTGCAATGATTTCAGCATTCATCTATTTCCCCCATTCCAACATAGAACTTGCTTTTCCCCTTCATTTTATGTTTTCCATCGCTTTAACATGTGTTACTTTGAATTGATAAAAACAGCTTTATTTTTAATAAAATAATCCAAACCAGACCAGACTGTAAAAATCATCGCTACCCAAAGGGAAAGGTCAGCAAATGGAAAGGAAAAATACTCAAAAATAATATTGTGGAGAAGGAGAGCCGAAATTGCGATAATCTGGGCCCAGGTTTTAATTTTCCCAAGCATATTCGCAGCGACAACCTCTCCTCCCTCTGCTAAGATCGCTCGTAAACCTGTTACAGCAAATTCCCTAAAAATGATAACAATAACAATCCAAGATGGGGCTAACTGAAGCTCAACAAGCACGATTAAAGCAGAAGCAACGAGTAATTTGTCTGCAAGCGGATCAAGGAACTTTCCTAAATTCGTTACAAGATTAAATTTTCGAGCATAATAACCGTCTATCCAGTCTGTCGACGAAGCGAAAATAAAAATCAACGCGCCTACAAAATGAGTAACAGGCATGACAGTACCTAAAATCGCTATTTCTCCCCAATCAAATCGGGCAAGCATAATTACCAAGAAAACCGGGATAAGCAAGATGCGAAACATGGTAATTTTATTTGGGATATTCATTGCGTACTCCTCCAAAACAAAAAGTGCCATCTAAAAACGAAGCATCGAACGATAGATGGAAAAAATAGTAGCATATTTTCATTAACAGCGAAAAATAGTCACCTTGCGATGACTATTATTCGCTTTTGGTATAGCGGATCGAAATATTGTGCGGGATTCGCTCATTCTCTGTAGTCGCATAATCAAGTTTCTGTCCGTTAATATAAAGTTCTGTTGATGGAACAGAGCCAATTCGAATCGCAGCTTCCGTTTCATTTGTGAAGTCAAGCGTTTCACTAGCATTCTCCGTCAATGTTCCTTCAAATAATGTCTTCCCTTCGCCATTGTTTATTCTTACCCATGCTGTCCCAGTAGAAACCACTTTTAATTCGAAAGCTTCTGCATGCTTTAATTCATATACTGTTGAATTATCACTTCTCTCAACAGCGGTCAGCTCTTGTGACGATGGAGTCGGTTCTTCTTTCGCAAGATCATCTGCAGCCTGATTATCTTCATCCTCTGCCGGCGTATTTTCCCGATCTGATTGCGGATCTTCCGTATTTTCATCGTCTACGCCGAGATTATCAGGTTCTTCAATGTTAACCGGATTATTTTCTTCAGTAATAGGTTCATTTGCTTTATCTTCTGCATTTTGAACAAGCCAATACCAAAGCAACACGACAGCACCAATAACAAAGATGCCAATTAATATTTTCGGAAATAAATCAAGAACCTTCGATGTATTTTTGGAAATATCCTTTCGTGATTGGACTCGGGAAAGCTGTTCAGGCAAATCGTCACTATATGTAGAAGGAATATCATTTTTATATTGTTCAAAAATCTCATCCGGATCAAGGCCAACTGCCTCCGCATACTGCTTAATAAATGCTCGAACATAAAACTTCCCCGGCATCATTGAATAATTGCCTTCTTCAATACCAACGAGATACCGTTTTTGAATTTTTGTCATATCCTGAAGTTCATTGAGGCTTAGCCCTTTTGCTTCGCGCTCCTGTTTTAAACGTTCACCTAACTCTGTCACGATAACACCTTCCAATGCATTTAAAAATCAAAACCGCCAAAATCCGAATCTGTGAATAAATGATCTTGATGAATGATATCATAGGTGATTTCTTCATCATGATTGCTACGAAGTTCAATAATATAATCAAAGTCATCCATTGTATACTCGGTGTTTTGCACGAAAATATCTGGATGCTCTACTACTTTTACTGCGGGCATACGCATAATTTCCCTGACAAGCTGCCAATGCCGTTCGTTTGCTCTTCTCGTTGAGACAATCCCATCAATAATGAAAAGGTTGTCCGCATTGTATTCATCTTCAATTAATTGGTTCCTTATTGTTTGCTTTAGAAGTGTCGAGGAAACAAACAACCACCTTTTATTGGCACATACACTCGCAGCAACAACAGATTCTGTCTTGCCCACTCTTGGCATCCCTCTAATGCCGATAAGTTTATGTCCTTCTTGCTTAAACAATTCCGCCATATAGTCCACAAGCAAGCCCAGCTCGGTTCGAACAAACCGGAATGTTTTTTTATCATCTGCGTCTCTTTCAATATATCTCCCATGCCGTACAGCCATTCGGTCACGTAACTTAGGTTCACGAAGCTTAATTAATCTTATAGTATCCATTGTTTTTAGAATTGACTCAAGCCTGACAATTTGTTCATCACTTTTCGCAAGAATTAACAAACCGCGTCTCCCTTGATCAATTCCGTTAATTGTTACGATATTGATGGCTAGCATTCCAAGTAAAGAGGATATATCTCCTAGTAAACCCGGACGGTTACTAACAATTTCATATTCTAAATACCACTCTTTTTTCTCCATCAAAACCCTCCATCATGACCCGTGGTACAATTTGCCCATTCCTTTTTCTACATCTATTTGATAGCAGACCCTCGATTTTAGAGGTATGTTTTGACAAGTTCCATCATGTATCTATAATAAATGATTTTTCATGAAGATGAAAGGAAAAGGAAAGAACAAAAATACAGCTGAAACAAGATGTTCTTTAATTCCATTCTGTGATTGTCTAAAAATTCGCTAAGTGTAAATACCTTAGAAGTAGACGAAAAAGTGATTCAATTTGTTTCACACCAATTAGATAAGAAAAAGAGGAGCGAAAGTTCGCCCCTCTTTTTAATAAGTTTTTTTACTTCGTTCCGTTATTTTGAACAAGTTTTACCATTACATTCGCGATGGCATGTTGCTCTTGTTCGTCCGCTACGGACCATAGATCAGCAAGAACTCTTTCTTGTTCATTTTTAGGGTCAACATTTTTTGCTAGATAGTCCCCTACTTGATAAGCAAGATCAGAGATGACGTTATTATTCACGCCTTCCCCTTGTGCTTGATCTAGACGGTCACCTAAAAAACCTTTCCATTGTTCCCAATTATCTAAAACAGACATCGTATCGAACCTCCTTTTAAAGTGTTCAATACTATTTTGCATTAAAGGTATTTAAATTATGCATCGTTCCAACGGGCAAAGATTTCATATATGCCAACCGCCATTTATCGCTAAAACATGGCCGGTAATATAACTGGACTGTTTAGATAATAAAAAAACAACACCATCTGCAACTTCTTCAGGCCTTGCTAAACGCAGCATCGGAATTTCTTCTGTGACAGCAGAAAGCTCATCTGGAGAAAACCCAGATAACATTGGTGTTTCTACAGCACCAGGAGCGACTGCATTGACCCTAATGCCAGAAGGAGCTAATTCCTTACTCAAGGCTTTTACAAAAGAAATTTGCGCACCTTTTACAGTTGAATAAGCGACTTCATATGCTGCTCCAGTTTGGCCCCATATTGACGTCACAATCACAATTTCACCCTTTTTTTTCTGAATTAATTTTGGAACTAATTCTTTTGTCAATAAGAGCGGAGAAGAAACCGACATTTGAACAAGCCTGGCTAATTCCTCCTCCTCCAAGTCTTGAAGGAGACCATACAATGCATGACCCGCATTATGAACAATCCCGTCTAACGAAAATACTTTAGAGGCTAAATTCTTGTATCCATCTGGTTTTGATAAATCCGCTTGAACAGGAATAAACTCCCCACGCTCATTTTCGAGCTGCGGCAATAATTTCTCGATTGCTTCGTAATTCCGATTGTAGTGAAGGTATAAAGAATGTCCCGATTGCGCAAGCTTTAGAGCAATTGCTTGTCCTATTGCCCCGCTCGCACCGGTAATAAGAATAAATTTTTTCATTGTATTCTCCTCTTTAAATCGAAGAAGCACCAGTGAAAACCGGTGCCTTTCGTTTATCTTCTCTGTTTAGAATGAAACCCTGCCTTTTTATCCACGCAACTTATTTTGGAACAACTTGACAAACAGTAAAGCGCTCCTCATCAACCAATCGAGATGCAGCTGTCTTAATATCATCAACTGTAATCTTTTCTAAAACGGGCACAACATCAAATAAGTCCATTTCATTAAAAGCGTAGCGCGTAAATTGATTCGCAATGTATTCCGGTGAATTTATTGCTCTTAAAAACGTACCAATTTTTTTCTTCGTTGCTCGGTTTAAATTTTCTTCAGTTACATCTGGCCCTGTTTTTGCATCTAATAAAATTCTTTTTAGCTTTTCCGACAATTGATCTGCATCTACTGTGTCCCCGCCGACAATGGCAAAACCGAATCCTTGTTCCTGGCTATAGTCATAGGAAAATGTATCATCGATTAAACCTTGATTATAAAGTTCCGTGTATCCGGCTGAACTTTTACCAAACAAAATATCAAGCAAAATATTTGTAGCAAGTTCTAGTTTAAGCTTTTCTGTCCCTGTCACTTCTAAAGGAAGCGCCTTTATACCAACAAGACATTTTGGCGTTTGGACATTCATCTTAAGAACATGCTTTTTCTTCGCCACATGCTCAATCTCCGGGTCAAAACGTCGTTCAATTTCTGGTTTTACTGTGTATTCTTTTTTCGCTTGATTCACTTTTATTTGTTTCATTATTTCTTTCGGATCAATGGAGCCCACTACGAATAGAAGCATATTGCTCGGATGATAAAACGTGTTGTAGCATTCATAAAGCATATCTTTCGTAATATGTGAAATCGTTTCTTTCGTTCCGGCAATATCAATTTTAACTGGATGACTTTCATACATGTTTTCAATAATTCCATAATACAATCGCCAGTCAGGATTATCATCGTACATCGTAATTTCTTGCCCAATGATTCCCTTTTCTTTTTCAACTGTTTTTTCTGTAAAATATGGCTCCTGAACGAAGTCCATTAACGTTTCCAAGTTTTTTTCGACATTCGATGTGCTTGAAAACAGATAGGCCGTTCGGGTAAACGATGTAAATGCATTTGCAGATGCACCTTGACGGCTAAATTGCTGAAAAACATCCCCGTCTTCCTTTTCGAATAATTTATGTTCAAGAAAATGAGCAATTCCATCAGGAACCTTTACAAACTCCGTTTTTCCATAAGGCTTAAAGTGATTATCGATTGACCCGTATTTTGTAGTAAATGTAGCATACGTTTTATTGAATCCTTTTTTTGGAAGGATATACACATCTAGGCCATTTTCTAATTTTTCATAATATAATTCTTCTTGCAGTTGCCCGTAAGCGATTTTCTCCATTACTCCGCCGCCTCCATTCCTGTTAAGAAGTAAATGGTATCTAAGTTCACCTTATTGGCAACTTTCATGATTTCATCCTTCGTTGTTGTCTCCATCCCTTTCAACCACTCATCCAAAGGAAGCTGAATTTTTGATACGACATTATGATACAAAAGTTCGACCATTCCTCTTGCAGTATCGATTGTTTCAAGCAATTGATTTTTTATAACAGCCTTCGTTTGCGTCATCTCTTCATCTGTAAAAGCCCCTGTTTTCATTGCTTCCATCTGTTCCTTAATAATATTGACCGCGAGTTCAAAATTTTTGAACTCAATTCCAGACATGACCATCATTATCCCTTTATGACTTTCCAACCGACTTCCTACATAATAGGCTAAACTATTTTTCTCTCTCACATTTAAAAAAAGTTTTGAATGAGAAAAACCTCCAAAAATTCCATTAAAAACTTGAAGAGCATAATAGTCTTGATCTCCATATTTGACGTTCGTGCGATAACCGATATTCAATTTTCCTTGCTTTACATCTTGTTGCTCTTTAATCACCTTTTCTTCCTTACGAGCTCCATTCAAATAATTCGATTCAACTGGCGTGCGCTCAGAAAACTGAAGCAATGTATTTGCCGACTCCTCAACTTCTTTCGGGTTGACATCACCAATTACGTAAAGGTCTAATTCATCCTCAGAAAGCGCCTTCTCATAATAGTCATATAATGAGTTAGCTGTTATCGCGTCAACCGCTTCAAGCTCACCGTTGACATGAAGCGCATAAGGCTCTCCTTCACACATTTCTTGAACTAGCCTATAATTTGCATATCGCATCTTATCATCGTAAACAGACTGAATTCGTTGTTTTAAGGTACGCTTTTCATTTTCAATCGTTTCTCTGTCAAAAGCTCCGTTCTCTGTTAATGGCTTTGTAATTATTTCAGATAATAATTCAAGTCCCTTAGAGAGTAGCGGAGTGGAGTCCGATAAGAACTTTTCATTTGCAAGTTCAATCGACAAGGAAATCACTTGATATTCCCCTTTTTTGGACACATCAACAAATAAATTAGCGCCATAAAGCTCATCTAAATAAGCTCTTAGTTTTGCCGTTGTCGGGAACCCAGCTGTACTGCTTTGAAGTACGTGTGGCAGCAAAGCCCGTTCTGTGACCGTCTCTTTGCTTAGTGGTGCCTTCATTTTCCAAACAATTGTATTGGTTTTAAATTTCTCCGTTTTTACGATATGAAGCTTATAACCATTCATGTCTTTTATCGATTCCGAAATCACACTCATGTGGTACCTCCTTTAAATGGTCCGAATTGTTTGCACGTTATGATTAAATCTTATGTATGAAACGCTCATGTTATATTTATTCTTTCCTTTACATGTGAACCTATTCTTACTATACCTTCATGTTTTCACTTAAAACAAGTATTTGACATTTAGCTTAATGTGAGCATAAGAAAAGCGCAAGCGCCTTGGTCAGCCCCGACAAGCATAAGACGCTCCAGATTAGAAGACGCTCTTTGTCTTCAAATCTGGAGTGGCTAGACCAGTCGGGGCTAGGCGCTGGAGCTAGACATTTTCTAACTCCAGAAATTTTATACTTTCTTATCTTTTAAAAAAACTCCTAGAGAAAAATCTCTAAGAGCCTTCGCGTATATTTTTTAGCGGCTTCCTTTAACATAGTGGGTACCTGATGCTTTCGGTGCATCTGCTCGTCCGATAAAGCCAGTCAATGCGAGAATCGTTAATATATACGGTGCGATTAATAAATACACATTAGGTACATTCTCCAAAAACGGCAAACTATTCCCAATAATACTTATACTTTGGGCAAAGCCAAAGAAGATTGCGGCGCCCATCGCACCGAGCGGGTGCCATTTTCCAAAAATCATCGCTGCTAGCGCCATGAAACCTTGACCGCTAATCGTGGAATGACTAAAATCTGAGGAAATCGATTGCGAATAAATCGCTCCGCCAAGACCTCCGAGAGCTCCGGAAAGTAGGACACCTATATAACGCATCTTCGTTACGTTGACTCCCATCGTATCTGCAGCCATCGGATGCTCCCCTGTTGAGCGGAGACGAAGTCCAAATGATGTTTTATAAACGACAAACCAGGCAATAATTGCAACAAGAATTGCGACAAATGATGTCCAATACGTATTTGAAAAGAAGATTGGCCCAATAATTGGAACATCAGTTAGGAAGGGGATATCAATTTTTCTAAAACCTTTTTGAATAATATCTGTTTGACCTTTATCATAAATTAACTTCACAAGAAATAACGTGACGCCAACAGCTAATAAATTGATTGCTACTCCTGAAACGGTATGATCTGCACGAAAAGTAATTGAAGCAACTGCATGAATGGCCGAAAACGCTGCGCCCACAAGTGCAGCTGCCAAGAGAGCAATCCACGGAGTCCAATTTCCTAAAATGTTTACTGTACTTAGGTTAAAAACAATTCCCGTAAACGCACCAACAACCATTAAACCTTCCAGTCCAATGTTAATCACACCTGAACGTTCCGAGAAGATCCCGCCTAATGCAGTGAGAATAAGTGGAGCTGCCCACAAAAGAGTAGACGGAATGACAATTTGAAGAATATCCATCAATCCCACTTACTTCACCCCCTTTTTGCTAATACGTTCGATAAACCACCGAATAATGTAACTAGAGGCTACAAAGATAATAATCATTGCAATAATAATATCAACAAGTTCATTAGGTACTCCGGCTTCCAATGGCATATTCAACGCGCCGACTTTCAAACTGCCAAACAAGATTGCTGCGAGCACGACGCCAATCGCGGTATTTGCGCCAAGTAAGGCAACAGCAATACCATCGAAACCGACTCCGGTGAACCCGCCCTTAACTGCTGTATAACCGAATGTCCCCAAACCTTCCATTGCACCTGCTAAACCAGCAAAAACTCCAGATATCACCATTGATAAAATAATATTCCGCTTTACATTCATCCCCGCATATTTGGAGGCATGCTCATTAAAACCAACCGCACGAAGTTCAAATCCTGTTGTCGTTTTTTCAAGAATAAACCACATGATAATTGCACAAATAATTGCTATTGTTATTCCCCAGTGCATTCGTGAATATTCGGTAATTCTTTCAAAGAAAGGCGAGCGAAGCGAAGCTGAAACAAAAATCATGTCTGAACGCTCTTTGCCTTCGGTTAGCACCGTTCGGATAAAGTGATTCGTTAAATAAAGCGCGGTATGATTTAACATGATCGTAACAATAACCTCATGCACTCTAAATCTCGCTTTTAAATAGCCAGGAATAAATGCCCAAAGTCCTCCGGCAACTCCTGCTACTAATACGGCTAGCGGCAAATGGATGATTTTAGGCAACTCAATAGAGACTCCGATCCAAACTGCTGCCGCCCAACCCATTAGCAGCTGACCTTCGACACCAATATTAAAAAGGCCTGTTCGAAAGGCAAAGGCAACAGCCAGTCCAGCGAGAATATATGGTGTTATTTGCCGTATCACCTCACCGGCATAATAAACATCGCCAAATGCACCATTCCAAAGTGCAGTAAAAGCGGCAATTGGATTATAACCGCTTACAACCATAATAATCGTTCCGAACAACACTCCTAAGAATACGGCAATGATTGGGATTAGTACATTTCTCACTCGGTTAGACATTTGACTCTTCACCCACTTTCTTCCCCTTAGATCCTGCCATCAGTAAACCCAGTTCCTGTTCTGTTGTTTCTTTTGGATCAACGATTGCTACAATTTGCCCTTCATAAAGAACCGCAATCCGGTCGCTCACATTGAGAATTTCATCTAATTCAAACGAAATTAAGAGCACAGCTTTCCCGTTATCGCGCTGTTCAATTAATCTTTTATGAATAAATTCAATCGCCCCAACATCAAGCCCGCGTGTAGGTTGAGCTGCGATTAAAATATCTGGATCTCTGTCTACCTCTCTAGCAATGATTACTTTTTGCTGATTTCCACCAGATAAGGCTCTTGCAGGAGTATATTCACTAGGTGTTCGGACATCAAATTCAGTAATTAGCGCTCGAGCTTGTTCATAAATCTTTTTAAAGTTCATTAACCCTGAATTTGAAAAGGGCTTTTTATAATACGTTTGCAGAACGATATTTTCACCAACCGTATAATTTAATACAAGACCATGCTTATGACGGTCCTGAGGAATATGGGCCAGCCCGGATTCAATGATTTTCCTTGGGGGTTGATTAATCACTTCTGTCCCATTAATTTTAACGCTACCACTCTCTGCTTTTCGTAAACCAGTGATAGCTTCAATTAATTCGGTCTGGCCATTGCCATCAATCCCAGCAATCCCAAGAATCTCACCAGCGCGAACCGTTAAATTTAGACTCCTAACAGCTTCGATTCCACGAGAATCTTTAATAACTAAGTTGTTAATTTGAAGTACATCCTCATCAGGCTGTGCTTCCGTTTTTTCTGTTTTAAAAACGACTTCGCGGCCAACCATCATACTTGCAAGATCATTCGGGTTTGTTTCACTTACATTTACCGTACCAATTCCCTTCCCCTTTCGTATGACCGTAACACGGTCACACACTTCCATAATTTCCTTTAATTTATGAGTAATTAAAATAATTGATTTACCTTCCTTGATCAGTGTTTTCAAAATTTGAATCAATTCTTTAATCTCTTGAGGAGTTAACACGGCTGTCGGTTCGTCAAAGATTAAAATGTCCGCTCCACGATAAAGCGTTTTTAATATCTCAACGCGTTGCTGCATTCCTACAGATATGTCGGTAATTTTCGCCTTAGGGTCAACACTTAGTCCATATTTTTCTGAGAGCTTTCTAACCTCTTCATCCGCAGTCTTTAAGTCAATCATTCCACCTTTAGTAACCTCTTGCCCAAGAATAATATTTTCCGTGACTGTAAAAGTGTCAACAAGCATAAAATGCTGATGCACCATGCCGATACCTAAATCATTTGCTACATTTGGATCTGTTATTTGAACTGTTTCGCCCATTACTTTAATTTCCCCAGCCTCTGGCTGGTACAATCCAAACAATACATTCATAAGCGTCGATTTTCCCGCTCCATTCTCCCCTAGTAAAGCATGAATTTCTCCTTTTTTTAGTTGTAACGTAATATTGTCGTTTGCCACGAAACCGGAAAATTCTTTACGAATATTGAGCATTTCAATTACATGTTCCACTCATTTCACTCCCCAACATTATGTAAAAAAAGAATAGGTAGGAGGAATTCAGGCCCTACCATCAATCTAAAAGGGGACTACCCTAAAAACCTTAAATGAAATGCAGGTTTAATTCCTACCCTTCAGTTAAGGTTTTATATGCTTAAAAATAATGGTAGCTTGGCGTCTCTTCAGAGAAAACGCCAAGCCTTTTGTTAGCTACTCAGCAGAAAAATCTTCAAGTTCTTCTTTTGTACCTGGGATAACAAGTTCACCGCTCTTGATTCGCTCAGAAAACTCTTTTACTCTTTCTTCAATCTCAGCTTTTGCTTCAACCTCATCATTAATTGAAGCTAAGCCAACTCCATCATCAGCAAGTGTGTAAACCACCGTTTCCCCACCCGCGAAGTCTCCTTCCATTGCCCGTTTAGAAATATCTTTAACAGCGACATCTACTCGCTTTAATGCGGAAGTAATGACCACATTCTTTTCTTCCCCATTAATTTCGACAACACCTTCATTGCTTTGGTCAGAGTCAACACCAATTACCCACACGTTTCTTTCTGGATCTTTTTTCTTAAGGTCACGCGCTTCTTTTAAAAGACCGTTTCCGGTAGCCCCAGCAGCATGGAAAATGACATCCACACCAGAAGCATACATCTTTGAAGCAATGGCTTGCCCTTTTTCAGCAGCTTCAAAATCCTCAGCATATTGAATGTCTAAATCGGCCTTAGGATTCACTGTCTTTACTCCTGCGCTAAATCCTGCTTCAAAACGCCCAACTACTTCTCCAGAGACTCCGCCGATAAACCCAATTTTATCGGATACTGTTGTTAGTCCTGCTACCACGCCTGCAAGAAAAGAGGACTCTTGCTCCCTGAAAAGAATGCTGACTACATTTGGTTGTTCAACGACAGCATCCACAATGCCAAATTGAGTCTCGGTTTGCTGGCCCGCAATTTCATTTAAGGATTCTTGAATTAAGAAACCTACTCCATAGATAAGGTTGAAACCCTTTCTAGCAAGTGAATTTAAATTTGTTGTGTAGTCCGCATCAGACTTCGATTGCAAGTAAGTATAGCCTTCACCTTCCGTTAAGCCATTTTCTTCTCCGAATTCCTTAATGCCTTTCCAAGCAGATTCATTAAAGGATTTGTCATCAACTCCACCTGTATCGGTAACCATTGCAACTTTAAACGTCTCCTCGGTCCTATCGCCAGTATCCCCAGCTCCGCCACCTTTTCTTTCTGCTTCATCTTTGCCACCACCGCCACAAGCTCCAAGAATTGTTCCTGCAGCCAATATGAGCGATAGGGCTAAACCAAATTTACGCTTTTTCACATTCAGTACCCCCCTATAAGATGAATGAGTTAGTAGTAAAGGAAGATTTCAACCGTTAGCAATTAAAGTCGTTTTTGTTCCTAAGACATGGAAACTAAACTACGGCTTTAAAATTCCAGACCCTTCTTCTAGCATTGGAAAAAAAGAATTGTTTTCATACGGAAAAGAAGTTGGTAAAAATTTGTAAATATTTATATAAAGGGGATAATCTTGGTCTTGCAGAAGGGCACCAGTCAAAAAATAAAGACAAAAAAGGAAGTGTTGGTTTTAACACTTCCTAATCCTTCTTGATTATGAGCTTACTTCGTCAGATTTTGAAATTAACACGGTTCGCGGTTTACTTCCTTCATATGGCCCGACAATCCCGCGCTGTTCCATTTCATCAATTAGTCGTGCGGCTCGAGAATAGCCAATTCTGAATCGCCGCTGCAGCATCGACACAGATGCGGTCTGCATATCAACAACTAATTCAACGGCATCATCGTATATGTCATCATCCACTTTTGATGTCGTTTCAGGAATATCTTCAGGAATCATCTCTTCTTGATATTGTGCTTTTTGTTGGCCAATCACAAAATCGACCACTTCTTCGACCTCTTCATCTGATAAGAAGGCTCCTTGTAATCGCACAGGCTTTGATGCTCCTACTGGTAAAAACAGCATATCTCCTCTACCTAATAGTTTTTCTGCTCCACCCATATCAAGAATCGTCCGGGAGTCCGTCGCAGATGATACGGCAAATGCGATTCGCGATGGAATATTCGCTTTAATCACTCCTGTAATGACATCAACAGACGGACGCTGTGTGGCAATAATAAGATGAATACCGGCAGCTCGCGCCATCTGCGCTAATCTCGTTATCGAATCTTCAACATCCGACGAAGCAACCATCATCAAGTCTGCCAACTCATCAACGATGACAACGATATATGGCAACAACGGCTGCTTCATTTCGTCGTCGGCATTCATCCTTTTTACATAGTCATTATATCCTTCAATATTTCTTGTACCGGTATGGGAAAACAATTCATACCGACGTTCCATTTCGTTTACTACTTTTTGCAAAGCTTGTGAGGCCTTTTTCGCATTCGTCACAACCGGTGCAAGCAAATGCGGAACCCCATTATATACGTTTAACTCAACCATCTTTGGATCAATCATCATTAATTTTACTTCATGAGGCTTTGCGCGCATAAGGATACTTGTAATAATTCCATTGATACAAACACTCTTTCCACTCCCGGTTGCTCCGGCTACGAGAAGATGAGGCATCTTATTCAATTCCGCGAGTACAGCCTCACCCGTTATGTCACGCCCAAGCGCAATTTGTAATTTTGATTCTGGTTTGTTCTTTTCCTTTGCTTCTAGCACTTCTCGTAAAGACACCATTGCCACTTCTGAATTCGGTACTTCAATTCCTATGGCCGATTTTCCAGGAATCGGTGCTTCAATGCGGATATCTTTCGCAGCTAAAGCCAAAGCTAAATCATCATGAAGACTTACGATACGGCTAACCTTCACACCAACATCCGGATGAACTTCATATTTCGTCACAGCTGGACCTAAATGAACCTGTGTCACTTTCGCTTTCACTCCAAAGCTATGAAAGGTTCTTTCTAATTTAGCAGCATTTGCGTGAATGAGCTCATACTCCCCACTTTGATCCGTCTTATTTGGTCTTTTTAATAAGTTAATAGACGGCAGTTCGTATGCCGTGTTTTCCACTTCTGTAAAGGTAATTGTTGGAGGAGTTTCGTCGATCTCTTCATTGGGTTCTTCTTCCCTTTGTTCTTTAACCTCTTCTTTCTTCTGATCCTCTACGAGATCATCCAAATAGGCTCTTTCAGCAAAACTGGAAATAATCGGCTCTGATGGTTGTAATTCAGCTTCCACCATATCTGTTTTTCCCGTTCGATCAGAGCTTTTTTTCTCATTGACGGGCTTTATTTCTTTTTTCACCTGAGCTTTTTCCTCTTTTTTATCCATATACTGCTGCTGCCATTCTTTCAAATCCTCTATAAAGGCAATCCATTGTTTTTTAAGAAAGTTCCCAATACTATTAAGGACCTTACCGGCTGCATCTCCAAATGTCCTTCCGGTAATTAAAATAATTCCGATGATAATTAAAACAAAGGCAAATATTTGTGAGCCAACTGAGTCAAATAAAAAATAGAATGTAGCAAATAAAATAGCTCCAATCATACCCCCGCCTAGATCACCAGTACTTGATTCGCCTCTTACATCCATTTTATAAAGATCCCATGTGTTTGCGATTACGCTCGGATTTTCAAATTTCCCTCCATTAGACAACAGCTCAAATAATGTTACATGGCTTAATAATAGGATCGCTCCAATAATTAAATATGTACCAAATAGCTTTGTTTGAAATAAAAATGGGAGTTGCCTTTTCCACATAATATAACAACTAAAGATGATAAGCCCTATCAGGCCAATCATGTACCACTCACCCATAAAAAAGCGGAAAAACAGAACAACCGCCTTTCCAACAGCTCCAAGCTCAGCCATCGCAATGATCGCTAAGGCAATCAGTATTAATCCTGTAAGTTCGTATTTCATTGTTGTTTTTAATTGGTCACCTTTTTGAGTTCTTCTTTTCTTTTTCACCATCTTATCACCTATAATCTAGTCTACAAAACTTTATGAACAAATCCAAATCAATCAACCGGGTAGAAGAAAATAAGCAGCCTGTCTAGGCTGCTTATCAAAGAGTCACTTTATTATAACATAAGGACTATAAAGGTTGGTCAAACATTCGTTCTATGAAAAGGAAATTTTTGTCCCAGGCGTATAATCAGGGTTTAAATAATGAGAAGGGTCTGTGCTCATCACACGTACAATTCGATAACTTCTTGCATCCTCTTGTTCTGCTAGGACTTGAATACCTTTATAATTGAGCATGAGCTGCGATTCATCTTGGTTTTCTTGTTCCGGGAAGATAAGCTCTTGAGGCATCATCGTATAAAGAATCATTGAAGCATCCCCTCACCCTCTTGCTTTTTATGATCGATTAGTTCATTTAGTTTACGCATAGCTTGACCAATTCCACCAACCTCATCAATTAATCCCATATCAACAGCATCGGAACCCACTACATTCGTTCCAATATCCCTTGTTAAGTTTCCTTTTGCAAACATTAGATCCTTGAACTTTTCCTCAGTAACATTTGAATGACTCGTCACAAAACGGATGACACGTTCTTGCATTTTATCTAGATATTCAAATGTTTGCGGGACGCCAATAACGAGGCCTGTTAATCGAATCGGATGAATGGTCATCGTAGCCGTCTCAACGATAAAAGAATGATCACATGACACGGCAATTGGCACCCCAATTGAGTGTCCTCCGCCTAAAACAATCGAAACAGTAGGCTTCGATAAAGAGGCCATCATTTCGGATATCGCAAGCCCAGCCTCAACGTCTCCCCCCACTGTATTCAAGATCACCATAAGTCCTTCTATATTTGGATTTTGTTCAATCGCCACCAACTGTGGAATAAGATGTTCATATTTTGTTGTCTTATTATGTGGAGGCAGTTGTACGTGCCCCTCAATTTGACCAACTATTGTTAAACAGTGAATTTTGGAATCCTGCGAAAGCTGGGGCACATTTGTCTGACCTAGCTGTTGAATTTTCTCCATCAGGGAGGATTTTTCTTCTTTCTGTCCTTCCTGTTTTTCGGGATTTGTTTCATTCGTTTGCATCCATTATTACCCCCTACAGACATAGTATAAAAATTAGTATGGGCAATAATAACCATTTCATGCAGGCAAGAACATAAAGTAAAAAAAAGAAAAACGCCAGATTCCAGCGTTTTTCTTAGGTTAATTCTTCACTTCCATTAATATAGGCATAATCATTGGCCGACGCTTTGTTTTATTATATAAATGATAATTTAATGCTTCTCTCATTTCCTGCTTTAAACTAGTCCAGTCAAACGTCTCACGGGAAATCACTTTTTCAACAACCTCTTTGACAATTGCCTCTGACTCACTAATTAGTTCTTCGGACTCACGAACATAAACGAATCCTCGTGAAATAATTTCTGGTCCAGCTGCAATTTTCCGCTCCGTTCGATTTAACGTAACAACAACAATCAGTACACCATCTTGGGAAAGCAATCGGCGATCTCTTAAAACGATATTTCCAACGTCGCCTATCCCAATTCCATCGATGAGTACGTTTCCGGCTGGGACGCGCTCGACGGAGTGAATTTTGCCGTCAATAAATTCAATAACCTCTCCGCGGTCAGGGACAATTATATGATCTTTGGTAATTCCACATTGTTGTGCTATTTTTTCATGGGCTTTTAGCATTTTATATTCGCCATGAACAGGAATAAAGAATTTTGGTTTCATCAGGTTAATCATAAATTTTAACTCTTCTTTACTTCCATGACTGGATACATCAATCATACCTTTTCCAGAAAGAACAGTTGCTCCTGCTCGATAAAGCAAATCAATGGTTTTGTTTATGAATACTTCACTGTTCGATAAAGGAGAGATTGGAATTAACACAGTATCCCCTTCTTGAATATTGATGACTGGATGATTTCTCCTCGCCATTTTCTGTAAAGCTTCAATTGGTTCACCTTGATTTCCCGTAATCAAAATCACGAGTTCATTGTCGGCATACTGTTTGATTTCTCCAATAGGACAAATGAGTTCCTCATCAACCTCAAGGTAACCGAGCTCGATTACTTTTTCTAACGTGCGTTTAAGACTTTTTCCGACGAGCGCCACTTTTCTTTGACTCTCACTTGCACTGTTAAAAATATGCTGGATACGACTTACATCGGTAGCAAAACAAGCCGCAATCACTCTTCCTTGAGCAAGCTCGAACGTGTTCGAGTATTCGCGAGCGATGATTTCTTCAGAGTCAGTATAACCAGGGTTTTCAGCTCCGATACTATCAGATAAAAGGCAAAGAACGCCCTTTTCCCCGATACTAGCCATTTTTCCAATTTCAGGTTGATATAACTTTGAGGCAGCTTGATCGAATTTAAAATCACCCGTGTGAACGATCGCCCCTTCTGAAGTGTGGATACAAACAGCCACCGAATCTGGAATGCTATGATTGGTTTTGAAAAATGTAACTAGTGCAGAAGCAAATTTTAATCTTGACCCTGAGTGGATGACTCTTAAATCCGCCTTGCCTTGAAAATCTTGTTCCTTCATTTTTTCCTTTGCTAGAGCAATGGTGAGTCTTGTCCCATATACCGGAACATTTATTTTCTGTAAGAGGTAAGACAATGCACCGATATGGTCTTCATGTGCGTGGGTTAAAAAAATAGCTTGGACTCTTTCCTTATTTTCAATTAAGTAGGTAATATCGGGGATGACAACATCAATACCGAGCATTTCATCCTCCGGGAACATCAAGCCTGCATCAACAATAAATATGTCTCCATCTACTTCTGTGAGATACATATTTTTGCCAATCTCTCCGACCCCACCTAAGGGTATTACCTTGATGGTTTCATTCACTTTCGTATTCAAGTTTCAGCTTCCTCCTTGCTGTTATGGGCCGACCATGACCAGTTATAGCTATTATACTTGATTCAAGAAACCCTTTACAACTGTAAAAAAAATCAACCTGCCTTAATGGCTGGTTGATTTTTTAATTTCATTTACAATCTGAAAGAGCATTCCTCGTTCTTGCTCATTTAGGGGTACAAGTGGCAATCGTACGGCACCGACATCAAGACCTTGCATTTGGAGTGCTGTTTTCACTGGGGTTGGATTTGGGGCAAGAAACAAGCCTTGCATTAACGGTAATAATTCCTGATGCAGTTGTGCTGCTTCCCCATTTTTTCCGCTTAGGTAGGCTTGAACCATTTCCTGCATTTCACTCCCAATAATATGAGAAGCAACCGATACAACTCCGTGCCCGCCAACAGCTAGGACCGGTAATGTCATACTGTCGTCCCCGCTATAAAGGAGGAAATCATCTGGTGTATTTGCGATAATTTTTGTCATCGCGTTTAAATCTCCACTCGCTTCTTTCACACAAACGATATTTGGAATTTCTGCGAGACGAATGATCGTTTCGGGTAGAATATTTACCGCCGAACGACTCGGGATATTATAAACCATGATTGGCAATTCAGTACTTTCTGCAACTGATTTAAAATGTTGAAAAAGCCCTTCCTGATTTGGTTTATTATAATATGGGGCAACAACCATGATTCCATCAACCCCAAGCTGGGCTGCCTTTTTCGTTAACTCTACTGAAGCGTACGTGTTATTGCCTCCAGTCCCAGCGATTACAGGGACTCGATTATTAACCACATTAACGACATGCTCAAATAAGGCGATCTTCTCTTCTTTCGTAAGTGTCGGAGATTCCCCAGTCGTTCCAGCAACAACTAGAGATTCCGTCCCTGTATTTATTAAATGATTGACCAGTTGGGTCGTCTTTACAAAATCAATATGCCCCTTATTGTCAAAAGGGGTGACCATCGCAGTCAAAACACGGCCAAATTGGACCATTTTGATCCACTCCTTTATAAAGTGAAACTTCATCCAGTGGGGGTTCTCTTCAGCCCCATTGGTTCTTAGGTGAACACACTGTCTCGCCTAAATGTTTTTTTCCAGTTCGAAGGCAGTATGCAATGCGTTAACCGCGAGACTAAGGTCCTCTTCTTTAACAAGTACCCAAATAGTAGTATGGCTGTCTGCAGACTGTAAAATCCGAATGCCTTTTTCTGATAAAGCCGTGACAATTTTCGAAGTGACCCCCGGTACACCAGCCATTCCTGCACCAACAACCGAAACTTTGGCACAATTCCGTTCTATATGTGGTTCATGCCCGAGACTCGTTAAAATTGAAATCGCACGGTCTGTCATCTCCTCAGAAACAGTGTAGATGACACCTTTTGGTGAAATATTGATAAAATCTACAGAAATACGATCATTCGCCATTGCTTTAAACACTTCTGACTGGAGATTGTATTGATCTTTTTTCGCGAAAACTTTCACCTGTGTGACATTGGAAACGTGGGCAATCCCTGTTATAAGCCGTTCTCGAATATCACTACCTTTTCTTTGGATTGCGTTATGATCGGTTACAAGCGTTCCTAGGCTATCCGAGTACGTGGACCGAATCCGAATCGGTACTTTTGCTTGCATCGCAATTTCAACTGCACGAGGATGAATCACCTTGGCCCCTTGATAGGCCATATTACAAACCTCTGTGTAAGTGACAATCGACAAAGGTCTCGCATTGTCAGCGATTCTTGGATCAGCTGTCATAATCCCTTCAACATCAGTGAAAATGTCGACTCTTTCAGCATTTAAAGCAGCCCCAAGTGCAGCCGCTGAAGTATCACTTCCACCTCTGCCAATTGTAGTAATGTCTCCATTCGAAGCGGCTCCCTGGAAGCCTGCGACAACCACGACGTCGACTTCATCTAACTCTTTTAATAAACGCTCGCACTTCATTTCAATAATCTTAGCACTTGTATGCTCGCCATTCGTTAAAAAACCTGCTTGTGAGCCAGTAAGCGCAGTTGCCTTTAAACCACTCAGCAAAAGCTGATTCGTAAAGACAACACTGGAAATAATCTCCCCACAAGAGAGTAAAAGATCAGTCTCCCTTGGCTTTAACGAATTTTGATTTCCGCCAACGAGGGATAAAAGGGTATCCGTTGCATACGGATCCCCATTCCTTCCCATCGCTGAAACAACAACTACTACTTTATATCCCTCTGAAGTTGTTTTTTTTATATGGTTCACGGCATGTGTCCGGCTCTCACTATTGCGCACAGACGTACCACCAAATTTTTGGACGATTATTCTCATCGTAACACCTCTAAGATGCTCTCTTGATTACTAATTATTTTACCAAACCAAGTTCAATTAATTTTTCAGCAATTTGAACGGAATTCCATGCTGCTCCTTTTAATAAGTTATCTGAAACAACCCACATATGGAACCCCTGTTCATTATCTAGGTCTTTACGGATGCGTCCAACAAAAACATCTCTTTTACCAACACAATACGCAGGCATCGGGTAAATTTGTTGTGCTGGGTCATCCTGTAATACGATTCCAGGCGCGTCAGCTAGCATTGCCTTTACTTCGTCCGCACTGATGCCATCTTTTTCAATTTCAAAATAAACGGATTCAGAATGTCCCGTTCCAACAGGTAAACGCACACATGTAGCTGCTACTTCAAGTTCTGGCAAATGCATAATTTTCTTCGTTTCATTGATCATTTTCATTTCTTCAAAAGTGAAGCCATTTTCCTCAAACTTATCAATTTGTGGAATCGCATTGAAAGCAATTTGATAGTGTTTATCAAGTGCACCTACCGGCAAGATTTGCGGTTCTACTTCTTCCCCGTCTAAAATGGCTTTCGTTTGCTCTTCCATTTCTTGGATGGCCGCTGCTCCAGCTCCTGAAACGGCTTGGTACGTAGAAACGATTACTTTCTTTAAACCTACCTTTTGACGTAAAGGCTCTAATGCTACTACCATTTGAATCGTTGAACAGTTCGGATTTGCAATAATTCCTTTGTGCTCGTATAAATCTGTTGCATTCACTTCTGGTACAATTAGCGGTACTTCTTCATCCATACGGAATGCACTTGTATTATCAACAACGATTGCTCCACGCTTTACAGCTTCAGGTGCTAATACTTTAGAGATGCTTCCTCCTGCACTGAAAAGAGCAATGTCAATCCCTTCAAAGCTTTCTGGCTTCGCTTCCTCTATTGTTATTTCCTGCCCTTTATATAAAACCTTTTTTCCTGCTGATCTTGCTGATGATAGTAAGGTTAATTTCGAAATCGGTAAATCGCGATCCTCTAAAGTTTGAATGATTTGTTGTCCAACAGCTCCTGTTGCTCCCACTACTGCTACATTAAATCTTCTCTCTTGCGGCATATTTTAAGTTCCCCTTCCAAAAGTTGATTTAACCGACGTTTGCCGGATTGTAAGAAATACTTAACAAGCAGAAATTCTATCAATTCATCTGCCAATTTTATATTTTCATTTATTTTATCATATTCAACGACGATTAAAAGGGGAGATTTTGTTTCATGGACAATCGGATGTGATTAAACGATGACGAATACGGTCTACACACTATCACGAAAACGTTCAATAATCACCGGCTGAAGTTGCTGACCTTCCATTGCCGCAAGAATCGCTGCTTTCGTCATGCTCATTCTTGCGACCATAGAGTTTGGCTTTTTCTCAGGATCATCCTGACCAAATGGAATAAAATAAATATTTTTCGTTGCCATTAATCTCATAATATTGACGCCATTTAATCCTAACGCATCATTCGTAGATATTCCGAGTACAACCGGTTTTTGATTTCTTAACGTTGCTTTTGCAGCCATTAAGACAGGTGAATCATTCATTGCATTTGCAAATTTACTCAGAGAAACTCCTGTCATCGGAGATATAACCATACAGTCTAGCGGAAATTTCGGTCCCAATGGTTCAGCTTTTACTATTGAATTAATCGGCTCATTACCGGTTAAGTCAACTATTCTTTGAATCCAGTCTTCCCCTTTTCCAAACCTTGTATCTGTCGATTCTACAGTCCAAGACACGATTGGAACGACTTCGGCCCCTTCATTAACTAAAGTTTCGATTTCTGGAAAGACCTCATCATACGTGCAATGCGAGCCTGTTAAACCAAAACCGATACGTTTCCCTTGTAAGCTCATTCTTGTGAATCCTCCCTTTTATTCATATCCTCTTTAAGCAGCTTTATTAAGACACTTGCAAGTATTTGACCTGCTGTCTTCGGAGCGACAATTCCAGGAAGACTAGGAGCAAGCAATGCTTTCACTCCCCTTTTTTCAGCATAGCGAAAATCTGTTCCACCTGGTTTTGAAGCTAAGTCAATGATAAGAGTATGAGGTGGCATCTTAGAGATAACAGATGCACTCACAATCGGAGCTGGAATGGTATTAATACAAATATCGATATCCTTTACATTATCTTGAAGATCCTCTAGTTGAAATGGGGTAAAACCCATCTCCATACTTCTTGCTTTATGCTCACTTTTTCTCGCTCCAACTTTCACCTTTGCTCCTAAAGCTTGGAACGTACGGGCAACTGTTAACCCTACCCTTCCTAATCCTAATACAGCCACTTTTGAACCATGAATAGTGAAGTCGGTATGCTGAATGACCATCATAATTGTACCTTCAACTGTTGGGATGGAATTATAAATGGCGACATCATCGCGTTCAAAAAGCTTTACTAGACGTCGGTTTGCCTCTTTTGTCATTCCATCCAAATATGAATTACTAATGCCCGAAAAAATGATGGCGTGGGGTGGTAGTTGCACTAACATTTCCTTTGTTAAAATGATTTTTTCATTCGAAAAAACCGTATCTACTTGACCTTCTAAATCAGTTCCGCGAACTGGAAGAATAAGTGCATCTTGCACTGAAAAATCGATTTCCTCTATCTTCTCTTTCGCTGCTCCTGTAAAGGCGTGATCCAATTGTTCAAAACCAATTAGTGATAACTTGGCGTCATGCTCTGTCAGCTGACGGATAATCTCAAGCTGTCTGGCATCACCACCTATTACAGCGATTTGCATTCCTGTCAGCATAAGAATAATCACCTTCTTTTTCTAGAATAGAACAGGAATTTTTTTATTACTTCAACATCATATGTTATAGGTTCCTGTCTGGTGAGTTATCTGCTGATTTCCGGTTGAAAAAAAAAAAAAGACGGAATATTTCCCGCCTCCACGTAATTCTTTCCCATATTTGTCATCATTCTTCATCAACGACGTCAATGATGACCATATCCGTCCCTATTTTTTTAATATGATTCCACGGAACCCTAACCTCTCCCCCTTGCCTTTTTAAACCAAACCATTTCATTGAGGGAATAATCAATGCTTTTATTTGGCCCGTTTTTTCATCGATTTCTAAATCCGTTTGCCCCAAAACCCCAAGACGTTCTGCTTTTTTGACGTCAACGATTTCCTTCCCACCTAATTCACTTAATCTCATCTCAGCTTCCCTCCCACTATTGTTATATCTATATGTATCAATATGAATGCCTAATTAGAATAGCTGTCCATAAAATACCATAAAGAAAACTCGCCGATTGGCGAGCCCCTAAGGGCGAAGACAGAGGCGTAGTCACGCGGAGCCTGATTGATTTTTCTAAGGGCTAAAGCCCAAAGAAAAACCTTATTGCCCTTATGCGTTAGGAAAGTATAAATTTAAAAATTTATACTTTCCTATTAGCTAAAAAAAGCCTGGGCCTTTAAAATGTCCTTTGCAAAAGGTACACTTTAATTCGACCAGACTTTAAATTTAACCTAATTTAGGTAGATTCCCGTCAGGGCTAATTAATGAAACTGAATATTGATCGGTAAAAATCCGATTAGCAAGTTGATCGACTTTTTCTTTTGTCACATCATTGATTTGCTCAATAATTTCATCAAGAGAACGATGATATCCTAGTACTAATTCATTTTTCCCGTTACGACTCATCCGACTATTTGTACTCTCAAGACTAAGCATTAAACTTCCCTTTAATTGCTCTTTACTATTGTTTAACTCTTTATCTGTAATTCCTTCTGATTTTAGCTTATTTAACGTTTCCTGAATCGTTTCAAATAGTACATTTAATTGCTTCGCTCCAGTCCCACTATAAACAGTTAAAACTCCTGTATCCTTAAATGCGGAATGGTAGGAAAATACCGAATACGCCAACCCACGCTGCTCTCTCACATCTTGAAATAAGCGACTGCTCATACTGCCGCCTAAAATATTATTTAAGGTAATCAGACTATAAACTTCAGGATCCCCTATTTGCAAGCCTTCAAAGCCGATACAAAGATGAGCCTGCTCTGTATCCTTTTTCCGTGAAATTTGATTTGCGTGAAAAGCTGGTTGTTGACACTCTATTTGTTCCTTCCCTGCTTCATACGATCCAAAAAGCTTTTCAACACTCGAGATAAAGGTTTCTTCAATGTTCCCAGCAATCGAAATCACTACGTTTTCAGGAGTGTATGTATCGTGCATATATTGTTTTAAAGTATCAGCTGTAAACGTCTTTAATGTTTCCTCGGTCCCAAGGATTGGGTAGCCTAGTGAATGCTCGTCATAAATTGCTCTGCTTAATAAATCATGGACAATGTCATCAGGTGTGTCCTCATACATTTTAATTTCTTCATAAACAACATTTTTTTCTTTATCCAATTCGCCCGATTCAAAGGTAGAATGAAAGAACATATCGGCGAGGACTTCAAGGGCAAATTGTGAGTGCTCATCAAGAACCTTTGCATAATAGCACGTATATTCCTTGGAAGTAAATGCGTTTACTTGTCCGCCAATACTATCAAATGACTCTGCAATTTCCCTTGCCGTCCTTGTTTTCGTGCCTTTAAAAAACATATGCTCAAGGAAATGAGAAATCCCGTTATTTTTTTTATTCTCATTTCTAGAACCAGTTCCAATCCAGACTCCTATGGCAACAGAACGAACCGTAGGGATATTTTCAAGCACAATTCGGACTCCATTCTGGCATGTATATTTTTTAATCAAAATGACCCCTCCTTTGGATAGTTTAAAAACTAATCCTGCAATAACTAAGTATATTTCATTTTTGTTACTTTTTCCAAAATGAAGGTTTTTTTTTCATATTTACCAATAATATTTTACCTGTCATTCCACATTCTGTTTCATATCCCTGTTCATAATACGTTCTTCGCTCAATAATTCAGAAACGGGGCCGATTTGTAAATCTCTTGCTTTAATTTCGGTAATCAATCCATTAAGTGCTTTTGTTGTTGAATCGGTCGGATGCATTAAGATCATTGCTCCATTATGCAGCTTTGAGGTTACTCTTTGAGTTAGTACTTCTGGAGAAGGCTTTTGCCAATCAATCGTGTCAACACTCCACATCACTGTCCCTAAGCGATGTACAGCAGCTACCTTAGCTACCTCTTCTTTATAACTTCCACTTGGCGGAGCAAACCAATGTGGTCTTTTCCCTGTCGTCGCCTCAATCACTTCATTTGTTCTCTTGATTTCTTCATGAATTCTTCCACTTGAAAGGCTCTTCATATCAGGATGGCTAAATGAATGATTCCCAACCTCATGTCCAGCTTCAACAATCATCTTCGCTAATTCCGGGTGATTTTTCACCCATCTTCCTTCAAGGAAAAAAGTGGCTGTAATATGATGTTTCTTTAACGTTGCCAGCATGTCAGACAAATATTCGTTCCCCCATGCAACATTAATGATAAAGCTGACCATTGGCTTTTCAGGATTTCCCTTATAAATAGCTGCTGGAGGAAGATCCCTTAAATGAACCTTTGGCTTCACTTCATCATACACAAGCAACTCTTCTGAAAATCGATTTCGATCTTTCATTTTTTTATAGGATTCTTCAACGTTCACCTTTAGTCCATTATACCCAGGTATCGCCTTCCATACGGGGTCAATTTTCGCATCTATAGGCTCAACCTCATAGTTAGCTGCCTTTGATTCAATTTCATGATAGAGAGTATTTTCTTCTTTTCCTGAAACAGGAACTGATTCCATTTTCAAGGTCGTAATATAATGTCGTGTATATGGGTTATTCACAATTAACCATGTACATGTAAGGATGATCACTAGCGTAACAATTCTTTTCACTTACCCTTAACCTCCTTCACAGAAGCCCTATTTGGTTCTCTATAGTTAAGGTTATGTGAAATTCGGACAAGGTAGAACGAGGAACCGAAGAAAACAAGATTCACAGCAACGAACATGAATGTGGAATTGTCCTCTAAGGTAAAAGAAACCCGGCAAATGGAACTGCCCGGTTGTTCAAAAATAGGAATTAAGTATTATTACTAGTACTCGGATTAACCGTGATTATAGGGTTGTTTTTTTGCTAGTACTTGGATTAAACCGATTTTGGGTCGTTTTTTATTGCTAGTACAGGGATTATATCGACCTTCTGACCTCGTTTTATTACTAGTACTCGGATTAACTCTTCATTTTACAGCGTTTTATTACCAGTACTAGCAATATATTAACGAAATTTGGTGTTTTTAATCCAAGTACTTGGATTAAAAAACGCGTTACCAGCATTATCGTTCAAAAAACCTTCGAATCTCTTCGGAAAAATGTCCACATAAATGACCTTTTCTGCAAAAAGCATACAATATTAGCTATGCTTTTACCCAGTACTCGGGACCCACTATTTGCACAAAAACTCGCCACTTGGCGAGCCTCTTTCCTGGTTTTAGCTAAAAAAAACCAGGGTCTCCCCCGGATTTTTGCTTATATTATTCTTTTTGTTCCGTTTTTTCACGCTGTTCTTTTAAGACTGCTTTGCGGCTAAGGTTTACACGACCTTGACGATCGATTTCTGTTACCTTCACAAGGAGTTCATCGCCGATTTTTACAACATCCTCGACCTTACCAACGCGTTCTTCAGCAAGCTCAGAAATATGAACAAGGCCATCTTTTCCATTGAAAATTTCAACAAATGCACCAAATTTTTCGATTCGTTTCACTTTTCCTAAGTACATTTGTCCTACTTCTACTTCGCGAACAATGTCCTCGATAATGCGCTTTGCTTTTTCATTCATCTCCTGGTCAGTAGATGCAATAAATACTGTTCCATCTTGTTCGATATCAATTTTCACGCCTGTTTCCTCAATAATTTTATTGATTTGTTTTCCACTAGGTCCAATGACGTCGCGGATTTTATCAGGGTTGATCGCCATCATTAAGATTTTCGGCGCATAGGCGGAAAGCTGTTTACGTGGCTGTTCAATTGTAGCCAGCATTGAGTCAAGAATTTGCATCCGGCCAGTTTTCGCTTGTTGCAATGCTTCCTCCAATATTTCACGAGAAAGACCATCAATTTTAATGTCCATCTGTAAAGCGGTTACCCCTTTAGCAGTACCAGCTACTTTAAAGTCCATATCACCGAGATGATCTTCCATCCCTTGAATATCACTTAAAATTGAATAATGTTCTCCAGACTTTATAAGTCCCATAGCAATTCCTGCTACAGGTGCCTTAATTGGTACACCCGCATCCATCATCGCTAATGTACTTGCACAAATACTCGCTTGTGAAGTTGAACCATTTGATTCAAGAACTTCAGATACGAGGCGAATCGTATATGGAAAATCCTTCTCAGATGGAATGACCTGTTCCAAGGCCCGCTCACCTAAGGCTCCGTGCCCAATTTCTCGACGTCCAGGACCACGAATCGGACCGGTTTCCCCAACACTAAATTGCGGGAAGTTGTAGTGATGCATGAAGCGCTTTTCTTCTTCAAGGCCTAGCCCGTCCAAAATTTGCACATCACCCATTGCTCCAAGTGTACAAATACTTAAAGCTTGAGTTTGCCCACGAGTAAATAATCCCGAGCCATGGGTACGAGGAAGAATGCCTATTTCAGAAGATAACGGGCGAATTTCATCGACTCCACGTCCATCTGGGCGAACTTTTTCTTCCGTAATTAAACGGCGAACTTCACCTTTAACAATTTTATCCAGAATCATCTTGACTTGCTTCATCTTTGCATCATCTGTTTCTTCTTCTTCATATTTAGCAAGCACTCGATTTTTTACCTCTTTAATGGCATCTTCACGTGCATGCTTTTCTTTTACTTGAATGGCAGCTAGCATATCTTGTTCACATAGAGCACGTACCTCTGCCTCAATATCGCTGTCTATTTCAAATAATTTTATTTCGGTTTTCTCCTTGCCAACCTTTGCAACCACTTCTTCTTGGAAGGCAATTAACTTTTTAATTTCTTCGTGTCCAAACATAATCGCTTCAAGCATTACTTCTTCTGGAACTTCTTTAGCCCCAGCTTCAACCATATTAATGGCATCTTTTGTTCCAGCAACAGTTAAATGCATATCGCTATTTTCTGCTTCATCTATGGTTGGATTGATGACGAACTTTCCATCGATACGCCCAACAATGACACCAGCAATCGGCCCTTCAAAAGGAATGTCAGAAACGGATAATGCTAAAGATGAACCAAGCATCGCTGCCATTTCTGAAGGACAGTCTTGGTCAACACTCATGACAATCGAAATCACTTGCACTTCATTACGGAAACCATCGGCAAATAATGGGCGAATCGGTCGGTCGATTAATCGACTAGATAGTATCGCTTTCTCACTAGGGCGCCCTTCCCTTTTTATAAAACCACCTGGGATTTTTCCGACAGCATAAAGCCGCTCCTCATAATTAACGGTCAGTGGGAAAAAATCCAAGTTTTTTGGTTCCTTTGAAGCTGTTGCAGTACTAAGTACAGCGGTATCGCCATAGCGTACTAAAACTGCACCGTTTGCCTGTTTTGCCAACTGACCAATTTCAACGCTCAGTTTGCGGCCGGCCCAGTCTAATTCAAATAATTGTTTTTCTTGCTCCATTCATTAAGCCCCTCTCTTACTTAGATCCGTTATGCAGCAAGTCTTATCCATGCATGCTGCAATAAACATAAATATATGATGATAACAACTGCTAAAAGACAGCTGTTCATTTCCATTTCCTAAGTAGTAACATTTTTTGTCAAAAAGCAAACCTAAGCCTATTTTGATTTTTCGAAGACTTGCTATACCCTTATTATGTACAGAAAAAACAATCTTTAAAAAGAAGATTGATTATGTAATTAATTTTATACTTAAAAGGTTTATTTACACAATAAAAAAGCGGGAAAAAATCCCGCTTCTGAAAATTATCGACGTAAACCAAGCTTGTTGATTAATTCACGGTAACGTGTAACGTCTTTATTACGAAGGTAAGTTAAAAGATTACGACGCTTACCAACCATTTTCAATAGACCGCGACGTGAGTGGTGGTCTTTTTTATGAACACGTAAATGTTCATTCAAAGTATTGATTTCTGCAGTAAGGACAGCGATTTGAACTTCTGGAGAACCAGTATCATTTTCGTGTGTCTTAAACTCATTAATAAGTTCATTTTTACGTTCTTTTGTGATTGCCATCCGAATTCACCTCCTAAGTAAGATCCCCTGTTACCGAGCAAGCGTCGGTGACTCGACTTGCCAAGCAAAGGTTCGTTTTGGTACGTTAACTAGAATACAACTTTTCGTAAAAAAAAGCAAGGTTAAGCGTACGTTTTTTTAAAGTAAGCGATCGCAGCTTGTTTATCTTGTTCAATCTGCGCTACCAATTCATTAATTCCAGGAAATTTTTGTTCATCACGCAGCTTTTTATGCCACTCAACAACGACGGTTTTCCCATATATTTGCTCCGAAAAATCAAAGATATGGACCTCAATCGTAGGGTTATTCGGACTGTCATTGTTAAATGTTGGTTTGTAGCCTAAATTACACACTCCAGTATGCCACTTTCGGTCAACTTTTATTCGTGTCGCATACACTCCTGTTGGAGGCAATATATATTCTTCTGAAATCGCCACATTTGCTGTCGGAAAGCCAATGGTTCTACCACGCTTATCCCCATGGCTAACAACTCCACTTGTCGTATAATTTCTTCCCAGTAAGGTAGGAATAATCTCCATCCTACCTTCGCGCAAAGAGGAGCGAATCAATGTTGAGCTAATTTTTTCTCCATTTGTTTCAAGTTTAGGCACAATGGAATAGTCGAACTCTTCTCTAGAATGAAATTGGATTGTTTCCATCGTTCCCTTTCCCATTTTTCCATACGTAAAATCGAATCCTGCAATGACCTGTTTTACGTTCAATTTAATGATAAAATCATCAATAAATTCCTGCGGAAGAAGATTGGCAAACTCGAGTGTGAAATGAACCACGAATAAATATTCGATTCCAAGTTCTTCAATCACTTGAATCTTTTCCTCTAATGGAGTAATGTACTCAACATGTTGGACCACTTTTCCCAACACAACGGATGGATGTGGATCAAATGTCATCACAGCACTTTTCAAACCAAGAGAATCGGCCTTTTTTTTCGCATTTAATATCACTTCTTGATGCCCTAAGTGAACACCATCAAAATAACCAAGGGCCATGGCTAATGGTGGAAAATCTTTTCGCTTAAATGAATGTGGATGGTTTAGTTTTATCAATTTCACTTCTTGTTCACCTTTTCTGACAAAGCCTATATGTAAAAAGTGGTCATTCGTTCCTCAACACTTTATCTGGTTTTAACAACCCTGGTTTACGTGGATGTTTTCGGTAAATAGCTAGAACAGTCCCTTCCGCTACGCTAATAGCAATTGGACCATCCTCATTCGAGAGATGCGAAGGAATTTCAAGCAACGTACCATTTTTCACTTTCTCTGCTACTTTATCACTTATTTCATATTTCGGCAAATGGGAAATTCCTTCCTCAAGGGGCTTTAATGCCTGGCCAATTGCACCTGTCTCAACTAACTTCTCCACTTCCTCTAAAGTGTAACAATCCTTTAACGTCATCGAAGCAGACTCAATTCGTTGTAAGGAAGACATATGTGCCGGAAATCCAAGCTGTTCTCCAATCATAACAGCAAGTGTTCGAATATATGTCCCTTTGCTGCAACGTACCCTAAACCTAAAGGAAATCGTTTTCCCAACAAATTCGCTACGATCATCCAGCAAATCGATTCCGTAAATTGTTACTTTCCGCGTTGGCCTTTCCACTTCAATCCCCTGTCGTGCATATTCATACAGTCTTTTCCCGTTCACTTTAACCGCTGAATACATTGGTGGAGTTTGTGCGATTTCGCCTGTAAGGTTATGTATAACTTGGAGGATTTCCTCTCGTTGAATGACTTTATTGACTTCCTTCACTTCAACAACCTCACCCGAGGCATCTTCTGTCGTTGTTGAATACCCTAATGTTACCTCACCTTCATATGCTTTTCCTGCATCGGTAATATACTCAGCGACCTTAGTTGCTCTGCCAATACAAATAGGTAAAACACCAGTTACATCCGGGTCCAAAGTGCCTGTATGTCCAATTCGTTTCATTTTTAATATTTTTCTTAGACGGAACACACAATCATGAGATGTCATTCCCGCCTCTTTATAAAGGGGCAATATTCCTTCCATTGGTCCTCCTTAAAAATGATTAATTAAGTTCGCAATCATCAATCTGTTTTATTTAATAACTGAAAAAAAGGATAGACATCTGTCTATCCATTATTCTTTCGTTTCATTTTCTCGCTCTCTTTTCTCGCTTTGGACTTCATGAAGAAGTGTATCAATTCGGTTGCCGTATTCCAGTGATGGATCAAATTCAAACGTAATTTCCGGTGTTTTGCGAAGTCGAATTCGCTGACCGATTTCAGTGCGTATAAATCCTTTTGCCTTGGCGAGTGCTTTTAATGTATTTTCCTTTTGAGTCTCATCGCCTAATACAGAAATAAAGACCTTTGCTTGCTGGAGATCCCCGGTTACCTCTACGTCTGTTACCGTTACAAAACCAATACGAGGATCCTTGATTTTGCGACCGATAATGTCACCGAGCTCTTTCTTCATTTGTTCTCCAACACGATTTACTCTGTGAGCCATGTTAGATCACCTCATTTTCTTAAAGCCATTCAATTTCGGTAATGGTTCGTTCGATTTCAGGAAACGAATCAATTAAATTGAGGGCATTTTGCAATTCCCTTTCAGTTGCTTGGCGAGCGGCAGAAACCGCCACTACGGCAATTTTCGTCCGCTGCCAAGCATCATGATAATCCACTTCTGCAACTGAAAGATTATATCTTTGTTTAAGCCTAGTTAAAATCCGTTGCAAGACTGCTCGTTTTTCTTTCAATGAATGCGCATCATAGATTATACATTCACAGGTGGCGAGCCCTACAACCATTAACGTTCCACTTCTTCCATAATATATGCTTCAATAACGTCTCCTTCTTTGACATCATTGAAGTTTTTAATCGTAATTCCACATTCGTATCCTTGACTTACTTCTTTTGCATCATCTTTAAAACGTTTCAATGCATCGATCTCGCCTTCAAAAATGACGATGCCGTCACGGATTAGTCGAACGCCACTGTCGCGTGTTACTTTCCCATCCGTTACATAAGAGCCAGCAATTGTACCCACTTTTGAAACTTTAAAAGTTTGACGAATTTCTACTTGACCAATAACTTTCTCTTGGTAAACAGGATCGAGCATCCCCTTCATCGCAGATTCTATTTCTTCGATGACTTTATAAATAATTCGGTGTAGACGAATATCGACTTCTTCGGATTCAGCCGCACGTTTTGCATTGTTATCAGGACGAACATTGAAACCAATGACAATTGCATTTGAAGCTGAAGCCAAAGTAATATCCGATTCATTAATCGCCCCAACACCAGTGTGAATAATTCTGACGTTAATGCCTTCTACATCTAATTTTTGTAGAGCTGCTGCAACAGCTTCTACAGAGCCTTGAACATCGGCCTTAACGATTAAGTTTAAATCCTTCATTTCTCCCTGTTTCATATGTTCAAACAAGTTATCAAGACTGATTTTTGTTTTCTCAGATCTTTGTGCTTGTAGCGCGTGAGTCGCACGCACTTCCCCAACATGACGCGCTGTTTTTTCATCTTCAAAGACGACAAAACGATCGCCAGCTAATGGAACATCATTTAACCCGGTAATTTCTACTGGAGCTGAAGGTCCTACTTCTTTTACACGACGTGCAACATCATTCACCATGGCGCGAACACGACCGAAAGTTTTTCCGACGACAATCGGGTCTCCCACTTTAAGCGTTCCATTTTGGACGAGCAAAGTAGCAACGGATCCACGGCCTTTATCCAATTGAGCATCAATCACTGTACCTACAGCTAAACGATTTGGATTTGCCTTAAATTCTTCCACTTCACTAACAAGTAAAACCATTTCCAATAATTCATCGATTCCTTCACCTTTCAGTGCTGAAATTGGAACGAAAATGGTTTCCCCTCCCCATGCTTCAGGGACAAGTCCATGTTCTGTCAACTCTTGCATCACTCGATCTGGATTTGCTGCCTCTTTATCCATTTTATTAACGGCAACAATAATTGGTACACTTGCTGCCTTTGCATGGTTAATTGCTTCAATTGTTTGCGGCATGACGCCATCATCAGCAGCAACAACGAGAATCGTAATATCGGTTATTTTTGCTCCACGTGCACGCATCGTTGTAAATGCTGCGTGTCCAGGTGTATCAAGGAATGTAATTCGCTTTCCGTTTGCCTCCACTTGATACGCACCAATATGCTGGGTGATTCCGCCAGCTTCACCCGCTGTAACTTTCGTATGACGAATTGAATCTAACAGCGTTGTTTTCCCGTGGTCAACATGGCCCATGATCGTTACAACCGGAGGACGTTCAGAAAGTAATTCTGCTTCATCTTCAGTAAAATACACTTCTAAATCTGTCGTATCAACTAAGATTTCCTCTTCAACCTCAACACCGTAATCCGTACAGATTAACTCAATTGCGTCTTTATCCAAGTCTTGGTTAATTGTCGCCATTACTCCTAGCATAAATAGCTTTTTAATAAGCTCAGATGGTTCACGGTGTAACTTTTTCGCTAGTTCGCCCACTGTCAACGATTCACTAAAAGTAATCTTTTCTGGTAGTTCTTTTTCTTTTTTAACTTGAGGTAGTTGAGATGGGTGGGTTTGATTTTTCCCACGTTGATTATTTTGTTTTGATTTATTTGTGTTCCTTTTATTATTATTATTATAATTATTGCGATTCCCTTGAGATTGGTTTGGCTTTTTCTTATTGGTTGCTGCTGGACGGTTTTCATTTGCTTGACCTTGGTTAGGCTTTTGTTGCCCTTGAGGTCTTTGCTGGGTTTCACCTGGTTTCTGCCCTTGGTTTGGTCTTTGTTGGGTTTCACCTGGTTTCTGCCCTTGGTTTGGTCTTTGTTGGGTTTCACCTGGTTTTTGCCCTTGGTTTGGTCTTTGTTGGGTTTCACCTGGTTTTTGCCCTTGGTTTGGTCTTTGTTGTTTCTGTCCTGGTCTTTGTCCTTGATTCCGTTGCTGGTTCTGAGCAGACTTTTCACCTTGATTTGATCTTTGTTGAGTTTGAGCATTTCTTTGGCCTTGAGCGGTCTTCTGTTCTTGGTTTTCGTTTCCCCTACTGTTATAAATGATATCTAATCTCCTTATCGTTTCATTCTCAATCGTCGTCATATGATTTGATACTTCTACGTTCATATCTTTTAATTTCGTAATCACGTCTTTACTCGATACATTGTGTTTTTTAGCGTATTCGTACACGCGAATTTTACTCATATTGTTACTTCACCCCCGTTAAAATTAATCGAGCAACGTCAACATTTTTTTGGCAAACCCATCATCCAATAAAGCAACGACAACGCGTGCTTCTTTCCCTATCGCTTGACCTAGCTCGTAACGATTTTCAACGAATTTTACTGGAACTTGATAGGAATTACATTTATCTGTAATCTTCTTTTGTGTATTAGGAGAAGCATCCTTGGACAAAATAACTAATTTTGCCCTCCCATTTCTAATTTCTTTTACAGTCAGTTCTTCACCTGAAATGATTTTACGTGCTCGATTGGCTAAGCCAAGCAATGACATCCACTGATTTTTCATCAGATTTGCCCTTTTTCCTTTGCGACAAGGTCAAGAAGCTCATCATAGATTTTAGCTTCTACGTTCACTTCTAGCTGTTTTGCTAAAATATTTCTCTTCTTTGCAGTAAGAATCGTTTCTTCATCTTTTGATAGATAGGCACCGCGACCTGACTTCTTTCCTGTCAAGTCAATCGACACTTCTCCTTCTTTTGAACGAACAATGCGGACAAGTTCTTTTTTAGGCCTCATTTCACCAGTTGCTACACATTTTCGCAACGGAATCTTTCGTCGGCTACTCACGCTTATCCACCTCTTCCCTTATTCTAAATCATCATCTGAATAATCATCTACATATCCTTCTAATAATGCATCGTTTTCACGTGGATAGATGCCTAATTCACGAGCTTCTGTCTCAGGTTTGATATCAATCTTCCAACCTGTCAACTTTGCTGCTAGTCGTGCATTTTGTCCACGTTTTCCAATTGCTAAGGACAGTTGATAATCTGGAACAACAACCATTGTCGCTTTTTCTCCTTCATTAACGATTACATCAAGTACTTTTGATGGACTTAATGCATTCGCAACAAATACAACCGGGTCATCAGACCACTTTACAATATCAATTTTTTCACCTTTTAACTCATTGACTACAGCTTGAACCCTCGTACCCTTAGGTCCAACACATGAACCAACAGGATCGACCTCAGGATTATCCGAATGGACAGAAATTTTCGATCTGTCTCCGGCTTCACGTGCAACTGATTTAATCTCTACAGTACCATCGTAAATCTCCGGCACTTCAATTTCAAACAATCGCTTTAAAAGACCCGGGTGCGTTCGAGAAACAAAAATTTGCGGTCCTTTTGTTGTTTTTTCTACCTTCGTAATAAATACTTTGATTCGATCATGAGGCTTATATCTTTCATTTGGCATTTGTTCATTTGCTGGGAGAATCGCCTCAATTTTCCCAAGACTTACATAAATGAACTTCGAATCTAACCTTTGAACAATGCCGGTCATAATATCTTCCTCACGGTCGATAAATTCAGAGTAAATAATCCCTCTTTCTGCCTCACGAACACGTTGCGTGACAACTTGCTTAGCTGTTTGCGCAGCAATACGCCCAAAATTCTTTGGTGTTACTTCAAGTTCAACAACATCTTCAACCGAATAGTTCGGGTTAATTTTTTGAGCTTCTTCAAGTGAGATTTCTAGCCGAGGATCAAATACTTCATCTACAACTTCTTTCCTAGCAAAGACGCGCATTGAACCGCTCTCTAAATTTAAATCAATGCGGACATTTTGTGCCTGATTAAAATTACGGCGATACGCTGAAATTAACGCAGCCTCCATTGCCTCAATCAATACTTCTCTTGAGATCCCTTTCTCTTTTTCAAGCACAATCAGAGCATCCAATAACTCACTGCTCATGAGATTTATATCCCCCTTCTAAAAACTTGCATGTAGTTTGTCATAAGGCTAATTAAGAAAATGTAACCGCTAAACGAGCACTAGCAACTTTATCAAATGGCAACACAACAGTTTTTTTACGGGTCTTAATTTTCACTTCAAGTGTTACCGTTTCACCATCGAATGCGGTTAATGCCCCTTCAAATATTTTTTCACCATCGATCGGTTCGTATGTTTTGATGTGGACATTTTTCCCAATTGCCTTTTGATAATCTTTTTCTTTCTTCAACGGACGTTCTGCTCCAGGTGAGGACACCTCAAGGAAATAATTATGAGGAATTGGGTCTAATGAATCTAGTTTTTCACTAAGACGTTCACTTACTATTCCGCATTCTTCGATATCAACACCACTGTCTTTATCTATGTAAATTCGGAGGAACCAATTTTTTCCTTCTTTTACATACTCTATATCCACTAATTCCAATTCAAGTTCGGTAACGATTGGTGTCAAAAGTTCCTCGACAACCTCTGTCACTTTGCTCATTGATCATCCCTCCTTTTTGGAATGGGCTTTTTCTTCATTTTTTATTTAATTTATTTAAACATTTTCCGAAAAGGCCTAAACAAACACGAAAGAGTGGGTTTCCCCACTCTTTTCTGTCGCCAGAGTTATCCTTAGTATTTCCACTAAAAATATAACATAACCAGAATTTTAATGCAAATTAAGGAAAGCGAAGGCGGCTCGATCAGGGACGACAAGCATAAGACGAGACCTGCAAGAAGGTGCTTTTTACCTTCTGGAAGGGATTGGCTTATGACTCGAGTCCCTAGTCGCCGCAGCTAGACAATAGGAAAGCGAAGGCGACTTGATCAGGGACGACAAGCATAAGCGAGTCCTGCAAGAAGGTGCTTTTTACCTTCTGGAAGGGATTGGCTTATGACTCGAGTCCCTAGTCGCCGCAGCTAGACTAAAACAACGAAAGTTGGTTCTGATCCGGCAATGCCTCGAGACAGCCGTGGTTATCAAGAAATTCAATAATCGTCTTCGAAACTTTTCCGCGTTGCTGAAGATCCTCTTTTGAGAGGAACTCTCCTTCCTTCCGTGCCTTTACAATATTAATCGCTGCGTTCGTGCCTAGCCCTGGAATTGCATTAAAGGGTGGAATAAGAGTATCACCATCAATGATAAAGTCAGTAGCACTGGATCGGTAAAGATCGACTCTATTAAATGAAAAGCCACGTTCACACATCTCATTCGCCAGTTCAAGTACAGTCAGCAAGTTTTTCTCTTTTGGTGACGCATCTAGCCCTTTTTCATTAATTTCCTCGACCCTCGCACGAATTGTCGACGCTCCACGAGCCATAGCATCAACATCAAAATCCTCAGCACGTACCGTAAAATAAGCTGCATAATACAGCAGTGGATGATGGACTTTAAAGTAAGCAATCCTTACCGCCATTAATACATAAGCTGCCGCATGCGCCTTGGGAAACATATATTTTATCTTTTTACAAGAATCGATATACCATTCCGGTACTTCGTTCTTGCGCATTTCTTCTTCCATTTCGTCGGTCAGCCCTTTCCCTTTACGGACTGACTCCATAATTTTAAAGGCAAATGACGGTTCTAATCCTTGGTAGATTAGGTAAACCATAATGTCATCACGACAGCCAATTACTTCACTTAGCGTACACACATTGTTATGAATAAGCTCTTGGGCATTCCCTAGCCAAACATCAGTCCCATGTGAAAGTCCAGAAATTTGTACAAGTTCCGAGAAAGTTGTTGGCTTTGTATCTTCAAGCATTTGACGAACAAATCTTGTACCAAATTCAGGAATACCAAGCGTTCCTGTTTTACACATAATTTGTTCTTCTGTCACACCTAATGGTTCCGTATTACTAAAAATCTTCATGACTTCAGGATCATCAGTCGGAATCGTCTTCGGGTCAATTCCGCTTAAATCCTGGAGCATCCGAATAACAGTCGGATCATCGTGTCCAAGGATATCGAGTTTCAAGACATTATCATGAATGGAGTGGAAATCGAAATGAGTCGTTCGCCATTCAGATGTTAGTGAGTCTGCAGGAAATTGTATCGGCGTAAAATCATATACATCCATATAGTCAGGGATAACAATAATTCCACCTGGGTGCTGGCCTGTTGTTCGTTTTACTCCTGTACATCCCGCAACAAGACGGTCCGTTTCGGCACCACGCACATGCAAATTGTGATCGTTTTGATAGCCTCTCACATAGCCGTAAGCTGTCTTTTCGGCAACTGTACCAATCGTTCCCGCACGATAAACATTGTCCTCACCAAATAAAACTTTTGTATAATCATGCGCTTGTGGCTGGTATTCGCCGGAAAAATTTAGATCGATATCTGGAACCTTATCTCCTTTAAATCCAAGGAAGGTTTCAAATGGAATGTCATGGCCATCTTTTTTATATTTTGTCCCGCAGTCAGGGCAATCTTTGTCAGGCAAGTCAAACCCTGAACCTACCGAACCATCATCAAAAAACTCCGATTTCTGGCAATTTGGACAAGCATAATGCGGCGGCAATGGATTAACCTCGGTAATCTCAGTCATTGTCGCTACAAAGGAGGATCCGACCGATCCCCGTGAACCAACGAGATAGCCATCATCAAGTGATTTTTTAACAAGCTTGTGAGAGATAAGGTAGATAACCGCAAACCCGTTATCAATAATACTCTTCAATTCTTTTTCAAGTCGTGCCTCGACAATTTCTGGCAAATCTTCCCCATAAATGCTCTTAGCCATTGCATAGCTCATTTGCCGCATTTCTTCATCGGCACCCTCAATTTTTGGGGTATATAGATCATCTCTAATCGGCTTTATCTCATCAATTCTATCAACAATTTCATTTGGGTTCGTAACAACAATTTCCTTCGCCTTTTCCAAGCCTAGGAAAGAAAACTCATCGATCATTTCGTTTGTTGTTCGGAAATGAACATCTGGTAGTCGATGCCGGTTAAGTGGGTTAGCACCGCCTTGTGAACTAACCAAAATTTTTCGGTAAATTTTATCATTTTTATTTAAATAATGGACATTCCCTGTAGCTACAACTGGTAGATTTAATTTTCCTCCCAATTTTACAATGTTTGTGATAATATTTTCGAGGGATTTTTCATCGCGAACGAGTTCGAGTTCAAGCAAATGGGAGTAAACTGGTTTCGGCATTACTTCTAAATAGTCATAAAACTGTGCTACCTCCTCAGCTTCTTCCATTGACTTTTGCATCATCGTTCCAAATACCTCACCCTTATCACAAGCGGACCCAACTAAAATTCCTTCCCGATATTTTTGTAACACAGACCTAGGGATCCTCGGGATTCGGTGAAAATAGGTTAAATGCGAAATAGAGATCAGTTTAAACAAATTTTTCAGACCTGTCTCCGTTTGCGCAAGCAACGTACAATGATGTGGGCGCGCACGCTTGTAAGCATTACCTCCGCCCATATAATCATTCATTTGGTCATGGTATTCCATGCCTTTCTCCGCTGCCTCTTTAAGCATTTTAATCAAAATATACCCTGTTGCTTCCGCATCATAGATGGCCCGGTGATGTTGTGTAAGTTCGACATCAAGTTTTTTTGCCAATGTGTTCAGACGGTGGTTTTTCATATCTGGATAAAGAAATCTCCCTAATTCAAGGGTATCAATTACTGGGTTTGGCAGCTTGCCCAATCCGATTTTTTTATAGCCAGTATTTAAAAAACCCATATCGAAAGAAGCATTATGAGCAACAAGAATCGAATCACCAATCCATTCGTAGAATTTCCGGAGGACATCATCTACTTCAGGTGCATTTTCAACCATCTCATCAGTAATTCCTGTTAGTTCAACAATCGTTGCAGATAAACGATGGTGAGGGTTAGCAAATGATTCAAAACGATCAATCACTTCGCCATTTCGAATCTTTACAGCTGCCAACTCAATGATCGTATCATATACAGCCGAAAGCCCTGTTGTCTCGACGTCAAACACAACAAATGTATCATCTTCAAGCTGCCTATGTGCCGTATTATATGCAATTGGCACGCCATCATCGACAAGGTTTGCTTCGACACCGTAAATGATTTTTATATCATTTTTCTTCCCTGCCCCAAATGCTTCTGGGAAAGATTGCGCAACCGCATGGTCGGTAATCGCGATCGCCCGATGTCCCCATTTCTTTGCCTGTGAAACTAAATCGCCTACACTTGAAACGGCATCCATTTGGCTCATTGGGGTATGCAAATGCAATTCAACCCGTTTTTCTCCCTCAGGGGCTGTATCTTTTCGCAACTGTGGTCTGATTTCGTTGACATCATTTCCCATCATTACAAGATCGCGGATAAACGTGTCATTTTGTACACTTCCCCTAACCTTTAACCACATTCCTTTTTTCACCCGTTGGAAAATTGCAGCATCTTCTTTATCACGAGAAAACATTTTTACCATAATCGAACTTGTGTAATCCGTTATTTTAAAGGTTAACAACGTTCTTCCACTACGAAGTTCTTTCGTTTCGGCAGCAAAAACATAACCTTGAACAGCAATTCGGCGTTCTTCATCGACAATTTCTTCCAAGCGCTTAATTTCAACATCTTCTTTAATCGACAACCCAATCATAACTGGGCCGTCAGCCTGTGGACCATCATTCTTGTCTTTTTCCGAGTCCTGTTTTTGCATTTCAATCATCGCCATTAACGCTCGCTCTTGGTCTTCTTTTTCCTTTGCCCTTTGGAACTCCTCAAATTCAGAAGAGGAAGCATTTTCGCTAATCGCTGTTTCAATCACGATTGTTGGGAAACCAAATGATTGATAAATTTCAGCAATTAATGGTCCATATTTCTTTTTAATTGTTATACTTTCCATATCATTTCTGACACTTATGACCAACTTTGTCCCTTGAACTTCTGGTAATTGTTCATTTAATAGCTTTAATAATGGTGGAGCCATGCCATCGATTTGGAGAACACATGTCTGCCAATAATCATGCACTTCTTGTTTGCTAATTGTCTGATCGATTACCTTAATCGAATAAGAAACTGCCGCAATATGTGAAAATGTCCTTTCCAGCTTTGTTGTAAATTGAGTGAACAGATCGCTAGGAATAACCCGTTCAAATTGAAAATAAAATTTCCAGTTTTTTTGTTTTTTCTCAACCACTACCGTCTCAATCATCGCATTCTGAAAGTACGGCATAATCGCATCTTCTGTCAGCCCCAGCTGCTGTAGCAACACCTGAAAACTTTCTTTCTTTTTAGAGGAAAGATCAGTCATTATTTCCCTCCTATCTATTAATAAAAATCGATGGGTTGTCTTTTTTCGCAAAGGTAATTATATCATAAAACAAGGAACTGATTCGTTTCAAAAGGGGAGAAAAAGCAGGAAATGATATGAAAGGCTAGATCCCGCAACTTGAATTTTTGCCTAGTATTTTTAAATATTAAAAAGGTCTCCTCAAACGAGAAGACCCTAAAACAAATGACTATAGAGTTTTTAACAGATTTTCAACTGTTTCTTGAAGTTGCTCAACATGTACTTCCTGCATGTCTCCCGTATTCCGAACCTTCACTTCAACGATTCCTTCGGATGCTTTCTTTCCTACTGTAACTCGAACAGGGACACCAATCAAATCAGAATCAGCGAATTTCACACCTGGGCGTTCTTGGCGATCGTCAAATAATACATCAAAACGAGCAGCTTTAAACTTCTCATACAAGTCGCCAGCCAATTTTGCTTGTGCCTCGTCTTTCATATTTACTGCAATCAAGTGAACTTCAAATGGAGCTAATGCTGTAGGCCATACAAGCCCTTTTTCATCATTAAATTGCTCGACAACAGCGGCCATTGTCCTAGAAACACCAATTCCATAGCATCCCATGATCATCGGCTGTGTTCTGCCATTTTCATCAAGGTATGTTGCATCCATCGCCTCACTGTATCGTGTTCCTAATTTAAAGACATGGCCAACTTCGATTCCTTTTGCGAACAATATTTTTCCTTGACCGTCTGGTGAGGGATCCCCTTCTTGGATGAAACGAATATCTACATATTGATTGACAGAGAAGTCACGTTCAGGACTTACATTTATAAAATGATAATGCTCTTCATTTGCTCCACAAACTCCATTGACAATTGCAGCAACCGCATGGTCTGCAATTATTTCAACTTCTTTCGTTCCGATTGGGCCAAGGGAGCCTACTGCACACCCAAGTACAGCTTTTGTCTCCTCCGCATCCGCTAGGTCTGCAGTCGCAGCACCAAGTGCATTTTTAAGCTTAATGTCGTTTACTTCATGATCTCCACGAACAAGTGCAAGTACGTAGCGATCATCTACTTTAAATAGAAGCGATTTTATACAATCGTTCGGATTTACTTGCAAATATTCTGCTACTTCTTCAATCGTTCTCTTATTTTCCGTTAATACCTTTTCCAAAGGTTTATTAGGCTCATCTTTTTTCTCGTATTGAACGACAACTGGAGCCATCTCGATATTTGCAGCGTAATCTGACGTATCAGAGTATGCAATGGTATCTTCCCCGACATCAGAAAGGACCATAAATTCATGTGTATCTTTCCCACCCATTGCTCCAGAATCTGCAATTACTGCTCGATAATCAAGACCGCAGCGTTTGAAAATATTAGAATAAGCTGTAAAAATTTGAGCATAAATCTCATCAAGGCTTTCCTGTGAAGAATGAAAAGAGTATGCATCCTTCATAATAAATTCACGGCCGCGAAGCAACCCGAAGCGTGGACGTTTTTCATCTCGGAATTTTGTCTGAATTTGATACAAAGATAAAGGCAGTCGTTTGTATGATTTGACCTCATCACGAATTAAACTGGTAATTACTTCCTCATGAGTGGCACCAAGGGCAAATTCACGTTTATGGCGGTCTTTCATTCGCATTAATTCTGGACCATATGTATACCATCGACCAGATTCCTGCCATAATTCAGCCTGTTGAAGAGCAGGCATTAACAACTCAACTGCTCCGGCGTTTTCCATTTCTTCTCGGATAATTGTTTCTACTTTATGTAATACTTTTTTTGCTAATGGCAAATAGGAGTATATTCCACTCGCATTTTGGCGAATATATCCAGCTCTTAATAGCAATTGGTGACTTTGGATTTCGGCATCCGCTGGTACTTCTCTTAGCGTTGGAATTAATGTCATACTTTGCTTCATTCTTCATTACACCTCAATTAAAATGGCTACAATATTATTTTTGTCCTCATCCCATTCTAAAAAATAAATGGGATGAGAGCTAGTAAATTTTTTATAGAAAGAATCGTTGAATATCATTCCATGTGACAACAAGCATTAAGAGCATTAACAAGGCGAAGCCAATAAAATGAACTAACCCTTCTTTATTCCGGTCTACAGGTTTGCCGCGAACAGCCTCTAACGCAAAGAACATCAATCTTCCTCCGTCGAGGGCTGGTATTGGCAGGAGATTCATAATCCCTAAATTAATGCTTAAGACAGCCGCCCATCTCATTAAATACCAAAACCCAGATTCGGCAACAATGCTCGTTGATTCATAAATTCCAACAGGACCAGCTAATGCATCAATTGTAAACTGCCCAGTAATTAGCTTGCCAACAGCGGCAATGATTTCTTTTGTCCACATATACGTTTCTTTAAATCCATAAACAAATGCTTTTAATGGTGATTTTTCGACTGGACTATATACACCAATTAGACCAATTTTTCTTCCTTCAATCTCTTGAACTTCAGGAGTAACAGGAATCTCAAGCGTATTGCCACCACGGTCAACTAAAAACTCAATATCTTTCCCTGGATTTTTTTGAATGATTTCTACTATGTCGGCCCAACTGGAAATTTCAGCGCCTTCGATCGTATAGACAACATCGCCTTCTTTCAAGCCAGCTTCTAGCGCGGCTCCATCTGGGGTTAATTGACCTAAAATCGGTGCATTCGATGGCATCCCTTGGAATAAAGCGATAATAATGAACACGACAATCGCTAAAAGAAAATTCATCATCGGTCCAGCAAAAATTGCTAATGTCCGTTGACCAACTGTTTTGGAAGCAAACTGCCGATCGTATGGAGCAAGTTGAGTTTCAACCCCATTTTCAACCATTACAGCCTTAGGACTAATTGAGAAGTTTTTCAGGACTTCTTCATCCCCATCCACATACCCTTTAATAAATAAACGATGCTCGATATCCGCTGCTTCTACTTCAATGATTAGCGCATCCGGATACTTATCTTTATGATTAAGAATTATTTTATTTACTTTATCATTTTCATCAAATAACAAGCCTACCCGATAGCCTGGTTTTAACTCAACCATTTCCGGATCTTCGCCAGCCATCCGGACAAATCCTCCAATTGGAAGCAAGCGAATCGTATAAACGGTTTCATCTTTTTTATATGAAAATATTTTCGGTCCAAATCCAATTGCAAATTCCCTACATAATATACCCGCCCGCTTAGCAAAAATTAGGTGACCTAATTCATGAAAGAAAACGAGGGCGCCAAAAATAACGATAAACGCAATAACTGTACTCATATGAACGACCACCTCTTTTTAAAGGAGAGAATAAACCATGCTCCTCGTTTTTTTATCAATATGCTGGATTGTTTCCAAATCTGGGCTATTGATGTTTTCATGCGAGTTTAGTATTCTTTCGATCACTTCTTCTATTTGCAAAAAGGAAATTCGCCCATCTAAAAAGGCTGCAACGGCAGCTTCATTGGCTGCATTTAGCACGGTAGGCAATGTTCCACCTGCTTTCCCCGCGTCAAAGGCAAACTTCAGGCAACGGAAACGCTCATAGTCCATTTCACTAAAGTGAAGCTGCCCAATTTGAGCAAGACTGAGCCTTTTTGCCGAAGGAAGAGGTAGTCGATCCGGATATGTGAGTGCATATTGAATAGGAACTCTCATATCAGGTGTCCCCAATTGAGCGATGACACTGCTATCATGAAACTCCACCATCGAATGGATGATGCTTTCTTTGTGAAGTAGCACCGAAATCTTCTCATAGGGAATCGAAAAGAGCCAATGGGCTTCAATCACTTCAAGTCCTTTATTCATCATCGTAGCTGAATCAATCGTAATCTTCGCTCCCATCGACCAATTCGGGTGGTTTAAGGCTTCAGAAACAGTAACATTACTCAACTCCTCTCGTTTCCGATCCCGGAAGCTTCCTCCAGATGCTGTCAGGATTAACTGTTCGATGTTCTTTAACCGTTCTCCTTGTAACGCTTGAAAAATAGCTGAATGTTCACTGTCAACCGGAAGAATATCCACTTCATTCCGCTTTGCGGCCTCCATGACAAGATGTCCAGCAGTCACAAGTGTTTCCTTATTTGCTATTGCAATTGTCTTCTTTGCCTCTATTGCCTTTAAAGTTGGCGATAATCCAACACTGCCAAGAACTGCGTTTACAACAATATCAGCCTGATTATAGACCGCAACCTCTTCGATCCCCTTAATTCCATAATTGAATATAACACCTGGAAATTCAATATTCAAAGTCTCATAATCCGCCTTTTCTTGTACGGATACATACTCTGGTTTAAATTCAGCAATGATGGTTCGAACAAGCTGTAAATTTCGACCAGCTGACATGGCCACTAATTGAAAGTTTTCAGGATGTTCCCTAATAACATCAAGCGTCTGTGTTCCTATTGAACCAGTCGCTCCTAATAAACTTATTTTTTTCACTACCTTCACTCCTAATTCGAAAAGCGGGATTTCTAAATGATGCTAAACCTAAAACGACATAAAGATGGTTCGTCCAAATGATGTCATCCCTTTATTATAATAAATGCAGTAAATGCATGAGTGGCCAAACAAATAAAAGGCTGTCAAACCTGTCCAAAATACCTCCGTGACCTGGAAGAATTCTACCTGAATCCTTTACAGCGTAATGTCTTTTTAAAGCAGACTCGACTAAATCACCAATTTGTCCAAAAATGGACAGAACGGCCGTTATTACTAATAAAATCATCAGGTTTGTGTTCATATCTGCAAAATAGCCAAATAAAGCAGCGACAATTAATGCACAAATGACACCACCTACTGACCCTTCTCGTGTTTTGTTCGGGCTAATTTCCGGCCATAGCTTATTTTTACCGAAAGCACGTCCAATAAAATAAGCACCTGAATCCGTTGCCCAAATAATGAATAGCGAATACACAACATATGTCAGACCGTTCGTAGCCCCTCTCGTTTCGATAAAATAAAAGAAGCCGATGCCAACATAGAGTGTTGCCATAATCGAAAAAGCAACATCCTCAAAACTAAAACGGTTTTTGGTCAAAACTGTATAGGATAAAAACAGTAATACCGCTAAGACGGTAAAATCAATTTTCGTATAATTCAAACCTTCAATAATCTTGAGTTGTTCATTAGGGATAAGAAAGATCCATAACAATCCTAAGGAAATCATACCAGGAACGGACCAAAGCTTAATCTCCCGCATTTTTAGAACTTCATACAATCCAACAGATGCAAGACAATAGACCATTAATACGAAAGGACCCCCGCCGATAATAACGATTGGAAGAAAAATGGCTGCTGCGACAACTGCTGTTAGAATTCTTTGCTTCATTTCATTCACTCACCTTTATTTAACTCCTCCATAGCGGCGCTGGCGACTTAGATAAACCTCTATTGCCTCAACAAAGTGTTCTTCACTAAAGTCTGGCCATAGTACATCTGTAAACCAAAACTCCGTATATGCTAACTGCCAAAGCATAAAGTTACTCAGACGAATTTCACCACTCGTCCTAATTAATAAATCAGGATCGGGTAAACCAGATGACATTAAATAGGAGGAGAACCGCTCTTCGGTTAGCACCTCCTTATTAATTTTTCCATTTTCAGCATCATCTAAGACACGCTTTACCGCTTCCAAAATCTCCGTTCTACTTCCATAGTTAAGCGCAAAATTGAGGACAAGACCAGAATTATCCTTTGTCTCGTTCATCGCTTTCTCAAGCGCATTCAATGTATGGGGTGGCAATTTATCTTTATTCCCCATCATCGTTATCTTCACATTTTCTTCAATCAGGTCTGGGAGATAGGTTCCTAGATATTCTTCAGGAAGCTTCATCAGAAAATCAACTTCAAGCTTCGGACGTTTCCAATTCTCAGTTGAAAAAGCATATAGTGTCAACGATTTCACACCAAGATTATTTGCAAGCCGTGTAATTTTCCTTACTACTTTCATTCCCTCATGATGCCCAGCAACTCTAGGGAGAGAACGTTTATTTGCCCACCGACCATTGCCATCCATGATGATGGCGATGTGTGTAGGCAATTCTTGGGATTTTATTTCCATCATGCGTTCTTGAAGACTGGAAGTTTTATTTTGGGACTTCCAGGGATTTAGTTTATTTAACATAAGACAGCTCCCCTAAGTAGGTTAAAACTCACATATCAAATAGGAAAGAAACTTCCTTAACCAACCTATTTCCACATGTTCCTATCATACCAAAAATAAATAAAGAAATCTCTCTATAAAAAGAGTATGTATGAATCCTCAAAAACAGAATCATCGCTTACATAACATTTTTATCTTGCTATGAAAAAACCCCCTGTAAAAGAGGGTCTTTTCACTTTATTTATACTAACAAAGACAAGTAATTAAACTTCTAGTAACTCTTTTTCTTTATCTTTTGTAATTTGATCAATTTTGCTAATAAAATCATCTGTCAACTTTTGGACATCATCTGAGTATGCACGAAGTCCATCCTCTGTGATTTCACTATTTTTCTCAAGCTTTTTAAGTTCTTCATTCGCATCACGACGGACATTTCGAACGGCAATTTTTGCATCCTCTGATTCTTTTTTCACTTGCTTTGCAAGTTCTTTACGACGTTCTTCTGTTAACTGAGGAATCGCTAGGCGAATAATTGTACCATCACTTGTCGGGTTAATTCCTAAATCTGATTTCATAATGGCTTTTTCAATTTCACCAAGAATCGTTTTGTCGTACGGCTGTATCACAAGAAGTCTTGCCTCTGGAACTGAAACCCCAGCTAACTGATTAATAGGAGTAGGTGCACCATAATAATCAACCGTTATGCGGTCTAAAAGAGAAGCATTTGCTCTGCCGGCACGAATGCTCGCTAAATCACGAGTATAAGCTTGTATTGCTTTTGTCATCTTATCCTTTGCTTTATCAATGACTTGTTTTGGCATATTTATTTCCCCCTAACAATTGTTCCAATTTTTTCACCCATTACGGCTCTCTTAATATTCCCTTCCTCCATTATTGAGAATACTATTAATGGGATATTATTGTCCATACATAAGGATGATGCAGTCGAATCCATTACAGCTAGACCTTCTTTAATCACATCAAGATAGAATAATTCATCATATTTAACCGCAGTTGGCACAGTACGCGGGTCTGCAGAATAGACGCCATCAACATTATTCTTTGCCATTAAAATGACATCTGCTTCAATCTCTGCAGCTCGTAATGCGGCCGTAGTATCCGTTGAGAAGTACGGGTTCCCAGTTCCGGCAGCAAAAATAACCACTCTTGTTTTCTCAAGATGTCGAATCGCACGTCTGCGAATATACGGCTCAGCAACTTGTCGCATTTCAATGGATGTTTGCACCCTTGTTTCAATGCCTTCTTGTTCAAGGCTATCTTGAAGAGCAAGTGAGTTCATAACTGTTGCAAGCATTCCCATATAGTCTGCAGTTGCTCGGTCCATTCCCATCTCTTCACCAATTTTACCACGCCAGATGTTTCCTCCGCCAACGACAACCGCTACTTCAACACCTAATTCAGCAAGTTCCTTCACTTGTCCGGCAATGTTTTTAATCACTGTTGGATTAATCCCGAAGCCTTTTTCACCAGCTAAAGCTTCTCCACTCAATTTTAAAACAACGCGTTTGTATTTTGGGCTGCTCATAAAAACCTCCAAAAGATAGAAATGTGGGAGCGCCTTTTTTGGCACTGACACAAAAGCATTCTGTCCAAAAACAGGGAACACAATGTGTTCCCTGAAAATTAACTATTTTTTCCATCTTTACTCAATTTATTTTTTATTTACTTGGCTCATAACTTCTTCAGCGAAATTATCTTCACGTTTTTCAATGCCTTCGCCTACTTCAAAACGTACGAACTCACGAACTTTTCCGCCACTAGCTTCAACAAATTGACGAACCTTTTGGTCAGGGTTTTTAACGAATGCTTGGTCTAAAAGACAGACATCTTCGAAGTATTTGCCTAAACGACCTTCAACCATTTTAGCAACAATGTTCTCAGGTTTTCCTTCATTTAGTGCTTGTTGTGTTAAAACTTGGCGCTCACGTTCTACTTCATCAGCCGAAACCTCATCACGTGAAACATATTTCGGGTTAAGTGCTGCTATATGCATAGAAACATCTTTTGCCACAGTTTCGTCTGTTGTTCCTTCAAGAACGGAAAGAACACCAATGCGTCCACCCATATGTAAGTATGCACCAAATGCATCTGCATCTGTTTTTGATTTCAATTCAAAGCGGCGAAATGAAAGCTTTTCACCGATTTTAGCAATTGCAGAGTTAATATGTTCGGCAACTTCCGTTCCATTATCCATTTTTTGTTTTAAAGCTTCATCTAAATTAGCAGGTTTATGCTTTAAAAGATGTTCAGCAAGTTCCTTTACAAGTGTTTGGAAACCTTCGTTTTTTGCAACAAAGTCTGTTTCAGAGTTCACTTCAAGAAGAACTGCATCATTTCCGTTAACTACTACTGTAGTTAAACCTTCAGCAGCAATACGGTCGCCTTTTTTCGCAGCTTTTGCGATTCCTTTTTCACGTAGAAGGTCGATCGCTTTTTCCAAGTCTCCATCTACTTCTTGAAGCGCTTTTTTACAATCCATCATCCCAGCACCAGTTTTTTCACGTAATTCTTTAACCATTTGTGCAGTAATTGCCATTACGAAAATCCTCCTTTTAATTAAGTGAGTATGTACCTATCCATTTTTCACATAATATATGAGTTTTAAACTTTAAAAAAAGGTGATAAAGGGCAACCCTATATCACCTTTCCCCATCTAACCTTAAGCTTCAACCGTTTCTGGAGCTATTTCTTCCCCTTGCTTTGCTTCAAGGATGGCATCAGCCATTTTTCCAGTTAAAAGTTTCACAGCACGAATCGCATCATCGTTTGCTGGAATCACAACATCAATCTCATCTGGATCACAGTTCGTATCAACGATTCCAACGATAGGAATGTTTAACTTGCGTGCTTCAGCAACAGCAATGCGCTCTTTACGTGGGTCAATGATGAAAAGAGCATCAGGTAAGCCCTTCATGTCTTTAATTCCACCTAAGAATTTTTCTAACCGCTCTTGCTCTTTTCTTAATTGAACAACCTCTTTTTTCGGAAGAACATCAAATGTTCCATCTTCAGCCATTCTTTCAATATTTTTAAGGCGTGAAATACGCTTTTGAATTGTTTCGAAGTTTGTTAAAGTTCCACCTAACCAACGTTGGTTTACATAGTACATTCCAGAACGCACTGCTTCTTCTTTAACAGAATCTTGAGCTTGTTTCTTTGTACCAACAAATAGAACCGTACCGCCTTCTGCAGCTAGATCCTTCACCCAGTTGTAAGCTTCTTCAACCTTTTTAACCGTCTTTTGTAGGTCGATAATGTAGATTCCATTACGCTCTGTGAAGATGTACTTCTTCATTTTTGGGTTCCAACGACGAGTCTGGTGACCAAAATGTACACCAGCTTCAAGCAATTGTTTCATAGAAATTACTGACATGTTTTTTTCCTCCTAATGGTTTGTTTTCCTCCGGCCATCTCATCTTTAGCGAGAACTGAGATCATCAGCACCATTCGCTTAAATCCATGACCGTGTGTATTAACACCGTCTAATAATATAGCATATGTGAAAATAACAATCAAGTCTATCCTTAAAAACTTTTTAGAGAAAAAACGTAGTTTAAGGGTGAAAAATCCTGCTCATTATGAACAGGATTTTAGTCAATTTTATTTTGTTTGTTATTAATTCGATTTTAATTTTTCTAACTCAAACAAGAATTTGTCATTTAAAACTTTAATATAGGTCCCTTTCATACCTAGTGAACGAGATTCAATCACTCCGGCACTTTCCAATTTACGAAGGGCGTTTACAATTACAGATCGTGTAATCCCGACACGGTCAGCAATTTTTGAAGCTACGAGCAAACCTTCTTTTCCATTTAGCTCTTCAAAAATATGCTCAATGGCTTCAAGTTCACTGTATGAAAGCGAGCTAATTGCCATTTGGACAACGGCTTTACTGCGTGCTTCCTCTTCAATTTCTTCCGATTTTTCACGTAAGATTTCCATCCCTACAACAGTTGCCCCATATTCTGCAAGAATTAAATCGTCATCATTAAATGGTTCGTTTACTCGTCCTAAAAGTAATGTACCAAGGCGTTCTCCGCCCCCAATAATTGGAACGATTGTTGTTAAACCTGTCTTGAAAAACTCTTTGTTTTCTACAGGGAAAATTGTATATTCACTGTCAACATCCAAGTTTGAAGATGTCTCATAAATATTGAATAACCCTTGTGTATACTCTTCTGGGAATTGACGATCTTCTAGCATTTTTTTTATGCGGTCGTTTTCGATTTGCTGGTTCACAGCAAAACCTAGTAACTTTCCACGGCGACTAACGACAAAAATATTTGAATCAATTACTTCCGATAGAGTTTCAGACATTTCTTTAAAGTTTACCGGTTTCCCAGCTGCCTTCTGAAGCAAAGCATTAATTTTTCTTGTTTTTGATAGTAAGTCCATTTGTGTCTTCCTCCTATTTGCATATACAAAACTTCATTTTATTTTTTATTTATTTGTTTTCTCATCACTTGGGCGAATTCTTACATCTAATACCCTAAATAGCATTCAGCGAAACGATTTTACAGAATAAATCGACTCAAATCTTTATTGCGAGATATCGCACCAAGTTTCTCTTCAACATATTGAGGGGTAATTACAATCTCTGCCATTGAAATATCCGGTGCTTCAAAACTTAAGTCCTCAAGCAATTTTTCCAAAATTGTATGCAGCCTTCTCGCCCCGATATTATCCGTATTTTGGTTTACTTCAAAAGCAACCTCTGCAACCTTACGAATAGCATCGTCAGAAAATTCAATTTGTATACCTTCCGTCTCCAATAATGCTTTATATTGTTTAATTAAGGCATTATCAGGCTCAACAAGAATACGATAGAAATCATCCACTGTTAACTTACCTAACTCAACCCGAATCGGAAAGCGACCTTGCAGCTCCGGAATTAAATCGGACGGTTTTGCCATATGAAAAGCTCCAGCTGCCATAAATAAAACATGATCTGTTTTGACAGGCCCATATTTTGTCACAACAGTGGACCCTTCTACAATCGGTAAAATATCTCTTTGTACACCTTCTCGGGAAACATCAGCTGATGAACCTCCTGAGCTTTTGCTTGCAATTTTATCGATTTCATCAATAAAAATAATTCCTGTCTGTTCAGCACGAACAGTCGCTTCTTGTGCGACTTCATCCATGTCAATTAGTTTCTGCGCTTCTTCGTTTACCAAGACTTTTCTAGCCTCTTTAACAGGCAGCTTCCGTTTTTTTTGCTTTTTAGGCATTAGGTTGCTAAGCGCATCTTGCATATTCATCCCCATCTGTTCCATCCCAGAACCTTGAAGCATATCAAACATTGATGGAGTTTGTTCTTCTACTTCAACTGTGATGATTTCATTTTCTAACTCACCGAGTTCAAGCTTTTCCTGAACAACCTTTCGTTTTTCCTTCAAATTCATTTCCTCAGTCGTTGAAGCGGAATCTTGTTCAGGCTGTGCATTCCCTCCAAATAACATTTCGAGCGGGTTTTTATAATTTGCCGATTTTTTTGTTGAAGGAACTAACAATTCAACTAGACGGCGATTCGCATTTTCCTCGGCCCGTTCCTTTACGCTAACCAGCTTTTCTTCCCTTACTAGCCGAACAGAGGTTTCAACAAGGTCCCTTACCATTGACTCGACATCACGACCGACGTATCCTACCTCAGTAAATTTTGTCGCTTCTACTTTAACGAAAGGAGCCTTTACCATCTTTGCCATCCTTCTGGCAATCTCTGTTTTTCCGACACCAGTTGGACCAATCATTAAAATATTTTTCGGGCTGATTTCATCACGAATGCTTTCATCAAGCAAACCTCTTCGATATCGGTTTCTCAAAGCGACCGCTACCGCTTTCTTTGCTTCGTTCTGTCCAATAATGAATTGATCTAATCGTTCCACGATTTGTCTTGGAGTTAGATTCGTATTTTTCATACAGCTTTCTCCTCCTACAATTCTTCCACAATAATATTCGTATTTGTATACACACAAATATCAGCGGCTATTTTTAGGGCCGCCTGAGCAATTTCCTTCGCAGTTAAATGTTCGCCGGAATACTGTTTCAACGCTCGACCTGCTGCTAGAGCGTAGTTCCCGCCTGAACCAATCGCTAAGATGCCGTCATCAGGCTCAATTACTTCCCCAGTACCAGAAACAAGCAATATATTTTCCTCATTCATCACAATAAGCATGGCTTCTAATTGCCGAAGCATTTTGTCTCCTCGCCATTGCTTTGCAAGCTCCACCGCTGCTCTTTGAAGACTGCCGTTATATTCCTCAAGTTTGGCTTCAAACATTTCAAACAAGGTGAAAGCATCAGCAACAGAACCGGCAAATCCGGCAACTACCTTTCCATTAAATAACTTTCTTACCTTTCGCGCTGTGTGTTTCATCACAACTGCATTTCCGAAAGTGACTTGACCATCACCTGACATTGCACATTTCCCTTTATGTTGAACCGCAAAAATGGTTGTGGCATGAAATTGAGACATCCCTCTTCCTCCTTTTGGCCTTATGCCCTTGGATGAGTGGACATATAGGTCTGTCTTAAATGCTCATTCGTCACATGGGTATAAACTTGTGTTGACGAAAGAAACGCATGGCCTAACAATTCCTGAACCGTTCTCATATCCGCTCCATGATTTAGCATATGAGTTGCAAATGAATGTCTGAGCTTGTGGGGATGAATTTTTCCACTGATTGCAGATTTCTCAAACAACTTGTTTAAAATTTCACGAACTCCCCTATCCGTCAATGCTCCCCCACGGAAATTCACAAATAAGAACCCATGGTCCTCTCTGCCATTTAATAAGTCATTGCGGGAAGTATGTATATAGTTTTCCAGTTCGTCGTGAGCAAAGCTGCCAAACGGAACGTATCTCTCTTTATTCCCTTTCCCTTGAACGAGTATGGTTGAAAGATAAAAATCAACGTCCTTCAAACGAAGTTTACAACACTCACTCACACGAATTCCTGTAGCATACAATAGCTCTAGCAATGCTTTGTTCCTTTTTCCAAGCGGAGTATTTGTTTCACAAGACTCAAAGAGAAGTTCCATTTCCTCCTCGTAAAAAAAGCCAGGAAGTCGCTTTTCAGCTTTTGGGATGGAAACGAGGGAAAAAGGATTTTCTTCCACAAGTTTTTCTCGATGTAAAAATTTATAAAAACTCCGAAGACAGGATATCCTGCGGGCAACCGTCCTTCTCGATAGGCGTTGTTCGAATAACTTAGTCAGATAAATCCTTACGTCGGAATATTGAACTGCTTTTACGTCTAAAATCGCTTGTTCATCCATGAACATAAAAAAATCTGTTATGTCGTGTTGATAATGTTTAATCGTATATTGCGAACAATTCTTTTCAATTTGTAAATATTCGATAAATAGTTTTAAAGAAACGTTCACATCTTCCGTCAATTCTTCTCACCTCACACAGGCTACTAAATGTTATCATATGTTAGTAGCCTCTTGCAACAATTTTTACAAATTTTTCACAAAGTTCTGAATTGTTTCCATCGCCCGCTTAGCATGCTGTTCATTTCTTTCCTGCTTATTTTTTATTTTCTTTGGCAGATCTGGAAGTAAGCCAAAATTTGCATTCATCGGCTGGAAGTTTTTAGAATTCGTTGTCGTTATATAATTAGCCATGCTTCCCATTGTTGTTTCTTTCGGAAATTCAACGGCCGATTCTCCCGTAACTAACCTTGCAGCATTGATTCCAGCAATTATCCCACTAGCAGCCGACTCCACGTATCCTTCTACTCCTGTCATTTGACCTGCAAAAAATAAATCATGACGATTATTAAACTGATAGGTCGCTTTTAGAACTTTTGGAGAGTTAATGAACGTATTGCGGTGCATTACTCCGTATCGCACTATTTCCGCATTTTCAAGCCCAGGAATTAACCGAATAACTTCTTTTTGCGGCCCCCATTTGAGATGAGTTTGAAAACCAACGATATTATATAATGTCCCAGCGGCATCATCCTGCCTTAATTGAACAACAGCATAGGGGCGTTTCCCTGTTTTTGGATCTTCAAGCCCAACTGGCTTCATCGGTCCAAACAACATCGTCTTTTTCCCGCGATTAGCCATTACTTCAATCGGCATACAGCCTTCGAAGAAAATTTCTTTCTCAAATTCTTTTAACGGTACGGTTTCCGCTGCAACTAAAGCTTCGTGAAACCGATTAAACTCTTCTTCTGTCATCGGACAATTAAGATAAGCAGCTTCCCCTTTATCATAACGAGACTTCAAATAAACTTTATCCATATCAATACTGTCTTTTTCAAGGATTGGCGCTGCAGCATCATAAAAATACAGATAGTCCTCTCCAGTTAGCATCTTTAAATCTTGCGAGAGAGCTTCACTTGTAAGAGGTCCAGTAGCAATAATTGTTGGTCCTTCTGGTATTGCTGTTACCTCTTCATTGATTACCGTTACGTTCGGATGACTTTTCACTTGTTCAGTCACTCTCGCTGCGAAATCATGACGGTCAACCGCAAGTGCTCCACCAGCCGGTACTGAACTAGCGTCAGCTGCCCCAATGATAACCGAATCGAGCATCCTCATTTCTTCTTTTAACACACCGACAGCATTTGTTAAAGTATTTGCACGCAGCGAGTTGCTGCACACCAATTCTGCAAATTTATCCGTATGGTGAGCTGGCGTTTGCTTAACCGGTCTCATTTCATACAGTTTCACTTTTATTCCTCGTTTAGCTAACTGCCACGCAGCTTCACTACCAGCAAGTCCTGCTCCAACTATGGTAACAATTGCTTCTGTCATTTCCATCCTCCAGTTGCTTCATTGTAAGTCGATTGCTTGTTTTTACACATTTAGTTTACCCTTATGAAATTATATTTGCATCTAATGTTACGAAATGGAACAAAAAAAAGTTTCAGATTTAACAAAAAATGATTTTATCATAACTGAACACAAAACAAAAGAGTGAGCTTCTGCTCACCCTTATTTTTGTGGAGTTTCTTTATAGTCACATTCAATACATGACACTTGAACTCCCTTTTTAAGTTTCTTTTCAACTAAAAGACTTTCACACTTCGGACAACTTCTGGCAAGCGGCTTATCCCAAGAAAGAAATTCACATCCTGGATAACGATCACATCCATAAAAAATCCGACGTTTTTTACTCTTTCTTTCAATAACGTTTCCTTCTTTACAACTCGGACACTTAACACCAATCTCTTTCACAATTGCTTTCGTATTGCGACAATCTGGGAAATTACTACAAGCCATAAACTTTCCGTATCTCCCCATTTTAAAAACCATTGCATTGCCGCATTCTTCGCAATCCTCGCCTGCAGGTTCATCCTTAATTTCAACTTCCTGCATCTCTTGTTCCGCTTTTTCAAGGTCTTTTTCGAACCCCTTATAAAAACCGTCGATAATTTTGACCCAATTTACTTTTCCATCTTCGATACTATCGAGATCCTGCTCCATCTTTGCTGTAAATTCAACATCAAGGATATGTGGAAAGAATTCAATGATTAGCTCTAATACAATTTCCCCTAATTCAGTTGGAACAAACCGCTTATTATCAAGGCTAACATATCCTCTTTTCTGAATCGTATCAAGTGTCGGGGCATAAGTTGAAGGTCTACCGATTCCCATTTCCTCAAGCGTTCTTACGAGACGCGCCTCCGTATACCTTGGGGGCGGCTGTGTATAGTGCTGTTTCGGTTCAATCTCCTTTTTCAACACCTCGTCGCCTTCAGCTAAATTGGGAAGCATCCGATCTTTTTCGTCTGTTTCATCATCAGTGCCTTCTACATAAACTTTCATAAAACCAGGAAACTTTATTTTTGAACCTGTCGCCCTAAATGTAATTCCCATGTTAACTAGATCAACACTCATCGTATCCATCACAGCTGGAGCCATTTGACTGGCAACAAAGCGTTCCCAAATTAATTTATATAAACGAAATTGGTCTCTAGATAAATACTCCTTAATCTCAGTAGGTACTCTTAGAGCACTCGTTGGACGAATAGCTTCGTGAGCATCCTGACCATTTGTTTGTTTCTTTTCTTTCTTATCCGTTGTTTTTAAAAATTCCTTGCCATATTCTGAAACAATATAACCACTTGCTTCTGCTTGGGCAACCTCAGAAATCCTTGTCGAATCAGTTCTCATGTAAGTGATTAAACCAACTGTTCCTTCACTTCCAAGATCAATCCCCTCGTATAACTGCTGTGCGAGCATCATCGTTTTTCTTGCTCTGAAATTTAGTTTCCGAGCGGCTTCCTGTTGTAACGACGATGTAATAAATGGGGGAGCAGGGTTTCGCTTTCGTTCTTTTTTCGTAACACTATCAACTTTAAATGTATTTCCTTTGAGCTGCTTCAATATCTTTTGAACATCTTCTTCTGATTTCAATTCAACCTTTTTTGAATCAACTCCATAAAAGCTGCCCTCGAACTTTGTTTTTCCTTTCAAGAATTCAGCACCAATTGTCCAATACTCTTCAGGTACAAAGCTTTTTATTTCTCTTTCGCGATCAATAACCATCCTTAACGCGACCGATTGGACCCTACCTGCACTTAGCCCTTTTTTTACTTTTTTCCAAAGAAGAGGACTGATATTATAACCAACGAGCCTGTCTAGAATACGACGGGCTTGCTGTGCATCGACAAGATCCATATTAATCGGGCGTGGATGCTTAAACGAATCTTTTATTGCATCTTTCGTAATTTCATTAAACACAACTCGACAATCAGAATTGACATCAACATCAAGACTGTTCGCTAAATGCCAGGCAATTGCTTCCCCCTCACGATCCGGGTCAGCCGCGAGGAATATTTTCTTCGCTTTTTTGGCCGCTGATTTTAATTCTTTTAAAACAGGACCTTTTCCTCGTATCGTTATATATTTCGGTTCATACTCACGATCTATATCGACACCCATTTGACTCTTGGGCAAATCTCTTACATGCCCCATTGAGGCTTTCACTTTATATTTTTTACCTAAATAACGTTCAATCGTTTTCGCTTTGGCAGGCGACTCAACGATGACTAAATACTCCGACATTCAGTAGTCCTCCTTAGAGGGATTAAAATTACCACTATTATTTAATATGCAGTTCCACGTTGTCAATAACCTGCGGAAAGAAAACGGTTTCACTTACCTTCTTTTACCGCTTTTATAATAATGAATAGAGAAGTCCCTACTATATAATTGTCCTGATGCAAAATGTATAACAGATTTAAAATAATTTCAACCATTTTGTTGTAAATTTTCCAATTGAGGGCGTTTTTTGACAAGAAAACTCTTCATTTTACCGGTATTTTTGACTATTTCGCCTTATTTTTCACAAATCAAATTAAAATTTCTTCTATAATATCTTTCGGTTCCTTTACTAACTTTGCACCAAGCTGAATGAGCTCATTTGTTCCGCAATAGGAGGGAGAAAGAATGCTACCTGGGATGGCAAAAACCTCCCTGCCTTCATTCAATGCATAATCTGCCGTTATAAATGAGCCGCTTCTTTTTTTAGCCTCAATGACTAGCGTTCCTTTCGCCAAACCACTAATGATCCGATTCCTTAACGGAAACTGCCATTTTTCAGGTCTGAAGATTGGCGGATATTCAGAAATAATCGCCTGGTCCCGCATCATACGATGGGCCAAAGAACAATTTTCCCGCGGATAAATATGATTAAAACCTCCCGCAATGACCGCAAGCGTCTTCCCACCATTCTTCATGGCGATTTCATGGGCATGCGCATCAATCCCTCTAGCTAAACCGCTTATAATCATTGCACCACGGTGAATCAATTCTGGAAATAAATATTCAATCACATTTCTCCCATATGGCGTTGCTTCTCTACTTCCTACAACCGCTAAAGAAAAACTAGAATTTAATAGATTTGAATCCCCTTTCACAAACAAGATCCACGGAGGTTGATAAATGGTTTTAAGAAGAGGAGGGTAGCCTTCATCAAAAATACTAATCATTTTAACTTTACTAGTAAAATAATCTTCAAGCAAATCATCAATCGGAATTGCATTGAGCATTGAAGGGAGATTTGACTGAACGATTTCATCGTTAAGAGGAGAGTAGAGGTCACGTAAGGAAGGGTTTGCTTTCAACAATGAGTAAATCGCCTTCCACCCTAACCGTTTACAATGCACCAATTGTATAAGCCGTTTTTTTAGTTCATCCATTTAAGGACCTCCTTGACGGGGATATTTTTGAAAAGTAGGAAGAAAAATTACGAGGATTAGAAGATTAAAAGAATAGGCAAACAGTCCCTTAACTAAAGGAGGGACTGTTTGCACTATTTTTGATTAATGAGTTTTACACTTGTCGTATAGTCCTTGTTCTTTAAGAACTTCGATTAATGTTTCTCCCATTACTGAAGGCGTTTCAGCCACTTTAATGCCACACTCGTTCATTACGCGAATTTTCTCATCCGCGGTTCCTTTTCCACCAGAAATAATGGCGCCAGCATGACCCATACGCTTTCCCGGAGGCGCAGTACGACCACCAATGAAACCAACAACAGGTTTCGTCATATTGGCTTTTACCCACTCAGCAGCTTCTTCTTCAGCCGTTCCACCAATTTCACCAATCATAATCACTGCATATGTTTCCGGATCCTCATTAAATGCGTTCAAAACATCAATAAAGTTCGTACCGTTAACAGGGTCGCCACCAATCCCAACAGCTGTAGTTTGACCAATTCCAGCTTGTGTCAATTGATGAACCGCTTCATACGTTAATGTACCCGAACGGGAAACGACACCGACATGACCTTTTTTATGAATATAGCCTGGCATAATTCCAATTTTACATTCGTCTGCTGTAATCACCCCTGGACAGTTCGGTCCGACAAGGCGAGTTTTCTTACCTTCCATATAACGTTTTACCTTTACCATATCTAGTACAGGAATATGCTCCGTGATACAGATAGCAAGTTCAAGTTCAGCATCAACAGCTTCCATGATCGCATCTGCTGCAAACGGAGCAGGAACATAAATGACGGACGCAGTTGCACCGGTCGCTTTTACAGCCTCTTGAACAGTGTTAAAAACAGGAACTCCTTCGACTTCTTGTCCACCTTTTCCAGGAGTTGTTCCAGCAACGATTTTTGTTCCGTATTCCAGCATTTGTTTTGTATGAAATAAAGCTGTGGAACCAGTAATCCCTTGGACAATGACTTTTGTATCTTTATTAATAAATACACTCATAACAACGATTCTCCTTCCTATCCTACTTAACTAGTGAAACAATTTTTTGCGCGCCGTCAGCCATTGATTCAGCTGCAACTAAATTCAATCCGGATTCATTTAGGATTTGCTTCCCAAGATCCACATTGGTTCCTTCAAGACGAACAACAAGCGGAACTTCTAATCCAACTTGTTTTGCAGCCTCAACTACACCATTAGCAATGACATCACACTTCATAATTCCACCAAAAATATTAACGAAAATACCTTTTACGTTTTGATCGGATAGAATAATCTTAAATGCTTCGGTTACCTTTTCTGCCGTTGCACCGCCCCCAACATCAAGGAAGTTTGCGGGGTCACCACCGTAATGTTTTACAATGTCCATTGTAGCCATTGCAAGTCCGGCACCATTTACCATGCAACCAATGTTTCCATCTAAAGAGATGTAACTTAAATCGTATTTAGATGCTTCAATTTCCTTTGCATCTTCTTCTTCAAGATCACGAAGTTCAATGATATCTTTACGACGATAAAGAGCGTTCGCATCAAAATTCAGCTTTGCATCAAGTGCCATGACTTTGCCGTCCCCTGTAACGACAAGCGGATTGATTTCAGCAATCGAACAATCCTTTTCAATATATGCGTTATATAATCCCATCATAAACTTCACTGCTTGGTTAACAAGCTGAGTAGGGATATTAATATTAAAAGCAATTCTTCGCGCTTGGAAAGCTGTTAATCCTACAACAGGATCGATTTGCTCTTTGAAGATTTTTTCCGGGGTTTTTTCCGCAACTTCTTCAATTTCCGTTCCACCTTCTTCTGAAGCCATTAAAACAACTCGAGAAGTGGCACGATCAAGCACTAGACCGACATAATATTCCTTTTTGATGTCACAGCCTTCTTCAATAAGAAGTCGCTTTACTTCTTTCCCCTCAGGTCCCGTTTGATGAGTGACAAGCGTTTTTCCTAGGATTTCACTTGCATATGTACGAACCTCATCTAAATTTTTTGCTACTTTTACCCCACCAGCTTTTCCACGTCCACCAGCATGAATCTGTGCTTTTACAACACAAACCTGGGTTCCTAATTCTTTCGCGGCCTCAACAGCTTCATCGACTGTGAATGCCACTTTACCATTAGGTACTGTAACCCCATATTGTCTGAGGACCTCTTTTCCTTGATACTCATGGATATTCATTTTCCCATCCTCCTATCAACTTCCACATAGTTTGCAACATGTTCGTTGCAGAATTTTAACTAAAAAACTGTTTCAAAAATAACAGACTGCGCTTTCATTGTATATAATGAAATATTTCTTGTCTAGCTTTATGATTAAAAATATTTCGGTTTTTCTAAAATTCTGACAAAGTGTACGAAAAAAAGACCCTGTAAACGACTATTTACGGGCCTTTTAGATAAGGCAGGAGATTTATTATCTAAACGATTATTTTTCTTGTATAGAGAACGACTTTATCGGAGCAAAGCTTTTTCGATGATAAGGCGTTATTCCTTCCCTGCTAATCGCAGCTAAATGTTCTGCCGTCCCATACCCCATATTCGAACCGAAACCATATTGGGGGTATTCATTATGAATTTCACGCATAAACCGGTCTCTCGTCACTTTTGCAATGATTGAAGCGGCAGCAATTGTCACACTTCGACTATCCCCTTTAATGATTGCTTCAGCGGGATAAGGTGTCTCAAGCTTGACAGCATCGACAAGCAAAAAGTCAGGCTTCATTGGCAGTTGCGCGATTGCATGATTCATAGCTTTTTTTGATGCCTGCAAAATATTGATACGGTCAATTTCTAATGCATCGATAAACCCGATACCGATCGCTATAGCCTCCGAGCGAATTTTATCGAAATAATCATTTCGTTTTTGCTCGCTAAGTTTCTTGGAATCATCGATACCGGGTAAATAAAAGTCGTCAGGAAGGATGACAGCGGCAGCGACAACTGGGCCCGCAAGAGGACCTCTTCCTACCTCATCAATCCCGGCAATAAACTGAAACCCTTGGGCCTTAAACTGGCGTTCATAGGAAGTCATTTCAACATATTTTTTATGTAATAATCGTTCCTTTTCCTTCTGCCTCATCCATTTCTTAAGAAGACGCTGGACCCCTTTCCGTTCGTCTTTTTCAAGAAGTTGAATAAACGCCTCATCAATCTCGTTATTCTCTTCCAACATTTTTTCGATTTCTTCAACCGTTAATTTCCCCATAAAATCTTCCGTTCTTTTTTATTTCTTATTAACTCATAGGACAAATCCCCTTACTTTTCCTCTTGTATATCTCTAGGTCGTTCAAAAGTAAGCGGACCAAACTTTTCTCCACGTATTTCCCTAATCACAGTTTCAGCTACTTTATCATAATCAATTTCTTTGCCCTGTTTAAATCCCCGTACTAGCCCGATTTTGTCAAATAGTTCGATTATATCCTCTGGGATTTCCGTTAACTCAAACTTTTCCTTTAACCTTTCAGGGTAGTTTGTCCGCAGAAATTTCAAAGCATATACTGCTACATCATCTAAATTTAGAATCGTGTCTTTAATCGCACCTGTAACAGCTAATTTTAATCCCACTTCTTGGTCTTCAAATTTTGGCCAGAGAATTCCAGGGGTATCAAGGAGCTCGAGTTCATTTCCCACCTTGATCCATTGCTGCGCTTTCGTGACTCCAGGCATATTTCCTGTTTTCGCAATATTTTTCCCGTGAAGGCGGTTAATCAGCGTCGACTTTCCTGAGTTCGGAATTCCGACAATCATTGCACGAATAGCCCGCGGCTTAACTCCTTTTGCTTTTAACCGTTCAAGCTTATCCGTCAATAAACGTTTCGCTTCACTAACAATTGGCTTCAATCCTACGCCAGCCTTAGCATTAATCGCCAAAGCGGTTACGCCTTGATTCTTAAAGTAGCGAATCCACTCCGCTGTTCTTTCCTTGTCGGCCATATCAGCCTTATTTAGAAATACAATTCGCGGCTTATGCTGGACGATCTCATCAATCATTGGATTGCGCGACGAATAAGGTACTCTCGCATCCACTAATTCAAAAATAATATCGACTAGCTTAAGTTTCTCGGTTACTTCCCTACGAGCTTTAGCCATATGGCCAGGAAACCATTGGATTGTCATTTGCAAAAAACCTCCTTACGATGAGGAAGCGCTTTGTTTATGCCCTGCATAAGTTTGACAGAGAATGAACAAAGCGCTCCTTATTATTCGACTAGTCTAATATCTTCAATTGGCCAATAAATCAAACTTGTTTTCCCAAGAACTTCCCCGAGTGGGACTGTACCGATATGGCGACTATCCTTACTGTATCGACGATTATCTCCCATGACGAAAATATGACCCTCAGGTACTGTTTCTCTGCCAATTTTCTCCTCTAATGTAAATGGGTCTGTAAGCGGCCCATCAATGACTTGCTTTTTATATTCTTCCAAGTATGGCTCTTCGTATGCTTTCCCATTTATATAGAGTGTATCATTTCGATATTCAAGCTTATCTCCTGGTAAACCAATCACTCTTTTTATGTAATCTTTATTTTCTGGCGCATGGAAAACGACAATATCAAAGCGTTCAGGCTCCCCTATTTTATAACCTAATTTATTGACTATCATTCGATCCTGATCATGTAGGGTTGGCATCATTGACAATCCATCTACCACAATAGGGGCAAATAAGAAGTACCTGATGACTGCTGCTAAAATAACAGCAATGATTAGTGCCTTTGTCCATTCCCAAAATTCATTTTTTTTCTGTGCCATTCTTTCCCCACCATTCTCAGAAAATCTTTTTTCTATATATATCTTTATTTTACATAACTTATGAAACATAAACACAATGGGAGGGTTTTTTTTACATAATTTTTATATTCAAAATGAGAGTTGCCCGTATTCTAAGAAAAAGGAGCTTGTTTTGCAAGCTCCTTTTACCTAAATTCATATTAGCGAATTTCTTTAATACGAGCTTTTTTACCACGTAATTTACGTAGGTAGTAAAGTTTCGCACGGCGTACTTTACCGCGACGGATTACTTCAAGCTTCGCAATTTTTGGTGTATGAACAGGGAATGTACGTTCAACGCCTACCCCGTAAGAAATCTTACGAACTGTAAAAGTTTCGCTGATTCCACCACCACGACGCTTAATTACAACACCTTCAAACACCTGAATACGCTCACGAGTTCCCTCAACAACCTTAACGTGTACACGTACAGTGTCTCCAGGACGGAAAGCAGGTAAATCAGTGCGAAGTTGTTCTTTTGTAATTTCTGCAATTAGACTTTGCATCGTTTTCAACTCCTCCCACAAATGCTCTTATACATGTTAGTACAGCGGAACATCGTTATCCATGACGAGCTTTCAGCTCAAGCCACAAAAAATACTATACCATAATGAAACATTAACTGCAATAATTATTCCTTTTGTTTTTTTATTTCATTTAACCATTTCTGGTGTTCTTTTGGAAGTTCGATTTCTTCAAAAAGATCCGGACGACGAGTATGCGTTCTGCGAAGGGATTCTTTTATTCTCCATTCTTCAATTAAACGATGGTTTCCAGATAAAAGAGTGTCAGGAACCTTCATTCCCCGAAAATCTGCTGGTCTTGTATAGTGAGGGTGCTCCAATAAGCCAGTACTAAACGAATCTTTAATATGTGATTCTTCACTGCCAAGTACCCCAGGCAACAGTCGTACAACACTATCAACCACGACCATTGCTCCTAACTCCCCACCTGTAAGTACATAGTCACCTATAGAAATTTCATCGGTAATTAAATGCTCACGAATCCGCTCGTCATAGCCCTCATAATGGCCGCAAATGAAAATAAGATGCTCTTCCCTGGAAAGCTCTTCTGCCTTTTTTTGTGTATAACGTTCTCCTTGTGGACACATTAATATGACTCGCGTCTTCTTCACTTCTGCTTTGTCAACTATATGTGCAACCGCATCAAATATCGGTTGAGGCTTTAATACCATCCCTGCCCCTCCTCCGTATGGATAATCATCGACGGTTTGATGACGGTTATCGGCATACTCCCGGAAGTTCACTACATTATAACTTACCGCTTGTTTGTCTTCAGCTTTCTTCAGAATAGAATGTCCGAAAACACCAGCAAACATTTCTGGAAAGATCGATAGGATATCAATCTTCATCATGATAAAAGCCCTTCGATCGGTTCAATTAAAATTAATTTCTCTTTAATGTCGACTTTTTTAACGACATCTTCTATATAAGGAATGAGGATTTCTTTCCCTTTCTTTGCCTTTACCACCCAGACATCGTTTGCTCCAGGCGTGAGAATTTCAACAATCTTTCCTATTTCCTCACCATCGATTGTTGCAACGAGGCAGCCGATAATATCTTGGAAATAATATTCACCTTCTTCGAGTGTCCCACGTTGACTTTCAGGAACTTTCAGGATGCCATCTCTCATCGCTTCCACTTGATTCACATTATCGTAACCTTCAAAGGTCAGCAAATCAAAGTTTTTATGTGTTCGGTGACTGCTGACAACCAGTTCGATTGGTTCTTTTTCTCCCGATTTAAAAAGAAAGAGCATATTCCCTGTTTTGTATCGTTCCTCCGGAAAGTCCGTTCTTGATATTACTCTTACCTCGCCACGTAATCCGTGGGTATTAACGATTTTTCCAACATTAAACCATTTCTTCATTTTTAACCTTCACCTCTCACGTATTTCAACAACAACACCGTCTTTCACGACAATTGTTTTTTCATTAAGGAAATCATCCCAAAGATCCCCTTCGTTAATTTCAACAAGTGCTTGAAGCTCTGATTCTTTCAACTCGCTTCCTAACGGTAGAATATGTAATTGTTCCATATAAAAATCCCATTGTTTTATTTTCTCATAGCGGGTACGAATTTCCTGATCAAATTGTTTTTGTAATAACTCTGAAGAGAATTTTTTTAACTTTTCCTGCTTTTTTAATTCAAACTTTAATTGTTCTGTTTCTTTTTGCAATTGAAGCTTTTTTCCTTCATATTTTTGCAGAAGTCGATCTTTGCTTGCTTCTGTTAATACTTGTTTAACGATCACTGTTTGAATGACCTTCACAACCTCACCTCTCCATTACTCAGCGATGGTTTTATTTCTCTTTCATTTTAGATCCGGCATTGATATGCATGTTCATTATATATGAAACGAGTAAAAAAGAAAAAGACCGACTTTAAAATCATGTTTAATGATTTTAAGTCCGTCTTTCCAATACTGAACTATTCAACAATCTCTAAAAAGATCTTCTTTTGTTGTGACGATCCTGCTGCATAGACGACAGTTCGAATGGCCTTTGCAACGCGCCCTTGTTTTCCAATTACTTTTCCCATATCACTTTTATGAACAGATAGAAAATACGTAATTCGATTGTCTTCTTCAGATGTGCTTACACGTACATCTTCAGGAAATTCGACTAAAGGCGTTACGATTGTTTCAATTAAATCTTTCATGTTCACGATTACTTGCTTAATTTAGCATTATGGAATTTCTCCATGATGCCTTCTTTTGAGAACAGATTACGAACTGTGTCAGATGGTTTCGCACCGTCCTTAAGCCATTTAAGAGCAAGCTCTTCGTTGATGTCAACTACTGCTGGATCTGTAACTGGGTTGTAAGTTCCTACTGTCTCAATCAAACGTCCATCACGAGGAGAACGAGAATCAGCTACAACAATACGATAGAAAGGAGACCTTTTAGCTCCCATACGCTTTAAACGAATTTTTACTGCCATTTTAAATAAGCACCTCCGAATAGTTTCACACAAGATAGAATAATATCAAATTGTTTTTTAATTGTAAAGTGTTTTTTCTTTACACACTGAAAAGCGAAGGCGACTGCACAGGGACGACAAGCATAAGACGCGCCCTGTAAGAAGGTGTTCTTTACCTTCTGAAAGGGAGTGGCTTATGACTCGATTCCCTAGGAGAGCCGCAACTAGACAAGCTTATGAACCACAGGACTAAGAAATGTAGCTAGACACAAAGGTTAAAACGGCTTAAAAGGGAGTTTAAACCCGCCCTTTTTCTTGCCTTTTTGCTGCATGCCTGTCATTTGTTTCATCATTTTTTTCATGTCTTCAAATTGCTTTAGTAAGCGATTGACCTCTGGAACTGTTCTTCCGCTCCCTTTCGCAATACGTTTACGTCTGCTGGCATTAATAATCTCAGGATGTTCTTTTTCCGCTGCAGTCATCGACTGGATGATCGCTTCTACGTGGGAAATTTGCTTCTCATCGATTTGTAGATTATCTAAGCCTTTGATTTTATTCGCTCCGGGCATCATTTTCAGCAATTCATCTAACGGTCCCATATTACGAACTTGACCAAGCTGTTCAAGAAAATCATCCAATGTGAAAGAAGCCGTCCGCATCTTTTTCTCAAGTTCTTTTGCTTTCTCTTCATCCACATTCGCCTGAGCTTTTTCAATTAATGTGAGGACATCGCCCATTCCGAGAATTCGCGAAGCCATTCGTTCTGGATGAAACGATTCAAGCGCATCCAGTTTTTCACCTAAGCCGACAAATTTAATTGGGGTCTGCGTAACTGCACGAATTGATAATGCCGCACCACCGCGTGTATCCCCATCAAGTTTTGTTAAAACGACCCCAGTTAATCCTAGCTGTTCGTTAAAACTTTGCGCTACATTCACAGCGTCTTGCCCGGTCATCGCATCAACAACAAGGAAGATCTCATCCGGCTTTGAAAGCTCTTTGATGTCTTTTAACTCGTCCATCAGTTTTTCATCGACATGCAGGCGCCCAGCGGTATCAATGAGAACATAGTCATTGTGTTCTTCCTTTGCCTTTTCAATCGCCTGACGGGCAATCTCTACTGGACTCACCTGATCTCCAAGTGAAAAAACCGGCATACTCAGTTGATTCCCAAGAGTTTCTAGCTGCTTGATCGCGGCTGGACGATAAATATCGGCTGCAACGAGCATCGGCTTACGATTGTATTTTTTCCGCAAAAGATTCGCTAATTTCCCTGTCGTTGTCGTCTTACCGGCCCCTTGAAGACCAACCATCATAATCACTGTTGGAGGTCGTTTCGCAACGGCAATCTTGCTCTCTTCCCCACCCATTAAATCAGTCAGTTCCTCTTTGACTACTTTAATGACTTGCTGGCCAGGAGTAAGACTCTTCATAACCTCTTGGCCGACAGAGCGCTCGCTAACTTTTTTCACAAAATCTTTTACGACTTTAAAATTAACGTCTGCCTCAAGCAATGCAAGACGAACTTCACGCATCATTTCTTTTACATCCGCTTCAGAGACCTTCCCTTTCCCGCGGATTTTACTCATTGTACTCTGCAGTCGGTCGGCTAATCCTTCAAATGCCATTTCTGCCGCCTCCTAATCTAATTTCTCGAGTTCATGCAGCAAATCAGTGAGAAGTTGTGAATTCGAGGATTCAGACAAGCATTCTTTCATCCTCAAAATCAGCTTCTTACGCTCCTGAAATTTTTGTAAGAGCAATAGCTTTTTTTCATACTCTTCAAGCATTGCTTCTGTTCTTTTGATATTATCATAGACCGCTTGGCGGCTGACTCCATACTCTTCAGCAATCTCGCCGAGAGAGTAGTCATCCAAATAATAGAGGGACATATAGCTTTGCTGCTTGGGAGTCAATAAAGCTTGATAAAAATCATATAGATAGTTCATCCGGTTTGTCTTTTCAAGCATATTTATCCCCCTGTGTTAAGTGAATCACCTTTACAATGGTTAGTTTACACAGCAAAGGGATGAATGTCAATACGAGACCTATTAACGACCATATTTAGTCATTTAATTCTTCTTTTTCTACCATATCAGCAAATAAGCCGTACACATATTTTTCCGAATCGAATTCTTGAAGGTCATCCATTTTCTCACCTAACCCGACAAATTTGACCGGAACATTCAATTCGTTGCGAATCGCTAAAACGATTCCCCCTTTTGCGGTCCCATCTAACTTTGTTAACACGATGCCGCTAACATCTGTCGCCTCTTTAAAGGTTTTTGTTTGGACTAATGCATTTTGCCCTGTTGTTGCATCAAGAACAAGCAAAACCTCGTGTGGAGCCCCTGGAATTTCCCGCTCAATCACTCGTTTTACTTTCTCGAGCTCTTTCATCAAATTCACTTTATTTTGTAAACGGCCAGCGGTATCACATAACAGGATATCAACCCCACGGGATTTCGCCGCCCGAACAGCATCATACATCACCGCAGCAGGGTCTGAACCTTCCCCTTGCTTAATTACATCGACACCGACTCTCTCGCCCCAAACCTCTAGTTGATCAATTGCACCGGCACGGAATGTATCTCCAGCAGCGAGCAATACCGTTTTTCCTTCCTGTTTAAATTTTTGGGCAAGTTTGCCGATCGTAGTCGTTTTTCCAACACCATTGACACCGACAAAAAGAATGACAGTTAATCCATCGTCTTGAATGTTTAGCCCCTTCTCTTCTTCACCAGCATTCTCGTATATTTCAACTAATTTTTCTGAAATCACCGCTTGAACATCTTTTGTATCCTGAAGGTTGCGCCGTTTCACTTCCATTTTCAGCTCATCAATTAACTTCATGACTGTTTCAAAGCCGACATCAGCGCCAATCAGAATTTCTTCAAGTTCTTCAAAAAAATCTTCATCGACTTTTCGATAGCGAGCAACAAGATCATTGACCTTGCTTGAGAAGTTATCTCTCGTCTTCGTTAAGCCTTCTTTAAATTTTTCACTCACCGTTTCCGTTTGTTGAGTGAATTTCTCTTTTAATTTTTTAAAAAAACTCATTTTTTCATTTCCCTCCGGTTTATGATTCAACAAGTGTATTCGTTTCTTCAAGCCTAACAGATACAAGTTTTGAAACACCTGATTCTGGCATCGTCACCCCATATAGAACATCGGCTTCTTCCATCGTCCCTTTTCGATGTGTAATGACGATAAACTGGGTCTCTAAACTGTACCGCTTTAAATATTGGCTGAATCGAGAAACATTTGCTTCATCCAGCGCTGCTTCCACCTCATCCAAAACACAGAACGGTACAGGGCGAACTTTAAGAATGGCAAATAACAGGGCGATCGCTGTTAACGCACGCTCTCCACCAGATAATAACCCTAAATGCTGTAGCTTTTTCCCGGGAGGTTGCGCGACGAGCTCGACCCCTGTATTCAATAAATCATCAGGCTGAGTTAATCGAATATCGGCTTTTCCTCCACCAAACAAGGTTTGAAATGTCGGGTTAAACTGCGAACGAATCGCAACGAACATTTCTTCAAATCGCTTTTTCATTTCTGAATCCATTTCATCAATTACTTGAAACAATGTGTCTTTTGCTTCTTGAAGATCTCTTTTTTGTTCGTTTAAAAATTCATATCTCTCTGAAACGCGTTCATATTCATCAATTGCGCCAAGATTCACTGTCCCAAGCTCTTCAATCGCAAGTTTAATTAATTTGACCCTTCTTCTCGCTTCTTCTACCGGGAGCGTTAATGGATACTGATCGCAAGCTGCTTCATAAGAAAGCAAATATTCCTCGCGAAGATGTGCTAGTCGTGTATCTAGCTCAACATCCAAACGATTCAATTTGATCTCTTCATCCTTTAATATTTCCGTTAATCCTTTATGCTGACGTTTTAACTCTTTTATTTCTAATTCCAAATCCTCAAGTTGACTTTGCATATGCAATCGTTCTTTACGCCGTAAGGCTATTAACTGGATTGTAGCATTTTTATCCTCAAGCTTTTTCCTCGCAGCTTGCTCAAGCTGACTTTCCCCAGAAGTATTATCGGTCATTTCTGAAGATAAAAGCGCTAAATCCTCTCTAGTTGTCTGTAAGCGTACCGTTTGTTCTTTTAAGTCAACAATCGCATCATTTAGCTTTTCTTTCGCATATTGGAGTTGTTCATTCTTCGCGGCAAGTCGCACTTTAAATTCACTGATTTCTGCGATAAGTGTTTCTTTTGAGGTGAGATTGCTATTTTTCCGTACTGTTAAATTGGCAATCTCCTTGTCTAAGCTTTCAAGCTGCAATTTTAATGTAGTGATCTCTTCTAACAGCTCCGTTTCTCTCGTTGTCAGCTTGTCCCTCTCTTCATTAAATTGAGCTTGTTCAGCATCATAGACGGACAGTCTTTCATCGATGTTTCGCTGTTCTACTTCGATTTCACGCAACTTCCCCTTTAAGGCTTGTTCTTTTAAACGGAGATTTTCTCCGTCTTTTCGATAGTTCTCCAAAGAAGAAGTGCTTTCCTGAACCTCAACTTTTAATGACTTCACACGAGCCTCTAGTTGAGCGGTTTTTGCTTCCATATCACCAAGTTTAGCTGTAAGCTCCTCGAGTTCACCTTTACGACTAAGAAGGGACGATGCGTTTTTTTTCACTGCTCCTCCTGACATCGACCCCCCAGGATTAACAACATCTCCATCTAAAGTAACGACTCTGCTACGATATTGCAGGATCCGCGCTAACTCGTTTGCTCCTTTTAGATCTTTCGTAATGATAACATTCCCTAGTAAATTTTTGATAATCTCATCGTATTTATCAGCAAACTCAATCAATTGAACAGCTGTTCCTATAAACGATGGATGGGCACTGACCATTTGTAGTTGCTGATTGTTAAGCATTCTCCCTTTGATGACGTTAAGAGGTAAAAAAGTCGCGCGCCCATACGAATGTTGTTTTAAATAACGAATTGCTGCACGCCCATCTTCTTCACTTGCAACAACAATATGTTGCATCGCAGCTCCCAAGGCCGTTTCCGTTGCTAGTTCGTATCGTTTAGGGACTTTTATTAATTCAGCAACCGCTCCTTCAATCCCATTTAACTTTGACCCACGAGCTTTTAACACTTCTTTTACCCCTTGAAAAAACCCGGAATAGTCCTCTTCCATCGCTTCAAGCATTTCTTTCTTTGATTTTGCTTGCTGCAAATATTGATAGGCTTGGTACAATGTACTTTCTTGCTTTTCATAGGTTGAGCTTAGTGATTCAAGTTGGCGCTGTGCCGCTATATAACGCTGAACCCCTGCTTCTAACTCTTGCTGAACATTTATAAGCTGCTTCTCTGTCTGGACTCTTTTCTCTTGAATCTCTTCACGGAAACGTAGGTAGCGTTCATTTTCTCCGCCTAGCTTCGTCCTTCTCGTTGTTTGTTGAGACAATTGCCTCCTAATATGCGTAAGTTCATTATTCGCTGTTGCTTGTTTGTTCAACATATCAATATAATCGCTTTTTAACAATTCAATCTTCATTTCAATATCTTCGCTATAAAGCTGAATTTGTTGCTCGCGTTCTTTTAAATCATTTCGCAAGCCTGTTGCTTCCTTCGTGAGAAGCTGAACCGTCTCTTCCTCAGCTGACTTCACCTTATTTAGATGGTCGATTCGCGATGAGATCTCGACGATATTTTTTTCTAGCTGACCTTTGTTTTGAACCGCATTTTTTTTTCGTTCTTTCAAAACTTCTTTACGTCCTTCTAATTTCTCAAGCTCTTCACTCGCATGAAGAAGAACGTTTTGAAGGCTGCTTATTGACTCGTCCATTGCGGTCAAATCATCGCGCATTTTTTCAACTTCTGCTTCTTGTTTTTGCAGCACAGTTGTCATTTGCATTTCATTATTTTTAAGATCTTCCAACTGGCCTGAAAGCTTTTCCCATCTTCCATGGAGCTCCTCAATTTCATAGGCAGTTAAAGCAACTTCAATCTTTTCAAGCTCCTCTTTCTTTTCAAGAAAATCCTTGGCCATCGATGCCTGAATTTTCAACGGCTCTACTTGACTTTCTAATTCATGAAGAATGTCAGCGACTCGATTTAAGTTTTCCTGCGTTTCAAAAAGCTTTACTTCCGCTTTTTTCTTTCTCGTTTTATATTTTAAAACCCCTGCCGCCTCTTCAAAAATCGTCCGCCTCTCTTCAGGTTTACTATTCAGAATCTCTTCCACTTTCCCTTGTGAGATAATCGAAAACGCTTCTCTACCAAGGCCCGAATCCATAAATAAGTCAACAATATCTTTAAGCCTGCAGCTCTGCTTATTGATTAAAAACTCACTTTCTCCTGAGCGGTATACGCGCCTTGTTACACTTACTTCACTATAATCAAGCGGTAAGGTTTGATCTTCATTATCTAAAGTAAGTGTCACCTCCGCAAAATTTAGTGGCTTCCTCGTATCACTTCCTGCAAAAATGATGTCCTCCATTTTTGAACCTCTGAGCGACTTAACTGATTGTTCTCCAAGTACCCAACGGATGGCATCGGTAATATTGCTTTTTCCACTCCCGTTCGGACCAACAACGGCTGTTACACCTGGTACGAATTCAACATCTATTCGTTCAGCGAAGGATTTAAAACCCATCACATCTAAACGTTTTAGAAACACTTTCAAGCTCTCCCTTTCGGTTAATCTTTATTCTGGATGTCCTTTTGCTTCGAGATCGCTTCCATATGTGCTTTTAAAGTTTCCAGCGCTTTTTGTGCTGCATGTTGCTCTGCTTCTTTTTTTGAACGGCCTTTCCCTGTACCTAACGGTTGACCACCAAGAGAAACTTGAGATTCAAATTCGCGGCTATGCGCTGGTCCACTTTCTGACAGGATTTTATATTCTAACGTTCCTGCTCCATCGCGCTGAACAAGCTCCTGTAACTGACTTTTGAAATCCATCACATGAGAAAAAGCACCGGCATCAATTTTCGGGAAGACTGTTTCTTCTAAAAATGAAAGAACAGTATCAATTCCTTTGTCAAGGTAGAGTGCCCCGATAAAAGCCTCAAATACATCGGCAAGCAGTGCCGGCCTTGACCTTCCACCTGTCATTTCCTCCCCTTTACCAAGAAGGACCACTTCACCAAAGTTCAAGTGATTAGCAAATTCTACTAGAGACGGTTCACAAACAACAGCTGCTCTTAGTTTTGTGAGCTCTCCTTCACTCATCATTGGATACTTTTTATACAGAAACTGAGAAACAGTCAGTTCAAGAACGGCATCTCCAAGGAACTCTAATCTTTCATTATCTTCATATGGTTTACGGCGGTGCTCATTCACATAAGATGAATGAGTGAATGCTTGTTTTAAAAGCTTCTCATTTATAAACTGAATTCCTATTTTTATTTGTAACTCTTTAAACTTTTGATCTTTTGCGCGAAAAAATCTTTTATCCTTTTCTCTACCGATATGGCGCATTATAATTCCACCTTGCTCAAAATTTACACACACTACTGCTAGTTTACAAAAAAAAATAAGTAAAAGGCAAAAAAACCTAAAATTTTCATTCCGAATTGTGGATGTCTTATACAGAAGAAAGCCCCGTTTTAGAAACGGAGCTTTTAGAGTCAATCTAACAGTTTACAATTTGCCATTTATGTAATTTACAGCGTCACCAACTGTGGAGATCTTCTCAGCATCATCATCAGAAATTTCCATATCAAACTCATCTTCTAATTCCATAACTAATTCAACAACATCTAGAGAATCAGCACCAAGATCATCTTTAAAAGATGCCTCAACTTTAACTTGAGCCTCATCTACTCCTAGACGGTCGACAATAATTTTTGTTACGCGCTCTAATACTTCTGCCATGCTTGTTCACCTCCCCTCAAGCAATTATAGATGATTCCATTTCATAAATAAAGAGAATCTCAAATTTCGATTTACATGAACATTCCGCCATCGACGTGAAGCGTTTGTCCCGTCATATACCGGCTGTCCTCTGAAGCTAAAAATGATACGGTTTTGGCAATCTCAACCGGCTCACCAAGGCGAGCAAGTGGAATTTGTTTTAACATTTCTGCTTTCATTTCATCTGTAAGTTTATCAGTCATATCAGTAGTAATGAAGCCTGGAGCCACAGCATTCACAGTAACTCCTCGAGAAGCAAGCTCTTTTGCCGTCGTTTTCGTCAAGCCAATTACGCCGGATTTAGCAGCTACATAATTTGCCTGACCAGCATTTCCACTTACGCCAACAATGGAAGAGATGTTGATAATTCTGCCGCTGCGCTGTTTCATCATTTGCCTTGTCACTGCTTTTGTACAAAGGAAGACGCCTTTTAAATTAATGTTGATGACATCGTCCCAATCCGATTCTTTCATGCGCATGATTAAATTATCCTTTGTAATACCCGCATTATTAACAAGTATATCCAATCTACCGAACGATTCAATCGTTTGCTTAACCATTAATTCAACTGATTCCGTGTTTGAAACATCCGCTTGAATAACGATAGCTTCTCTGCCCATCGCCTTTATTTCTTCGGCAACTTCTAAAGCTTTTGCTTCACTGCCAGCGTAGTTAACCACTATATTCGCGCCTTCTCTCGCGAGTTCAAGAGCAATCTCTTTCCCGATTCCTCGAGATGCACCTGTCACCAGTGCAATTTTCCCTTCTAACTTCATCCTACTTGCCCTCCTTTAAAGCCTCTGCCGCCGCCTGAAAGCTCACTTCATCATAGACAGCGAATGTTTGTACTTTACGATCGATTTTTTTAACAAGTCCAGCTAATACTTTCCCTGGACCAATTTCAATAAATGTATCTACACCAAGGTCAATCATTTTCGCAACGGAATCTTCCCATAATACCGGGGAATAGAGCTGTTCAATTAACTTCCCTTTTATTTCATCCGCGCCTTGCATCGGTTCTGCCGTTACATTTGCGATGACTGGGATGTTTGCGTCATTGATGTCAAGCGTATCAAGGACTTTTAAAAACTCCTCAGCGGCTGGCTTCATTAATTCCGAATGAAATGGACCGCTAACATTAAGTGGCAGTACTCGTTTAGCCCCAGCTTCTTTTGCTTTTACTGACGCTTCTTCCACTCCGTTTTTGGAACCAGAGATGACAATTTGCCCTGGACAATTTAAATTTGCTAACTGAACCGAATGTCCACTATTCGTCACTTCTTCACAAACCGCTGCCAACGGTTCTCTTGCTAAACCGAGGACAGCTGCCATTGTACCCTCTCCATTTGGCACAGCCTTTTCCATCAACTCTCCACGCTTACGAACAGCATAAACCCCATCCTTAAACGACAACGCACCTGCTGCAACAAGTGCAGAGTACTCACCGAGGCTATGACCTGCCACAAAATCAGCTTTAACCCCTAATTGTTTAAAATAATTTAAAATCGCGATACTCGTGGTCAATAAAGCCGGTTGTGCATTGACCGTTAAAGTTAATTTTTCTTGTGGTCCTTCAAAAATAGTCGAACTTAATTGTTCATTTAGCACCTCATCAGCTAGATGAAAATAGTTCATTATTTGTTCATTTGCTTCAGCGAGCTCTTTCCCCATTCCTACTTGTTGGGACCCTTGCCCAGGAAATAAAAACGCAATCTTACCCATAAACATCCCCCTTCACATCATTTTTTTATTCAATCGCTTTTTTAATCGTACCTGCAACATCTGTTGCAATCATTTCTCTTGCTTGACGAATCGAATTATAAATCGCATTCGCATCTGAGGAGCCATGTGCTTTTATTACAGGAGCTTTTAGACCAAATAAGCCTGCACCTCCATATTCCGTATAATCCATTTTATTTTTAATTTCATTCAGATCCGGTTTAAGTACAGCTGCCGCTAGCTTTGTTTTCAAACTTGACATCAATGTTTGTTTAACCATTTTAAAAACAGACATCGCTGTTCCTTCAATTGTTTTCAAAACCATGTTTCCTGTAAAACCATCGGTAACGACAACATCAGCAACACCATTTAATAAATCTCTCGCCTCAACATTGCCGATAAAATGAATATCCGCTTCTTTTAAAAGGGAATAAGTGTTTCTCGTTAATTCATTCCCCTTTGTTTCTTCGGTACCAATGTTTAATAAACCTACCCGAGGTTGTTTTATTCCTCTAGCTTTTTCACTGTAAATAGACCCCATTAACGCATACTGGAGAAGATGCTCTGGTTTTGCGTCTGCGTTTGCACCTACATCAAGCAATAGAAATCCTTCTCCACCTATTGTAGGTAACGTCGGGGCAAGGGCCGGACGTTCAATTCCATTAATTCTACCGACAACAAATAAGCCAGCTGCCATTAGCGCTCCTGTATTTCCTGCAGAAAGACAAGCATCTGCTTTCCCCTCGGTCACTTGCCTTGCTGCGACAACTAAGGAAGCATCTTTTTTTCGACGAACGGCACGTACAGGCTCATCTGTCCCTAAGATCACTTCTTCTGTATGAATAATCTCGATTTTTTCTTCATTCGTTAAATGTTGACGGATTTTATTTTCATCGCCAACAAGAATAATATGTATATCATTAAAAGTTTGAACAGCTTTCATCGCTCCAAGGACGACTTCTTTCGGAGCATTGTCTCCCCCCATTGCGTCGATTGCTAGTCTCATATGTTTCATCCCTTAGTATTATTTTGTGAGCGGTACATTTCAAATTCGCCGAAAAACACAAGTTCATTATTCACATAGCTATTCACTTCGACAAACGTTCTCCCAGTTACCTCATCAATCTTTGTTACCCTCGCTTTGGCAACGACCCGTTCTCCTTCTTTAACTGACTGAGCAAACCGAATGTTTGCTTTCCTAGTTAAAGCCAGTTCATCATTGATAACAGCAACCGCTAATGAGTTTGCTTGCGCAAATAAATGATGTCCACGAGCTATTTTATTTCGAATGAAAACATGCTCCATTTTAATATCTAAAATTGAAATTGCACTTCGATCAAGATCTATATCAATAATTTCACCAATTACTTCTTCAAGGGGCAATGACCTTACTTCATCTTCAAACCGTTTTTCAGCGACATGCTTTATTCTTTCCCTTAATTCTGGAATTGATAGCTCTAGCCGATCAAGCCTAATGGTTTGAATACTTACAGAAAATTTTTCTGCTAGTTCTTCATCCGTTACAAACGGATTTTCTTTAATCGTTTCCACCAATAGTTGCTGGCGTTCTCGTTTCGTTCGTCTCATCATCATCACATCCGAAGTATTATGACTAGGTCCTAATAGTAATATAAATAAAAGCAATGTAAAATGCAAGAAAAAATGTGGAAGCAATTGTTCCTTCCACATTCAATTTGACTACAAAGATTAGTGATTAATCGAGTTTCTCACCTGTCAAAGCACCGCTTTCTTGAAGCATTTGTCTTAACAGTCTATATTTATCTGTTTGCCAAAAGGCTGTTGCTTGGATTAAGAGAGCCGCATCATTTCTCGCTGTTTCAAGCGCACGGTAGTCATGAACCATGTCAGCCACTTTGAATTCAGGAAGACCGCTTTGCTTCTTCCCAAAAAAGTCACCTGGTCCGCGCAGTTCAAGATCTTTTTCACTCAATACAAAGCCATCATTTGTTTCAGTCATAATTCGCATTCTCTCTTTTCCAACTTCACTTTTAGGGTTGGCTAATAAAATGCAATAGCTTTGTTCACTTCCTCTTCCTACTCGGCCACGAAGCTGATGTAATTGGGAAAGACCAAACCGTTCGGCGTCATAAATTAACATGAACGTTGCATTAGGGACATTGACACCAACCTCTACAACCGTCGTTGAAACAAGGATTTGAACACGGTTTTCTGCGAAATCCTTCATAACAGCTTCTTTTTCTGTTGAACTAAGCCTTCCATGCATTAAACCGGTTTTGTACTTTTCTCCAAAGTGGGTGCTCAATATATGAAAAACATCAATCGCATTTTGCACATCCAGTTTATCCGATTCTTCAATCAGCGGACAGATTACATAGGCTTGTCTTCCAAGAACAAGTTCCTTTTCCATAAAAGCAAGAACCCTGTCCAACATCTCAGGTTTTGCCCAATAGGTTTCAATCGTCTTCCTGCCTGCAGGCATTTCATCAATAACAGACACATCCATTTCACCAAAGACAGTAATCGCTAGCGTTCTCGGAATCGGAGTGGCCGTCATAAATAAAACATCAGGGTTCTCTCCTTTTTCACGAAGAATGCGACGTTGCTCAACTCCAAAGCGATGTTGTTCATCCGTTACAACAAGTCCTAAATTCTGAAAGTGCACATCATCCTGGATTAGAGCATGAGTACCAATCAAGAGATCCACTTTTCCTTCGTGAACTTGTTCAAGTAACTCCCGTCGCTTTTTCCCTTTAACAGAGCTAGTGAGCAACTGAGCATTCACTCCCACTGGAGCAAGCAGTCCTGTAAGTGATTCCACATGCTGTTCAGCTAGAATTTCAGTAGGAACCATTAAGGCACCTTGGAAGCCGGCCGTTATTGTCGCAAAAAGAGCAATTGCTGCAACAACGGTCTTACCAGAACCAACATCCCCCTGAAGCAAACGGTTCATCCGGTACGGTGTTTTTAAATCTACAAGAATTTCCTTTACCACTCGTTTTTGTGCGTTTGTTAACGGAAAGGGAAGCTGATTGATGAAGTCTTTCAATCTAGAACGATCATAATTCTGTATGATTCCTTGTGACTGTTCACGCTCAAATTTCCTTAAAGCCTGCATTTTTAGTTGAAAAAGAAGAAACTCTTCATAGACAAATCTTCTTCTAGCCTGCTTGGCTTCTTCTGCATTTGCAGGGGAATGAATCGCTTTCAATGCATCCTGTCGACCCATTAATCTGTATCTTTCAATCAACTCAACTGGTATAAGCTCTTCGATTTCAGTTCCAAATTGAACAAAAGCATTTTGGATGAATCGGCGAATTTGTTTAACGGTTATTTTACCCTTAACCGCATAAACCGGTTCAAACTCTTTGTCTTTTCTATAAGGACCAACAGACATTTGTGTTCCTGTAATTGTTTGCCGATGCTGATCCCATTTTCCTGTGACAGTAATCAGTTCATTAAGGATAAGTTTTTGTTTTAAATATGGCTGATTAAAAAACACCACTTTTATTAAATAATTTCCAACAAGCAACCTTACCGTAAGTCGTGATTTCTTCCGTCCATGGTACATAACAGATGGTTCCCCTTGTACCACCCCTTCTACTGTCACTCTCTCTTCATGCTTCACATCTGCTAAGTCACGAAGTTGATAATCTTCATAACGATACGGAAAGTACTCAAATAAGTCTCTTATCGTCTGAATCTTCATTTCTGCTAGAGATTCTGCCATCTCCGCACCGATCCCTTTTACAGCCGTTATCGATTGGTTTATCGTTGCATTCACGATTCTTTCGCGGCAAACCTAAAATTTAAATTCCACCATTCCGTTGTCGGTCGGTTACCGCATGCCCCCCTTCTCCGTTTTTTCTTACAAATCATTTCTTTCCATAGAAATGCTCCCACTGATTGACAAGCAGACATAGGTACTTATTTATACTCCAAATAGCAATAAAAGAAGGGGCGCTCCCCTTCCTTTATTGACACTACTTATTCAATCGCAAATATGAATGGATAAAGTGGTTGACCACCTGCATGAATTTCGATTTCAATATCCTCATAGTTTTCCGCTAGAAATTTTGTAAGGGCATCGACATCTTGTTGAATCACTTCTTCACCTACAAGAATCGTCAATATTTCCGCATCATCATCAAGCATGCTCTCAAGCAAAGCCTGCGCTGCTTGCACTTGGTTTTTATCCTTTACGACAATTTTCCCTTCAGCTATGCCCATGAAGTCTCCTTTTTCAATTTCGAGTCCATCAATATTCGTGTCACGGACTGCGTAAGTTAATTGACCAGTTCTTACATGGTTCAACGCCTCTGTCATTCCAGCTTTATTCTCAGTTAATTCAGCATTAGGATTAAATGCTAATAAAGCAGACATTCCTTGTGGGACAGTCTTTGAAGGGACAACAATCACTTCTTCCTCTGCTAATTCTGCAGCTTGTTCAGCAGCCATAATAATGTTTTTATTATTCGGAAGAAGAATTACCTTATGAGCATTCGCTTCTTTCACTGCCTTGACAAGATCCTCAGTACTCGGATTCATTGTTTGTCCACCTTCAATAACCACATTCGCACCGATACTCTTGAACAGGCTACCAATTCCTGAACCCATAGAAACAGTTACGATTCCATAGTCCTTCTTTTCTTTAGCAACTGGTTCAGTGACTGGTTTTGCTATTCTAGAACTTTCACCAACGATGTCTGAATGTTGTTGACGCATGTTGTCAATTTTCATCGATACGAGGCTTCCGTACGTTTGCCCATAGGTCAATACCTCACCAGGGCGTTCTGTATGAACATGAATTTTTGCCACTTGCTCATCAGATATTACTAGTAAGGAATCACCATATCGGCTTAAATCATTACGAAATTGATCTTCTGAGAAAGGCCTTTTCCCTTCGAATTTGACCATAAACTCCGTGCAATAGCCAAATTCAATGTCTTCTGTATTAATATGCCCTTGTACACTTTTATGGTGCTCTGCATTCACTAAATCTTCCATTGAATCTACAACAGACCGAGCAGCTGGCAATTCTTCCCCTTTTAATACAGCAAGGAAACCTTCATAAATGATGACAAGTCCCTGTCCCCCGCTGTCAACGACACCGACTTCTTTAAGGACAGGGAGTAAATCAGGCGTTCTAATTAAAGAGGCATTTGCTTCTTTAACTACTTCATCCATTAAAATCACAAGGTCACTTTCAGTATTTGCAAGTTGAACTGCTTTTCTGGCTGAATCTTTTGCAACGGTTAAAATTGTTCCTTCCACCGGTTTCATGACAGCTTTATATGCCGTTGCGACTCCTGCTTCAAGTGCTTGAGCAAACTCCTTGGTTGTTACCACTTGTTGCTGCTCAATTGCTTTGGAAAATCCTCTGAACAACTGAGAAAGAATAACCCCTGAGTTTCCTCTAGCGCCCATGAGGAGACCTCGAGATAAAGCGGTACCAACCTTTCCAATATGATCTTGGATATTATTTTTAACTTCCTTAGCACCAGATGTTATCGATAAATTCATATTTGTACCGGTGTCACCATCAGGAACAGGGAATACGTTCAAAGCATCAACCATTTTTGCATTTGCAGAAAGATGATTCGCACCTTGGATAATCATTTCTGCGAAACGTTTTCCGTCGAGAACTGTAATTGACAAAGCCTTTCCTCCTCACTACGGGTTCGTCACACGAACACCTTGAACGTAAATATTTACTGAATCAACCGCCAGCCCAACCGTTTGGTCAAGCGTATACTTCACTTTGGATTGTACCATATGGGCTACTTCAGAAATTTTCGTTCCATAACTAACAATAATATACATATCAATATGTACCTCTTCATCATCTTGGCGAACGACAACTCCGCGTGAGAAATTTTCTCTGCGCAGCATTTCAGCAATCCCATCTTTTAATTGTTGCTTTGAGGCCATTCCGATAATTCCATAGCAATCGACAGCTGCCCCACCTGCAATTTGTGCAATCACATCATTTGATATATCGATTTGTCCGAACTTTGTTTGTAACTCAATGGACATGGTCGTTCCCCCTTTTACAAATAGCTAGACTAAGGTCATTTTACTATAAGCATTTTAATTTTAAAAGTCATTATGTTCCATCTTATTATAAGTCAGGAAACAGTACCCTATGTCAAGGTTTTTTTCTTTATATCGTTCATCAATAGTATTGCATTCACTTTCGTTCTGTGATAAATTATTAAAGTATGTTAACTGTCAGAATCACGGTATATACAACAGACTTAATTGTTCTGACGAAAAAATGCACTTATGCATCGAAATAGTTTTAGCTTTTGTAAGTTAGGAGGGAAATACACATGCCACGTAAATGTGCAATCACTGGTAAAGGTACTCGTACAGGTAATGCACGCTCCCATGCGATGAACGCTAATAAACGCACTTGGGGTGCTAACCTTCAAAAAGTTCGTATTCTTGTAGACGGAAAACCAAAACGTGTTTGGGTTTCTGCAAGAGCTCTTAAATCAGGTAAAGTTGAGCGCGTATAAGCTCAATCTTGATACGTAAGAAAGCATCCATTCGTTGGGTGCTTTCTTTCTTTCTCTCCCCACAAATAAAAGCACCCGTTTATTCGGGTGCTAAAATAACGATTATGCTTTTTTATCAACCCTTTTTAAACGCACCTAACATCGCCCGGACAAGCCCGCCCAACAATTTAGGCAGTTTGATTGTATAAAACTTCATAATGTATTGTCCCTCCTCACTGTCCTCAAAAACAACCGAAAGTAAATTTCACTTTTCCATTATATTCAGTAATAAGAAATAATTGCTATTACAGAAGACATTTCAATCACTGCTTCTTACTACTAATACTATGCCTTCTGTAAATGAAAAAGTACCAGCATCACTTACTAATTCATTACTTATACATAATGTAGATCCAAAGGAAATATGACAATTGTTAAGTGGATATTTGAATCCTGAGAGTGTCAACCCTTTAACGACAGGGGTCATCGGGACAAAAGAAATATATTTTCGGGTCAGGCTCCTTGCAATCGAATAGCGTCCCGGACCTTTAATAAAAATTTGATTATTACAATCGATGATTTCGATTTGAGTGGATATATGTTGCAATTCCGGCTTCAATAATAATTGAATATTGCCAAAAAAGTGATCCAACCGCCCTCCAGTAGCTCCGAAAAGGTTGATTTTCTTTGGTTTTTTTTTAAGCGCCCAGTTTATAGCTAATTCCATATCGGTTTCATCCTTCTCTGGTTGAAACCTTTTAAGATCGGTTACTAAGTTCTCAATTTGCTGCCACTCTTGTTCAGTAATTGAATCAAAATCACCAACAGCATAATCCGGAATAATACCAGCAGTTACTAACGGCATTACCCCCTTATCTACTCCAATCCAGAGACATCTATCGCTATCATAGTTGTTTAAATCAGGCAGCAGACTCACAGGTCCACCACCAACAATATTAATCACCATCAAACCACCTCTTCCTTCAAAAAAAGAGAGACTGAGCAAAAGTTCATCCACTTTTTGATCAGTCTCTTTCTTTTAGCTTTTTAATGTAGCAATCGCTATCCCTCTGTCTTCTGCATTATAAATTGCAGACCCGGCAACAAGTACATTTGCTCCAGCTTCGACACAAAGTTTTGCTGTGTCTGCATTTACGCCCCCATCAACTTCAATTTCTAAATTAGGGTTCCGAACGTTAGCAACTTCTTTCACCTGTTTAATTTTCGTAAGTACAGAATGGATAAATTTTTGCCCGCCAAAACCTGGATTTACCGTCATTAATAATACCATATCTACATCTTCAATGATCGGTAAAATTGATTCAACTGGGGTTGCTGGATTGATCACAACTCCCGCCTTTACTCTCAGCTCCTTAATACGATGAATTGTCCGGTGCAAATGGCGGCAAGCCTCGACGTGAACAGTTATATAATCCGCTCCAGCTTTAGCAAATGCTTCAATATATTGATCCGGATTTTCAATCATTAAATGAACATCTAGTGGAAGTGTAGTTATCGGACGGATCGCCTCGACAATTAAAGGACCTATTGTAATGTTAGGGACAAAATGCCCATCCATCACATCAACATGAATATAATCCGCTCCGCCTTTTTCAACATCTTTAATTTCATCAGCTAAATTTGCGAAGTCTGCTGATAAAATAGAAGGTGCAATTTTCACCATCTCTCTAATACCTCGGCTTTCTATCTTTTATTTCTTGTAAAAAATTTTTGTAATGTTCATAACGATAGTGAGGAATTTCTCCTTGATCCACCGCCATTTTAACAGCACATTTTGGTTCAGACAAATGCAAACATGCTCGGAATTTGCAATTCTCACTATGGGTGGAGATTTCTGGAAGGCAAAAATTCAACTCTTCTGGTTCAATTTCAGTGAATTCTAAAGAACTGAATCCTGGAGTATCTGCTACAAGTCCATTTTTTCCAATTTTAATTAATTCAACATGTCGAGTTGTATGGCGCCCACGACCAAGGTGATGGGAAATCCCGCTCGTTTTCAATTCTAACTCTGGTCGAATGGCATTTAACAACGAAGATTTCCCCACGCCTGACTGTCCAGCAAAAACGGAAATTTTCCCGTCTAAATAGGGTTCTAATTCGACCATACCAAATAATGTTTTTGCAGAAGTTAAAATAACATCATAACCGACTTTTCGATAATCAGTCGCATATTGCTCAAACTGATATCTCCTATTGTCTTCCAGAAGATCCATTTTTGTAATACAAATTAACGGTTGAATCTGATTGTACTCAACGAGGACAAGAAAGCGATCGAGTAACGCGGTACTAAACTCTGGTTCAACGGCAGAAAATACGAGAATCGCTTGGTCAACATTAGCGATTGGCGGACGAATTAGTTCATTTTTCCGATCCTTTACCTCCATAATATATCCGTCTGTTACATTTTCGGCCTGAAAGACTACCTCATCTCCGACAAGTGGCGTCACTTTATTTTTCCGAAAAACACCGCGCCCTCTACATTGGACAACTCCTTCTTCCCCGAGAACATAATAAAAACCGCTTAAAGCCTTGATAATCTTGCCCTCCGGCATAGCATCACTCCTTACATTTTTCATCAAAAGATTTGGTCTACTCCTCCACAACATCCATTACTCTTCCTAATCCTCAGGATAATAAACTTCATCTTCAAAAAATACTTGATCGTTTGTTATAATTCGATACACTGCTTTTCCTCCAGGTGCAATTCGAAACGTTAATCTCTCATTTTTAGTTTCCGTAATTTCATATTCAATTGCCGGTGTGTTAATGTTGTTATCCATGTCCTCAATAAATATTTGAACAAGCTGCGGCTCTCCATCTAAGTTTTCGTCATACAGTATCGCTATTTCTTCCGTAACCTCTTTCGGTAAGAGCGGCACTTCTTCTTTCCCTTTCGAAATGATTACATTAACTTGACTCCCTTTTTTCAGTTGTGTTCCTTCCGCAGGGTTTTGTGAAAAAACCAATCCTTCAGCAACTGTATCATGAAATTGTTCAGTTATCTGGATACGTATGCCAGTCATGTTTTCATAGTCTTTTAAACTTTTTGCGGTGTATCCCTTTAAGTCTGTAAGAGAGATTAATTCAGGACCTTTGCTGACCTTAAATTCGAGCACCGTCTCACTTGGGATAATCAACTCACCCCCGCTAGGAATTTGATTAAGAATGGTCCCTGGTTCACTTTCATCATGTTCTTCCACTTTAATAATATCTTTAAAATCATGCTTTTCCAACAAGCGCAAGACATCATCATATAGTCGGTTGCGATAATCTGATAGTTCAAAACGTTTTTTTCCAGCGCTGATGAATAGGTCAATCTCCGTGCCTTCTTTAACGATTCTTCCAGCTCTTGGGTTCGTTCTTACTAACAACCCTTCATCGATTTGGTCATCATTTACTTCCTTTTGGTCACCAATTACGAATCCAGCGGTCAATAATTCGGTAACCGCCTGATCAACGGTCATTCCTTCTACGTCCGGAACAGGAATATCATCAGGTCCAAATAAGTCTGGTGCAATAAATACTAGAAAGATACCAGCCAATAATAGCAAGACAAATACAGATGTCAATACAAACGGCCATTTTTTACGTTTCTTTTTCTTAGGTAGCTTATTTATTTTCGCTTTTTCTATTTGATCATTCCTGTTTGTTTCTTTTTCTTGCTGACTATGGACTATCGTTTCGTCTAAACGATCCTGATCAAATGAACCATCATCTGAAATAATCGGAATCGCTTTCGTTGCTTCGTAATCAATTGGAATCGTAAATTTTTCTTCGTTAAGGCGGCTAGGGTCAAGCGCAGTCCGTAAGTCATCTTCCATTTCATAAACATCATCATATCGATGAAATGGGTCCTTTGCTGTTGCTGTCAAAACGATATTTTCAACACTTTGCGGGATATTTGGATTCCAGCGCCTTATTGAAGGTGTCTCTGACTGCAAATGTTTTAAAGCAATCGAAACAGCTGACTCCCCAGAAAAAGGCAATCTTCCTGTCAATAGTTCAAACATGACAATTCCAAGTGAATAAATATCCGATTTATGATTAGCCATACCGCCTCGTGCTTGTTCTGGAGATAAATAGTGAACCGAGCCAAGCACAGAGTTTGTTTGTGTAATACTTGTTGCACTTAAAGCCATAGCAATTCCAAAATCGGTGATTTTCACATTTCCTTCATCATCAATAAGAATATTATGAGGTTTAATATCTCTATGAATGATTTGATTTTGATGGGCATGGGCAATTGCTGATGTTAGTTGCTTCATAATGTCCAACGCTTTTTCCACTGGAATCGGTGCACTTTGCTGTATGTATTGCTTTAACGTTTGACCAGCAACATACTCCATCACAATATAGTATAAACCATCTTCTTCTCCGACATCATAAATACTAACAATATTCTCATTTGTAAGACTCGTGGCTGATTGAGCTTCGCGATGGAATCGTCTGATAAACTCTTCATCATTAGCAAAATCAAGCCTTAGCATTTTAACCGCTACATCTCTGTCAAGAATCATGTCGTGAGCAAGATAGACATTCGCCATTCCCCCGCCACCAATCATGTCGAGAATCTTGTAGCGACCACTAATTCTTTTCCCAATCATCATTGTATCACCTGCTCTCTAGGACGTCGGGATATTCAATGATTGCAAGGGTAATATTATCCTCACCGCCATAGTCATTAGCAAGCCTGATTAAATTCGATGCTTTTTCACTCAAACTTCCTTCCTCAGTTAGAATTTTCGCCATCTCATCCTCATTTACTTTGTTTGACAATCCATCTGAACAAAGCATTAAATAATCTCCGGATTCTATGATGATTGTTTTCTTATCTAAAGATATCGTTTCCTCTGTTCCGAGTGCTCGTAAAAGCACATTTTTTCGCGGGTGATTTTCAGCATCTTCTTTCGAAATTTGCCCTGAGCGCAGCAACTCATTTACGAGGGAATGATCTTCTGTTAACTGCTGAATGCCTGTCTCATTAAGAATATAGCCCCTACTGTCACCAATATTAGCGAAGGTTGCAAAAGATTCTGTACAGATGGCAGCTACTAACGTCGTTCCCATCCCTTTACAATCGGCATTTTGCTGAGAGTGTTGAAACACTAGTTTATTGACGTCAATAATTTTATTTTTAAGCCAATCCTCAGCTTGCTCAGCTGTCTCAAGTTTATCAACTTTCTTCCATTCATCCTTTAAAAAAAGCACAGTCATTTCACTCGCCACATCTCCAGCTCGATGGCCACCCATGCCATCAGCAACGATGGCAAGGTATTGGCCAACCTGGTTCATGAAAATACCGCCACTATCTTCATTATGAGAACGAACTTTTCCCCTATCCGTTAAGAAAATAGTATTCATCATCTCACCTCGTTTCTTCCTGCCGTTCCTTTGCTCGAAGTTGACCGCATGCTGCATCAATATCATGACCTTGTTCACGACGAATCGTCACATTAACCCCACGATCTTTGAGCGCTTTTTCAAATTTAAAAATTTGTGCCTTTGGCGTACGGACATAATCACGTTCAGGAACATAATTAACTGGAATTAAATTGATGTGACATTTTATTCCTTTCACAAGCTTTGCAAGCTCTTCGGCATGCTCAACTTGATCATTTACGCCACCAAATAAACCATATTCAAAAGAGATTCTTCGACCAGTCTTTTCGATATAATAACGAACAGCTTTCATTAAGTCTGGGAGTTTATATGCACGATTAATCGGCATAAGTTTACTTCTTAACTCAGAAGTAGGTGCATGGAGTGAAATCGCAAAATTGATTTGCATATTTTCATCGGCAAATTCGTAAATTTTCGGGATGATTCCACTTGTTGAGACTGTAATATGCCTTGCACCGATATTTAAGCCTTTTTCATGATTCATTATTTTTAAAAACGATAACATATGATCATAATTATCGAAAGGTTCACCAATTCCCATTATGACAATTGAGCTGACCCGTTCGTCCGTTTCATCGAGTGCTTGTTGCACCTTTACGACTTGAGCAACAATTTCTCCTGCTTCTAGATTTCGTTTTAACCCTCCAAGTGTTGATGCACAGAATGTACAGCCAATTCGACAGCCGACCTGTGTTGTTACACAAACGGAGTTTCCATATTCATGCCTCATAAGCACCGTTTCGATGGACTTTCCATCTTGTAGTTCAAATAAAAATTTAATCGTTCCGTCAGATGAAGTTTGTTGAATAATCGTTTTCAAAGTCGTTAAGAAAAAACTAGATTCGAGTTTTTCCCGAAGCTGATTTGATAAGTTAGTCATATCAGCAAATGACGTTACTCTTTTTTTATACAGCCAATCATAGATTTGTTCCGCCCGAAAGGCTTTGTCTCCTTGAGAGACTAACCAGTCCTTCAACTCTTCCACTTGTAACGAATAGATGGAAGGCTTCTCGTATTCATTTGATGTTGTATTTTTGCTCATTTCTGGCTGTTCCACTTTATTCCACCTTCCTTTTAATACACGCAATATAGAAACCATCGGACCCAAAATCCTGTGGTAGGATTTGAAGTTCAAAATCATCAATTAAAGGTTGGATTGCCTCTGGCATTCTTTCAGAAAACGAGGAGTCTCCAAAAAATTCGCTATGCTTTTTCAAAAATACCCTTACCGTTTCTTGATTTTCAGAACGATCAACTGTGCAAGTGCTATAGACAATCATACCGCCTTTTCTTACTAATGGAGCAACAGCTTCAAGCAAGGATTGCTGAATTTCTTGAAGCCTAACTAAATCTTCTTCTACTTTCGTATATTTCATGTCTGGCTTTCTCCGCATCACACCAAGCCCTGAACAAGGTGCATCGAGAAGGATTCGATCAAACGATTCCTTTTCAAAATGTTCTTGGACGTTGCGGCTATCTAGTTGTTTCACTTCAATATTTTCTAATCCAAGCCTTTCTGCATTTTGGACAATCAATTTCACTTTATGTTCATGTAAATCTAGTGAGATTACTTTCCCAGTATTATCAAGCCTTTCCGCAATATGAGTGGATTTCCCCCCAGGCGCAGCACAAGCATCAAGGATTTGCTCGTCTCCCCGCACCCCAAGCGCATGAGCAGCAAGCATCGAACTTTCGTCCTGTATTGTTAACAATCCGTGTTTAAATGCGGTCGATGTAGCGAGATTGCCCCGCAAACATTTAATTGCCTCAGGCAGTATAGAACTTTGTTCCACAGAAAATCCTTCTTCTTCTAAAAAGCTAACACATTCCTTAACAGTCGTTTTTGTTGTATTTACTCGAGCGGTCTGTAAAGGAGCGGTCAAATTCATTTCACACATTGCCTTTGTTTTTTCAAATCCAAACTGATTCACCCATCTTTTTACGAGCCACTCTGGATGACTCGTTTCAATCGACAGTCTTTTTATCTCATCTCTTATATTCGATAATTCTGGCAGACCTTCTCTTTGAATTCTCCGTAAAACACCATTGACGACACTTGCAATTCCTTTATGACCTCGACGTTTTGCAATTTCAACTGCCTCATAAATCGCTGCTCGGTCTGGAATCCGGTCCAAATAAACCATCTGATATAAAGTTAAACGCATTAACTGTAAAACCCAGTTTTCTAGCTTGCGGTTGTTTTTTATAAATGGGGTCAAGTAGAAATCAAGCGTCCATTTACGTTGCAGTGTTCCATAAACTAATTCAGTTAATAAGCCAATATCTTTTTGAGGGAGGCTATTTTTTTCAATCGAACGATTAAGTAAGAGATTGCTATATGCCTGATTTTTTTCAATGTTTTCGAGCAGTTCAAGTGCTGTCTCTCTGACATTTTTGCGGTTAGCCTTCATGACTCTCTCCTATCTTCATACCTGCTTTCATATAGGAACCAGCACCTCGAAGAAACTGCCCAGCTTCCATCCTTTTCTTCCCAGCTGGCTGTAATACCGTTATTTTAATTGCTGTCTGATTGCCGCTAGCGACAATAAGCCCATCATCTTCAACCGATAGAATCATCCCTGGTTCTGATTCATGAAGACCAGTTATTTTTTCTGATGACCAGATTTTTAAAACAGAGCCTTCAACAGTCGTATAAGCACCTGGCCAAGGATTCATGCCACGAATATGATTATAAACTTCTTCACCCGGCTTAGACCAGTCAATTTTTTCTTGCTCTCGTTTTATATTCCAAGCAAAAGTTGCTTCATCTTCATTCTGTTTTACTGGAGTAATTTTCCCTTTCAATAACTCTGGAATCGTTTCAGATAAAAGTTTTGCCCCAGCAGCACTAAGTTTGTCATGCAAGGTCCCAACATTATCTTTCTCATCAATCGCAACTTCTATTTGTGTTAAGATATCACCGGCATCTAATTTTTCTGCCATATACATGATCGTAATTCCCGTTCTTTCCTTCCCATTAATAATCGCATAATGAATTGGAGCACCTCCACGCAATTCAGGTAAGAGGGAGGCATGAACATTTATACAGCGATATTTCGGCGCTTCTAATAATGCTTTCGGTAAAATTTGTCCGAATGCTGCGGTAACGATTAAGTCGGGGTTTAAAGCTAATATTGGTTTCAATTCCTCTTCATTGCGAATTTTCTCTGGTTGGTATACAGGGATTCCATGCTTTAACGCTTCCACCTTCACAGGTGGAGGAGTTAAGATTTTTTTCCTTCCTACCGGGCGGTCTGGTTGCGTGACGACCGCAACCACTTCATAGCCATCTTTCAATAATTGTTGCAATACTGGAACTGAAAAATCAGGAGTTCCCATAAATATGATTTTTGTCATCCTTTGTTCAACTCCTCTAAATCTTTTTCATCCACGTATCGACTAACCTTTGAAGTGAAAAGGATGCCATGAAGATGATCGATTTCGTGTTGAATCGCACGTGCAAAGAAATCTTCGGCCTCAAGTTCATACGTTTTTCCCTTTCGATTTTGCGCTCGTACCTTTATCTTAAAAGCTCTAGTTACTTCACCAAAGAGCCCTGGAAAACTTAAACATCCCTCTAGTCCAGTTTGGCTCCCTGTCGCCTCAACAATTTCGGGATTAATAAGTTCAACAGGTCCATAGCCATCATCTATGTCAACAATTGCAATTTGTTTCTTTAAACCAATTTGAGGGGCTGCGAGACCAACACCGTCAAATTCAATCATCGTTTCATACATATCTCCTAATAACTTGCCAAGTTTCTTATCAAATTGGAAAACAGGCTCACATTCCTGTTCCAAAATCTCTGCTGGGTGTGTGACAATTTTTCTTACTGCCAATTTTGTTCCTCCATATATCAATTACTTTTTATCTCTTTCATCATGTTCCACAAATCAAATGAGTTCCATACCATTACATTAAAATATACGGGTTCAAATCAATTGAAATTTGCAAGTTCCCTGAAGCCGTTTCCCGCTGATAATGATCAAGGATCGACTTTAATGTTCGCTTCAACTCAGGTTCCTTTTTGTATTTTATCAAACATTGGTACCGATATCTATTTTTGATTCGGGGAATCGGCGAGGCTACAGGACCTAGGATAGCTGCCTCTTTTGAAAGCCTCGATGCAATTAAGCGAGTAATTTTTTCTGTGACGGAAACAACCTTCATTAAGTCTTCATGACTAACTGTGACAAGAGAAAGATAATAGAACGGCGGATATTTATGAATTTTCCTAGCCATCATTTCTTGCTGATAAAAATGGTCATAATCCTGTCTACCAGCCAATTCCACACTATAATGTTCCGGCGTATACGTTTGGATGACAACTTCCCCTGGCAATTCATGACGCCCCGCCCTGCCACTTACTTGAGTTAAAAGCTGAAATGTTTTTTCTGATGAACGAAAATCTGGTAAATGAAGCATTGTATCCGCACTGAGAACACCGACTAAAGTGATATTTGGGAAGTCCAATCCTTTGGCAATCATTTGTGTTCCTAATAAAATATCGGCTTCCCCTTCTTCAAAGGCGTTTAATAATTTTTCATGTGCTCCCTTTCGCCCAGTTGTATCGACATCCATTCGGATCACTCGGGCTTCCGGAAGTAACTTCGTCAATTCTTCCTCCACTTTTTGCGTCCCCGTCCCAAAATAACGAATATGCTCACTCAAGCACTCCGGACAAGTAGTTGGAACACTTTCTTCATGACCACAATAATGACATTTCATTCGTTCTTGAAAACGATGATACGTTAAGGTTATTTCACAATATGGACAATTGGCTACATAGCCGCAATCTCTACACATTACAAACGATGAGTGACCTCGTTTATTAAGAAATAATACCGTTTGCTCTTTTTTTTGTAGTCGATCTTCGAGTTTTTCAAATAAAGCCCTTGAAAACATCGAGCGATTTCCCGAACGCAACTCTTCTCTCATATCAACGATTTCTACAGTTGGTAGTGGTTGCTCATTCATTCTCTGCGGAAGACTAAGCAGCGTATAAACCCCTTTTTGAGCTCGCGCAAAAGATTCAAGCGAAGGTGTGGCACTTCCCAAAACAACTGGACAATGGTAAGTCTCTGCCCGATGAATCGCAACATCCCTAGCATGATAACGGGGGTTTTCTTCTTGTTTATAACTCGTTTCATGCTCTTCATCAATAATGACGATTCCTAGATTCTCAAATGGAGCAAAAATGGCGGAGCGCGCACCAACAACTACTTTTACTTCTTTCCGTTGAATCTTTCTCCATTCATCATATTTCTCTCCTGCAGATAGTCCACTATGCATGACAGCAACTAAATTTCCAAACCGTTGTTTAAAACGTTTAACCATTTGCGGGGTGAGCGAAATTTCAGGGACAAGGACAATCGCTTCTTGCCCTTTATCTAGCACCTTTTGAATCGACTGTAGATAAATTTCCGTTTTTCCACTGCCAGTCACACCATAAAGCAAAAATACTTCATGTCGATTTTCTTCAATGGATGAGAGGACTGGAGCAATCGCTTTTTTTTGATGATCGGTTAAAGGAAGCGGTTCCTGATGTTTAAACTGGCTGAATTCATATGGGTCCCGATAAACCTCGATGAGCTGCTCATTTAAAACACCTTTTTTTACTAAAGTTTTCACCGACCCTTGAGACACCCCAACTTCTGATAACAAAGACTTTAGTTCTACAGAGCGTGGATTTTGGATGAAATACTCTAGCAGTACTTTCTGGCCTTTAGCCTGAACAGGAAGCCTGAGTATTTCCTCCATTAGTAAAGTTTGATTAAGTGCAGGAATAATATGTTTTACTTTCTTCTTACGAACTCGGTCTTTAACCTCATAGATGACATCTACCAATCCTCTATCCATTTCTTTTTTTAAAAGCTGGATAAGATTTTTATCAACAACCTCCTGCCATTTTGCTTCGTTCCTTGCTTGAAAGAGGGGACGTATCTCTTCTTGAAGTTCATTGATGTCGTCCCGATTAGTTAAGACCACTTTCTTTTCGTATTTTGCCTTCAATGCTGCTGGCAACATAACTTGATAAGCGGAAAGTTTAAAGCAAAGGGTAGTTTCGGTTAGCCAATCCCCTAGAGCGAGTAATTCTTGATTAAGCACTGGAGTTAAATCTAACGGTTCTGCTATTTCCTTAAGCTTCTTAACATTTGAGCTTGAATTAATTTCCGTAACAAATCCTGAGATATTTCGCGGACCAAAAGGAACGTTCACCCTCACTCCCGGTACAATCACCTTTTCTAACTGTTCTGGTATTAAATAATCAAAGGGCTTGTCTGTCTGTTTTGCTGGTACATCCACAATGACACGGGCTACCTTCATTCCATTTCTTCCTTATCTAATGCGTCTGCCACTTCTGAAAGCAAATGTTTAGCAACCTCACTCTTTGACATCATTGGCAAGTTGAGAATATCGCCATCTTTTTTAAAAATAGAGACAATATTTGTGTCAGAGCCAAACCCCGCGCCTTCTTTTTTCACATCGTTGGCGACAATCATATCTGCGTTTTTCTTTAGTAATTTGGAACGCGCATATTCATGAACATTGTCCGTCTCCGCGGCAAAACCAACTAATAACTGATGAGCCTTTCGTTGACCTAATTCAAACAAAATATCTTTTGTTCGCTCTAATTCCAGCATTTGACCGCCTTCTTGTTTCTTCACCTTATTATCATACGTAGTTTTTGGACGATAGTCAGCGACAGCAGCTGTCTTAATGACAACATCCGCCTCATTAAATGTATCAATCACTGCATGGAACATCTCTTCAGCACTCTCCACTTTAATGAGTTCGACATTAGGAGGGGACGACAAAGCGACTGGTCCGCTAACCAAGATTACTTTCGCTCCTAGTTTGCTTGCCTCCTCTGCAATGGCATATCCCATTTTCCCAGTTGAATGATTCGTTAAGAAGCGAACCGGATCGATTTTTTCTCTTGTCGGACCAGCAGTGACGACTAGTGTTTTCCCACTTAGTCTTTTGTTCGTAGGCTGAAAGTTTGCCGCTACCAGTTTGACAATCGTTTCAGGCTCTTCCAACCTTCCTTTCCCAACATACCCACAAGCTAAGTACCCTTCTCCTGGTTCAATAAAAGCATAGCCATCCTCTACAAGGGTTTGCATATTCCGTTTTACTGCAGGATGATCATACATATGTACATTCATTGCCGGCGCAATCCAAATGGGAGAGGTTACCGCTAATAAGGTGGTTGAAATCATATCATCAGCGATGCCATTCGCTAACTTGCCAATGATATTTGCTGTTGCCGGGGCAACAAGCACTAAATCGGCCCAATCTGCCAGATCAATATGAGCAACCACTTTCGGGTTCTTTTCATCAAATGTATCCGTATATACTTCATTCCTTGCTAAAGATTGAAAGGTTAATGGTGTAACAAATTTTGTAGCTGATTCACTTAAAATTACCTTTACCTCTGCTCCTGCTTGGTTTAGCTTACTAGTAAGCGCTGCCGCTTTATAAACAGCAATCCCACCTGTAACACATAACAAGATTTTTTTTCCGTTCAGCATTTAAATCCCCTCACTAACATGGTTAATCTAATTTTATTATGAGTGAACACGTCTGTTTTTTCACTAGTAACCTATATAAAAAAATTTTTTTACTATTATGAACTAAAAAAATAACAACCTAGAGTTAGGTTGTTACATCTTTTATTCATCCGTATAAGCACCTTGTGAAGCATTTGTCTTATAGTGAAGTGTGTCTGAATGAATTTCTTCAAGAGCCTTGCCGACATATTTATGGGAAACATATTTGTCAAGCAATGGATTTTCCTTAATTTGCATAACTCTTGCCCGTTTTGCTGCAACCGAAACAAGTGAGTATTTTGAATCAATTTTTGTTAATAACGAATCAATAGAAGGATAAAGCAAATCAATCAACCTCCAACATTTTTTTATAACGATATTGAACTCTTTCCCTGCGACAGTGTTCTGCAACAACGATGGACTTAATCCGCTCACATGCATGTTCCACTTGATCATTTTCAACCACATAATCGTAAAGAGACATCATGTAAATTTCTTCGCGAGCAGCTTTCATCCTGCTTTTTATTAAGTCCTCTGATTCTGTTCCACGCGTGACGATGCGATTTTCAAGTTCAGAAAGACTAGGTGGCGCAAGAAATATAAATAAACCTTCTGGAAACTTTTTACGAACTTGGGTAGCTCCTTGAACTTCGATCTCTAGAAAGACATCTTTGCCTTCATCTAATGTTTTGCGAACATAATCAATCGGTGTTCCGTAATAGTTCCCGACGTATTCAGCATATTCTAACAACTGGTCATTCTCAATCATTTCTTCAAATTCTTCTCTCTTTTTAAAGAAATAATCGACACCATCCACTTCTCCTTCTCTTGCTTTCCGCGTTGTCGCGGAAACAGAGTATTCAAAACCGGTATCCGGCTGAGAGAATATTTCTTTCCGAACCGTCCCTTTTCCAACTCCTGATGGTCCGGAAAGAACGATTAATAATCCTTTTTCCTGCATTTTATAAGATCCTACCCTTCATCGATTATATCATCACGGTCATTTAATCGAGCGGCTACAGTTTCTGGCTGGACCGCTGATAGAATAACATGGTCGCTATCCATTACAATAACAGCCCTAGTCCTTCTACCATAGGTTGCATCAATTAATGAACCTCGATCACGAGCATCTTGGATAATTCTTTTAATCGGTGCTGATTCAGGACTGACAATCGAAATAATTCGATTTGCCGACACAATATTACCAAACCCGATATTGATGAGCTTAATCCCCATATTGTTCCCCCAATTCTCTTATTTTGCCCGCGTAAAAGGCTTATTAAACACTATTCGATATTCTGGACTTGTTCTTTTATTTTTTCTAAATAGCTTTTCATTTCCACTACTTCCATGGCTATGTTTGAATCGTTCGCTTTTGAACCAATTGTATTAACTTCACGATTCATTTCCTGAACTAAAAAATCAAGTTTACGGCCAATCGGATCCGTTAATGAAAGGATTTCAAAAAATTGGTGAATATGGCTTTCCAACCTCGTTATCTCTTCATTAACATCGGCTTTATCAGCAAAAATCGCCACTTCCGTAAGGATTCGATAATCATCAATTTGGCCTTCAACGAATTCTGCCATTCTTTTAGTAAGCCGATCACGATACTGCTCAACTACGGTTGGAGCATGTTTCCGCAGCTCATTGAGCCGCGCTTTTAATTTATGAAGATGAGCTTTTATATCTTTTTCTAACGCAAGCCCTTCACGCTGCCTCATCTGCCAAACTTCATTTGCTGCTGCTGCTGCAGCCTCTAACACAAGCTTCTCAAGTTCGACATCTTCCAATGCTTGTTCTTCAATTTGGATAAGTTCCTCCCGGACAACTATATCTGGTATGGAAATTGCGCCGTCTAACTTATACCGGTTTTTTATTTCATTTATGTATTGTATGTATTGATCAAGAAGCTCCCAGTCAATATGAATACCACGATTGACAGTAGATTGCTCATCAAGTGTAACGTAAACCTCGACTCTACCTCTTTTGATATGTGTTGCTAAACTTTTCTTGACATTTGATTCGATTTTAAGAAGCTGGCTTGGCATACGAATATGAAACTCACAAAAGCGGTGATTCACGGTTTTCACTTCGACTGTTACTCCGTATCGATCTGATTCAAACCTACTTCGTCCAAAGCCAGTCATGCTTACGACCATCCAGAAACACATCCATTCTTAAAAGTCGGTTTCTTTTTATTATATTAAAAAATAAAGCAAAAAATAAAGGTAATAGAGAATGTACTCTATTACCTTACGGATTATATCATATTCTTCTTTGTTTTACCTGCTAAAAATGTTCCTGCAAGTAAAAATGTCGGTAAAGCTGACATTGCAATAATCAATAGCCAGTCCCTCGCAATAATTGGAACTGTATGGAAAATCGGTTGAAGCGGCGGATAATAAATCACAACAAGAACCATAACTAATGATATAATCACAGCCCAAACTAAATATTTATTTTCAAACGGATTTCTTGAGAAAATCGATTTTTCACTTCGACAGTCGAAGACGTGAATCAATTGGGCAAGAACTAACGTCGCAAAAGCAACCGTTTGTGCGTATGCCAATTCATCTGGGTTCCGATAATAAATGGTCATAAACGCAATCAATGTTGCCAAACCAATTAAGAAGCCGCGAGAAATGACTTTCCACCAAAGACCTCTAGCAAAAACTCCTTCCTTAGGATGTCGAGGTCCTCTTTTCATTACATCCTCTTCAGGTTGATCGAGCCCAAGAGCCATCGCAGGTAGGCCATCTGTGACCAGATTGACCCAAAGAATCATAATCGGGACAAGTGGCAATGGCATTCCTAATAACATTGCAAAAAGCATAACGAGGATTTCGCCGACATTTGAAGCGAGGAGATAACGAATAAACTTTCTAATATTTTCATATATATTTCTACCCTCTTTAATTGCCGTTTTAATGGTTGCAAAGTTATCATCGAGTAAGACGAGGGAAGAAGCCTCTTTCGCTACATCCGTTCCAGTGATTCCCATAGCAACGCCAATATCCGCTGCTTTAATCGCTGGGGCATCGTTGACCCCGTCACCAGTCATCGCTACAATATGCCCTCTATTTTGTAATGCTTTGACAATTTTTAATTTATGCTCAGGCGAAACACGTGCAAACACAGAAACTTCCTCAACAATATCTTCCAATTCTTCTATCGAAAGTGTCGAGATAGTTGGTCCATCCATTACTTTGCTTCCTTTCGTAAGGATACCAAGCTCAGTCGCAATTGCTTTCGCTGTAATCACATGATCCCCTGTGATCATGACGGTCTTAATCCCTGCATCTCTACACTCTTTTACAGCTGTTTTTACCTCTGGGCGCGGTGGATCAATCATTCCTTGAAGACCAATGAATGTTAAATCTTTCTCCGCTTCGTTTTCGTTCAAGAGAAGAGAATCATTCGTTAGTGGTTTATAGGCAATGGCGATCGTTCGCAATGCTTTTTCAGCAAGACCATCCACTGCATTCTGAACCCGCTTCCTTAAATCTGAAGACAAATGTTGCTGCCTGTCCTCCCAAAGAATCGAACGACTTAACCCAATGAGAACATCCGGCGCGCCTTTTGTAACAACAAATTGCCTCCCCGCTTTATCCTTAACGATAACACTCATCATTTTTCGTTGAGAATCGAAAGGAAATTCGTTAACGATTTCAAATTGCTGCCTAATACTTGATCGAGTTAAACCTGACTTCATTGCCGCAACAAGCAACGCCCCTTCTGTAGGGTCCCCATCGACGACAAACTCATTGTCCTTTTCAATTAATTCTGCATGATTACAAAGCATCCCAAAGGTCAGGAGCTGTTGTAATGGTTTAATAGTTTGAGGTTTTTCTGCCCTTCCTTCTGAATAAAAATCCCCTTCAGGACGATAACCTACTCCATCGATTGTCCAAGTTTTCCCCCCACTCCATACGTGGGTAACAGTCATCTTATTTTGAGTCATTGTTCCTGTTTTATCAGAACAAATAACAGAGGCACAGCCTAATGTTTCTACAGCCGGAAGTTTTCGAACAATTGCCTTCTGTTTAATCATTCGTTGAACACCTAACGATAGGGCAACAGTTACAATCGCAGGTAATCCTTCAGGAATAGCTGCCACAGCAAGAGACACACCAGCTAGGAACATCGTGTAAATATCATGACCTTGAAGAATCCCTATGCCAACAACAAGAACGGTTAAGAATAAGGCAACGGTAATGAGGATCTTCCCTAATTGTTCAAGACGACGCTGAAGTGGAGTCTCCATCGATTCCGCACTTTGCAATAAACCTGCAATCTGCCCCATTGCTGTTTTCATCCCTGTTCCGACAACTACCCCTATCCCATTTCCTCTCGTAACAAGGGTCCCCATAAAGGCCATATTTTCCATATCCCCGATTGCGGGGTTTGGCGTATTTAGTGTATCCGTATATTTCTGTACAGGTATTGATTCTCCCGTTAGCGCAGACTCCTCAATTTCTAAACTTTTTGCATCAATTAATCGGACATCCGCTCCTACTCGGTCACCGCTTGAAAATTTAACAACATCCCCAGGTACCAATTCTTTTGAAGGGATTTTTCTCCATTCCCCATCCCTTAATGCCATTACTTGTGGAGCGGAAAATTCCTTTAATGCTTCGAGTGATTTCTCAGCTTTTCTTTCCTGAAAAAATCCGAGGAAGGCGTTAATGAATACAATTGCAATGATGGCAATTGCATCGACAACTTCGCCGAGTAAACCAGAAACTAGCGTAGCTGCCAGCAAAACTAAAACCATAAAATCCTTAAATTGGCTAAAAAAAATTAGTAATGCGGACGGCTTCTCCCCTTCTTCTAATGCATTAAGTCCGTGCATATTTAGCCGTTTCTTTACTTCCTTTTCGGCAAGCCCTTCTGTTGAATTCGTATTTAGAGCTTCAATGACTTCTTTCTCATTCATTTCATGGAACTTCATCGGGCCATCTCACTTCCCCTTTCAGCAACATTTCATATTTCATATGTGTGGTAAATACTCTAGTGAAAGCTTATTCAGCCCTGTCCAAAAAAATGCTAAGATGAGAGAAAGAAAAGTAAAAGCATCATCTCTAGCAGGCTTTTATAAAAATAATTATTGCAACTTATATGAAAAGGATGTTTTAACTATGTCATATGACGGAATATTTACTAGAGCAGTCACGAATGAACTTTCTACACGATTAACAACTGGGCGCATAACAAAGATTCATCAACCATTTAAAAATGAAATTCTTATCGTTGTAAGAGCAGGAAGAACTAATCATAAAGTGCTGTTATCCGCTCACCCGAATTATGCCCGGGTGCAGCTTACGAATGATCAATTCGAGAATCCAAATGAGCCTCCTATGTTCTGTATGCTGCTCCGTAAGCATTTAGAAGGATATATTATTGAGAATATTCACCAATCAGGACTGGATCGAATGATTATCTTTGAAGTAAAAGGAAGAAATGAAATTGGTGATCTTTCCTACAAGCAATTGATTGTCGAAATCATGGGGCGTCATAGCAATATCATTCTCGTCGATAAAGACAGAAATTTAATTCTTGATAGCATTAAACATGTTTCATTTGCAGTGAATACTCACCGTGCGATTCAACCTGGGCAAGAGTACATCATGCCTCCAGCTCAAAACAAAGCAAATCCTTTTGAAGCCGATGAACAGGAGTTTTTACGCCGATTGGATTTTAACCGTGGACAACTTGATAAACAGCTTGTTGAAACTTTTGCAGGAATTTCTCCAATTATTGCAAAGGAAATTGTCCATCGCGCTGGTCTTGCCAATCGAGCAACACTTCCAAAGGCCTTTTTAGAAATTGTTCTTACTTTAAAAACGCATGATTATCAACCGTCAATCATTACGGCAAAAGGCAAGGAGTATTTTTATTTATTACCACTTGAACACTTACAAGGAGAAATGAAGAAGTTTGAAACGACTGGTGAACTACTTGACCGTTATTACTTTGGTAAAGCTGAACGTGATCGAGTAAAACAACAAGCAAATGATTTAGAACGATTCATTATCAATGAAAAAGAAAAAAATGAAAAAAAGATTAAAAAACTAGAGCGCACCCTTTCCGAAGCAAAGGAAGCAGATAAATTTCAACTATATGGAGAATTATTGACTGCAAATCTCTATGCTCTGGAAAAAGGAATGAAACAAGCGGAGGTGTTAAATTATTATTCTGAGGACAACTCCACGATCACCATTTCATTAGATCCAAGAAAATCGCCATCGGAAAATGCACAAAAATATTATACAAAATATCAGAAAGCGAAAAATGCTGTAGCCATTATTGAAGAGCAGATTCAACATGCGAATGAAGAAGTCTCTTATTTTGACACCCTTCATCAACAAATTGAAACTGCTTCTCCAAAGGACATCCAGGAAATTAGGGAGGAACTTATTGAAGGAGGCTATATTCGCCACAAACAAAAACGAGGGAATAAAAAGGCACAACAAGCAAAAATTATTCTTGAACGTTACGTTTCTACAGATGGAACCGAAATTCTTGTCGGTAAAAACAACAAGCAAAATGACCATTTAACAAACAAGGCTGCAGCAAGAGATGACATCTGGTTGCATACGAAAGATATTCCTGGTTCACATGTCGTTATTCGCAGCAAAGAACCATCGGAAAAGACAATTTTGGAAGCTGCTGCGCTCGCAGCATACTTCAGTAAAGCCCGCGCATCGAGCTCAGTCCCAGTTGATTTTACAAAAGTTCGCCATGTAAAAAAACCTGCTGGGACTAAACCTGGATTCGTTATTTACGAACAACAGCAAACAATTTATGTTACGCCTGAGGAAGACCTTGTTCTTAGATTAAAAGAAAAAACCCGCTAATTGGCGGGTTTTTTCTTTTCCGGTGCGGCGTTTACCTAAACGGCGAACGACCTTTATATAATTCATTCATGTACTATCGATTTAATGCTGAAAATTTGCACGAAAATTACTTTTCGTTCACCATTCCCCATTCAGAAGGATTTTTCCGCCAATCAGCTAGTTTCTCAAGGTCAGACGTACTTATCTCATTTCGTTCCCGGGCCACTTCTGCTAGCGTTGTAAAATCTGTCAATGAGTACACATCCACATTAGCCTCTTTAAGCAACTCCTTGCCTTTTTCAAGCTCATAAGTGAAAATCGCCACTGTTCCAAGCACTTCACAACCTGCTTCCCGTAAAGCTTCTACCGCGTTAATCACACTTCCACCAGTAGAAATTAAATCCTCGACAACGACTACTTTTTGACCTGAGGTGACTTTTCCTTCAATCTGATTACCTTTTCCATGGCCTTTTGCCTTTGAACGAACATAACACATCGGTAAAGACATTCTTTCACTTACCCAAGCTGCATGTGGAATTCCAGCCGTAGCCGTTCCAGCAACAACTTCAACTTCAGGAAATTGTTCTTTAATAAGCTCTTGCAAACCTTGAGCAATCTTACTGCGAACTTCTGGATAAGAGAGGGTCAAGCGATTATCACAATAAATGGGGGATCGCAAACCAGATGACCAAGTAAATGGATCATTCGGTCTCAATGATACAGCTTCAATCTCTAATAGGCTGCCTGCAATCTCTTTTTTCATCGTAATACACCTTCCCATTCTTGTTTAATTGAAAGATAACTTTCCAGCGGATTTTCTGCTTTTGTAATCGGCCGTCCAACGACAATCGCTGAAACACCTTCTTCTCTAGCGAATGGCGGTGTAGCTACCCGCTTTTGGTCACCAACAAGCTCCCCTGCAGGGCGAATACCAGGGCAAACCGTTAAAAACTCTTCTCCGATCTGTGACTGAATCATTCTTGCTTCATGCGCTGAACAAACGACACCATCTAGTCCAGCTTGCTTCGTCAGCTCCGCATAATGAAGTACGGATTCTTGAAGAGAAAACTTAATTAATTGCTCAGATTGCATCTGCAATTCAGATGTACTCGTCAGCTGAGTCACTGCAATACAATACGGTCGCTTCGTTCCAGCGGAAACTCCAGCATTGAGGCCCTCAATTGCCGCTTCCATCATCTCACGTCCACCAGCAGCATGAACATTCACCATATCAACACCTAGCCTTGCTAAAGTTGACATTCCGCCTTTAACCGTATTTGGGATATCATGCAGCTTCAAATCTAAGAAAACATCATGCCCAGATTCCTTAATAAATTGAATAATTGACGGTCCCTCTGCATAAAACAGTTCCATTCCGACTTTTACAAAGAGTTTTTCCTCTTTAAATGGCCGCAAGAAATCAACAACTTGCCGTTTGTCTGGAAAATCAAGCGCGATGATAAGCGTGTTGTTCAAGTTTCTTCCAGCTCCTTCCTGTACATTCCGATATATGATTAAACCCTAATTTGTCTAAGAGCGCTGGAAGCTCATCGATGATCGTCGGACAAACAAACGGGTCGACAAAATTTTGGGTACCAACTGCAACTGCACTTGCTCCTGCATAGAAGAATTCAATCACATCTTCAGCCGATTGAATTCCTCCCATTCCAATAATTGGTATGTTCACTTCTTGACTTACTTGGTAAATCATCCGGAGAGCAACGGGTTTAACGGCTGCACCGGATAGTCCTCCTGTCCGGTTAGCAAGGACGGGTTTCGCTGTTTGAAGGTCTATTCTCATCCCAACTAACGTATTAATCATTGTTAAACCATCTGCTCCCCCATCTTCAACTGCTTTTGCAATTTCAACGATATCTGTAACATTCGGAGAAAGCTTAACGTAAACAGGTACTTCTGAAACAGCCTTCACTTTTTTCGTCAACTGCTTGGCCATCTCGGGAACCGTTCCAAAAGTAATGCCACCTGTTTTCACATTAGGACAAGAAATATTCAACTCTAACGCATGTACATTTGGAGCTTTTGAAATCCGCTCAGCCACTTGTACATAATCTTCCTCAGTTGAGCCAGCAACATTAGCAATGATTGGTACATCGAACTGCTCTAACCATGGCAGTTCCTCTGTAACTACCTTTTCAAGGCCAGGATTTTGTAAGCCAATCGCATTAAGCATCCCACCAGGTGTCTCCGCTACACGTGGCGTTGGATTACCGAATCGAGGTTCTGGAGTCGTTGCTTTCACCATCATCGACCCAAGTACATTTAAGTCGAATAATTTACTATATTCCCTCCCAAATCCAAAGCAACCTGACGCGGGCATTACTGGATTTTTCAACGATAAACCAGGTAATTTTACTGATAATGAACTCATAATGCCACCTCCCCAGCGCGGAATACCGGTCCGTCACTGCATACTTTTTTATATGCATAGCCTTCTGGGTCGTCTTTCACATGGCAAACACAGGCAAAACAAGCTCCAATCCCGCATCCCATTCGCTCTTCTAATGAGAGGTATACTTCAGGTGCAAATGAACCAGCCTCAAGAGCTTTTAACATCGGTGTCGGACCACATGAATAAAGAAGGTCACCGGATATATTTTTATTCATAAGAATGTCGGTAACAAATCCTCTTGTTCCGTAAGATCCATCTGCAGTGGCAATATACGTTTCACCTAATTCAGCAAACTTTGTTTCATAAAAGACCGCACTCTTACTTTGAAATCCAAGAATATTGATTACTTTTATTCCTTTATCCACTAGTTGTTTAGCAAGTTCATACAGCGGTGGAACCCCGATTCCGCCACCGACAAGAATTGCGGTTCCGCCTATTGGTGCTTGCTCCACAGGGAAACCATTTCCTAACGGGCCTAAAATGTCGACCAATTCTCCTGACTTTTTATCAGCAAGAAGGGAGGTCCCCCTCCCCTGCTTACGAAATATAATCGTGAAGGTCCGATCTGCTTTATTAATTGATGCAATTGAAATCGGGCGACGGAGCATTGGATCTAGTCCGTCTGATACTTTCACATGCACAAACTGACCTGGTTCATTCATGTCATCCACGATGTCAGCTTTTAAAGTAAGTTCATATATAGATTCAGCAATGCACTGATTACTGACTATTTCGCAATGCTCCTTTTTCATATTAGTACACCCTCTTTATGGGAAGTTGGATGAGTTAATGGCCCCGCTGAAAACGTCATTGATTCAAGCACTCTTAAAATCGCTTCGGCTGTATCAAGAGATGTTAAACATGGCACTCCATTTTCAACAGATTCACGACGAATTTTGAAACCATCTCGCTCTGGCTGTTTTCCTCTTGTTAATGTATTAACAACAAGTTGTGCCTTCCCACTACGAATTTGATCGAGTAAGTTTGGACCTTCAGATCCAATTTTACCAACCGTTTCAACTTTAATCCCTGCAGCTTCTAGGTGACTTGCTGTTCCACTTGTTGCAACAAGTTGATAACCGATATCTGCAAATCGTTTAGCAAGTGCTACCGCTTCTTTCTTATCCTTATCGGCAATTGTTAACAACACTGTGCCAAATTCCTCAAACTTCATTCCAGAGGCAATCATCGCTTTATATAATGCCTTTTCCAGTGTAGTATCTTTCCCCATTACTTCACCAGTTGATTTCATTTCAGGCCCAAGTGTAATATCGACTCTTCTTAATTTTTCAAACGAGAAGACAGGTGCTTTTACATAAACCCCTGGCTGTTCAGGAACAAGCCCTGATTCAAAGCCTTGTTCACGGAGAGACTGGCCTAAAATGACTTTTGTAGCAATTCTAGCCATCGGAACATGAGTAATTTTGCTTAAAAACGGTACTGTACGGCTTGAACGTGGGTTCACTTCTAATACAAATACTTCCTCATTTGCCACAACAAACTGGATATTAAGCAGTCCGATTATGTTCAAACCTTTTGCCAGCTTTTGTGTGTAATCAATTAATTTCTGTTTTACTTCATTTGTTAAGCTTTGCGGAGGATAAACGGCAATCGAATCCCCAGAGTGCACTCCTGCTCGCTCAATATGTTCCATTATTCCTGGAATGACTACCGTTTCTCCGTCAGAAATCGCATCCACTTCAATTTCTTTCCCTGTTAAATAACGGTCAACAAGAACTGGATGCTCTGGATTTACCTTCACAGCATTTTTCATATAGTGCAGAAGTTCTTCTTCTTTGTACACAATTTCCATCGCACGACCCCCGAGAACGTAAGAAGGACGAACAAGTACTGGGTAACCAATGTCTGTGGCAATGGCAACAGCTTCATCAACAGACATTGCTGTTTTCCCCAATGGTTGTGGAATCTCAAGCTTTATCATCGCACTTTCAAATTTATCACGATTTTCAGCTCGATCCACATCCTCTAATGATGTTCCGAGAATTTTTACACCTAAGTCAGAAAGACCGTCTGCAAGGTTAATTGCAGTCTGACCACCGAATTGGACAACAACTCCATTTGGCTGCTCAAGATCAACGATGTTCATTACATCTTCTACGGTTAATGGTTCAAAATAAAGTTTATCGGAAATACTGAAATCTGTTGAAACGGTTTCTGGGTTATTATTAATAATAATTGCTTCATACCCTGCTTCTTTAATTGCTTTTACACAGTGAACGGTCGCATAGTCAAACTCGACTCCTTGACCAATTCTGATTGGTCCCGAGCCAAGAACAACAACACTTTCTCTCTCCGTTTTAATCGATTCATTTTCCTCTTCATATGTGCTATAAAAATAAGGTGTTTTTGATTCAAATTCAGCCGCACATGTATCAACCATTTTAAACACAGGAATAATCCCATTGTCTTTTCTCCACTGATAGACTGCTTTTTCATTTGAATCCCATAACTTTTCCAGAGCTTTATCAGAAAAACCTAATTCCTTAGCCCTTCTACCAAAATCAACATTAAACGGAACCTTCTTTAATTGCTCTTCAAATTGGATTAATTTATTTAATTTGTGAAGAAAGAAAAGGTCAATTTGGCTCCACTCATTAATCGTTTCAATTGTTACTCCTCTTCTTAATGCCTCACTTATATAAAATAAACGCTCGTCTCCAGCTGTGCGTATTCTTTTTTCAATTAATTCGTTATCAAAAGTTTCACGATCTTTTAACTCAAAATGATAAATTCCAGCTTCTAAAGAACGAATCGCCTTAAGCAGTGATTCTTCAAACGTACGTCCGATTGCCATCACTTCTCCGGTTGCTTTCATCTGCGTACCGAGCTTCCGGTTTGCTGATTCAAACTTATCAAATGGCCAACGTGGAATCTTCGTAACGATATAATCAAGAGCTGGTTCAAAACATGCGTAAGAACTTCCTGTTACAGGATTGATCATCTCATCCAATGTTAGACCTACTGCTATTTTTGCAGCCAGTTTCGCAATTGGATAGCCAGTCGCTTTCGAAGCCAGTGCAGAAGAACGACTTACCCTTGGGTTTACTTCAATTACATAATAGTTAAAGCTATATGGATCTAAAGCCAGCTGCACATTACAGCCGCCTTCAATTTTGAGCGCACGAATTATCTTTAATGAGGCGTTACGTAACAGCTGATATTCACGGTCACTTAACGTCTGACTCGGAGCAACTACAATTGAATCACCTGTATGTATCCCAACAGGATCAAAGTTTTCCATATTACATACAACAATCGCGTTGTCATTGGCATCACGCATCACTTCATATTCAATTTCCTTAAATCCAGCAATACTCTTTTCAAGCAAGCACTGTCCAACAGGACTGTATTTTAATCCACTCGTAACAATCTCGATAAGTTCCTGCTCATTACTACAAATCCCCCCACCTGTTCCACCAAGAGTATAAGCGGGGCGAACGATGACAGGATAACCTATTCGTTCAACGAAACTCTTTGCCTCTTCAATCGTATGAATAATATCACTTTCAGGCACTGGCTGTCCTAATTCGTTCATTAAGTTTCGGAAAAGTTCACGATCTTCTGCTTTTTCAATCGCTTCAAGCTTCGTTCCGAGAATTTCAACGCCACATTCTTCTAAAATACCTGAGTTAGCAAGCTCTACAGCCATATTCAAACCAGTTTGACCACCTAAAGTCGGCAGCAGGGCATCAGGACGTTCTTTACGAATAATTCGACTGACAAACTCAAGTGTAATGGGCTCGATATAGACAACATCGGCAACTTCCGTATCTGTCATAATTGTTGCCGGGTTTGAGTTGATAAGAATCACCTTGTAACCTTCTTCTCTTAATGCGATACACGCCTGCGTTCCTGCATAATCAAACTCTGCTGCCTGACCGATGACAATTGGACCAGATCCGATGACTAAAATACTTTTGACGTCTTTACGCTTTGGCATATTTTGCACCCTCCTGTTTGGCTGATTGTACTAAATGTAAGTATTGGTCAAATAATTCATTTGAATCCTCTGGTCCCGGTGATGCCTCTGGATGAAATTGGACTGTAAATGCAGGTGCTGTTTTATGTTTAAGTCCTTCAATCGTTCCATCATTTAAGGCAACATGCGTTACTTCTAGTTCTGTTGCAGCAATTGAGTTTTCATCAACCGTATACCCATGATTTTGTGCTGTAAGTGCAACTTTTCCTGTTTTTAAATCTTTTACGGGGTGATTTGAACCGCGGTGACCAAACTTCATTTTTACTGAATCTGCTCCACATGCTAAAGCGAACAATTGATGACCAAGACAGATCCCGAACAAAGGTACTTTTCCAAGAACTCCTTTTATCATTTCGATGGCTTCTGGCACATTTTTTGGATCCCCAGGCCCATTTGATAGCATAATTCCATCTGGACTAAATGATAGTACTTCTTCTGCTGTCGAATCATATGGAACAACAATCACATCACAATTCCGATCGTTTAATTCTCGAAGAATTCCATGTTTCATTCCAAAGTCAACGAGGACAATTCGAGATCCTCGTCCTGGGCTTGGGTAGGCACTTTTTGTTGAAACTTGTTTCACTTGGTCTTTTCGGAGTTTTGTCGCTTGAAGAGTTTCAACAATAGCTGCTGGATTCTCGTCTATGCTGCAAATTATTCCTTTTAGCGTACCGTGCTGCCGAATGATTTTTGTTAATTTCCGTGTATCAACCCCGGAAATACCAGGTATATTTTTCATCTTCATATATTCATCAAGACTTAATTCATTTCTCCAGTTTGAAGGAAAATCAGCCACCTCTTTAACAACAAATGCAGCAAATGCTGGAGTAATCGCTTCAAAGTCATCTCTGTTAATTCCATAATTGCCTACAAGTGGATATGTGAGTGTAACAATTTGTCCGCAGTAAGATGGGTCAGATAAAATTTCTTGATAACCTGTCATTCCCGTATTAAAAACAACTTCACCAGTTACTGTTTTATCGCTTCCAAAAGCTTCACCAGTAAAAATCGTGCCATCCTCAAGAATTAATTGTCTTTTTTTCATGCTGTTACCTCTCCTTTACTCCAGACCACTTTGCCGGAGGCGATTGTCATAACCGGCCACCCTTTACATTTCCAGCCAGCGAATGGTGTGTTTTTCCCCTTTGATAAAAATTGTGCCGGGTCAATTTCTTCTTCGTGTTCTAAGTCAATTACGACAACATCGGCAACTTCTCCTTCGGTTAATTTTCCATATGGAAGGCCAAAGGCACTTGCAGGCTTTACAGTTAAGTAGTCAATTAATTGTTTTAAAGTTATCACACCTTTTTCCACCATTTCTGTATATAAAAGTGGAAATGCTGTCTCTAAGCCAACGATTCCGAACGGAGCAAGCTCGATTCCCTCAGCTTTTTCTTCGTTTGTATGAGGGGCATGGTCTGTCGCAATAAAATCAATCGTACCGTCAAGCAGTCCTTCGATTAGAGCTTCATGATCTTCTTTGCCTCGCAATGGGGGGTTCATCTTAAAGTTTGCATCATTTCCGACAATGTCTTCTTCATTTAGCAATAAGTGGTGCGGAGTGACTTCTGCCGTTACTTTAATTCCATTTCGTTTCGCATCACGGACAGTTCGTACAGATTCTTTCGTACTAATATGACAAACATGGTAATGACAATCTGCTGCTTCGGCAAGCAAGACATCGCGGGCAATATGGACAGATTCACATACAGAAGGAATACCATTTATCCCTAATTCTGCCGACTTCTTTCCTTCGTGTAGAGCCCCTTTATTAATGAGTGTATTGTCTTCACAATGAGCAACAACTGCCATATCAAGCTGTGCCGCCGTTTTCATTGCTTGCAGCATCATTCCCGCTTCTTGAATTCCGACACCATCATCAGTAAAAGCAAATGCTCCTGCTTCCTTCAACTCAGCAAAATTCGTTAGCTCTTTCCCGAGTTCTCGAACGGTAATTGACGCATAAGGAAGCACTCTTACAGCAGCTGTTTCATTGATTCTTGCTTGTATCTTTTCTAGTTGCTCCTTCGAATCTGGTACCGGTCTAGTATTTGGCATTGCTGCGACAGTTGTAAATCCCCCTCGAGCTGCAGCCATCGTTCCAGTGGCAATTGTTTCTTTCTTTTCCCCACCAGGTTCACGAAGATGAACATGAAGATCGACAAAACCAGGAGCAACCAACTTACCAGAAGCATCAATCGTCTCGTCAGCCGTTTGCTCTAAGTTCACTCCTAATTCACTGATTTTTCCATTTTCTATGAAAAGATCCATTTCTCTGAATTCTCCAGTTTTAGTAAGCAATCGGCCATTTTTGATTAGTAATGACATAATTATTACCCCCTTCGATGTTTTCAAGTGCTCTCTTTAACACAGCCATTCGTACAAAGACACCATTTTGCATTTGTTTGAAAATTCGTGAGCGTTTTGTCTCAACTAAACAATCAGCAATTTCAACTCCCCGATTCACTGGTGCAGGGTGCATAATGATACTGTCCCGTTTCATTCTTTTTTCTCTTTGAACGGTCAATCCATATGCTTGGTGATATTGATTAATCGTATTTGTACCACCATCTTCGTGGCGTTCATGTTGGATACGTAACAGCATAACAACATCTGATGTTTCAACAGCTTCATCAATTTGTTCGTAACGGCCATATTCCAATAAACTTTCATCAATCCAAACCTCTGGTCCAGAAAACACCACTTCTGCTCCTAACCTTTGCAATACATCCGCATTTGACCTGGCAACTCGACTATGACGAAGATCTCCGATAATTGCAACTTTCAACCCTTTAAAGTGTCCGAACTCATCTTTGATCGTAAATAAGTCTAGAAGCGACTGAGTGGGATGATTTCCACAACCATCTCCCGCATTAAGAATCGGGATATTAACCTTTCCAACTAATTCATTAAAATATTGATCTTGTTGATGGCGAATCACCACTGCATCAAGCCCGATAGACTCCAAAGTTCGAACAGTATCATATAGAGTTTCGCCCTTCTGGACACTTGATGTGCTCGTTTCAAAGGGGATCACATCTAGACCAAGCTTTCTTTCTGCCATATAAAAACTCGTTTTTGTGCGTGTGCTTGGTTCAAAGAATAAATTGGCTACAAATGTTTGTTTCTTGGGCTGCCAAAACTCTCCTTCTGAAAATTTCAACGCATCTTCCAAGATTTCATTAATTTCTACAATCGATAGCTCTGTAGTTGTTAACAAATGTTTCATTTTTAAAGCCCCCCTTGGTAAATTTGAGCCAGCATCATTTGTTCGGGTTAGGTGTAGTTCCAAAAAAATACCCTGACAAAGGTCAGGGTGTTCAAAAAACGTTAGCCTTGTAAAAGATTCTATCTTTTACGGTAAATCGGCTAACACATTCCCCACCCTTGCAAATCTCTCTGGACTTAATTAAAAGGTGTAATAAATTACTCTACTTCATTTCAAAATTCTCGTCACTTGTTTCTCTTCCAGGCAAAACAAGATTTAAGATGACTCCAATAATCGCTGCAAGTGCCATTCCTTCGATTGCAAATGCTTCTGTGATTTCTAAAGCTGCCCCACCGATACCGATAACCAATATAACAGATGAAATCACTAAGTTTCGGTTTTGGCTAAAATCAATGTTATGTTCAACCAACATACGCATACCACTTGATGCAATAATTCCGAATAAAAGGATGGAAATTCCGCCAAGTACAGCTGTTGGAATGGTCTGAATTAGCGCCATCGCCTTTCCTATAAAAGAGAAGAGGATGGCGATCACTGCTGCCCCTAAGATGACGTATACAGAGTATACTCGTGTAATGGCTAACACCCCAATGTTTTCACCGTAAGTTGTTTTCGGGGGTCCCCCAAAGAAGGCACTGACAAATGTCCCTAAACCGTCAGCAACAATTGAGCGGTGTAAACCTGGGTCTTTAATATAATTTCGGTTAACAATTTTCCCTAATACTAGTTGGTGACCAATATGTTCAGAAATCGTTACAAGAACGATCGGTACCATTGCAAGTAGGATAGTCGACGTAACCTTAAACTCATAATGTATTCCTGGGAATAAAAACTCCGGCATCGCAAACCATTCGGCTTCTTTAACTGCTGTAAAATCAACGATTCCGATAAAACTTGAGTATACATATCCAATAATCAATCCTAAAAGGACTGGCATCGCACTTAAAATATTTTTAAAATAAACCGTGAAAATAATTGCTGAGAATAGCGTGACCATTGCAGCAGAGAAATGCAGGAAGCTATATTCACCATTCACATTCATTGCCATATCTACAGCCGTACCTGCTAAAGCTAACCCGATAACCATTATGACTGGAGCTACAACAATTGGCGGCAAAAGGCGCATAAGCCATTTATAGCCTGCCTTCCAAATAATAAGCGAGACAACTCCGTATGTGATCCCTACTGCGAACGCTCCAATCATCGCATTGCCTGGATTCTCACCGCCATTTGAAGCAATCAAAATCGGTGCAATAAAGGCAAAGGAAGATCCTAAATAGGCTGGCACTTTAAATTGTGTAATTAAGAGAAAAAGGAGTGTTGCGATTCCACTCGTTAGTAAAGCAATTGAAGGACTTAGCCCTACTAACTTAGGTACTAATATCGTAGCGCCAAACATGGCAAACATATGTTGAAAGCTTAATGTGACCCATTGTGGGATGGTTGGTTTATCTTTAATATCTAATACTGGGTTCGTCATTGATGTAGCATCTCCTTTTTGCACTAACAATTACGTGGTAAAAAAACCCTCTTTTGAATAACTTCAAAGAGGGCAAAGGAAATTAACATGTAACTTTTTCCTTTGAAGCCTCTCTGGGCTTTCTTTAAAGGTCATTCTATTTCATAAATGCTTACTTGATCATTTTCGTCTACTTCTGTTAACTCGACAACAATCTTTTCTGAACTTGAAGTGGGTATATTTTTCCCAACATAATCAGCACGAACGGGTAGTTCACGATGCCCTCTATCAACTAATACTGCTAACTGAACTGAGGAAGGTCTACCGATGTCTACAAGAGCATCTAATGCAGCCCTAACTGTTCTTCCTGTATATAGAACATCGTCCACTAAAATTACTTTTTGATCGGTAATATCATATGGAATATCGGAACCCTTTACTAATGGTTCTTGGTTAGCTGTTTTTTTCGTTAAATCATCACGGTAAAGCGTGATATCAAGTTCACCTACTGCTATTTGTTTCCCTTCTATTTGTTGTATGCGATCGGCTAGGCGGCTCGCTAAGTAGATCCCCCTTGTACGAATTCCGACTAGGATACAACCTTCAATCCCTTTATTTTTTTCAATAATCTCATGTGCGATTCTTGTTAAAGCTCTGCGAATTGCTTGTTCATCAAGAACAACTGCTTTTTGTGACAATTCATTACACCCTTTCATCATTATTAGAAACGGCTTAAGGCGAAAAAACCCTCTCACCTTAAGGCGAGAGGGTAGACGAATACCATAAAAATGCAAGCGGGCGCTTATTCTTCACCCTGCTTATGATCCGTTTCCTTCTCAGCCTCTCTGGACTGTTTTTAAAGGACTTATTTAACTATAATTATCTTAATTCATAAAGTAGAATTTTGTCAACAATTATATTCGTAGCTGTGTTAATAAGTCCTCAAAATAAGCTGGCAGCGGAGCCTCAAATTCAAGGTACTGCCCTGTACGTGGGTGTTCAAACCCTAATACCCCTGCATGGAGAGCTTGGCCATCAATCGAAAGTGTCTTCCTAGGGCCATATTTAGGATCACCAGCCAATGGAAAACCTATATATTTCATATGGACACGTATTTGATGCGTTCTCCCGGTCTCAAGTTTGCATTCTACAAATGTAAACTCACGAAATCTCTCTAACACATTAAAATGTGTAACAGCATGTTTTCCATCATCAACAATAGCCATGCTTTGGCGATCTTTTTGATCACGACCTAGAGGTGCATTAATCGTTCCATAATCGTGCGGAATCACCCCATGAACAACTGCTTTATACTTGCGGTTAACTGTTTTAGCTACGAGTTGATTTACTAACCTTTCATGTGCCAAATCATTTTTTGCCACCATCAACAGTCCAGACGTATCCTTATCGATTCGATGAACAATCCCAGGTCGTAGCACCCCATTTATTCCTGATAAATCTTTACAATGGGCCATTAACCCATTAACGAGCGTTCCTGTTGTATGTCCTGGTGCGGGATGCACGACCATTCCTTTTGGCTTATTAACAACTAAAACATCCGCATCTTCATAATAAATATCGAGATCCATTTCTTCTGGGATTACATTAAGTTCCTCTGGGTCAGGGATAACGATTTCAATCACATCATTAAAAAAGCATTTATAATTGGTTTTTACTTCCTTTCCGTTGACAAGTACATGCCCTTCTTTTATCCATTGCTGTACTTGACTACGTGACCACTCTTGATCCATAGCAGCTACTGCTTTATCGATTCTTTCTCCTACGGAATTTTCATCGATTGTTTTTTCGATTTTGTTCATAAGCTGTTCTTTTCGCCTCTCTCTCTTCTTTCAGCATCTGTATCATCAATAAGCCCACACCAATAACAAGCGCGGAATCAGCGACATTAAAAATCGGGAAATTATATGAAAAAATATACGTATCGACAAAATCAACCACCTCTTTGCGGAACAGCCGATCAATAAAATTCCCGATAGCACCTCCAAGCATAAACGCAAGGGAAACACCGAGAAGCATCTTTCCTTTCGCTTCTTTTTGCATGTAATAAATTAACGCAATAACCACAACAATCGTGATGATATAAAAAAACCACATTTGCCCCTGTAAAATCCCCCATGCTGCACCTCGGTTGCGATGGGATGTAATGTACAGGAAATTTTCAATGACTTGAATGCTCTCGCCTAGCTCCATAAACTTAACAATAATCCATTTCGTTACCTGATCAAGAAAAATAATGACTGCTGCAATTATGTAATAAAACACAAAAGTAACCTCCAAAGGGATTCAAATCGTTACTTTTGAATTTTAGCATAATGAATCATAAAGCGGAAGCGTCTTGTTTAGCGCTTCCGTTTTATGAGTATAGTGGTTTCCGTAGATAGGTCTCCATCATCTTTATATCCTTTTCACTTCGGGCAATCGGAATGATCCCAAGTAGACCATCCGGGAGAAGTTCACCTGACATCTCACATTTACCAAAATCTCCTGCTTCCATCTTTTCTAAAGCCACTTCCACATCATTTAGCTCCGCTTTAATATAAAGAAGGATTGGACAATCTTTATCTGCTTTCTCTAAACGATTCAGCAATTCTTCTTTTGTTCGACGGAGCTCTTCATAAATAAAATGATATCGTTTCATATATCAGCGCCTCCGTTCTTGTTTAAACGTATTATTGCCCGTTTAGAGACAAACACTCAAAAAAACTTTTGACAAGCAGGACAAGAAATGTCGATAGAGGAAAAATCTATAAAAAATATCTCCGGAAAATCCCGGAGATATTTTATTTAATTCGTGTAATTTTCTTTTACCACATTTGCGCACCTAGGACAAACTGTAGGGAATTCTTCCACTTTCCCAACTTCAGGGGTAACAACCCAACAACGTTCACATATTTCACCTTCAGCCTTCGTAACTACAATCGCAGCATGCTCAAGCTTAATCGCATTTTCAGGTGCCTGTTCATATTGGCCAACCACTTCAAAATCGGAAACAATAAATAGTTGGGCAAGGTCCTCATTTATAGAATTGAGGAGCTCTTTCGCTGTTTCATTTACATAAAGAGCTACTTTCGCAGTTAGTGATTTGCCAATTAATTTTTCATTACGAGCCTCCTCAAGTGCCTTGAGAACATCATCACGCACCTTTAAGAACTCATTCCATTTCGCTTCAAGATGATCCGCATTTGGTAAAACTTTTGCTTCAGGAATATCAGTTAATTGCACGCTCTCCTCTGTCACCGAAGGAATGAAAGACCATACTTCGTCAGCTGTATGAGGGAGAATTGGTGCAACAAGCTTAACGAGTACAAGTAAACATTCGTGTAAAACGGTCTGAATCGCCCGACGATCATGATGGTCAGCTGCTTCAATATAAAGAATATCCTTTGCAAAATCCAGGTAGAATGAACTTAAATCAAGTGTACAGAAATTATTTACTGCATGATAGACACCAGCAAATTCATAATTGTCATAGGAATTACGTACATGTTTATTTAGTTTATTCAACTTCACTAACATATATTGATCAACTTCACGTAAATTTTCAAATGACAATGCATCTGTTTCTGGATTGAAATCTGCAAGATTTCCAAGCAAGAACCTAAATGTATTCCGAATTTTCCTGTATACTTCTGCTACTTGTTTAAGGATTGGATCAGAAACGCGAACATCTGCCTGATAGTCAACAGATGCAACCCAAAGACGAAGAATATCAGCTCCAAGCTGATTCATAACCTTTGCAGGAATCACGACATTCCCAAGCGATTTACTCATCTTCCGACCATCCCCATCAAGGACAAACCCATGACTTAAGATCCCCTTATACGGTGCCTTACCAGTCACAGCGACTGCCGTTGATAACGAAGAGTTAAACCAACCACGATATTGGTCAGAACCTTCAAGGTAAAGATCAGCTGGCCGTTCTAAATCATCCCGTTCAACAAGGACGGCTTGATGGGATGAACCTGAATCAAACCACACATCCATAATATCTGTTTCTTTTGTAAACTGGCCATTCGGACTGCCAGGATGTGTAAAGCCTTCAGGGAGTATGTCCTTTGCCTCACGTTCAAACCAGATGTTTGAACCGTGTTCTCTAAACAGTTCAGAAACATGATTAATCGTTTCATCCGTGATAATTGGTTCACCATTTTCCGCATAGAAAACTGGAATCGGTACGCCCCAAGCACGTTGTCTTGAAATACACCAGTCACCACGATCACGGACCATATTATACAATCTTGTTTCTCCCCAAGCAGGGACAAATTTTGTATCATTAATCGCCTGTAAAAGATCATTTCGAAAATCTTTGATGGATGCAAACCATTGTGCCGTTGCTCTGAAAATAACCGGTTTCTTTGTTCTCCAGTCATGTGGGTAGGAGTGAGTCACGAAGGAAAGCTTTAATAATTTCCCTGCTTCCTGGAGTTTTTCGGTAATTGGCTTGTTCGCCTCATCATAAAATAACCCTTCAAACTCCTTCGCCTCAGCGGTCATATATCCTTTATCATCCACCGGACTTAAAACATCAAGACCATATTTTTTTCCGACGATGAAGTCGTCTTCCCCATGACCTGGTGCAGTATGAACGCATCCTGTACCAGCATCCGTTGTAACATGTTCCCCAAGCATGACGAGTGAATCTCTTCCGAACAATGGATGCTCTGCAATAATCTTGTCTAGGTCCTTCCCTTCAACTTTTTGGACAACCGTCGGATCTTCCCAACCAATCTCCTCAGTGACCGATTCAAGCAACGCTTCAGCGACTAAATATTTCTTTTCTGCTACTGAAACAACGACATACGTCAGTTCAGGGTGAACAGATATACCAAGGTTTGCTGGAAGAGTCCATGGAGTTGTTGTCCAAATAACCATTTCGATGTCATCGGTTAACACACTGTTCCCATTTTTCACCTTAAACCCAACGTAAATCGATGGTGAACGTTTGTCTTGGTATTCAATTTCTGCTTCAGCCAAAGCTGATTCACTAGAAGGCGACCAATAAACAGGTTTTAACCCTTTGTAGATATAGCCCTTTTTAGCCATTTCGCCAAATACTTTGATTTGCTGCGCTTCATATGCTGGCTTTAATGTAATATAAGGATTCTCCCATTCCCCGCGAACACCAAGTCGCTTAAATTGGGAACGCTGATTATCAATTTGTTCATAAGCATATTCTTCGCAGAGCTTACGGAATTCTGCAACTGTCATTTCCTTCCGTTTTACACCCTTATTTGTAAGTGCTTGTTCGATTGGTAGACCGTGCGTGTCCCATCCAGGTACATACGGAGAAGAATAGCCACTCATTGATTTATATCGAACAATCATATCTTTTAAAATTTTATTTAAAGCATGACCTATATGAATATCACCATTCGCGTATGGCGGTCCATCGTGTAAAATAAATTTCGGGCGTCCTTCCGTACGTTTCTGTACTTTTTCATAAATATTAAGCTGTTCCCATTTATCTTGAACTTCCGGCTCACGCTTCGGTAAATTTCCTCGCATTGGGAACTCTGTCTTCGGCATTAACAGCGTATCTTTAAAATCCATTCTTGTTCCTCCTTTTTCAACTTTCCTACTAACATGATCTATACAAAAAAAACCTTCTCATCCCTAGTAAAGGGACGAGAAGGTTTTCCCGCGGTACCACCCTAATAGACATATGCATTAGCTTTGATGTCCTCTTAGCATTCTTAACGCGAATGACTCGCCTACGCTTAATAATCAATAAGGATGTTCAGCTCAGAACTTAAGGGTGATTTTCGGATTTCTCGTTCATCTCGGGCTTTCACCATCCCCGATTCGCTATTTGTGTGAACATTTGAAAAATCTTACTGTCCCTATCATCGTTTCAATCATGTTTACCATTTATGAAATTATATGATAATTAATATAAGAGCGTCAAGTCAGTGAGTCCTCTTCTTCTTGAATGGCTGATTTTAATTCAGTGGAATCAAGTTGATATTCTAGTAAATGGTCCCAATCATCATTATTTAGCATATCGAGCTGTGCCTCAATCAACATTCTAAACCGAGTTCGGAATACTTTCGATTGTTTTTTCAATTCCTCAATTTCTAAAGCAATTTTACGCGCTTTAGAAAGTGACTCATTGATGATCCGGTCAGCATTTTTTTCCGCTTCTTTAATAATCAGCTTCGCTTCTTTTTGAGCATTTCTTTTTACATCTTCTCCTGCCTCTTGAGCGATGATAATTGATTTATTCAGTGTTTCTTCAATTGTCGTAAAATGTCCTAATCGAGAGTCCAGATCATTCAGCTTCTCTTCAAGTTCTTTCTTTTCTCGGATAATCATTTCATAATCCTTGATGACCTGGTCGAGAAATTCATTGACCTCATCCTCATCATATCCACGGAATCCTTTACTAAACTCTTTATTATGTATGTCTAACGGCGTTAAAGGCATAGCGCCACCTCCTATTAAGTTTAATGATGATATGTATACGGATAGATTCGACAAGAACCTCTAATATCCTGCTATTTTCTACTATATCTTTATTTTTGTCTCCCGGCAATAACACGCCATTTTTCTTTTTTTGTTTTACCTTCAATGGTCACTATTTTCGCTCGCCCATGGCCACGAACCGATAAGGTATCCCCTTCTCCGCATTCAAAAGCAACATTTTCAATACTCGTCCAATTCACCTTAACTCCACCATGTTGAATATAGGTTTGTGCTTTCTGTCGCGAAACATTATAAATCGCCGAGAGAAGTGTATCTAATCGTAATGACGATACAGTAACCGATATCTCACGCCAAGTTTCCTCTGGTTTTATAGCCTCAATTAAAGGAACCTCTTTCAATGTAATCCCAGCACGGCCGACACGGTCAAGCTGAAGCCGAACATAATCAGATATTTCTGCTGCTGCAAAAAATTGAATGCGATCACCATTTATCCATATATCGCCAAACTTTCCTCGCTTTAATCCGAGCGACATTAAGCTTCCCAAGACTTGTCTATGTTCAATCGAAACAAATTTTTTTGCATAATCTAATTCAAACAGGCTTACTTGAAAATCCTCTTGAACAGGTTCCATATATTCAGGAAATAACAGTGCTCTTTGCCGTTCCGTATATTCGCTGCCGCCAAAAAAAGACCATTTCACATCGGAATGGTTGCCAATAATCGTCTTTACAATTAGCTGTTCACGTGGATCAAGAAAATCTGTTAACTTTGAGGCATATGAATACTCAACATCGTGTTTCCATCCAATCACTTGATCAATAAATTCCCGTTCCTCAGAACGAAAATGTTGATATAGATTCATTTCTTTAAACTCCTTATAGTTACGATGAAAAAAAGGGCCTTGTTAAAGACCCTGTAAACATCGGAATTAGAACCAACCAAACAATTGAATAAGTCCACTTGTAGCGAAACGCAAAACTAAAAAGGCAACGATTGGAGAAATATCAATCATCCCTAACGGCGGAATGATCTTTCTGAATGGCTCAAGATAAGGCTCGCAAATCCGCGCAAGGAATTGCCCAATCGCACTTTCTCTTGCGTTAGGAAACCAAGACATAAAAATATAAATGATTAATCCCCATTGATATAATGTAATTAATTGAACTAATACCGCTAACAAAAAATCCATTAAACCCTACCACCTCGACTCTTGTAAATCTCGTTCTTGCATGAGCTCCGAAATATTCCCTGAAACTTCTACATTATCTGGTGTACATAAAATAATATTTGAGCCTATTTTTTGTATATCTCCTTGGATTGCGTAGACTGTGCCACTAAGGAAATCAACAATTCTTTTTGCTTGATCCTGCTCAATCCTTTGAAGATTCACGACGACAGCCCGTCTGTTTTTTAAATGATCAGCAATATCTTGGGCTTCTGCATACACCCTAGGTTCCATTAAGATAACTTTTGATGACTTTTGAACACTTTGAAGGCTGACAACATTTTGTTTCTGCACTGGTTGTTTTGTCTGATTCACTGGTTCATTTACTTCATTGATGCTTTCTTCTTCTTTGTTATCGTACTCTTCATCAAGAAAGAAAAATGTTTTAATTTTTGACTTCAGACTCATTCTCCTGTACCTCCGATTCTTCACCTACCAGTGCGGTGCCGATTCTCACCATGGTAGCTCCTTCTTCTACGGCAATTCGATAATCATTAGACATTCCCATCGAAAGCTCTCGACAAGGTGCGTAATCAAGAGCCAATTGCTGAACTTCTTGCTGAAGAACTTTCAACTTACGGAAACATTCTCTCAATACATTTTCATTCTCTGTATATGGAGCCATTGTCATGAGACCCTCTACTTGGATGTTCGGAAATTGTTTTAACTGCTGGATAAAATCCAAAACAGCAACAGGCTGAAGTCCATGTTTCGATTCCTCACCAGAAACATTTACTTGCACCAAACATTTTACCACACCACTTGCCCGTTTGTTTACCTCTTTTGCTAATGACAGTCTGTCCAAAGAATGAAGATAAGTAATTTTATCGATTACATTTTTCACCTTACGCGTTTGTAAAGTTCCTATGTAATGCCAAACAGGCTTGTCTCCGAGATGTTCCCACTTATTTAAAAATCCATCATCTCGATTCTCCCCTAGGTGAACAACTCCCGCTTCAACTGCTTCTTCCGTTCTTTTTACACTAACATATTTCGTCACTGCGATGACTTTCACTTCGTCTAGATTCCGATTGGTGATTTTACATGCATCTGCAATGATTGATTTTACTTTTTCAAGATTATCCTTCACTCGCATTTATGGATGAAGCACCTCCTTCCAACCAATAAAAGCGATCATACGGCCTGTTTTCCCATCGTCTCTTCGGTGAGAATAAAAATAGTTATGATTACAACTCGTACAATAGCTTGTTTCTAAAATATTCGTTTCTGCTAATCCGGAACGAACGAGAATTTGTTTGTTTAGTTTCTTTAAATCAAGCGAATACTGACCTTGATTAATTTGATTATAGGGCTTTTTTTCGACACCTTCTAGTACTTTTTCTACTAATGTAACGACCCTATCATCTACAATATAACATTTTTTACATATAGATGGACCAATTACGGCAAAAATATCTTTTGGATTACTCCCATTTTGGACAAAAAGAGACATCATTTCCCCGGCAATACCATGGACACTTCCCTTCCATCCTGCATGAGCCAATCCAATATAGCCATTTTCTTTATCTAAAAAATAAAGCGGTACGCAATCAGCAAAACAGAGTGTCAGAAGTACACCCTTTTCGTTCGTAAAAAACCCATCTGTACGTCGAAAGGCAGTTGTATATGACTCAGCACCTTTTCCTTGGTGAAATCTTTTTATTTTTTGAATCGAGATATCATGCGTCTGTTCAGCTCCCACCCACTGAGCAAGCGGAAATTGAATCTTTTCAGAAAACAACGATCGATTGTGGCGAACATCGTCCTCATCGTCTCCAACATGAAAGCCAAAATTCAATCGAGAAAAATCACCAATGCTCTTTCCGCCCACTTTTGTTGAAAACCCAACAACAAGGTCTGGGTTCTCTTCCTCCCAAGGTTGAATGGCAAAATACTCTTTACTTTCTAACTTAAATGGTTCCATTGCTACCTCTTTCAATTAATTTATAGTGTAGCATACCAGATTTATATGATTTAATCAAAAATTCTAATTTACGTCATTGATTTCGCCATATCCTTTGTAACGAACAAGGATGACGTCCTCGCCAATTTTTAAAATATTAGCCCAGGGGATAACCACTTCTTCATCCTTCCCAAAGAAACCCATCATTCTTCCGCCCCCACCAATGACGATCGATTCAATTTTTCCTGTGTCTAAATTAATATCAATGTCGTCGATATTACCTAGTTTTTTCCCGTCCGCTATATTTACAACATCCTTTATTTGAAACTCCGAAACTTTTAGCATCGCTATTCCTCCCCGCCATCTCTTATTACAATATATGAGCGCAAGTGAAGCATTCATGCTTATTACAAATAAAAAGCTGCCCAAGGAGGACAGCTTTTTTATTTCTTAAAAGAGTACATATTAGTTCTGAATATTTTTATTCATTTGTTTAATAGCCGCTTTTTCAAGTCGTGAAACTTGAGCTTGTGAAATCCCAATTTCTTCAGCAACTTCCATTTGCGTTTTCCCTTGAAAGAATCGTTTTCTTAGAATGAGTTTTTCTCGTTCATTTAAGCGGCGCATCCCTTCCTTTAAGGCGATTTCTTCAATCCAGTTTATATCTTTATTTCGTTCATCGCTCAATTGATCCATCACATAAATTGGATCGCCTCCATCATTATAAATCGGCTCAAAAAGCGATACTGGATCTTGAATGGCATCTAAAGCAAAAACAATTTCTTCATGTGGGACGTCAAGTACTTTAGAAATTTCCTCGGCTGTTGGCTCCCTTAACCTCTCACTCATCAGCTTTTCTCGTACTTGTAAAGCTTTGTAGGCAATATCTCGAAGGGAGCGTGAAACCCTAATTGGATTGTTGTCCCTTAGATATCTTCTGATTTCCCCAATAATCATTGGAACAGCATAAGTTGAAAACTTAACGTTTTGACTTAAATCGAAATTATCAATTGATTTCATAAGTCCGATACAGCCCACCTGAAATAGATCGTCTACAAATTCACCACGGTTGTTAAAGCGCTGTATGACACTCAACACTAGCCGTAGGTTTCCATTCACTAGCTTCTCCCTTGCTGTTAAATCACCATCTTGCATTCGTTTGAAAAGTTCTCTCATTTCTTCGTTTTTCAAAACTGGCAACTTTGAAGTATCCACACCGCAAATTTCTACTTTGTTTCGAGTCAATCTCTTTCCCTCCTTACAGGAGTTGCTGTACAAAATTCAGTATCTCCGCAGGAAGGAAAAATATGCATATTTCAAAAGGTGGAAATTACCTAAATGGCTTAACGAATCCGATTATCCTTTGTCATTGCTGACTCTTAAAGCAGGAAATTTTTTTTAAACCATTTTATTAAATTCTTTGCGCAAGCGTTTTATGATTCTTTTTTCTAATCTAGAAATATACGACTGTGAAATCCCTAACATATCTGCGACATCTTTTTGGGTTTTCTCCTCTCCGCTTCCCAGTCCAAAACGCAATTCCATTATTTGTTTTTCCCTGTCCGAAAGCTGCTCTAATGCTTTAAGTAAAAGTTTTTTATCGACATTGGATTCCAAGTCTTTTGTAATGATATCATCATCTGTTCCTAATACATCTGAAAGGAGCAATTCATTACCATCCCAGTCAATATTAAGAGGTTCATCGAATGAAACTTCCGAACGAATCTTATTATTTCTCCTTAAATACATTAAAATCTCATTTTCTATACACCTGGAAGCATATGTAGCAAGCTTAATCTTTTTCTCTGGATTGAAGGTATTCACTGCTTTAATCAAGCCAATCGTACCAATTGAAATCAGATCTTCAATATTGATTCCAGTGTTCTCAAATTTCCTTGCAATGTATACGACTAATCGCAAGTTTCTTTCAATGAGAATCGACCTAGCCGCTTTATCTCCATTCGGCAGTTTTTTTAACAGCATTTCTTCTTCTTCTTTGTTTAGAGGAGGAGGGAGTGCTTCGCTACCACCGATATAATATATTTCATCTGTTTTTAGCCCTAGCTTGTGCAATAATTTATACCAGTAATAGGATAAGCGCAGCCGTAAACTTTTCATCATTTGTCCTCCTTCTAATTTATGTTTTTTTGAGTATAGTATTATTAACTAACTTTTTCACCAGCATTTTTAGTCACTTTGCCTGTAAGCATTTTCGGATGGACAATACACTCAAAACGATTTTCCGAAGAAAGCTGTTGAGTGGTAAAACAGACCAATCCTTTTTCTACATGATATGTTTTCTCATTTTGAATAATTTTCAGTGAATCTGGCTTAAATGCGATACTTAGTTGATGTTCTTGTCCGACCACATTGAATGGAATGACCTTCATCCTATTTTCATATTGGGAGGGTACCAAAGTCTCACCGGTAAGAATTCCTTCTGGATTTTCCGCTATCTCCTTTAACTCTAACGGAAAATCATTTTCTACCGCTTTAATAGATACAATCATCACCGGAGTCCGAGAAATTGGATCATACAACTGATTCCCACTATCAATCAACCCTTTGAAGGTTAAATTCAAGTCATCTAATACAATATTCACTATCACAGTCTGATCGTACTGTATCTTCGTCATTTCAATTTGTGCTAAGCTCTGTTTGGAAAAATGCCATGCAAGCGGAAAACCTAAAAGAACAAACAACCAACTAATTGGATCTCCAAATCCTTTCATGTTCGCCAATGCAACCGAAGCTGACATATCAAGGTCAAATTGAATAAAATAATGAGCTCCTACTAAAGCACCACCAATTAAAAATGTCATCATATAAAATAACATTAAACATTTAAGAAAAAAGCGGAACCGTTTAAAACCAAAAACAACAAGGACCATTAAAACGGAAAAAGTTAATTTTGTTAAAGGATGTCCTGTATAATTCATTGGAGTAAAAGCTAGCAAAATTAATGAAGAGCCTATTAGCCCACCTAAAAAAATTCGCCAAAGACTTACCCTATACTTTAAAACGACAGCAGTTAAATAAAGCAGAAGCGCATCAAAAAATAGATTCAAAGCCCAAATTATATCAAGATAAACAATCACTTTCCCCCCTCCTAAAAACGCCTCTCATCCTTACTTCACCTGAGGTTTCCGTCACCTTGAACATGCTTTATCTATACAGTTCCTTTTCCTAAACTCAAAGATTAATTGTCAACTAAAACATATGTTGCTTGGCAGCCACAAACGGTTTTCTATTATTTATTCGCTTAAGAAAAAGTATATCTTATATGCCCTCTGGAAGTGTGTCACATTGTGTATACAAAATATCGGAAATTTCCACTTTTCCATTCGCATTTTGTCATATTTTCATCCCGTCCCAAGTTCGAAAATAAAAAAAAGTAAGCACAGACATTGCTGTGCTTACTTTTTTCACGGTAAATCTACCTTCTTCTATTTCTATTTCGTAAAAAGGTGGGAATATCTAATGTATCCTCCATTTGCTGTTGAGGCGGATTCGTTCGCTGCGGAATCTCCTGCTGAGTTTCTTCTCGTTTCGCTTCTCTCTTCATTTGGCCAACATTTGGCTTTGCCTGTCCGGCAAACGTTGGTCTAGAAGGCTTAGATTGTAACGGGATATCATTAAATCCAGTTGCAATTACAGTTACTACGATTTCATCCTTTAAATTATCATTTATTACTGATCCGAAAATCATATTTACTTCTTGATCTGATGCTGTAGCAACAATATCAGCAGCTTCTTGTACTTCATAAAGGCTTAAATTAGAACCACCTGTAATGTTCATTAGAACACCTTGGGCACCATCAATTGATGTTTCAAGTAATGGAGATGAAATGGCTTTCTTAGCTGCTTCCGCTGCACGATTTTCACCAGATGCAACCCCAATTCCCATCAATGCCGATCCTTTATTAGACATAATTGTTTTGACATCAGCAAAGTCAAGGTTAATTAATCCTGGGACAGCAATCAAGTCAGAAATACCTTGAACACCTTGTCTTAGAACGTTATCCGCTTCACGGAAAGCTTCTAGCATTGGTGTGCTTTTATCAACAATCTCAAGCAAGCGGTCATTAGGGATAACAATCAAAGTATCTACAGCCTCTTTCATTGACCCTATTCCACCTGCTGCTTGAGTAGCTCGTTTTCTTCCTTCAAAAGTAAACGGGCGTGTAACAACCCCAACAGTAAGTGCTCCGAGATCCCTAGCAATTTGAGCAATAACAGGAGCTGCACCAGTACCAGTACCACCGCCCATACCAGCAGTAACGAATACCATATCCGCTCCTTTTAACGCTTCTTCAATTTGCTCTTTACTTTCTTCTGCGGCTTTTTTCCCTACCTCTGGATTTGCACCTGCCCCTAATCCACGAGTTAATTTACCGCCAATTTGCATCTTAATTTCGGCTTTCGAAAGATTTAACGCTTGTGCATCCGTATTTACTGCGATGAACTCTACTCCTTGAACACCATGCTCAATCATACGGTTAACTGCATTATTTCCGCCGCCACCAACACCGATTACTTTTATCGTCGCAAGTGAATCTAAATTCGTATCAAACTCCAACATGACAAATCCTCCTAATTCGTCTAGATTCCGGTTAGCATTACATTACTCAAAAAAGTAGCCAAGAAATTTTTTCACTCTTGATGGTCCTTTTTCTTCCGGTTGTTTTTCCGGCTTGGTTTTTGGGTGCGGCTGTTTTTGGACTCGTTTTTCCTTATATTCCTGTTCAACGGCTAAGGTAGTTTCCACTTGTCTACCTTGTAGTTTTGCATTCTTATAAGCAAATTTAATTAAACCAACTGCAGTTGTGAACTGAGGTTCACGAACTCCGATGTAATCAGGTACAGCTAGTCTTACTCTACTTTGAAAAATATCCTGTGCCAGCTCTAAGACCCCTTGCATATTGGCAACACCGCCAGTAAGAACAAATCCACCTGGCAAGTCACGCACCTTCATTTTCCTTAACTCATCTTGAACTAATTCAAAAATTTCCTCAATACGGGCTTCAACTATGTCAGCAACTTCCAGTTGATTAAATTGCTGTTCTTGATTGCTCCCTATAATACCGACAGTAAATACCTCTTCCTCAGATGCATGATCATAAAAAGCATGTCCGTGTTTAATTTTAATTTTTTCGGCATCCTCTGTGGAAGTCCTTAGACCTATGGACAAATCCTTCGTCACATTTTCTCCACCTATGGGAATGACAGCTGTATCTGCTAACTGCCCATCCACAAACCAGCCAAGGGTAGTGGATCCTCCACCCATGTCAATAAGCACAACTCCCATATTCTTCTCGTCTTTGGAAAGAGCGAATGAACCGGTGGCGAGTGGTTGGAGAACAATTTCTAGTACCTCTAATCCAGCACGTTCTACACAGCGAAGAGTATTATGTAAGATTGTTTTTGAACCTGTTATAATTGTCCCTTCCATTTCCAGACGGACACCTATCATTCCACGTGGGTCACTAATTTCATCTAACCCATCAACAATAAACTGTCTAGGAATTACGTCAATAATTTCCCTTTCTGGTGGAACCGATACGACCTGTGCAGCATCGATGACTCTGGCAATATCTTCATTAGTAATTTCTCGGTTCGGACTAGAGACCGCTACCACTCCATGGCAAGGCTGAAGCGTAACATGATTGCCGGTTACCCCAACAATAACACGTTTTATTTCCATTCCTATCATTCTTTCAGCCTGTTCAACTGCCTGTTTAATAGAATGAACGGTTTCATCTATATCAACAATTGAACCTTTTCTTAATCCTTCAGACTTTACATTGCCAACGCCAATTATATTTAATGAATCAGAGACCATTTCGCCAATGATTACTTTTACACTGGATGTACCGATGTCAAGGCTGACATATATATCATTGCTGTTCATTCTATGGCACCTCCTTTAGTTTAGAACAACAAACCATTTATTTCCCACTGATTACATTATCCTTATTCGTCACATTTAGTTGATTCCCTTTAAAAATATCATTTTTTTTTCTATTTTTCACCACTAGATGTCCATTTTGTTAAAAGGATTCTTCGAATCACAGCAATATTTTGAAATAACCTTACACCAAAAGCAAAAACTGCTGCTAAATACAAGTCTACACCAAGATGAACCCCTAGAAAAGCTAAACTTGCAGCCAATAAAATATTAAAAAAGAATCCCGAAACAAATACTTTTTCATCATAAATATTTTGTAATTGCGCCCGGATTCCGCCAAACAATGTGTCTAATGCCGCGAGAATTGCTATTGATAAATAATTCGCATATTCTACCGGTATCCTAATATCAGTCAAAAAGCCAAAAATAACGCCTAAGACCAACCCCATTAATGGAAGCCACATTACTCGTCGCCCCCTACTTCAATTTCGACTGGCTCCATATACCTAACTCTAATTGTATCCTGATATGCTGGAATCTCGATATCCTCCTTAGGGTTTTCCAATTCAACATATAGATTATCAATAAAAAAATCATCAACAACCGACGACACTTTCATTCGATTATATAGCCTTTCTGCGTCGTCAATGTTCCCAGTAATGACTTTTATTTCAATTGGAAACCGGTTAAGCGAATGACCGTTGACTTTTGTTACACCAGCAATATCACGGATTACCGTTGTATTGATGATTCTCTGATCATCAATAGAAATATGAATCGCTCCATACATATTAAGTTGATTAATTAATCTTTGTAGTAGATAAGGCGAAACTGAACTAAAAGTGAGGTCTCTCCCATAGTCTGTCACGATCGGGTTTAAATGAAGAATAATGCCAGGGCCGTTAATATCCTTCAATCCAGCTTCACCCTTCAACTCTTCGATCGTTTCCTTAAGCAATTGTTCTTTACTATGTTGTCTCTCATCTTCATACTTATAGAGCTTGTCCTCATTTGCACGAATCTCGCGAAGCAACTCAGATTGAATTTCTTTCTCTGTCATTAAATCTTCACGAAGTTCCCAAGTATCACGGGTATCTCTTACTTCGGGTTCACTAACCGTTTGAAACTGAATGGCCAACATAAACCCTAAAATAATCGTCGTGACGGTTAAATAAATATTTTTTATATTGACCATCACATACACCTAACCTTATTCCTTATTCCAAATAATCTTTTAATCATCAAAGTAAATTATCTTCTCCCAATCACAGAGTCCATAATAACATCCTTTTTCTCCTGAAGCGAAAAAACAATTTGGTCATTAACTAATTGATCCTTTATTCCACCAGTGATATTTAATGCGGAAGCTAACACTTCTGAATCACCAATCGCTGTAATTTCAAAAGGAGCTGGATGTTGGTAGCCATCAACTGTGATAACAGGGCCATCACAAATAATATATGAATGATTAGTAAGTCGCTGTCCGTTAATTGCAATCGCTACAGCACCCGAGATATACAATTCATTAATGACTTTAAAAACATGATGTTCATGAACAAGGTAGTTATTTATATTCGCTTCCTCAGGATTATAATCACCGTCAGATAATGTAACGGTTACTCCATCACCTTTGACCTTTACTTTTCCTAGAAACATCCGATATTTCTCTGCATCTTCTGCTAAATTAAAGTAAATTTGTGCTTCATTTGCTAATTCAGCTTCGTATTCCCTAACCTTTTCTTGTTTACTGTTTAACTCTTGGTGTAATTCACGATTTCTTTCTTGCACTAAATTCAATTGATTTCTCAAGTTTAATTTTTGTTCCCATTGACTATCTGTTATCAAATGGGGGGTCTGATCGTTTTGCGTGATTCGGAAAGAATACACAATCATAAATCCTAAAACTAGAAAAACAATAGACAAGATAATACGGTTACTCTTCATTTTTTTCTTCAAGTTCAATGCCTTCAGCTTCCTCTACTTCATGCGCTTTAAAATATGGGCCAACTTCTAAATCAATGACTCCTGTTTTTGTTAAATCTAATTGACTGATAATCGAGGGGTAAAGCTCCATTTTTTCACTAAAACTCCTAATCGTAGCATTTACTTCAAATCCATTATTCATATATAGAAGAATTCGATATAAATCGGTTTCAGACGGGTAATGGTGAATTTCAGAAATGGAGCTTAAAATATCATCAGATAAAGTCTCAAGGGAAGCAACCATCCCATCAAGAACTTCCCCCTCCTCAAATCCAAACAAGATTGGAGCATTTACTGGGATATCATCTGTTTGTCCGTTTTGGATAATTTCCCCATTTTCTAAAACTGGAAAGAATTTATTTTCTTGCGAGAGATAAGCTAATTTTTTAAACTCATTTACATAAATGTTTGCTGAATTCGGAAGACTGACTGATACTTCTGCCGTTTTAATTTCTGAAAGCTCTTCTAGCTTTGCTGCAGTTTCCTCTTTGTTTATTTTCCAAATATTCGTATCTGTTGTGATCCCGCTTCGGTCGATAATCACATCACTAGAAACCGTTTCATTGCCATTAACCAAAATCGTTCTCACTTTACTTAAAGGTGACTGGAAATACACGATACAAAGAATTAGGGTAAAAAAGAGCATGAGCATCATAATTAACCGCCTGTTTGCCTTTTTTCGCCTTTGTTCCTTCAATTTCGGAATTCTCTCTTCAATCGAAACAATCTTTCCGTTCTCCATCTCCAATCACCTCTTCCAAAGTAAAATCCCCTACTTGGTAGACCCATACATGTCCAAATGCAAGAACTTGTTTTACGGCTATTTTGTGTTAGAAAAGAGAGCGGGAAAAGTGAAAACAACGGCACGAAAAATCATGCCGTTTCTCGTCATTCGTCCAATTTTCTTTTTATATAATCTAATGAATAATTATACCACATTTTTACCAATTAGCTGATATTTTTCTTTTAATTTCGCCCAATAATTTCTACCTCTGTTTCCATCTCAATTCCATAAAGGGTTAGAATCGTCTTCTTAATATGTTCGATAAGATTCATTACATCCTTCGCCTTAGCATCGCCTGCGTTAACGATGAAATTCCCATGCATTTCAGAAATTTTTGCTCCACCAATTGAGAACCCCTTTAAACCAGCTCTTTCAACTAACTGTCCTGCATAATTAGGAAGAGGGTTTCTAAAAATACTCCCCGCACAAGGCGAATCCCAAGGCTGAGTTGTTTTCCGATATTCTTTATTTTTTTTCATCTCTTCAATAATTTGTTCTTTATCCCCAGGTTGTAATTGAAATAGTGCTTCTATAACAATGCCAGGTCTTTGCTTTTGTAGCACTGACGTTCGATAAGAGAATGCCATTTCTTCTATTGACAACCATTCCATTGTTCCGTCTTCAAAAAGAATATGGGCTTTTTTCAATACATTTGAAATATCTGATCCATGTGCTCCTGCGTTCATATAAACCGCACCACCAATAGAGCCTGGGATTCCACTGGCAAATTCCAAACCAGATAATCCTTTTCTCCCCATTGCCATTGCAAATGCAACTGTTGACGCCCCACTACCAACTAAAACCTCGGTACCGCCTAATTTTACATCGTTTAACCCTGCTCCTAGTTTTATGACAACCCCCTCAATCCCAGCATCGGATACGAGTAAATTTGATCCGCGACCAATAACCGTCCATTTCACCTTTTTTTCGTGAATCAATTCCATCACTTTTCTAAGATTATCAATCGACGAAGGCTCAATAAACAAGTCTGCTGGGCCACCTATTTTAAGGGTTGTATGACCGGCAAGAAGCTCTTTTTCTCTGACGGTGCCGATATTCATTTCTTCAAGCTTTCGAGCTAGTTCTTTCATGAGAATCTTCCTTTCCAGCTAAAACCGCTTTATTCCATTGTATGCTGTGCCGAGTGTCTGGGCTACTTAACAATTTCTTTGATTAATTGATTCATGCGATTAGCAGCATCTGGTATACCTAAGCTTTTTGCTGCAGATTTCATTTTCTCTAACTGATCATTATCTAATAAAATCGAATCAATGTGCTCAACTAATTTTGGTCCCGTCAAATCCCTCTCTAATAAAAGCAACGCTGCCTTTTGATTACTTAATGCAAGCGCATTTTTCTCCTGGTGATTATCTGTAACATAAGGACTAGGAATTAAAATACTAGGGATCCCCAATGAAGTTAATTCTGCAAGGGTTGTCGCGCCTGCACGAGCTACGGTTAAATCAATTCCTGCTAAAACTTCAGGCATATTATGAATAAACGGTTTAACGATGACATTTTCCGGATTTCCATTTAATTCGACTTCCTTTTTTACTTCCTCATAATGAACTTCACCGGTAACATACAACACTTGGTATGGTTTATTTCCTAATTCAGTTAAACTTTTCAGAACCGCTTCATTTATTGGTTTTGCTCCTCTACTACCGCCAAAAATGAGTACGGCTGGTTGATTGAGTTTCAAACCAACTGATCGTCTTCCTTTTACGCCGTCTTGGCCAATTACTTCTGAAGCACGTGGATTTCCAGTCATCACCACTTTTTCTTGTGGAAAATACTGCTTAGCTTCTTCAAAACATACGCCGATTCGATCTACATATTTACTTAAAAACTTATTAGTAAGACCAGGAATGCTGTTTTGCTCATGAATAATCGTTGGGATTCCTAACTTGGCAGCTGCATAAACTACTGGACCACAAACATAGCCACCCGTTCCTATAACCACATCCGCTTTAAAGTCTTTAAGAATCCGTTTACTATCTGTTACGCCCTTAAAAAATCGATAAACCGTTTTAATATTTTCAAAGCTTAATTTCCGTTTAAAGCCTGTAATATGTATTGATTTAAACGAAATGTTTTCTCTAGGGACAATTGTACTTTCTAACCCTTTTTTTGTCCCTATATATAGAAACTCTGCATGTTCATCTTTCTTTACAATTTCCCTTATTAAAGCTAGGGCCGGATAAATATGACCCCCGGTCCCCCCACCACTAACAACGATTCTCATCTTTCTCACCTCATTGTAGAGACTCCAATTTTTTCAGGTAGAAGGAGTAAGCTCTATCTATTTAGCTGCCTTCCGACTCTCCCTATTCTACTACATTCTATACATCTAGACAGATTTTAAAAAGATTGTTAAATAACTGTAACATAGCTCTAGTGTTAACTAGACGCCGGTTAAACACGGTATTATGAATAAAGAAAACTCGCCAATTGGCGAGTCTTATAGACGAAGACCCCCTGCATAACAGGGTCCATTTTATCACCTTTTTCGTTATTCAAAAAACCTTAATACCGTGAATATCGACTTATGTTCAAAAGAACACCTATCGCCATAAGCATTAATGTCAGTGAAGAGCCTCCGTAGCTTAAAAATGGAAGGGTAATTCCTGTAACAGGCATTAAACCAGTAACTACACCGATATTAATCATTACTTGAATCGCAACCATCGCGATAATACCTGTTGCCAGCAAACCACCATATAAATCAGGAGCACCAAAGGCAATTCTCATCCCTCTCCAAAGCAAAAGGGAAAATAACAAAAGGACAAAAGTACCTCCGATAAAACCTAATTCTTCAGCAATAATAGCGAAGATAAAATCCGTTTGTGGTTCTGGCAGATAAAAAAACTTTTGCCTACTTTCACCTAATCCTAACCCAAAAAGTCCTCCTGGCCCAATTGCATATAAGGATTGAATGATTTGAAAACCACTTCCGAGAGGGTCTTGCCATGGATCTAAAAATGAAGTAATCCTCTTCATTCGGTACGGTGCTGAAGCAATCAATGCGACAATCCCACCTAAACCGACAAGGCCTAATAGGGCGAAATGGCTTATTTTTGCACCTGCTACAAAAATCATCACAACACAAGTACCAACCATAACCATTCCTGTTCCAAAATCTGGTTGCAGCATAATCAAGCCAAACGCAGTAAAAACGAGTGCCAATGATGGCAAGAGACCATTTTTAAACGAGGTAATCATCTTTTGGTTTTCCGATAAAAATTTTGCTAAAAAGGCAATCATTGCTAGCTTCATGAACTCTGACGGTTGAATCGAAAAAGCCCCAACACCAATCCAGCTTCTAGAACCGTTACGAACATTCCCTATACCTGGAATAAGGACGAGTATAAGCAGGATAAAACAAACAATTAACAGTACTTTTGCCCAAGTTCTCCACGTCCAATAATCGACATTCATGATAAAGAACATTGCAATAATTCCAACACCTGCAAATAACATTTGACGTTTTGCAAAAAAGAAGGAATCGTCAAATTTATACTCGGCCCAAATCGCACTAGCACTGTAAACCATTGTTAATCCGATGGCGAGTAATGCAAATGTAGCAATTAAAAGAATGATATCAGGGGTAGTTTTTTTCGTTGGCAACAGAAACACCTCGGCTGTTTAGATTCGGGCCTGTACTTTTGCTTGCCAATCTATCCAGCTTAGGTAGCGGGTGATGGAGAAAATCTAAGACAAGCCCCTACTTAAGCTTATGCACCGCTTCGATGAACATGTCTCCCCTGACCTCAAAAGTTTTATATTGATCCCAACTTGCACAGGCAGGGGATAGCAGAATCACATCACCAGCATCAGAAAGATTGAATGCTTCCGGAACAGCTTTTTCAACATTATCGACACGGACAATCGTTTTTATTCCTGCTGCTTTTCCCGCCGCTTCAATCTTTGGAGCGGTTTGCCCAAACGTAATTAATGCTTTTACCCCTGTTAAAGCCGGGACAAGTTCATCGAAGGTATTTCCTCGATCTAATCCGCCTGCCAGAAGGATAACCGGCTTGTCAAATGCTGTTAGGGCTTTTTCCGTTGCAAGAATATTTGTTGCTTTGGAATCATTGTAGAATTTACGTCCTGATATCTCATCGACGTATTGGAGTCGATGTCGAACTCCAGTAAACCTTGTTAACACTCCAACAATCGCCTGCTTATCGACACCTGTTAACAAGGAAGCCGCAACAGCAGTGAGGATGTTTTCTAAATTATGAGTACCAGGCAAGGCTACATCATCAAGCTGAATAATCTTTTCCCTATTAAAAACAATCCAGCCATTTTCTACATAAGCACCATTATCTAAGATTGCCTTTGTAGAAAATGGGATGATTTGTGCTCGCGATTTCCGGGCAATTTCCATTGTTTTTTCTTGATCCGCATTGACAATAAGATAATCATTTTCATCTTGATTCTCTGTAATTTTCGCTTTAGCAAGATGATATTCATTAACCGACCCATGATAATCAATATGGGCTTCGTAAAGATTCGTTATGATTGCAATTTTCGGTTTAAAGTTTTTAACACCCATTAATTGAAATGAAGACAGTTCAATGACGATATGGTTATCATGACCTGCCTCCTGAGCCACGTCAGATGCTACGGTTCCGATATTTCCAGCGATTAACGGACGTCGCTCTCCAGCAGTTAAGATTTCAAAGATTAACGTAGTTGTAGTTGTTTTGCCATTTGTCCCAGTGATTCCAATTAACGGTGCTTCTGAAATTTGATAGGCAAGTTCCACTTCAGTAATCACAGGAATTCCATACTCGCCTGCTTTTAAAATCATTGGATTATCATAAGGAATTCCTGGGTTTTTAACGACTAATTCAAAGCCTTCATCGATTAACTCAACAGGGTGATCCCCACAGATAACTTTTATCCCTTGCTCTAGCAATTCCTGAGCAGCAGGATTTTCTGACAAAGGTTTTTTATCATTAACTGTAACAAAGGCGCCAAGTTTATGCAGGAGCTTAGCAGCGCTAGCTCCACTTTTAGCTAATCCTAGAACGAGTATTTTTTTATGCTGGTAAGTTTTCATCTGTTTCACTTATACCCACACCTCAATATAAATTCCAATAATGGCGAATAGTAAACCTACCGTCCAAAATGTCACAACAACACGCCATTCGGACCAACCCAATAGTTCGTAGTGATGATGAAGTGGACTCATTCTGAAAATTCGCTTTCCTGTCATTTTAAAAGAAAGAACTTGAAGAATGACAGACAAAGTTTCAATGACAAAAATACCGCCAATGATAAGGAGTAAAATTTCAAGCTTAGTTAAAATCGCGATTGTCGCAATCGCTCCACCTAAGGCGAGTGAACCGGTATCCCCCATAAATACTTTTGCAGGATGTGCATTAAAAACAAGAAATCCAAGTACGGCCCCAACAACAGCTACCGCAAAAATCGATATTTCAAACTGCGATTGGCTCCAGGCGAGCACAGCGAAAGTACCGAACGCAATCGCGGCCGTCCCTGAAACTAAGCCGTCTAGCCCATCCGTTAGATTAACAGCATTAGAGAAACCAACCATCCAAAAAATCACAAATAGCATATACATCCAACCAAGATCAAAAGAAATATCGGTTAACGGAATGGAAATCACAGTAGAAAAATCGCTTTGTTTAAAAATAAAATAAAAAATAACCGAAATAATGATCTGCCCGATTAACTTTTGTTTAGAAGTTAACCCTAAGTTTCGCTTCATAACTACTTTAATAAAATCATCAATAAATCCTAATAAACCGAAACCGAGTGTCACAAACAAGAGCAAAAATGTTTCAACTGTTAGCGCAGAAAATTTCTGCGTCATAATCAATGTCGTTAATACAATCGATAACAGAATCATAATCCCGCCCATTGTAGGAGTCCCTGTTTTCTTTTTATGTGACTCTGGCCCTTCATCACGGATACTTTGACCGAATTTAAGCCGTCTTAGGAACGGAATAAACACTGGAGATAAGACAACAGTAATCAAAAAACTCATTAATATCGTAAAAAGTATGACTTGCTCCAGCATTTTATTCCCTCCTTTTTCGCATTTTGATCCATTCCACTGATGATTTCATTGTGAAACTCCCCATAACCCAAATAAATACTATGTCTAATCGTCAATTGTAGATTTATGTTTTTGTCCATTACTTTATTCTATTTTTCCTTTCTCTTCTTTATTGCCTTTATGGCAATTTCTTTATCATCAAAATCGAGAATTTTATCACCAATTATTTGATATGTTTCATGACCTTTGCCGGCGATTAAAATAATATCCTCTTTTTCTGCTTGTTGAACAGCAAAATCGATTGCTTCTGCCCTGTCAGTTATTTTCTTATAGTGACTACCTTTTACCCCATCCTCCATATCGCGTAAAATCAGCTCTGGGTCCTCACTTCGTGGATTATCCGAAGTAAAAATGGGGTTCGTTGCATATTGACAAGCAATTTCCGCCATTAATGGCCGCTTTGTTGAGTCGCGGTCGCCACCACAACCAACTACAACAAAAATCCTTTTTTTAGCAAACTGTTGGATCGTTTTTAACACATTTTCTAGGCTATCAGGTGTATGAGCATAATCAACAATAACAGTATAGTCTTGGCCGGCATTAACTAACTCGAAACGGCCACGAACTCCTTTTACTGTCTCAAGCGAAGAAATGATTCGGTTAAGTGGAATCCCGGAAACTAAACAAGCGCCTACGCTGGCAAGAACATTATAAATGCTAAATTTGCCAATTAACTGCATGCTTAATTTTTCAATTCCAAATGGAGTGACAAGGTCAAAAGTTGTACCACTAGCAGTCATTTGAATATTTTTCGCCTGAAGATCTGCGTTATTGTCAATTCCATAGGTTAAAATATAAGCTACCGTATTTCTCTCGTATTCTTTACTAACTACATCATCTGCATTAAGGACCGCATACTTAGGTTTTTCATGATGAAAAACATTGCCCAACTGAGCAAACAGAAGACTTTTTGCTTTTTTATACTCTTCCATTGTTTGATGGTAATCTAAATGATCTTGTGTAAGATTCGTAAAAACGGCAATATCATAATCTGTCCCATGGACTCGGCCGTTTACAAGTGCATGCGAAGAAACCTCCATCACAGCTGTACGAACTTTTTCATCAACCATTTGTTTAAAGGTTTTTTGTAATGTAAGACTTTCGGGTGTTGTATTTTTCACTTCTAATTTCCTACTACCAATCATTGTATACATCGTCCCAATTAAGCCTGTCTTTTGACCTTCATCTGTAAAAACTTTTTCAATCAAATGGCTTGTTGTCGTTTTTCCATTTGTTCCGGTTACTCCAATCAGATGAAGCTTATGGCTTGGTTGTTCATAAAAAGCATCGGCTAAAATAGCCATCGCTCTCGTTGTATCTTTCACAACAATCACCGGTACATTTAAGGCCAATTCTTTTTCCGCAAGGACGGCAACTGCACCATTTTCAACAGCCGATTCAGCAAAGTCATGCCCGTCAACGGTGTATCCCTTAATACAAATAAACAGACTGCCTTGTGTTACTTTTCTATTATCATTTTCAATCGAAGTGATATCAGGATTTTCTCCTTTATAGGCAATAAAGGAATGCAAATATCCGAGTAGTTTATGTAGTTTCATTTACATCAGTTCCTCTCAATACAAACATAGCGATTTATATTTTACATGATTCATCGGAAATTAGCCATCATGTATTTAAAGTTTCGCTTTTCTAATCCTTACAAAAAATGGGCGACGAATTCAGTTTTTTCGCCGCCCAGTGTTTGTCCTCTCTTGATGACCAACTCTATTTTTCACCCATATAAATTCTGATTGTAGAACCTTCTTTGACCTTCGTTCCTGCTGATGGTGACTGTTTAACGACTTTCTTCCCTTCACCACTCACATCTATTTTTAAGTTTACCAACATTTGCCTAATTTCGACATTTGTTAACCCTAGAAGATCCGGAACTTCAACCATTGGCGTGTCTAACCAGGTAAGTTCTTTTTCAATTTGCTCCTTTCTAGGCTCGACTTCTAGTGCATGCAAACTGTCTTCCATAATTTTCCCAACAATTGGAGCAGCGACGACTCCTCCAAACTGTACCGTTCCTTTTGGGTTATCTACGGCAATGTAAACAACAATTTCAGGGTCATCTGCTGGCGCAAAACCGATAAATGAAACGATATAATTATTCTCTAAATATCTTCCGCCTTGCGCTTTTTGAGCAGTACCTGTTTTTCCACCTACTCTGTATGATTCAACAAACGCTCCTTTTCCAGACCCTTGAGCGACAACCGTTTCCAATGCATGACGAATATGTTTAGATGTTTCTTCTGAAATCACTTGTCTTTTCGCAACAGGAGATTTCTTCATAACAACTTTCCCAGTTGCTGGGTCAATTAATTCCTTGGCAATATAGGGAGTATAAAGTGTCCCACCGTTAACAGCAGCAGCAACAGCAGCCACTTGTTGAATAGGGGTAACAGAAACGCCTTGTCCGAAAGCGGTTGTCGCTTGTTCTACAGGGCCAACGCGATCTAATTTAAACAAAATTCCCCTTCCTTCTCCTTGTAGGTCAATTCCCGTTTTCTGGCCAAATCCAAAATCATATATATATTTAAATAGCGTTTCCTTGCCAAGTCTTTCTCCCAGTTCAACAAAACCAGGGTTACATGAATTTTGAACAACCTCTAAAAAACTTTGTGATCCGTGTCCACCAGACTTCCAACAATGGATTTTCGCCCCAGATACTTCAACATAGCCAGGATCGTGAAAATGGTCTTTTTCTAAGTCCACCTTCTCCTCTTCGAGCGCAGCAGCCAAGGTAATAATTTTAAATGTTGACCCAGGCTCATAAGCGCTCCAAATCGGAAGATTTCGATTGTATACTTCTGGTGACACATGTTGAAAATTGGCCGGATCAAAATTAGGTCTGCTCGACATCGCGAGAATTTCACCACTATTTGGGTCCATTGCAATCGCAATAATCCCATCTGGATTATATTTTGCCTCGGCAATATCTAATTCTCTTTCAACAATCGTTTGCACTTTACTATCAATGGTTAACTTCAGATCCAACCCATCTTTAGGTGGCTCATAATCATCCGCCATATCATCCATCCGTTGGCCTTTTGCATTCGCATAAAACTGAACAGATCCCTGCTCACCTTTTAATTCTTCATCATAGTACAACTCTAGCCCCATTAACCCTTGATTATCAACTCCCGCAAATCCTAAAACATGGGATAAATAATCCCCAAATGGATAGTGCCGCTTCGAGTCTTCTCCGATATAAATCCCTTTTAAATCTAGTGCTCGGACTTCTTTTGCCTTTTCATGCGAAATCTTCCTCGCTTCATTAATTCGAACAATCGATTCCTTTTTTGTGATATATTGGAATACCGTTTCTTTCTTTATATTTAGAACAGCTGCTAAACTTTCCGCCGTTTCAGCCGGATTTTCAATTTGTCGCGGGACGGCCCAAACGGTAGGTGCACTAATATTAGTTGCAAGCGCTACACCATTCCGGTCAATAATTTCTCCTCGCTTTGGCTCAAAAGGGATATTTCGACTCCATGAACTTTTTGCTCTATCTGTTAACCAATCGCCCATAATAAATTGAACATAGCCAAGGCGAACATCAATGATTAAGAATGTGAGCAGACCTACTACAAGAACTAAGGCCAACCTTTTTCTGACCGTAACATTTGAGACGCGCATCGAATGAACAAACCTCCCTTTCCCCCACATTCAGCCCCAATTTCAATCCGTATCTATTTGCTCATGTGGGGATTGCTCGTTCAAATATATGCTTGTACCCATTGCTTTATCACAAAAAATTAGACATGCCTTAATAGCAAGAACAAAAGCGTAAGCACCTTGGTCAGCCCCGACAAGCGTTGGAGGGCCGGCTATTGAAGTCGCTCTTTGACTTCATTAGACAGACCGAAGCGACTCGAGGAGCTAGGCGCTGGAGCTAAACAACTAAAAAACAGAGGATTATTCATCCCCTGTTTCTAAAGCATCTCCTTCGAGCGACTCTTCTTCATTATCTTCCATTTTAGCTTTCTCGAATTTCTCAGTCGGTGATGTTAATTCGACAATTAAATAATCTCCTTCAATGACAGTCGTTCCAGCTTTGATGCTTTGTTTTGTTACATAGCCATTCCCAGCCTTATTTAATTTCAATCCAGACGTTTGCGCAAACTTCATTACATCCCGTAAAGACCAGTCAGTCATATCCGGAGCCGTTATTTCACCAGACGTTCTTAAAATAACACGTTCCCCTTCCATTGTCGTTGCCCCCGCTTCTGGAAGCTGTTGTTCAATCGTTTTTCCCTCTCCGACAACAATTGGCTTAAGCCCTTCTTCTTTAAGTACTTGCATAGCCTCCTCAGCTGAGGAACCTGTAACATCAGGAATTTCACTAACTCTTGCCTTTTCATACTGAACTGGTTGAATGTTTAAATATTGTAAGCTACTTTTCATCACTGGGTTAAAAATCTCCGATACAGGTACAGAACCATTCGTCGCCCCATCAATATTTGGTTTCTGAACAGCTACGTAAACGACTAACTCAGGGTCATCTGCCGGGGCCATCCCTAAGAAAGAAAAGAGGAAATTACTATGACCTGTTAAATATCTCCCATCAGCACCTGGAATTTGTGAAGTTCCCGTTTTCCCAGCAACTTCATACCCCTCAATTTGATAATTATTCCCTGTTCCAAAATCCTCATTTGACACTGTTGTTTCCAAAATATCCCGAACCTGTTGTGCCGTTTCTTTTGATATAGGTGTGCCTACTACTTGTGGTTCTTCCTCAAAAACAACTTCTCCTGTAGATGGATCAATAATTTTATCAATAATGCGCGGCTTCATCATTTTCCCATTATTACTAATCGCTGTCGTAGCCTGGACAAGCTGGATAGGAGTTACTGTCGTTCCTTGTCCAAAAGAAGTTGTAATTTTCTCTATTGGCCATTCATAGACAATTCTTCCTGTTACCTCATTAGGCAACGCAATTCCAGTTGGTTTTTCAAAACCAAAGGCAGTTAAATAATGTCTAAATGTATCCGTTCCAATTTTCTCATTAGCAAGTTTTGCAACCACTACATTTGAAGACCGTTGAATTCCTTCTAAATAGGTGATGGTTCCCCAGCCTCTGCCATAATTATGATCTCGAATGGGACTAGATTTAGGTGTCACTCGATAAGAGCCAGATTCATAATATTCGTTTGGGTTAAAGACATTTTCTTCGACCGCAGCCGCTAGTGTAAAGATTTTCATTGTCGAACCTGGTTCAATCGACGTTTCGATTGCTTCATTATGCCATGTTTTTTCTATTCCCGCTCTTGTTTCCGGATGGAAAGTCGGCCGCTGTCCCATTGCAAGAATATCGCCTGTTTTTGCATCAGCGACAACAGCAATAATTTTTTCAGGTTGATACTTTTCATTCACTTTTGTCATTGCATCTTCCAGGAACGTTTGAATTTTTTTATCAATCGTCAAATAAATATTATTGCCATCTTGCGCCGGGATAATTTCTTTTTCAGCGTTCGGAAGGAGGAATCCCCATAAATCACTTTCGACCTTTAACGAACCATTTTTTCCATTTAAGTGCTTATTGAATTTTTCTTCAATCCCAAGATGACCAATATTCTCAACTTTACCTTCTTCATTCTCTCTCTTTTCTACAAATCCAATTAGATGGGAAGAGAATACACCATTTGGATAAAATCGTTTCGCTCCTTTTATAAAGGTAATACCAGGCAAAGATTCCTTTTCAATTTCACTTTTCACTTTATGGGAGATGTCCCTGCCCGCCGCACCAAATTCTACTTGAAAAACACCTTCTTTTGTTAACCTCCTAAGAATTTCAGATTCATCTAATTCTATGTATTTTGATAACACTTTTGCTGTCGGTTGAGGATCAACCACATGCCGTGGTTGTTTTTCATTTGTAGTTACGTTTTCGTCAAGTATAGCCACTAGCGTATAGGCACTTGTATCTTCGGCAATAACCTCTTTAGTCCGGTCAAAAATCGTTCCTCTCACTGCCTCGATAATCGTTTCGTTTGAATATTTTTGTTGGGCTCTCGCTGCTAGTGCTTGTCCGTGAACCTCACCAGTAATCTGAATCGATAGAAATCGATAAATTAAGATAAAAAAGAGCAGGCTGAATAACACAAATAATCCAGCTGCTCCTACATTCATTTGGGGGTGTTTCTTATTCATTGTCCTTGCACAACCTTGATGTTATTTTCATTGAACGTTAATCCAAGTTTTTCAGCCTGTTCTTTTATCCGTTCATATGTGCTTAGCTCACTAATTTGCATTTCTAAGTCTTTATTTATTCTCTGTTGCTCTGTAATAGAATTTTCAACAAGTTGGATATCCTTATTTGCCGCGTATATGTCAGCCTGCTTGGAAAGGATAAAACCGGCGCCAATCGAGAGCATCACACCAAATGCAAGAATTAACACTTTTTCTCCAGGGGACAGCCAAGCGCTTTTTTTGGGGGCAGCCATTTTTTTAGGATTAATGGAAGGGTTTTGCTGTGATTGCTGCTGGGATTCGTGTTGTAATTTTTTTGCAAGATTGCTCATCGTTTCTCCTCCTGTTTTTCATAAATTCTATATAGGCAACTATCGTTATCAGATGATTAGAGTTTTTCAGCGATTCGTAACTTTGCCGAACGGGCCCGATTATTCTCTGAAAGTTCCTGTTCCGTAGGGAGGATTGGTTTTCTTGTCACCAATTTCATCTTTGGTTGAAACTCATCCGGTATAATCGGTAAACCTGGTGGCAAAGGTGGTGTTTCACTTGCCTTCTTAAATGTAACTTTACAAATTCGATCTTCTAATGAATGAAAAGTAATGACACTAATACGACCGCCTTTGGCAAGAATTTCGATCGCTTGTTCCAAAGAATTTTCAAAGACGCCTAATTCATCATTTACAGCAATTCTAATTGCTTGAAATACTCTTTTAGCTGGGTGACCGCCCGTTCTTCTAGCTGGTGCTGGAATTGAATCTTTAATCAAATCAACAAGTTCTCCAGTCGTCGTAAGCGGTTTCTCAGCCCTAGCAGACTCAATTTTTCTAGCAATTTGTTTTGAAAATTTTTCTTCTCCATACCGGAAGAAAATTTTCACTAACTTTTCATAAGGCCACTCATTTACAACATGATAGGCAGAAATATCCGCTTCTTGGTCCATCCTCATATCTAAAGGTGCATCATGATGATAGCTAAAACCACGCTCAGGTGTATCTAATTGTGGTGAGGAAACACCTAAGTCGTAAAGAACGCCATCAACTTCCTGGACTCCCCTAGCTTCAAGTTCAGCCTGCAAATGAAGAAAATTACTTTTAATTATCGTTAGTCGTTCACCATATTTAGCTAGTTTTTCTTGAGCATTATATATAGCTGTTTCATCTTGATCAAAAGCATATAATTTTCCCTTGTCGGAAAGTTTCGATAAGATCAGCTCACTATGTCCAGCACCACCGAGAGTACAATCCACATAAATACCATCTGGTTTAATATTAAGTCCTGCAACAGCTTCATCTAGTAATACAGTTGTATGTTTAAACATGTTGTCCCCTTTCCAATCATACATTCGGTTTAAACTTAACATAACCGAATGGATCAAATGCGCCTTAGGTTAAATATCAAATCCAATCATATTTTCCGCAATTTCAGCAAAAGATTCCTCTGATTGTACGAAATATTCTTCCCAAATTGATTTGCTCCAAATCTCAATCCGATTGGAAACACCTAAGATTACACATTCTTTTTCAAGTTTTGCGTACTGTAAAAGTGTTGATGGTAAATTAATTCTTCCTTGTTTGTCAATTTCACTCTCGCTGGCACCAGAGAAGAAAAAGCGGGTAAAAGCACGTGCATCCTTTTTCGTTAATGGGAGAGCTTTTAACTTTTCTTCTATAACTGCCCATTCAGACATTGGGTAACCAAACAAACATTGGTCTAGACCCCGAGTAATGATAAACACTTCTCCTAAATCATCGCGCAATTTCGCAGGGATGATTAAGCGGCCCTTCGTATCAATGTTGTGATGGTATTCTCCCATGAACATGCCTATTACCCCCACTTTCTAAATACAATGTACCACATCACCCCACTTTCCTCCACATATTTTTATTTATTCGCTTCTCTAATATCATTTCCTGCTTTTAGGACGATTTCACAACCATTTTTCCATCTACAAATCCCGGTTTTTTTTTACAAAAAAAAGACCCCTATTAGAAGGAGGTCTATCGTTTGATAACTTTATGTTTCCCATCAAAAGACAATGGCAATTTCACTAGTTCTGTAAAGAAATCAAGTCCGTATACATTCATATAATAAAATGGATTCCATACTCGTTCCTGCGGGGAACCACTTGGTCTCAAAGCATTTTCAATTCGAGTAAATTTCAGTAAAATATCATCATGTTTCCGACAAACCGACTCATAGATTTTTCTTTCCATGAATTCAATTTGGTTTATAAGAATGTCCTCATTTTTAGTAAGCAAAGGAAGCAAGCCCTTGTCGACCTTTTCCGTTTTGGCACGAACGAATTTATATTGCTCGACAAGTTGATTCCGCATTTCAACAAATAATTCTTCAAGGTCACGATCTTTTAAAGAGTCAATAAATTTGAGTTCATATTTACTCGTACCTGTTTCTAGGACATCCTGTAGATCAAGGTTTAATTTGTATAAATCCGTTTCAATCGAACGATCGAGAATGGTAATATTCAACCTTGGCACTAGCGGTGGCATTTTCAAATCAAAATACTCAAAGACAAGTTTAAGTTCAGCCCAATAAGCGATTTCCCCTGGTCCTCCGATAAATGCTAATGTAGGAAACAACCATTCTTGCATTAATGGCCTAGTGACAACATTATTACTTAGACGCTCAGGATATTCAGTAGCGATTGTCATTAATTCTTCAAGAGAAAAAGAGATTTCTCCATTTTTTTCTGTAAACAAATTTGTCTGATCTTCAAAACGTAAAAGAATTCGTTCTTTATTCTTTATATCATTATAAAAAAGATTTGCCCCATCTTCGCGAAGATCAATTGCCAAATTAAAATCGACTTTTTGAATTTCCTTCTGTTGATCCAAAACACATTTTGTAATTTCTTTATGATGGCGAATCTGCAACATAAAGAAATCTTTTTCTAGTTGTCTTAATTCTTGATTACCAGAATCGACAATTAACAAACCATGGTCTTTAAACATTTCCATAATAATCGTCGCAAAAAAATCAACAAATGATTGAGCCGAGGCGAGACAACTTTTCGCAAATTCTCGTAAATCATTCGTATGGCATGTTTCACCAAAAGTACCAATAATATCTTCAATCCAAGATAAACACGCTTCCTTATTAATCTCGATATCCGTTACCATAGATTTTTCATGGTTTCCATCCGGATAAATCCATTTTTCTGGTTTGTTGTTTTTTAACACATATACATGATTCACTTCTTGGTAATCATGGTCTTCTCCAGCAATCCAAAACACAGGGATAACCGGAATCCCCAGTTCTTGTTCTTTTTGCTCAGCTAGTTTAATGATTGAAATTACTTTATGAACAGAGTACAACGGACCCGTAAGTAGACCTGCTTGTTGACCACCTATTACTGCAACACTATTATCTAACTTGAGTCTTTCAATATTTTTCCTCACTTGTTCAGAGGAAGGAAATCGTGACATATACGTTCTTATATGTTCTGAGAGCTCTTGTCTGTAAAATGTTCGTTTTTTTAATTCCTCTAGACGAGCAGTATAGTCCGTATCCTTTTGATAATTATAATGAAAGAAGCTCTGAATTTCTTCACTTCCTCCCAGGTAACCGGTAGCAAAACGATTAACTGCTGGGAGGGAGAGATTCAAAATCTCCATACAAAAGTCTTCCTTTCTCGCAAACAAATTTCACTCTTAGTAGTATAGCATTGTTCGTTTCCAAAAGAAAAAGACTTTGTTTCATTCATTTATAGAAAAGCAACGATTCCTGAAACCCTTTGGTATAATCCAACAATGATTAGCACAAGATAAGCGAATAAAAACAAAAAGAAATTCATCCTCCAATATCCTTTAAATACACGTGGAAAGTTAATTTCTTGTTTGTATTTCCAGTGTAATAACACAAAACAAAAGGCTAATAGAATGAGAAAGAGGAATATCACCCAGAGGAAAGATTGTCCCCAAATAATATGAATTAAAAAATGTACGGAAATAATAAATAAAAGGGTACTAAAATCAATGGCTCTTAATACAGACAGCCTGTGATTTTTCGTTACTTGTTTACTTAAAATAAACATGACAATATACCCAATTAACGGGACAGTCACAAATAAAGCAACTGCACCTGATATAAAATCCGTCATTTACAATCCTCCCTTCTCGAATTCTTTGCCCTTAATAAGCTGATAATAATGACGAATAAGCGGTGTATTTATTTCGTTGTTCATGGCTACTTCATTTAAATATCCTAATATCGCATCAACTTCCGTTTTTCTCCCCTCTTCTATATCCTTAAGCATCGAAGACCGGTTCGTTGCTGTTTTATTACAAACAGCAACAATATGTTCAAAATGACTTTCTTTATTATGTATAGTTAGTACTGTAGCCACCTCTGCAAATAATTGGCTAGCAAGTTCATAAAAGTAAGGATTTGAAAGAAGAACACCATTTGGAATCATTAAGGTAGCCGTTAGTGGATTGATCACCGCATTGACTAGTAGCTTCCTAATAAGCATTTCGTGGTAATCTTGTTCAAACGCAAAGCTGAAGTCACTCGTTGTTGTATTTATCAACTTCTTAAGTTGTGTGGCACTGCCTTGGTAAACTGCACATCGTGTCACGCCATGTCCATTATGAGCCACTGTATTCCCATTCATTTTTGCCGCACCATGTTCGACAGAGCCAACATAGATATGATTCCATTTCAATTTAGCTATTCTTTTTAGATGCCCCATTCCATTTTGTAAAAAAAACAGGCAACCGTCTTCATTTATTTGCTCAGTTATTAAGGGCATAAGGGAGGAGAGTTGATACTCTTTAACAGTTATAACAGTGATTTCTTCCTTCCCTTCCCATTCTTCAATCGATCTCGCAGTGACCATTTGCCGAGTCGTAAGTCCTCCGTCCACCAATTGAATTCCTTCCTCATTAAGCAAGTTAGCTTGTTCATCTGTTCGCGTATATAAGGTCACTTCGTGCGTTTTATTTAAGTAGAAAGAATATAATAAACCGATTGATCCACCGCCAATAATCGCAATATTCATAAAAAAACCCCGATTCATTTATTTAGCTTTATTTTAACAGATAGCTACTTTATTTTGGGAGGTTTTCATCAACATATACCTATTAATTGTTGTAATAGCGGTAAAAAAGACGTGAATATGTAATCACGTCTTTTTTACTGCTTGCTTGTGAAAACCATCGGTAAAACTATTTTTTTACCAGCGGCCTGTTTTTTCAAGTCGTAGTCAATTTTCTCCAAGCACACTCCCCAAATTTAATCCTGTATTAGCAACAAACCTACTTTTCTTTTAAGTTCACTTTTTCTTTCACGTCTTTATTAACAATATTGTTTGGAAAATACCCCAATAAAACATCTGCAACATTTTGGGCAGCTTTTCTTTTTAATTCTGCTTCGGCTTCAACAGAATAAAACGCTGAATGGGGATTAATAATGACATTCTCCATGTTTAATAATGGATTATCACGCCCTATTGGTTCTACTTCGAGCACATCTAATCCAGCACCAGCTATTTTTCCTTCTTGCAATGCATGTATTAATGCTTTTTCATCAATAATTGGTCCACGTGCTGTATTAATGATAAAAGCTTCTTTCTTCATTTGATTAAACTGTTCAGTGCTAATCATTCCTTCTGTATGTTGATTTAAAGGCACATGTATAGAGATATAATCAGATTGCTTGCATAGTTCCTCTAAACTAACTAATTGAACATTTGCTTTATTGGCGACTTCAATTGGCACGAATGGGTCATAAGCAATGACATTCAATCCAAAAACTTGAGCTTTTTCTGCTAATGTTTGCGGAATATTTCCAAAACCAACTAACCCTAGTGTACGACCTCTCATACGATACACAGGCACCGCGACTTTGAAATCCCATGTCCCGCTTTTTACCGCATTATTCATTAGTGTGACTTTACGAATACTTGATAGCAATAAAGCCATCGCATGATCAGATACTTCATCTAAACAATAATCAGGAACATTCCCTACAATAATCCCTTTTTCTGTTGCAGCATCAACATCTACTGTGTTAAATCCAATTCCGTAACGAGAAATGATCTTGCATTTTTCAAGCTTATCAATTACTTTGCTTGGTATCAGAGCATACTGATTGAGCAACGCATCCGCATCTTTACATTTCTCAATTAATTCCTCTTCTGATTTGCATTGTTCAAGTATTAATTCAATCCCAAGCTTTTTTAACACTTCTTCCTCAGGAAAAAACGTATCGTATTCATAATCGGTTACAACTACTTTAAACTCGCTCATAGTAAAACTCCTTTTTACTTCCGAAAATTAACAAAATTGGTTTTTAAGATGACGTAATGTAACAGCCTTATTTTTTTCTCGCATTTTGAATGCGTCTAATGTATTCTTTTGCCGTTTCTGTTAAAATTTCATACCGTTCTTCAGCTATGGCACTTTCCTTCACTAACGAACCTCCAGCACCAACAGCTACCGCACCATTTCTGATAAAGCTTTCAACATTATCTACACTCACTCCACCAGTTGGCATCACCGGAATATGACTTAAAGGTCCTTGTAAATCTTTAATATATTTTTCTCCAAGGACTCCCCCTGGGAAAACCTTCAATATATCGGCTCCTACTGAATAAGCATTAATGGCTTCAGTCGGTGTCATCACGCCAGGAATAGATATTTTTCCATATCGATTGGTGATTTGAATCGTTTCTACATCAAAACTTGGGCTAAAAATAAAATCAGAACCAGCATCAATCGCCGCTTTAGCTGAAATCGCATCTAAAACGGTCCCTGCTCCCACAAGAACCTTATCATTATATTTTTCTTTTAAATCACTAATCATTTTCAATGCACCTGGTGTATCTAAGGTAATCTCAAGCGCGCCTGTTCCACCCGCTACTAGGGCTTCAGCAATATAGTGAATCTGTGCTTTACTCGGTTTACGAATAACTGCAATAAGACCAGATTCTTTTATACGCATTAAATTTTCCCATTTTTTCATCTTTGTAGGAGCTCCCCTTTTGTTATCGATTAACATCTCTTGATTGACCAGCAGGCTGCATAAATTGTTCAACAGCAGTAAATGTTGGTAAGCCTTCAACATCTCCGCTCATTCCTACAACCATTGCGCCAATCGCATTCGCACGTCTTACCACCTGATGTAATGGTTCCTGTCGTAAAATCCCACTAATGATTCCAGCAGCAAAACCATCTCCCGCTCCTACGGGATCGACTACTTGGGTGACAGGGAAACCTTCAACATACGCTTTTTCATGTTTCGTATGTAAATAGGCCCCTTTGCTGCCAAGCTTAATGATAATCGTCTTTTCTCCACCATTCATTAATGCTTCGGCAACTTCCTCTACTTCTTGCTTTCCTGTTATTAATTGCCCTTCATCTAGTCCAGGCAAAATCACATCCGCACTCATGGCAATTTCATTAAACACTTGCTTCGCCCGTTCAGCAGACCATAACTTTAATCGCAAGTTAGGATCAAAAACAATCATTGTTCCACTTTCTTTGGCAACTTTAACCGCTTTCATGACAAGTTCATAACATGATTCACTTAATGCCGGAGTAATCCCTGAAATATGGAGGATTTTTGCTTCTTTTATATCGCTTGAGTTGAGATCTGCTGGTTCCATTAAGCTAGCAGATGATCCTTTTCGATAATAGTAAACATTCACATCTTCTGGAGACATCTGTTCCTTAAAAAGAAGTCCAGTTGGGGCTTGATTGGTAAAGAGGCAGGAAGATGTGTCAACTCCTTCTCCACGGACGAAATTCCGAATAAAGCGACCAAATGGGTCGTCACCAAGCTTACTAAACCACTTAACTGAGTGACCCAGCCTCGATAAACCAATCGCTACATTTGATTCTGCGCCCCCAATTCTTTTTGGGAATTGATGCACATACTCAAGAGGGAGCATTTGTTCAGGCTGAAATAACACCATTGTTTCACCGAAGGTAAATACATCATACTTTCTCATCTAAAATAACCTCTTTTAAATTGAATTTTAATTACTAAAAAAACAAATAAATTTACAGAACAAAAAGACCTACTAATCTTTTCGCCATATTGTTATATGAAAAATATTGTTACCGCTTCCATTTTGATAAAAATAGAAACCGTTTTCAAAAAAGACATGAGAATACGGTCATTCAAACCCATTTTAAAGGAATTTATTATTTGTAGCAAGAATTTTTTTTAGTATACTATTATTATGAAAAAAATTTTTTCCTTACGAAAATCTTTATTTTAAAAAGGACCCATCTTCATTTTCATTCAAAGGCCCAAGCTTTAAAAGATGAGAGTTGAATAACAAAATTGCTCATGCAAAAATAAATAAAAGAATAAATGTTAGGAGATAAAAAATGACTGATTCACAAACACCCACCTGCTTTCTGCGGATTCGCGCCATTTATCCACAGCTTAGCGATAAAGAAAAAAAAGTAGCCGACCTGATCCTAAGCGATCCCGAAAAGATCATTCACGCAACGATTAATGAAATTGCTGGAGAGTTGGGCATTGCCGATGCTACTGTCTTCCGTTTTTGTAAAAGAATTGGGTTTAAAGGGTATCAAGCCTTAAAAATCGCCTTAGCTACTGAAAGTAAGGCTCCACTAAAAGAAATCCATGCCGAAATTAACGATGGTGACGACGAAAAAGCGATCATAACAAAAGTGTTTAAGTCCAATATAAGAACATTGGAAGATACATCAAAAATCATCAATTTCAATGATTTTACAAAAGCGACAAACGTTCTAATTGGAGCTAGGAAAATCGATTTTTATGGAAATGGTGGTTCTGGGCCAATTGCATTAGATGCACATCATAAGTTTTTGCGAACAGGGTTACTCTCAAGCTGGTATAATGACCCTCACTTACAAATGATGAGCGCAGCTCAATTAACATGTGAAGATGTCATTGTCTGCATTTCTCATTCAGGAACGAGTAAAGACGCAATTGAAATCCTGAATATCGCTAAATCGAACGGTGTGAAAACAATTGGAATTACTCATTATGGCAACACGCCGCTCAGTCAAATCGCAGACATTTCATTGCTAACGATGTCTGAAGAAACAGAATTCAGAACGGAAGCTCTGGCTTCACGGCTTGCACAATTAAGTATCATTGACGCTCTGTATGTAAGCGTCTGCCTTCAGATGAAAGATCAAGTAAAACAATCAATTAATAAATTGAGAAATGCAATGGCTGTAAAACGCCTTTAAAAAAGAGTCTTTAGGATCCTAAAGACTCTTTCTTTTAAGAAATTCACGCTAAAAAAATTGCTCCGTAAACGAGTGAACCGAGAATAACAAAGGCAGGATGGACTTTAAACTTTTCCAATAGCAGAAAGCTCGCAATAATTAAGATTAATGTTTGAACACTGCCAATTCCAGAGAAAGAAGTGTTAATAAAGCTTAATGTCATTCCTCCTAATAGTACAGCAATAGTCGGACGAACATAAGTTGTCATTCGTTTTACTTTAGGTGATTCTTTATATTTTAATAATAGGCCTAGAAGTACGACCATTAAAATAAGTGATGGTGCTACAGTAGCGAAAACCCCAATTCCTGCACCGAGAATTCCTCCTTGCTGAAAGCCAATATAGCCTGCCATTTTTGTAGCAATCGGACCTGGAAGCGCATTTCCCATCGCTAACACTTCACTGAATTCTGATACAGTTAACCATCCATAACGACCAACCACTTCTTTTTCGACAAGAGGGATTGATGCCGGGCCTCCACCATATCCGACGATCCCTGGGATGAAAAATGCTAGGAATATTTGCCAATAAATCATAAATCTACCCCTTTTCCTACCCTTTGTTCCACTTTAGCTGACTTATCTTTTTTTACTAATGCAACTATTAATAAGCCTGCAATGACAACAGCTGGATGGAAACTTAGGACTTCTAGTAAAAAAAGGCTAACAATCACAAAAAGACTAGCATTCAAAAATCCAAGACTATTTTTTGATTTTTTTAAGAAGTCCCAAGTAAGCGTCGCTAACATTACACCTACAACAGGTACAACCGCTTTCGTCATTCCAGCTACCCATGGTAGTGACTTAAAGGAAGATAAGGAGGTTAATAGAAAGATAATTAAAATAATCGTCGGGACAATTGTCGCGAGCACAGCGTTTAACAACCCGAGAATTCCAGCAACTCGATAGCCAATATAGCCTGCCATCTTCGTTGCAATCGGACCTGGAAGTGCATTTCCAAGTGCCAATACATCAGCAAACTCATCCTCATCCATCCATTTATACTTTTCCACTACTTCTTTATGTACGAGGGGAATTGAGGAAGGACCACCACCATATCCTAATATTCCAACACGAAAAAAAGCTAAAAACAATTGCCTATGGACCATCATTCATCACCCTTTTGGTTATCTATACCATCTAATCTAGAGCCTTATTAAAACGGATGGATAATCATATAGCATTAAAAAAACGGAAACAAAACTCCATAACGAAAGCATTTTATCCATTTGCCTTTACAATAAGGAACCTTTTTATTATTATAATACATAGAATAACGACAAATCTATACAATGTTCAGAAATGACAAAAAATCTAAACTTGCTATCGCTTAATTTCTAATTAATTAAAAATTCGTTTGAAATGTGGTGGATGAATGAAATTAGACGAAATTGATCGAAGGATTCTACAGCTTTTAAGTGAAAATGGAAGAATGTCCTACGTAGATATCGGGAAAGAAGTGAATCTATCGCGTGTTTCTATTCGTGAAAGAGTCAATCAACTCATAGAAAATGGGGTAATTGAAAAATTCTCAATCGTAATTAATTCAGAAAAAGTCGGCAAATCTGTTTCTGCTTTTTTTGAAGTGGATTGTGAACCATCATCATTAGTAAATGTGGCTGAAAATTTGGCGAATAATCCACATGTCGCTAGTTGTTATCAAATGACGGGACCAAGCACGTTGCATATGCATGTTCTTGTTGAAGATTTCAGTGCGTTAGAAAGCTTTATTAATGAAGAATTATACAGCCTTCACGGCATTACGAGAGTGGAAAGTCATATTTTATTACGACGATTTAAGAGTAGAACCGGTTTAAAATTATAAAATTCATCACTTACAAAATTTAGAAAACGCTTTCTTAATCTTAAATTGCAGAAGTTTTCATTTATTTCATATATAATAGTAATAATAAAAGCTGCAATCTTAATATTTGAGTTTCTATTCTGCAAAGCAGCTAAATAGGGGGATTTAAGGTGACTCATAAAGTAGAAAAATTAAAAATTAATTATAAGACACTTGAGGAGTTTAAAAAGTTCAAACAATATGGACAGCAGGAGCTGTCTATGCTTGAAGAACTTGAGGCAAACTTAATTGAAAATGGCAGCGAGTCGCCATTTTACGGAATTTATTTCGGTGATCGGCTCGTCGCAAGGATGAGCCTCTATCAAATTGAAGCGAAATTTGATCGCTACTTTGATCCACCGCAAGATTATTTGGAACTTTGGAAACTTGAAGTTTTACCTGATTATCAAGGAAAAGGTTATGGGAGAACCTTAGTAGAATTCGCTAAAACATTGGGACTTCCTATTAAAACAAACGGAAGAGTTAATTCCTCCGAATTTTGGGCTTCAATGGGCTTCACCCCTGTCACTTATGAGGTTGAACGCGATCGCGGGGAAAACCCATTTGTATGGTACCCTAATGGTGTGAAAGCACAAATCCATGAATCCTCACACAGTATTAGTGAGTAAATTCATTTACTCACTATCATTCACTATAAAGTGCCCTCGGAAATCTCCGAAGGCACTTTATTCTCTCAACCTGTTTGGTCATCTTTTCCACCCACTATCTTTTTGGCTCGCTCCATAATCCCAAGCAGCGCGCGGTGATCATTTTCAATTGCTTGCAGATGAGAACTGAGTTTTTCCCTTTCAGCTGTCAATTGAGAAACGGTTGCTTCAAGTTCATTAATGCGTCCCTCATATTTTGCGATGGTATCTGCTTGACTTTGTGACTTTTCAACTTTCGCATACAGTTTATCAATAAACCCCTTTACAGTAACGATATCAATTGATTCTTTTCCTTTTGAGTCGAAAGAAGTTGCGATAGGTGACGACATTTCTTCGGAACTTTCAATCTTTTTAGACTGCTTCTTTAATTCTTTTCGTTGTTTTTTTGCGAGTTCAATCCCAGATGTATACTGCTTGCGAACAAATGAATTCCAACGAAATCCACAGGCAGCGCTTGTTCTAGAAAGTCTTTTTCCTACTTCTTCAAAAGCCTTAAGCTGTGTTCCACCTTCTTTTATATGACGCAGAACAGTTTCAGCAAGAAGTAAATCCTCATCCTGTGTCCATGCATCTTGTCGGGTGATAGGCATCAGACCATCCCTCCTAGTTTTTATTTCATTCATATGCTTCTACTAGGAAAGATAGAATAAAGTGATTATTTTTTTAAGAATTCATCAACTTTTTGATGATGTAGTTCTTCCCCCCATAAGATCGCGCAATTCTCCACCTCTTTTTCTATTCTTTCAAGAATAGAGGATTCCAGCCATTTTCGCTTCAATATTGACTTGTAGGCTGCTAAGACGCTCGGGTCCTTTTCCAATAACTTATTAAGGAAAGTAAGACAACTTTCATAAGAATCCCCATCATATAACTCATTCAAAAAACCCATTTTTAAAAGTTCCTCGTCTGAGTAAATCGTACTGTCCGCTAGCATTTTAAGGGCTACTGACGAAGGAAACTTCTCAAATAGAATGGTTCCTCCTCCCCATCCTGTTGTGATTCCAAGCCCGCCTTGAACAAAACCAGCCTTCAATCCTTTTCTTCCTAGGCGGAAATCGCACGCTGTGGCAATCTCACAACCTCCACCTGTCGCCGTGCCATTCATTAACGCAATTGTTGGTTTAGAAAGTAGAAGGATCTTCCCAACTATATTTGCCATCCTCGAAAGCATCGGATAGGCCTCGTCTCTCGTTTTTAGTTGATGAAATTCAGATAAATCACCACCAGAACAAAACGCTTTCTCTCCTACTCCTGTAATTATGAATGCTTTAATATCCGAAGATTCTGCTATTTCAACCGCTGTTTCTAACCCTTCGATCACTTCATAATTTACTGCATTCCTTTTCTTTTCCCTATTAATTTTAAAAAATAACAAGCCATTTTGCTCTTCTGTTATGGAATACGCGTTCATTGTTTCTCCTCCCTATTAGCAACATCAATATCTTCATTATTTTACCATTTAGAGAAACAAAAGTGGTAGCACCTTGTTCGGGCACGTTGTCAAGCATTACCTGAACGACAAAAAAGCACAGGAGGTGTCCTGTGCTTTTTATTCAAGAAAAATTAGTCATTTACGACTTCTTTTCCTTTGTATGTTCCGCATTCTTTACATACACGGTGAGCAAGTTTCATTTCACCGCAGTTAGGGCACGCAACCATGCCTGGAACTTGTAATTTAAAATGAGTACGGCGTTTTCTTTTTGCAGTTTTAGACGTTCTTCTAAATGGTACAGCCATTCTTCCCACCTCCTTAAAGAGATTTAAAGGTAGTTTGTTGAAGTCCAGATTAACCGGTTCTTCATCATTTTAGTACAGGTGATTCAATCATTTGATGAATCATTTTGTTCAAAGAACTTGGCGAGTTCGGCAAGCCGTGGATCCACTTTTTGTTGCTTTTCTTTTCCGCGAATCACTTCCCAATCTTTTCCTGATTGGGGAGCACCACCCTTGCTATTGTCATCATCACTAAAAACCTGCATTGGCACTTCAAGTAAGAGAATTTCTCTAATCACAGGCATTAAATCAATGACATCGCCTTTTACACGATGTACTTCTTCACCGGTTTCATATTCAGCTTCACCTAAAAGGAAGGTTTCAGTTGTTTCTACATTAACTGGATAGTTAACATCAACCAGTGTCCGAGAACAAGGAAGGATCAAATAACCAACAATACGAATATGAAAGGTTATTTTTGTTGAACTAATGTCAACCCTACCCGTTATATGCATCGGTGATACGTCACGAATGGATGAATCAACATCTTTAATCTCATCCACCTTTATCGTTTCATCCACCGCAAAGTCCTTGTTTCGATATTTTTGTAACTGACTCATTGTCCATTTCATAGAATCACCCCAAGGCAACAAAGGTAATTATAGCTTTCGCTTACCTATTTGTCAATATTTTTTCTTTACAGTATAATGTAAACGTTATTACATAGATTTAAACACTTTCCGTTTAGCGATTCTTCTTTCTTACATGATAGAAGAAATGAAGGAGGAAAAATGAAAGCAGTCGGGGTAATTGTTGAATATAATCCTTTTCATAATGGCCATAAGTACCATCTTGAGCGAGCTAAAGAAACATCTGGCGCCTCAATTGTTATTGCAGTCATGAGCGGCAACTTCCTACAACGTGGTGAACCAGCATTATTATCCAAATGGGCGCGTACCGAAATGGCTTTGCTTGGTGGTGTTGATCTCGTTTTCGAATTGCCTTATCGGTTTGCCACGCAAAATGCTGATATTTTTGCAGGCGGAGCTGTGTCAATTCTCGAAGCTGCACGGTGTGATTCCCTTTGTTTCGGAAGCGAATCTGGTGACCTACAGACTTTCACTAATACACTAAGTTTTCTTGATGAAAATGAGGAATCTTTCCATAAAAGTGTAAAAGAATATAGCGGCCAAGGGGTGAGCTATCCAAAAGCCGTTTCACTTAGTTTTGATTCGCTTGCAGACAACAATCAGCTGCTTGATTTAACAAAACCAAACAATAGTCTAGGCTTACAATATGTTTCTGCTATTAAGAAACAACAAGCATCAATAAAAGCAATGACGATTACACGAAAGAATGCACAATATCATGACGACCAGTTTTCCTCAAATACCATTGCAAGTGCAACAAGCATACGAAAAGCATTATTTACTAATGTTAGCGGGGTTCACTCTTATCTTCCGCATACTTCTTATCATTTACTCTTAAAATATAAAAAAGATTATGGACAATTCCATTCATGGGAAAATTATTGGCCATTACTAAGATATAAACTGCTTCAATGCCAACGAAACGAACTAAAGGAGTACCATGAAGTTGAAGAAGGCATAGAAAACAGACTATTTAATGCCGCTATTCATGCAGATTCTTTCCAAACTTTCATGAAAATTGTTAAAACGAAACGATATACGTGGACAAGATTGCAAAGGGTTTGTCTCCATCTATTAATGAATATTAAAAGGGAAGAAATGATTAAGACAGAAAAGGCTGACTATTTAAGGCTATTAGGTATGACGAAGGCAGGCAGAGAATATTTACATATGAATAAAAATCATTTCACCCTCCCTGTCATTTCAAAAGTATCGGCAAATAGTGACTTGCTTGAACTCGACATCCGTGCATCAAGAATGTATTCACTAGGCCTACCAATCGAAAAACAAAACGAGCTTCTCAAACTCGAATTTTCACAACCACCCATTTATATATAGTGATCGACAGTAGACTTTTTGGTCATTTCTAAAAGAGCGAGAAAAACAAGCTGAAGTTTCAATCAGCTTGTTTTTGTTTCAAATTTTCAAAGAAAAAAATAGCATCATCAAAATGATCGACCGGAATAATCTTCATAGTTGTATTTATATCAGCAGCCGTTTGAACAGCTACTTCATAATTTGAATCTTGACCTCCCTCTTCACTCGGGGCTAAAAAGAAATCCGCACCTGCTTTATCAGCAGCCACAATCTTTTGCTCAATCCCACCAATTCGACCAACATTTCCATCCGGGGAAATCGTCCCAGTTCCGGCAATATGATACCCTTTCGTTAAATCCTCTTTTATTAACTGATTATAAATTTCTAGTGAAAACATCAAGCCTGCCGAAGGTCCGCCAATTTCATCTGTTTTCACTTCGACTTTAGGGTCAACCACCAATTCCTTATCATCTATTAATGAAATTCCAATCCCGGCCCGCCCACTATTATCACTAAATTCTTGCAAAGCAAGCTCCAATTTCTCTGTATGGCCGTTTTTATCAACAGTCAATGTAATTGTTTCACCCGCATCTTTGCTTGAAACATAGTTGATAAATTCTGTAGAGGAGTTGAAGTTGTTCCCATCAATTTCAACAATACGGTTCCCGACTTCCAATTTTCCTTCTGCTGGCATATCAGGGATCACTTGAAGAACAAAAATCCCTTTATATTTATACTCAATAGGCAGGCCTGCCTTTTTATAGGCAACCTCAATTGCATTCATTTTCGAGTGATCCATCATATGAAGCTGCCGACTCGTATAATCTGCATCTGTTTCATTCTCACCACGGATTTCCTCTAATGTGTAAATATGTTGGTAATCACTAAATTGAGCCATCAAATAGGAATAAATATTCGCTCTTCCCATTCTAATGGTTGTTAACATTAAACTACCTTCTATCTCATGTCCACCTTCAACCTTGATAATTGGCGCTAACTCTTTAGCCATTCCAGGTTTAGATACATAATAGGGCAAATGGTATAATGAACTAATAAAGAGCAGCACGGCTAATATTAGTGTTAATCTTAATGTTCTTTTGTTACTCATGATGATTGCGGCTCCTTCCATTGCGCAATTACTTCATTGATTTTTACGATATTCTTTTTTGCCTCTTCCTCACCGATGGAAATAATTTCATCAATATTAGTAAATTCCTTAGAACTATACATTTCTACTCTTGGCCTTATCATAATATCTGATGCATATTCCCTACTTTTTACAAGTTCCATTTGCATAATATCAAGACTTTGCATAATTACATCAAATATAGATGAAATTTCAACCTTTGTTTTAACATGAGAAACATCTACAGCTATGACGAGATCAGCCCCCATTTCCTTTACGACAGATACAGGAATACGATCGACGACGCCACCATCAATTAATAAACGTCCGTTCAATTTTTCCGGAGTAAAAATTCCGGGGATGGCTATACTCGCCCTAACAGCATCTGCAATCGGCCCTGTTTTAAAAACCACTTTTTCACCTGAAACTAAATCGGTTGCGACAACAGCGGTCGGGATATCTAATTGTTGCAATTCTTTCCCATGTGTAAATATTCGAATAAGCTCCTTTACTCTCTTTCCAGCAATAAAGCCCATCTTAGGTACAGTAAAATCCAAATAATATTTTCTCTTGAAAGCTTTTGATAATTTATAAAGCCGATTTATGTCCAAACCCGCAGCATAAAAGCAACCAACCATCGCTCCCATACTGCTTCCAGCAATCATATCGATTGGAATTTTCGCGTCCTTCAGCACCTTTATCACACCAAGATGAGCAAACCCTCGAGCTCCCCCCGACCCAAGAGCTAAACCAATTTTGGGACGCCTCAAATCAATTTCCCCCTTTTATCTTAGATAAACTTTTGGTCTAAAATTCAATTTTGACCAGTATATTGGATTATATGAGGACAAGGTGTTATTCAATGATGTTCCTACTTCTTATATATGGCTTAATTTGGTTCTTAAGTACAATATGTAGTCCATATATAACCATCGTGCTAATAGATAATATTCTTTATTTTATCACTGTTTAATTAGGTTTCACAGCAGAAGCGCTGCGTAGGGAGGATGTTTTGTGTTTAAATCAAAGTTAAAAACAATATTCCTTGCCATTTCGGTTACTGTTTTGGCGGCATCAATGATTATTTTTCCGAAAGAATCATTAGACGCATCCATAAGAGGGTTAAATATGTGGTGGGAAATCGTTTTTCCGTCATTACTCCCTTTCTTCATCTTATCTGAATTATTAATTGGGTTTGGTGTTGTAAAGTTTATTGGTGTCCTCCTTGAGCCCTTCATGAGACCGTTATTCCGCGTACCGGGTGTAGGTGGTTTTGTATGGGCAATGAGTATGGCATCAGGTTCTCCGTCTGGAGCAAAACTTACAGCTACATTAAGATTGGACAAACAGCTTAGTAAAATAGAAGCCGAAAGACTTGCTTCATTTACCAATTCTTCTAATCCTCTATTTATTTTTGGAGCCGTTTCAGTAGGCTTTTTTCATAACGCCCAACTTGGGGTGATTCTAGCAATGGCGCACTATCTTGGGATTATAAGCGTTGGGTTATTGATGAGATTTTATGGTAATAATGAAGATAATGCAAATGACGAACCTAAAGAAAAGAAAAGAAAGGTTTCTCTTCTCGCAGCTTTTTCTGCATTACATGAAACTCGGGTTAATGATGAGCGTCCAATCGGAAAATTACTTGGTGACGCTGTTATGTCATCCATCCAAACACTGTTAATGATCGGTGGATTCATTATTATTTTCTCTGTTATTAATAAAATTCTATTTCTTTTAGGGATAACTGCGTTTCTAGCCAGCTTTATTGAACTAGCCTTACAATTCCTTGGATTAAATGAAATGTTAAGTATGGCGTTTATTTCTGGCCTATTTGAAATCACAATGGGAAGTCAATTAGCTAGTCAAGTTCAAGACGCAACTTTATTAAATCAAATGATTATTACTAGCTTTATCCTTGGTTTCGGTGGGTTTAGTGTCCAAGCACAAGTGGCAAGTCTTCTCGCACCTACAGATATTCGCTTTAAGCCTTTTTTCATCGCCAGAATTTTTCATGGTGTACTTGCTGCTCTTTATACACTACTTTTATGGGAACCCGTTTATATCCGTTTTTTTCAGTCAGAAAGTCCGTCTAATGCAATGCCTGTAATGAATAGACTTGTAGAGGAAGGTTCTAAATTAGCTGATTTCCATTTCTCATTTACGGAATTAGGTCCTTTAATTACCCTTTGTTCTTTATTGATTTATATCCTTATTTACTACAAACGGATGCAGAATGAATCTAAATAAAAGCGAGCCAATGGCTCGCTTTTATTTAAATTTGGCAATTAATGCTTGTTCCACTTCCGGCGGAACAAGTTCTGAAATATCACCATGATATTGGGCGATTTCTTTCACGATACTTGAACTTAAGAATGAATACTGGTTATTTGTCATCATGAAAAGTGTTTCAATTTTTTTGTTAAGTAATCGGTTCATAGAAGTAATTTGCATTTCATACTCAAAGTCTGATACAGCTCTTAACCCACGAATGACAGTATTCGCATTGATACTCGCCGCATATTCAACCATTAACCCATTAAAAGTATCAACTTTTACATTCGGAATGGTTTTTGTTACAGTCCGTATCAATTCCATTCTTTCTTCTACAGTAAACAAAGGTTTCTTCGATGAATTATTAAGTACTGATACATATACTTCATCAAACACCTTTGCTCCTCTCGAAATAATATCTAAATGACCATTCGTAATTGGATCAAAACTACCTGGACAAACAGCTATTGACGCCATTATGTTCTCCCTTCTTCCTCTTCCTTTTCTTTATATGTATAAATTGATAAGCCTACAATACCATATTCTTCGTATCGAATTTGGTCGAATTTCGTAATATTTTTAGGTAATTTTATTTCAGCATCATGTTCACAAATAATTATCCCATCGTCTTTTAGCAAATGATCATGATCGATTATTTCTACTAAGTTAACAAGTTGTTGTTTTTTATAAGGCGGATCCAAAAAAATGTAATCAAACTGGATTTCTCTTTTTTTAATCGCTTTTAATGCTCTTTTTGCTTCGTTTCGATAAACCTCTACATGTTGTACTAAGTTGCACGCATCAATATTTTCATTAATAATTTTGATCGCTTTTGGATCTAAATCAACAAAAATAACTTTCTCAAGTCCTCTGCTTAAAGCCTCAATTCCTAGCCCACCGCTGCCAGCAAATAAATCAAGACCTACGCCGCCAGCAAAATAAGGACCAATCATATTAAACAAAGCCTCTTTTACCTTATCTGTTGTCGGTCTAGTCGTATGACCAGGAACCGCTTTCAATCGATATCCTTTTAATTTTCCTGATACAACCCTCATATTCTAACTCCCTCACTAATGAGTATCGACCATTTTTCCTCACTTAGCTTTCCTCACATAAAAAAATAGTATCCAAAAATGTATAAGCTTCTCTTTTGTGGAAATAATATAATTAACAACATCAATTCGAGGATGTTGTTGCCAACCGCGGAGAAGACTTACGTTTCCCCTTAAGTTCTTCCTCCGGTTTCTCCTCTCCCTTTGCCTTCTATCTCAAATATGAGATGTGGAAGGACCCTGCAAATATGCAGGGTTTTCTTTTTTTATATCATCGTTTGGCGAACCTTAAAAGCAAAGACAAAAAGCGCAAGCGCCTCTCGTCAAAAAGCAAAGGTGCTAAACGCTTTATTAAATCCCCATCTTATAGTCATATTCTTTTGCTTTATCAGGGATTGAATTTTCGTATTTCATTTTTAAAAATGGCTTATAGGAGGGTTCAACCTTTTTTACAAAGGAATATGAACTGATTTTCTGAATCAATGCCTCCGTGTCCTCTTGATTGCAATACAGGACTACATATTTTAGCCTACGTGATACGTAATGGACATTCCCGAATCTTCTAAGCATTTTAGCCTGCTTTAATGAGTAAAGCCAAATAATGATTCCTTGTCTTTGACCAATCATATTCCTTCCCCTTCAAAAAACATATCTGTTTTTTTTCATAGTTTAGCATAAATAGACTACTCTTTACAATCACCCATTAGAAAAGTTTTCCAAAAAACAAAAGCATGGGAGACCCCATGCTTACGAACATCCACAACTTCCGCCGCTCCCACAGCCACCGCTACATCCTCCAGCAGTATCAAAAAACGGGTTTCCTGTCGGCACTTTTACATGATCAGAAACAGATTTGCCAATGATAACGCTAATTTCGTCCAATAACCCTTGAAGATCGTTTTCTGCTTTTTTAAATTCTGAAACACAGTCATCAAGGTCTACTTCCCTTTTCAAAATTCGAATTTGACTCATGACTTCTTTATACTCAGGGTGATACCTTCCGAACCTTTGCACTTCTTCATAGCGTTCCTTCATCTTAACAAAAGCGTGAATCTTATGTTGTGTTTCCTTCGTTGTTTTAACTTTATATAGAGATTGCCGATAATTTTCAACGACATCGGAATTTAGGACCATTTGAATAAGTTCATCCGCTTTATCCAAAAGTTCAACTCTTTCAATTGTAGCAAGCATGGTTGCCCACCTCCGTACAATATTCTAACACGAATCGGTGAGAAAAGCGATGCAACCAAAAATAGCTTCTTTGTTCAAAAGTAGCTTATGTCTGTGAATTCATATTTGCAAACATTTGCATCATCATGGACGCCATCTGTACTCCATTCGTAAACTTTTGAACTTGGTGCGGGATTGTTCGCTCATAAAAATGCAGAGCGGAAATTTCTAGTGAGCTAAACTCATTCGGGTTCCTTGATAATCTTCGGTACCAATGAGGCTGAAGTCTGATAAATTCTTGTAATTCCTTTTGTTGACGAATCTGTTCAATTATTTCTTTTCTCATAGTACGCTCCTTCAATCTTTTCTAAAAGAAAAAGGATGTGGAGGGCCATCATTTTTCGGTGTATTTGTAGGTTGATTTCCTTGGAACTGCGAGAGTACACCCTGTATTGCTGCAATGGCTTGACTTAAATGATGAATTTGACCTTGTATCTGGTCAGAATCCATATTTTTTACAGCTGTCATCACTTTAGCTACCCAATCTCCTTTGTTTTCTTGAGTCGTCGTTTTCGCCTTCTCTGTGGCACCTTCACGGTAAGGATCCCACCGACTGTCATCTTCCCCAAGTAAGTACCACTCTTCATATAACTCTTGCCATGTTGCCTTTTCATTTCTAACTTCTTGAACTAATTTCGGATTTTTTTTAACGAATTCTTTAAACTGCTTAATAGTGGGATGTAGCTCTTTCGTTGCCATGTTCATCACCTCGCATCATTACAATTGCCTATAATAATTTATGTATGAAGGAAAAAAAGGTGATTCAAACTTCGATGTCTTATCTATCATTGCTCTTACGCAGGAAATTTTGCGTGTAATACTTCCGATAAACACCAACTCCTATATGTGTAAAATCTTTACTCAATAGGGTTTCTCGATGACCCTTACTGTTCATCCAAGCTTCTACAATTGCCGGACCATCACAGTAGTTTGCAGCAATGTTTTCCCCAGCAAATTGAAAAAAAACATTAGAAGACATTAAGCGATCTTCCAGTGAACCGTACTTTTCTGAGTGATGAGAAAAATAATGTGATTCCATCATATCTTTGCTATGCGTATAAGCTGTTGAGGCTGTTTTTTCATCCCACAAAAGACTTTCCAGTCCATATCTATTTCTAATTACATTCGTTACATCATAAATTTGCTGCTTCTTTCCCATTTCAATTCGTCTCCAATCAGCATCATTTAGTTCCTCTGTTTTTATTAATTGGCCACGATATAACATTTCATAGTCTTTATGCTTAACAACAGTTTCACCATCAAGCAAGCGGATACTAGAGAGTGTATTAGTAAACGTATCAATATAAACTTGTACAAATGTATCACCTAGCTTAATTAACGGCCGCTGATCCATATCTTCCTTTGACAATTTAAATAAATAGAAACCGTTTTCCGAATGCCAGTTAACTTCAGAACGAACCCACTCTTTCTTATTAATCGTTTGTCCAATTTGGAACGGAGCAATATTCGCCTCATTTCCAAATATATAAAGGGTAACAACTTTATTTTTTAATACTCCTACTTGAATATACTGGTCAACTTCCTGATTATAGATAAACCATGTATATCCATATGCGGATAAATCTTTCCTGGCTGGTTCTCCTAGCTTTGCCATCAAGGTTTCTACATCTTGACCCATTAATGCTCCAAAACTAGTATCAGGCCACTTAAACGGTTCTTCTAGCCAGTTCATCTGCTCAGCTGTTTCGTCTTCTACTCCTGCAATTACATTTTCGTTAGCCACCGATTGATTTAGAGCAAAATGATGAAAAATAATTAATAATAATATCGATAAGGCAATAAATGTGAATTTGATGACGAAAGTACGCAGCTGGCTTCCTCCTTTATACCCTTAATTTCTACCAGTATATGAGAAGATTGCTGTGATATTCGATTGAAACAATGTTTTATAAAATGAAAAAAGTGCTTTGAAAAGCACTTTTTTTCTTCTTCCTTATTGTAACTGGCTCCGATCTTGTTCTGAGATTTCTGACAGGGCCTCTTCTGCTTGCTGGTCCATTTTCGGATTAATGGCAAAATCCCCTAATGATACGATTCCTACTAGCTTATTTCCTTCGACAACAGGCAGTCGACGGATTTGATGGTCAGCCATCAATCTTGCTGCTTCTTCAGTAGATGTTTCAGGTGTAATCGTAACAAGATGATCACTCATCACCTTTTCAACTTTCGAGGATGGTGGGTGTTTGTCTGCAACCCCACGAATAACGATATCTCGATCTGTAATCATGCCGACAAGAGTTTCTCCATCTACAATTGGAATTGCTCCTACATCATATTCCTTCATTTTAACTGCAACCTCATAAACATTATCCAATAATGTACAACACTCTACATCAGTTGTCATGATATTACGGATTTTCCCCATTTCTATCAACTCCTATTTCATATTCACTTACACAATCATTAGAATCTCCGCAAAAATACAATTTATGCCTATTTAATACATTGCATCTTTTGCTTATTTTTACTATTATTGATAGAGATGGGTAAACCATAAAGTTTTTTTGCTTCGATGTGTTTAGGAGGGATGAGGATGAAGTTTGAAAATACTGGATTAGAAAAGTTTAAAGCTGATTTGAATCGCTTAGACGAACTAATGCCAAATTTCGGTTTAGAACGACATGGGCAATGGGATTATGAGAGGGTTACATATGACCGGAGGTTTGACCTAAAAGAGGGGACATATTATCTTCGAGTACAGGGATATTCTGTTGAAGGTGATGTAGGTAGCCATCGCGCAGTGATTCAATTACTTGACCCCCTTGTTGGGAAACATTATTACCCACATGGAGTTGAGTATGGTGACGGGGAACACTTCCCGAAATCATTAGTAGACCAATGCGAGAAAATTTTAAGCGATTTAAAAACAGAAGTAGAAAAAATTGCCCTATAATAAAGAAGGAATAAAGGCGCATACATGCGTCTTTTTTTCTTCATAATTCTCATTGTTATCATGATTACATACATTATATAATAAGATTAATAAATAAATGTAATCTCGCGTAAAAAAAGAAAGGAGTCCACCTTTGACAAAATTTTTCACAAAAAGGAATGTAACCATCCTTTTATCCGTTCTCCTAATTACATTACTTATATATATTATCCTTCCTGTTTCCGTTCCATTAATCGGGGCATTTATTACGGCTCTTATCCTTGAACCACTCGTCCGGTTCTTACAAAAGCGAACGAAAGGACGCAAACTTTCTGTAACAATTACATTTATCCTTTTTCTCATCATCATCGGGTTTTCTGGATACATTGTAACGACAAAAGTCGTAACAGAAGCGATTAATGTCGTAGAAAATGCACCAAGGTACATAAATGAAGTTACCAATGCTTGGTTTGATGCACAAGAGCGATTTATTGAGGTTGCGAACGATTTACCAGAAGAGATCGTCAATGAAATTAATGATCGTGGAGAAGAATTTCTTATAAACTTACGAGACGATTTACTCGCCTTTATAAATATCAATAATTTAAAAGCATTGCTAACGAATATTCCAAACTATCTAGTGAGTTTTCTCGTCTATTTAATTGCATTATTTCTTTTCCTTCTTGATTTACCTAAAATTAAAAAGGGTTTCTATAATTTTCTTTCTGATGAAACGGCTAAAAAGGTACAATTTATGACAACACGCCTCACAAGTGTGACGACAGGCTTTTTCAAAGCACAATTTCTTCTTAGTATTATCATCTTTTTTGTTTCATTTATCGGGCTTTTACTGATTGTCCCAGATGTAGCTTTGTTTATGTCATTAATCATCTGGTTTATCGACTTTATTCCGATTATAGGTTCAATTGCGATTCTGGGACCTTGGGCTATTTTCCAACTATTAGCTGGCGATGTCATTATCGGGACAAAATTGGCGATTTTAGCTGCTGTTTTATTAATCATTAGAAGGACGGTCGAACCGAAGGTAATGGGGACGCATATAGGATTATCACCGCTTGCAACTTTAATTGCTATGTATCTTGGGTTGAAGTTAATTGGAGTAGCTGGTTTTATTATTGGGCCTCTTCTCTTGATTGCCTTTAACACCGCCAGAGAAGCGGGGATTATCAAATTAAATTTTAAAATTTAATTCCCTAAAAAAACAATATAAAAGACCACAGTCTGTCCCTACTGTGGTCAAAAAAAAGCTGTTAACACAGCTTTTTTTATGTTCCAAAAATCGCTTTTATGAGTGAAGTGGTTTCTCCTCCATGATAAAAAACATATAACAGTAAGTAGACAGCCACACCAGTAATTCCTGTGAAAAACCATACAATACTAGTAATTGGACCTAATTTTTTATGGGTAGCCAAACGATTTTTAAATCCTGTCCATAAAGAGATAATCCCTAAAATAGCTCCACCAGTTGCTAAAGCAATATGGAAGATAAGGAAGATCGTATAGTAGATTTTAATGTCATCTGGGCCTCCGAAGGAAGTATTTCCGATAAAAATTGTCCTTGATGCATAGATAACGAAGAAAATAATCGCAAAAATCGCTGCTACTGTCATTGTTTTACGATGTGTTTCAATTTTTCGCTGTTTAATTTGCCACCAACCGATAGCGACAGTGATTGCACTGAGCACGATAAAGAATGTACTAATCGTTGGAAGAATCGGAATGTTCCCCATTATTCATGTTCCTCTCTCTCTTGAAGTTCTGTGTAGTTTATCTTTTTTTATTCAGAAGGTTGTGGCTGAATATGTTGTTGTCTATAAAGCGACAACTCTTCTTTTTCTTTTTTACGTTCACTACGATACCAGCTATAGAAAGTATAAGTCAGAACAGCTCCGTATACAATTTCTTGAATAATTTTCATGATTACGCCACCTAGACGTTGGTCTTCAAGCAACGAAAGTGAACTGAACATTTCAGGACCACTTAAGTTCAAATACGATAACGTAGTAGCTGGTACACATAGTGCGAGCGCTTGTGCCCATGCATTAGGATCTGAGTATGTCGCATATAAAGGAGTATCAGCAAAAATAATCATTGCGCATGCTGGAGTAATTAAAACTCCATCAGCAAAAATATAACCGATTTTTTTAAGTCCAGATAAACTTTTATGCTCTGGTAAAACATCCAATAATGGCCACCACATCGCTATTGCAAATATAAACAACATCGTCGTATAGCCAGCATGCAGCCACATATCTGTTTTTACAAAATCAAATACTAATGGAATATGATAAAAGGAAAAGAAACCATTAAATAAGATTAGGGCCATTAACGGCTTTGTCATAAAGGAAAACATTTGCTTAATTCCTGGTTTATTCAGAATGAAACGCCATAGCCACTTTGGAAGCCCCAATATAAGTAATGGTGGAATAACTAAATACAAGACGGCCATTTGGATCATATGTGCGTAGAGTGTGATATGTCCAAGCAAATCTAGAGGGGATCCTTTTACAGCATAAAGAATAACAATCCCAACTGTAAATAACACTACTTCTTTTCTCTTCCCTCGTTCTCCATCTTTGAAACGAGGATAGAACTTGTAAACGAGCAAATAATAACCAATTAAAATTAGCGCGAGACTGAGGAAATAATACGGACTCCAATTCGCTCTAAAACCAAAAAGATCAAGCGAAAACATAAATAAATCACCTCATAATAGATTAAGGAAGCACTATTTACATTATACCTGTATATATAATTGAACCGCAACAAACGGGATTTGCTACCCGAAACTTTACAAAGAAAAAATCGGCAAACGATGCCGATTTTCCCTTTGTCATTAGACCATTACCACCATATGATGGTCATAAAAGCAAGAACCATAATAAAAGCAATGAACACACCCGTATAAATAAAGAGCTGTGGAGCTTCATGACCTTTATGACTCATATGCATAAAATAATACAGTTGAAATATAACTTGAACGACAGCCAAGAGCAGAATGAATGGTATCGTAAACCAATTTGTAATATCCGCGAATCCGACTGCAGCGAAAGCGATTAGTGTTAAAAAGATCATTAGAGAAAAACTGATTACTTGATATCTCATTTCCTCCGCATTCTTCTTGCGCCGGTATTCAATATCGACTCTTGGGTTAGCAGTTGGTTGTTGACTCGCCATTCTTTTATCCCACCATTCCCATTAAATATACCACTGTAAAGATAAATACCCATACAACATCAATAAAATGCCAATATAAGCTTGCAACATAAAATTTAGGAGCATTATATAAACTTAACCCACGTTTAGCATTACGAACCATTAATCCTACGATCCAGCAAAGACCGAATAAAACGTGAGCACCATGGAAGCCTACAAGGGTATAAAATGCAGAACCAAATGCACTACTAGTAAAGCTATGATTATATTCATGCACATAATGATTAAACTCATAAATTTCCAACAAAAGGAATGAAAGCCCGAGTAAAACTGTAATCCCAAGCCAAAGTTGCATACCCTTAAAATTAAAGTTTTTCATATGATACATTGCATATACACTTGTTAATGAACTTGTCAATAGAATCATTGTCATTAAGAAAACAAGTGGCATTTCAAATAAATCCTTTGCCAGTGCATGATCTGCACTTGGAACCTTATCCTTGAGTGCAAGATAAGTAGCAAAGAGAGTGGCAAATAGCACAGTCTCTCCACCTAAGAATAACCAGAAGCCCAAAAACTTATTTTTAGCCTCAAGGGTAGCTTTTTCAGGCGACGCTGGCCAAGTTTCATAAGTCATTTTTTCATCAGCGTGCATTATGCCTTTACCCCCTTATTATCATCATCTTCATCCATCAATTCTTCCTTAGGAATATGGTAACCATGGTCATCCTTAATTGAACGTACAAACATTGCACCGAATGTAACCACTAAACCAATAATTAGTATTGGAAGTCCCCATCCATAATCTAAACGATACATCGCACCAAAAGCAGCAATGAATAACCCTAAGGAAATAACAAATGGGATAAACGAACCGTTCGGCATATGAATATCACCTAGTGGTTCTGCAGGAGTCATTTCTTTCTTTCCTTCCATTTTCTCAATCCAAAGCGGATCAAGACCACGTGTTAATGGTAATTGCTTAAAATTATAATATGGCGGCGGTGATGGGACTGCCCATTCAAGCGTACGTCCATCGCCCCATGGATCTCCACTAACTCTTTCGTTTTTAATACTAGTAATAATAATATTATATACTAGGATAATTACCGCAATCGCCATAAAAAATGCGCCAATAGAAGAAATTAAATTCCCAAGTTCCAACCCTTGGCCTGGTAAGAAAGTGAAGATACGACGAGGCATCCCCATTAGACCTAAGAAATGTTGAATAAAGAACGTTAAATGGAAACCGATTAGGAATAACCAAAACGTAATTTTCCCTAAAAATTCGTTAAGCATTGTACCAAACATCTTTGGCCAGTAAAAATGTGTTGCTGCCAGAAGTGCAAGAACAACTCCGCCAATAATTACATAGTGGAAGTGGGCAACAACAAAGTACGTATCATGATACTGATAGTCAGCAGCAGCGCTCGCAAGCATAACACCGGTTACCCCACCCATAACGAAAGACGGAATAAACGCAGCCGCATACATCATTGGGGTAGTAAACTTAATACTTCCGCCCCACATCGTAAATAACCAGTTAAATATTTTAATCCCGGTTGGTACAGCGATTGCCATCGTTGCAACAGAGAAGATTGCATTCGCAATTGGACCTAATCCAGTTGTATACATATGATGAGCCCAAACCATAAATCCTAAGAAAGCAATTAAAACAGTCGCAAATACCATTGAAGAATAACCAAATAAACGCTTTCTAGAGAATGTTGGGATAATCTCCGAGAAAATACCAAAAGCTGGCAAAATTAAGATATATACTTCTGGGTGTCCAAATATCCAGAATAAGTGTTCCCATATTACTGTATTCCCACCCATTGTTGGATCAAAGAAGTTTGCACCGAACAAACGATCAAACATCATAAAGAATAAACCAATTGTAAGTGGTGGAAATGCAAATAAAATCAATGCAGATGCAACAAAAGTCGTCCATGTAAATAATGGCATCCTCATATAAGTCATACCAGGTGCGCGCATATTGATGATCGTTACTAGGAAGTTAATCCCTGCAATTAATGTTCCAGCACCCGCAATCTGCAATCCTAATACATAAAAATCAATTCCATGCCCCTCAGAAGCCAATGATAACGATGCATAGGACGTCCATCCTGCATCAGGAGCTCCACCTAAAAACCATGAAAGATTCAAAAATATGCCACCAAAGAAGAATAACCAAAATCCTAAAGAGTTAAGGAATGGAAAAGCAACATCCCTTGCCCCTATTTGCAATGGAACAACTGCATTCATAAAAGCAAATAAAAGCGGCATCGCAGCAAGGAAGATCATCGTTGTTCCATGCATTGTTAAAACTTCATTAAAGAAACCTGCACTAACAAAATTATTATCTGGAATAGCTAGCTGGATTCGGATAATCATCGCTTCTAATCCACCAAGGATAAAGAAAAACCCTCCAGCTATTAAATAAAGGATAGCTATTTTTTTATGGTCTACTGTTGTTAAATAATCCCATATAACAGCGCCTACCCCTTTTTTTTGAGTATCGGTACTCACAGTTTTACCTCCGTTCCATCCAATTTATTCTTGGACTTTTAAGCCCATTAAATACTGTGTAACTGAATCAATTTCGTCGTCTGTCAAGTTGTATGTTCCAGTCATTTTATTCCCTGGTTTAATCGATTCAGGATCTTTTACCCATTGTTTAATATTTTCTTCATTATTTTCTAAAATGCCTGCCACAACAGTCCGGTTCCCGAAATCTGTTAAGTTCGGACCTATACGTGCTTGTTCAGGTGTTGTATTGGCAGGAGTAACAGCATGGCACCCTATACAACTGCTATTAAAAATTTCTTGACCAGCTTGAGCCACAGCTGTTTCCGCTTGAACTGGTTCTGTTACAGCTTGCATATTTCCCACCCATTGGTCAAACTCAGCTCTTGGAAGAGCAACTACCTTGAAATCCATTAATGCATGAGAAGGTCCACATAACTCGGCACATTTCCCATAGAAAATTCTTCCGGCATTATCAGCTGCATCATCATCGAAATGCAACCAAAATTGGTTTACATTGTCCGTATTTGTATCCATTTTTCCACCTGCTGCCGGAATCCAAAATGAGTGCTTTACATCAGATGCAATTAAGTTAAAGTAAACTCTTTCATCAGTGGGCACGACTAAATCTTGGCTGGTAACAATTTCTTCGTTTGGATATTCAAACTCCCACCAGTAAAGGCTTGCACGTACATTGACAACAAGTGCATCTGGATTCCCATCTTCGTTTAATTCAGTCATTGGAGAAACATCAGCAAGCTTGAAAGTTGCTGAAACGGTTGGAACAGCAAGCACTAACACCAATAGAATTGGAATAACTGTCCAAATGATTTCAAGCGTGTGACTTCCTTCAACTTGCTTCGGTATTTCGTTGTCACTTTTACGGCGAAAACGTACCATTACAACGATAAAAATGATTGTTACAATTACAATTACCCCTACCATGATCAATGTGCTGAGTACCATCAGGTCATATTGCATTTGCGCAACTTCCCCTGCTGGCTGCAGAGCAGATAGAAAAGGTTCACCACATCCGGACAATAATGCGATGACTGCAAGCAGTGCCAGCAAACGCCATTTCCCTAGCCTTTTCATAGCTTTTTTAAACCCCTCTTTCGTATAAGTTCATTAATAATTCTGAAAAAATATATAGATAAATCCCCTTCACAGCTTCATGAAGAGAATATCCTAATGGAGTGAAAGTAAATCAATATGTAAGCACCTATAAAGGTGCTTGATTCTATATTAATGTGACAATTACCATAGCAACAAAAAGAATTGTCATATACTGTAATGAGTACACAAACATTAATTTTGCCCATTTAATATCATCATTAAATTTACGAGCATAAATCCCAAGTACAATCCAACCAACATTAAGTGCTAAAGCAAGAATTAAAAATGGAACTCCTAGCTCTGGCAGAAAAAATGGAAGCGGTAAGAGCGCTACGACCCAAAGCATAATTGATCTCTTTGTTTTCTTGAAGCCTTTCACCACTGGGAGCATTGGTATTCCAGCAGCACGGTATTCTTCCACTCTCCTCATTGCTAACGCGTAAAAATGTGGCGGCTGCCAAAAGAACATAATCAAAAACAATACCCATGCCATTACACTCAAGTTTCCATCAACAGCAGCCCAGCCAATTAATGGGGGAACTGCACCAGAAATACTCCCGACAATTGTATTAGAAACATATAAACGCTTTGACCACATTGAATATAAGACAACATAACTAAAGACTCCTATTAACCCAATAATTCCTGCAGTAATCGTTGTCATAAACAATAGAATCGATCCAATCCCTACCAACAAAAACCCGAGAAGAGCCACTCTTCCAGGCTGTACTCTTCCAGTAACTGTCGGACGGCCCTTCGTCCTCTCCATTAAGTGATCAATATCGCGGTCAATATAATTATTCAAACTGCATGATCCTGCGATAATAAGCGATGAACCTATTAAGGTCAACAGGACGATATGAAGATTGTCCAAGAATCGCATTCCGCTAAAATGAAGGGCGAGCCATAGTCCTGTAAAGGTGGTAATCGCATTTGAATTAACAATTCCTATTTTTATAAGTGCTAGAAAATCCTTTAGTGCTGAAGTTTCTTCAGGAGCATCAAGAGCCTGTTCACTGCCTTCCATAACAGGTTGACTATATACCTTCGGACTTGACATTTCTTCTCCTCCTAATATAAATATTTCTCGTTCTCACATTTCTAAATTCTAGCTATATATCAATAAATCTAAATGGGTTATTTTACACTATAAACAACTTGGAAAACATGTTAATTATTTGTGTAGAAAAATAAACACTCCTGATGTATATTAAATCACACTTTGCGTCTTTTTTGTGTATTTTTTGTGTATTTTTTGTGTATTTTTTTTGAACATTTATTGAAGTTTAGGGATTTTAGTGAGTTGTTCCTATTTTTACAACAAATACTTTAAGAAAATTAACCATGGAAAACACGAACTAATTTTGTTGAAAAAATCAAATAATTATATCCATCTCTATTACTACCAAATCTTGTCGTAGGATTCAATCTTTTCAACCTAAAAACTTCAATTTTATTTACTGTTGAATAAAAACCAGTAATTGTGTACTATCAATTAGGATGAAATGTAGATTTCTGTCTTTTTTTTATCAAATCAGCTATGATAGATTAGAATTCCTATTAAAAAAGAATTCGTCACCATTATACATGGCAAACAAATTAAATGACAACTTTTCGAATTTTAAAACAAGCAGGTGAATTCATTGAAACGCTCTTTGAAATGGTTAGCTGTCTTGACGACTATTGGTATGGTTTTTGTGTTACTCGGTGGGGCACTAGTTACCAAAACAGATTCCGGGTTGGGATGCGGGAACTCATGGCCTCTCTGTAATGGCGAATTAATTCCAACAAATATTACAACAGAGTTAGTGATTGAACTTGCTCATCGCCTTGTATCTGGTGCATTAGGAATTATGGTTCTAGTGTTAGCAATTTGGAGTTGGAAAGCGATTGGTCATATCCGCGAAACAAAATTTCTCGCCTTTTTGTCCTTCTTTTTTATCGTACTTCAAGGACTTATAGGTGCAGCAGCTGTTGTTTGGGGACAAAACGACTTTATTCTCGCCATCCACTTTGGTATTTCCCTTATCTCTTTTGCAGCGGTTTTTTTGTTAACCTTGCTCATCTTTGAAGTTGATAAAAAATTCGATGCGGAAAAAGTCATTATTGATAAGCGGATGAGCGCACACATTATAGGCATAACGATATACAGTTTTATTGTTGTGTATACAGGAGCACTTGTAAGGCATACTAACGCAAGTCTTATTTGTCCTGATTGGCCACTATGTGTCAATTCCGCCCCAAGTTTACCAGGAAATTTATATGAATGGGTGCAAATGGGGCACCGGGCAGCCGCTGGATTCATTTTTATCTGGATTGGTTATGTTACTTTGATTGCAATACGCCATTATAAACACCAAACGGTTGTCTATTGGTCTTGGATTATTTCTTTCATCCTCGTAAGCTTACAAGTCATCTCTGGAGCGATTGTCATTTTCTCTAGACTTAATCTTTACGTTGCTTTGGCCCACGCCTTTTTTATTTCCTGTCTATTTGGAGTTCTAAGTTATTTAGTGCTCTTAGTAACGAGAAATAATAAAAACGCCAACATTCAAACAAATCAAAGTGTTGAAGAGGAACAAAAGCCACTCACGCCACCAATACAATAGCAAAACCTCCTTTTCGGAGGTTTTTTTTCGATAAAAATATAATCAAAGCTGCAGTGGCAATCACTGCAGCTTTATGTTTATATTCGAAACCCACTTTCTGATGATTGATTCGTAACGTTCTCTTTTTGTTTTCCTGTTTTGTACTTCTCTTCATATTGAACAAACATCGAGACATTAACTAAAATCCCAATTGCAATCGCCATTTGCAATACCGAAGAACCGCCGTAGCTTACAAAGGGGAGAGGGACTCCTGTTAACGGAATCACTCCCGTTGCTCCACCAAGATTTACGAATGATTGTATACCGATCATACTTGAAATACCAATGGCGAGTAAACTCCCAAACGGATCTTTACATTTAAGAGCAATATATAGACCCCTTAATACAATATATGCAAGACATGCTAACACAAAAATAACTCCAAAAACCCCTAATTCTTCCGAAATAATTGCAATGATGAAGTCGGTATGCGCTTCAGGAAGGTACCCTAATTTTTGGACACTTTGTCCTAGCCCTAGTCCGGTTAATCCACCAGTTCCAATCGCATAATAAGAATTTGCCAGTTGGTAGCCAGTATTCAACTCATCGGCAAAAGGATCACTATATGATGTTAGCCGAGCTAATCGTACTTCAGAGAAAATTTTATCCGTCATAAAAAGAGCTGGAGGAGTGATGAGCATTACGACAATTAACACAAGCTTTAACATATTTTTTAAATTCATACCAGATGAGACTACAATCGTAGCAGCAATTAAGAAGATGATTCCCGCTGTTCCGAAATCTGGCTGAACCGCAACCAAAACACAAACAATCGCCAAGTAAACTAGTGGAGGAACAACCCCTTTATTGAATTCGTTAATATACGATTGTTTTTTCGCATAAACTGCCGACAAATAAATAATTACACTTAATTTAACAAATTCAGCAGGTTGAATACTCCTGGCCCCCACTTCGATCCAACTTAATGCATTCCCGGCTACCTTTCCAATAAAAAAAATTAATCCTAAACCGATAATAGACAAAAGAACCATTGGTAAAAGGAATTTTGTACTCTTCATCGCCTTATATGGAAATAAAGCTGTAAGTAAAAAACAGAATGCAGCGATCAAAAGGTTTATTTTTTGTTTCTCATAAAAATACTCACTAGGAACGTCAAAGCGTGTGACAAGGCTAGAGCTATAGACCATGACAAGCCCAAATAAAGACAAAAGAGCAACAACAATGATTAACGAATAATCATAGGATTTTAATATTTTTTTGAACATCGTCTCTTCCCCATCTTCTATGTTGTAATATGTATTCGATTAAAGGAATGAATTTCCTGCATCGCAAAGAAAAGTTATAAGAAAACTCGCCAATTGGCGAGGCCGCTAAGGGCGAAGACAGAGGAGTAGTCACGCGGAGCCTGATTGATTTTCCTAAGGGCTAAAGCCCAAAGAAAAACCTTATTGCCTTGATGGGTTAGGAAAGTATAAATTTACTTCCCTACCATTAGCCAAAAAAACCCAAACAATTCTCTGGAACTGTTTGAGTTTTTATTCAACTTATTTTCTCGTGGAAGCTTCGTGAAGGGCAGATAATTCTCTCTCGAGCTCATCTAAAATATTTTTTCCTTCCGCTTCATCAATCAGACCGAGCCTTACTGCAAAATCTATTTCCCGTGATAAACCAAACATTTGCGTGTCTAACACCTCTTCATAGAGAGGACACTGCGGCATAGTTAAGTTATCCATTTGCACTTTAATAAGCTTTAATATTTTATTAGCGTCAGCCTTCAATAAGGCATGGGCTTTTTCTTGATGATTAATTATCATTTCAGACGCCAACATTGATCCCCCCGTTCCCGAGCATTAATCAATCCTATCTATAAATTCTACTCTCTAAAATAGCAAAAAGCAAGAAGAATCCCCATACATACTTAAGGCAGTAAATGACATTTTAATTAAATAACGTTATACTACTTTATATTAAGAGTAATATTTTAGGGGGGAAGTTATGGAATCCATTATTCCGATTACAGGGAAGGTGAATTACCAAATCACTCTCGATCCAAGCGTGTGGATATTTGATGATCGAAAAGTTGATTTGAGTACATATTTCAACAAGCAAGAAGAAAACATTGACGTTATTGAAGAATATACAAAGGCTGTCTCAAAACATTGGGATCGGGAAATCATGGAGGGAGCTGTTTTTCCTCCGACATTAAAAAGCGAACAAAAATATGAAAAACAAAAATTATTAGAAGGAAACTTTGGTGTTCCATTAAAACCATTTCTCCTTAATGCAGTGATTCATGAAGATGCAACTACCATTGTTATTAAACAAACAAAAGGAGAATTAGAGTTGCCCCTTGAGGTAGCCTATGATTTAATTCTCCGTTTTTCAGTAGATGGGAAGCCTTTAAAGGATGATGGGCCTGTCTATGCCTATTATGGAGATGGATCCAATCAGGACCACCCCATAAAAGACATCAAAAAGATTATTATAAAGTAAAGCGGATAAATATTCTGCCCACTTTACTTTAAAAGGTCTGCAGCCAATTGAGCTAGGGCAGATCTTTCCCCTTTTACTAATTGAACATGACCAGCGATTTTTTGGTCTTTAAATTTTTCGACCACATATGTAAGCCCGTTATTATAAGCATCTAGATAGGGGTGGTCGATCTGATCTGGGTCTCCCATTAAGACAATTTTACTGTGTTCTCCGACACGCGTTAAAATTGTCTTAATTTCGTGTTTCGTTAAATTTTGCGCCTCATCGATGATAATAAACTGTTCCGGAATGCTTCGCCCCCTTATATAGGTTAAAGCTTCTACTTCAATTGAACCCATTCCCGCAAGAATCGCATCTAATTCTCCTGGCTTTTTTGTATTAAACAAGTACTCAAGATTATCAAAAATTGGTTGCATCCACGGACGTAGTTTCTCCTGTTTCTCACCCGGCAAAAACCCTAAATCCTTACCAACAGGTACAATAGGACGGGCAACAAGTAATTTTTTATACCGCCCCAGATCTTCTGTCTGATATAACCCAGTAGCTAAGGCAAGAAGGGTCTTTCCAGTCCCTGCTTTTCCCGTCAAGGTCACTAGTGGCAGATCGTCTCTTAAAAGGAGTTCGATTGCCATAATTTGTTGTGCATTCCTTGCTCGAATTCCCCAAATATGTTTTCCCTCATTGTCAAACACCAGTTTTTTTATAAACTCTCTACTTTTTTCTACCATACAAAGTGCAGATGAGGAACTTCCAAGGTTATCTTTTAAGAGAATAAATTGGTTTGGATAAAATTTTCTCCGAGAAAAATCCGAAATTTTCAATTCTCCTTTTTCATAAAATTGATTTAAAAATTTCGTTTCTACAAAGACTTCTTCAAACCCTGAATATAGATGATTTATTTCTACTACTCGATCGCTCAGAAAGTCCTCGGAAATTAAACCAATAGCATCAGCTTTCACCCTTACGAGCGCATCCTTGCTTACAAGGATAACCGGCCGACCTCCCTCTTTCGTTTGCTCTTCTAAGGATAGGTTCTTCGCAACCGCAAGAATTCGATTATCATTCGTTTTTTCGATAAAGACTTCTTGGAGTTGATGGAAAGAGCGATGGTTCAATTCAATTCTTAAAGTTCCGCCGCCTTCAAGAGGTATTTTTTCATGGAGTTTCCCTGTCACCCTAAGACCATCAATAATTCTCGAAACCTGCCTTGCATTTCGTCCAATCTCGTCCATATTTCGTTTCTTTGAATCAACTTCTTCAAGTACAACAGCAGGGATGACGACTTCATTATCCTGAAAAGAAAAAATAGCATATGGATCCTGAAGCAGTACATTTGTATCAAGTACATATATTTTAGTCAAAATTTTGCCTCCTACCTATTTGTTTTTCTGGCGCCGCTAAACCACCATCAGCGGAGACTTTGATAAAATATATGATTTCTTGTATAAAGATAGAATTTATTTTACACAATACCTTGTAAGCAAGTCTTTTTTTATATTTTTTTAAAGACCATCTTTCCCAAACATTTTGGGAAAAACGATATTTTATAGGGGTGTTGCATGATGAAAAATATATTGACACTATTGTTATGTATTGCAATTGTTTCTGGATGTGGAGCGAATCAAGATGCCGCACAAGGGGACAGGGAAGATCGGGTTAATGTCCAAAATACAAGTGCAGAAGATGTCGATCGTAAAGCAAGTGAAAGCCGGGCAAGATACCTAGCTCAACTAGCTGCAAGCATTCCTGACGTCGAAAATGCTACAGCAATCGTAATTGGCAATATTGCGGTTGTTGGTATTGATGTGAATGAAGATTTAGATCGATCTGATGTCGGTTCTATCAAATATTCTGTTACTGAAAGTATGAGACATGATCCAGATGGTGCCAACGCAATCGTACTTGCTGATCCGGACTTAACCGCACGTTTACGCGAAGTTACTGAAGATTTTCGGAATGGACAGCCTCTGCAAGGGATTATCAGTGAACTTGCTGATATTACTGGAAGAATTATGCCGATGATTCCTGCAGATAATCTCGAGCCACAGCCAAAAGAACCGACTGAAAAACCGAACGAACAATTAAATAATAATGAAGAACAAAAACTGGATAATACTCAAGACCGTCAATCCAATTATCATAAAAATAATTAACGCAAAAAGAAATAGAGTAGGCGCATGAAAATTTCATGCGCCTCTCACAGAACCGTACGTGCGGGTCATCGCATACGGCTCCTCCATGATTATCCCCGTTGGGGATGATGTTCATTGTAAATATCTACAAGAGAAACAAGACCCTTCTCTTTATAAAACCATTTATTTGGAAGGGCCACGTTTACGGGCTTACACTTTGAACTTCTCCATGCATACATCCGAAGCTGTGGAAGTTCCCCTTTCCATTTTCTTCTGCGTAACTCCTTATGTAGTTTCCTTATTTTCCTCCAGCTTCTTAATTGAACAGACCGTAATCTTCTCCTAATCCATTTATCAAACTTAGTCAATAGTGTCTTGGAGTGCCAATGTCCAAAGTAATTTCCCCATCCTCTTAGATAGGGGTTGAGTATTTCTTTAATCAGTTTCTCAATGTTTACCGTTTGATTTCGCTTTGTTATTTCCTTGACTTTACTTTTAAACTTCTCTATAGATTTCTCAGAGGGTTTAACCCAGAAGGCTTGTTTAAATTCATACCCCAGAAAAACAAATGATTCATTCATATTATTAATAATCTTAGTCTTCTCAGGATGTACGATTAATCCAAGTTTTTGTTCAAGGAATCGAGTAACTGATTTAAGTACTCTTTCAGCTCCTTTTTGTGATTTGCAACAAATAACAAAATCATCTGCATATCTTGTAATGCGATGTCCTCTCTCTGTCATAAGTTCATCCAACGGATGCAAGTATATGTTCGCAAGTAATGGGCTGATAACACCGC
>NZ_WOFU01000006.1 GCF_016879755.1 Bacillus sp. B15-48
TTTTACAACTTTTACATTCATATGCGTGTTCGTAGTATTGAACTTTCTTCATTTTTGCAGGGATAAATTCTGCTTCTTCTCGCACCATTGTACTGCCTATTTCAATCATTGGTCCCTGACAACAATCGCATTGCGTATTTTCTGGATGATGGTGAACTTCCTTTACCTCCACATCATCATTCAATGAATCATTTCGCTTTTTCTTTTGAATCTTGCGTACAACAGTATATAAAATCGTCTGTTGGCTTTGTTCTTCTGTGTGCTCAGATTCGCTAAAAGACGGGTCATCATCAAATAATGAACCTTGTCCATCGGGTACATTGTATTTCGATTTCTCCGTTTTTGATCCATATAATAGCTTAGTTAAATGGCGTACTTGGTCTGTTAACGCTTCAATCTGTTTTGATAAATCCCTGTTTTGTTGATTCGACTGTGCCAATTGCTCTTCAAGCACTCGAATCAATTTCTCGTATTGATTTTCATTCGTAGAAGAAGCGCTCGTCATACCCATTCACCACTTTTCGTTCATTCTCGTTCCTTTTATTATAACGAGATAGGACAGTGATATAAAGAAAAATAAATTTAAAAAATTCCCTTTTCCGATGGTTGAATGGCCTTTGGCTGCTGGATTGCTAAACCTTCAAGTAGCCAGCGAAGCTGCTTCTGTGAAAGATTGCGCACCGCTTGTTCATCTTTAGGCCATTGTAGTTTTCCATTATCCAAGCGTTTGTAAAGCATGGCAAAGCCATCACCATCAAAATAGAGACATTTATATCGGTCCTTCTTCCATCCAGCAAACAAGAAGATAGAATCGCCATATGGGTCAAGTTCGAAAGAATCTTGAATCAGTGTGGCCAATCCATCAATGCCTTTTCGCATGTCCGTTTTTCCACAAATAATATAGATATTTTTCACATCCGTATAATCATGTTTCACCAATGTTTCAACTCCCTCATGATTGTTTGGATGATATGCTCCTCTACACCGTTATAAAAGGAGACCTCAGCATTTGCCGTTTTGATCATGCAACTGCTAGAGGAACGTGTTGCTTTAGGAGTCGGTGAGGGAGTACTTATATTTTCGCGATGAAGTGTAACGGGGACAATCGTTAATTTCTCTTGCGGCATTAGAAAAGCACCTCCTTTTAAATTGATACTTGTATCATATCAGGAGGCGCTGCATGAAAATATGCGTTGTTTGAATTCGGGCTTACTTTTCAAAAGATAAGAAAGCATATAATTTTGGGTCTACCACAGTCATTCGCGCTGTGGTATTTTCGTTTTATGGAGACTAACATTTTACGACAAATTTTTTTCGATAAACACCAACATTGGGAAGCTTTTAAAAGAAAACACGGTGCTAAAATCCGTCCCATTGTAGTCAAGGAGGTCGAGAAATTTCGTGATTGTGGGGACATTAAAAAGGGATTTAAGCTTTTTGTGTGTGAAGGCTGTCATGATGTTCGAAAAGTTCCATATCGGTGTAAAGGTCGTTTCTGCACAACTTGTTCTGTTGGTGAAAGCGAAGAGTAGAGCCGTTTACTAAGTGAGGATGTTCTTCAAGTTAATCACCGTCATGTAATCTTTACGATTGATGAAGGATTAAGAGATGTGTTTCTTCTTCATCGACATTTATTAAAAGATTTAATGGACGAAGCTGCAAGACTACTAATTGATTTTTTTAAGAAGAAAGCCAAAGTAACTCCTGAAATTATTGCAGGATTACACACCTTTGGTTCTAAGATAAACTTCATATAAAGATAAAACTGATGGAAAAGAAAAAACTGAAACTGTAAGCGTGGAAGAATTTATTTCACGTTTAATTCGTCATATTCCTGATGAGCAATTTAAAACAATTCGTCATTATGGAATGTACTCAAGAAGATCAAAAAACTTGTGCAAAAAGATGTTGAGTACTTGGCAACAAAAGGTGAGAAAGTGGGTTGTCAAGGTGAAGAAAACCATACGTCGTCAGACGTGGCGTGAAAGAATAGTAGCAAGTGGTAAAAAAGATCCCCTCGTCTGTCCGAGGTGTGAGTGTTACTATGAATACAAGGGAGAGGTCTGCCTTGAAGATGGTAAGCTAGAGATAAAGGTAGCCTTGTGCCCAACGACAAGAGCTTATTTAGAAAGGGTGAATAACAATCTCACCAGCATCAAAAAACGCAAAAAAGGGAAGAAAAAGAAACCAATGTCTCAAATCCCCTCCAAATACCTGTTAAGCAAACAGAGCGTCAGCTTTGTTTGTTTAGCGTGTCATGAGAAGGAGGACATTCCGTTGAATGTGGTCAGCGACTTTGATTTAAGGGATGATGGAGATCCAACTACCCCGCCAATGTTTTCATGCGAGGAGTGTGGTGGACAGATGTACCCTGAATATTATAAAGGAGTACATGGTGTAGAGTACAAAATTTCGGATGTCCTCTAACCAAAAAAGGACCGGGCGGTTTTTGCCCGGTTTTTCTTATTCCATTTTTCATCGCAGGTTAACGGGCCGTAATACTCCATTTCAAGATTTCGAGTGAAGGAGTAAAGATAAGTGGGGGATAAACGCCGATGTCATCAAGATAATTTTCCAATAAATTAACAATTTATGATTTTATAGAATACCATTAAAGATTGATTAGCATGAAAAATATTGCTTATTTATCGTTCTTTTATCATTTCTAAGTTAAAATGGTAAAAAAACGCTTTTAGAAAGGCGGGGGAAAAATGTGTTTAATTCTCTTTGCTTATAAGTTGCATCCAACATATCCTCTCATTGTTGCTGCAAATCGTGATGAATTCTATCGACGACCAACGGCTCCTGCTAATTATTGGGACGATGAGCCGAGCATTATAGCAGGGCGTGATTTAGAAAAAATGGGTACATGGATGGGGATAACAACTTCAGCACGTTTTGCTGCGTTAACAAATTATCGAGATCCAAATGAAAACACCGTAGGAAAGCATACACGAGGAAATTTAGTCGCTGACTTTTTAAAAGGCAATGCCAATCCTGAAGAGTATCTACATACTGTTGCTGAAAGTAGAAACATGTATCCTGGTTATAATTTATTGGTCGGAGATGTCAAAGGACTGTTTTATTATTCAAATGTCAGTAATGAAGTTACAGCGATTCAGCCTGGAGTTTATGGGCTTAGCAACCATTTGTTAAATACGAATTGGCCCAAGGTTCAAATTGGAAAGAACGGACTCGACGAAATTGTGAAAGGGAATATACAAAATCACCTAAATGATGAAAAGATGATAGAGCAGCTATTTGAACTCTTGTTGAATGCTGAGTCTGCTTTAGACGAATTACTGCCTAAAACTGGCGTTAGCCTGGAAATGGAAAGAATTCTCTCGCCATTATTTATTAAAAGTGAAGGCTATGGCACGAGAAGTTCAACGGTTTTATTAATGGGGAGCGAGCATGTTCAATACGTAGAAAGAATCTATGATGCAGAAAAAGGAGAGGAACGGAGCTATTCATTTCCTTTGTGAGTTATCAAAGACCCCTTGCAGGAAAAAAAAAGAACAGCTGTTTCAGCTGTTCTTCCTAAGGGACAAGGAAAGAACTTGTCCTTTGCTTAAATCGTTTTTACTTGTCGAGATTGGATGGCTTCGGCATATTCGGCAGCAAGGTTTTTGATGATCGTTTGCACCGGTAAAATATCCTTTATTTCACCGACACGTGAACCTGCAAAAAGGAGTCCATTATCGATATCGCCATTCATCGTTGTAAATAAAGAATCAAGTGTACAAAATTTGTAAGAGCAATTTTTAAGGCAATTTTGACAGCTTTTAATTCGTAATTTATCTGTATTCAAGACCAAATCCGAAAAATGATTTGTAATCACTCTTCCTTCTAATCCGACAGTCGTCTTCAAGAGGAACGTTTCTTCTGTTTCAACGTATTTCTGTTTAAATACGAGCGGAGCATCGCACTCTTCACTTGCCACGAATCTTGTCCCCATTTGCACGCCCGCGGCTCCTAAATCCATTGCCTTCACAACATCTTCACCAGTCAAGATCCCACCAGCTGCCAAAACTGGGATGTTAACGGCTTCGACTACTTCCGGAAGAATGTCGAACACATTGCGGTCTGTTCCTAAATGACCTCCCGCGTCAACTCCTTCAACGACAACAGCAGCAGCACCGAGTCGTTCGGAGATTCTGGCAAGTTTTGCTGAGGACACAATTGAGAGGACAGGAATTCCTGCTTGTTTTCCCCACGCATACATATCTCTTGAAATTCCAGCACCAGAAATAATAAAATCTACCTTTTCTTCAAGTGCTGCTTTCATTTTATCTGCAAAGTCATTCATGGCAAACAATACATTTACGCCAATATAACCAGAATCTTTTACTTGTTTCTTAGCTTCCCTTATATGATTACGCATTTCGGAAACGGTAATCCCAGTTCCTGAAATAGTTCCTATTCCACCAGCATTAGCAACAGCAGAGGCAAGTTTACTTAGTGAGATTCCAACGCCCATTCCACCTTGCATGATCGGGAACTTTGGAACCATATGGCCAATTTTGAGTTGTGGAAAATTCATTTTTAACCCTCGTTTCTCGAAGTATAGATGGTTATCCTTTTGAATTGTAACATTCCTGAGTGAAAAAATATGTGACTTTTGTCACTAGGTAATAAAAGTTGCTATTATTAATTGGAGTTAAAATAAAAACGCGAGGGAAATTCCTCGCTAGTTAAAAGTCAAAGTTATCTGGGTCTGGCCCAGTCCGTTCGTTTTTATTTAATTGATCAATTTTTTTCATATCTTCCGCTAAAAGTTCAAAATTAAATACATTTGAATTTTCGATAAGTCGATGTTCTTTTACCGATTTCGGGATTGTTACCACTTCATGTTGCAAATCCCAACGAAGAATAATTTGCGCTGGTGTTTTCTTATATTTTTCTGCAAGTTCGACAATCGTCGGGTCATCTTGAAGTCTTCCTCTTTTTAATGGCGCCCACGCTTCTAGTTGGATGTTTTCTTGTTTGCAATAAGCAAGCAGTTCCTTTTGAGTTAAACTCGGGTGAAATTCGACTTGATTGACCATTGGTTTCACTTCAGCCGTTCGGATTAGATCTTTGAGATGGTGGATTTGAAAATTGCAAACACCAATCGCACGTATACGTCCGTCTCGATAAAGTTTTTCAAGTGCTTTCCATGTCTCTTTGTATTTCTGAGCAACAGGCCAATGAATGAGATAGAGATCAAGATAGTCAAGGCCGAGCTTTTTAATGCTCGTTTCGAATGCATGAATGGTTGCGTCATATCCCTGTTCTGTGTTCCAAACTTTTGTCGTAATGAACAACTCTTCCCTAGGAACCCCAGCTTCTTTGATGGCGATTCCTACTCCTTCTTCATTGTCATAGAAGGAAGCTGTGTCGATGCTTCTGTAGCCATGCTTAATAGCCGTTTTTACAGCATGGATCACTTCTTTCCCATCTTGAGCCTTGTAAACGCCAAGTCCAAGCCAAGGCATTTTAACTCCGTTATGTAATGTCGTTGTATCTTGAAGATTTTTTGGCATCTGAAAACCCTCCAATAAATGTATATAAATATATCTTCTCATATATTTATTGAAAGAAAAAGAAAGACAATGAAATCTCACAAATATGTTGGAAAGTTCACAAAATGGCTAGTCGATATGGATTGAGCTGAGTTAAGCAATATGGCTATTTAAAGAATGACTTGAATGAAAGCGCTTTTCTCGTTTGACAAACTTTTGTCTAAATATGTGACTAATAAATGAAAAGTTGAGTAAATACCCCCGTTTAATGGAAAAGCTTACTATAATGAGATTGTAATGAATAGGGAGGGAACAAAAGTGAATATTACAACCATTATTGAGCTGGAGAACAGGGAAGTAGAGAACTTGACGGGGGCAAAACTCGTTTTTACTCAGGAAAAGGTTGACCCAAATATTGTCGAGCTATGCGTGGATTGCTTCAAACAAGAAGGAAGTGATGAATGTATCGACACAGAAATTGCGATGCAGACCGTTTTTGAGAAGTTAAAAGCAAAAGGAGTTATTCCAGAGGAGGTTCAAGATTTTTCCTTTGAAATGCCCTCATGTGAAAGGTTAAAAACAGCTGAGTACAATGAAACATATAAGCCGCAAAAAGTCGTCTTGACTTATTCTACATAATAATAAATTTCCCGCCTTCAACGCTGTCCAAGTTAATTGAACAGCGTTTTTTTATTGTTTTCGATGATCCAATAAATTTAATATAGCGGGAACTGCTGCTTGCAAGTTAGGCGCTTTACGGTCAGCTGCTGTTTCTTCTTCTCCAATAAACACTGTTTTACAACCTGCCTTTTTTCCAGCTTCAATATCACGTTCATGATCTCCGACCATTACACTTTCTGGAAGCGATAACTCGTATCGGTTTGCGAGATCAATGAGCATTCCTGCATTTGGTTTTCTACACTCACAACCTGCTTTCGGTTTATGCGGGCAGTAAGCAAATTCTTTAATAACCCCACCATGCTCTTGAACTAATTGATTTAAATAAGTGTGGATCTTTTGTAAGTTTTTCTCCTTTAAAAAGCCTAGACCGACTCCACCTTGGTTTGTGACAACGAAAATGTCATACCCAGCTTTGCTAAGATCAGCAACTGCTTCTGCTGCTCCTTCGAGTAAATAAAGGTCTTTCGGCTCGTTTACGAACTTCACTCGCGAAGTTAATACTTCGTTCAAAACTCCATCACGATCAAGAAAAATGGCTTTCTTCAAGTTTATCCCCTCCCATATTCGTATGTTAAAGCAAATTCATTTTGTTTTGTTAGTGTTATTCAGAATTAGAAATAATATTTGTCTTGTAACTCCTCTATATAAAATGTAATGAAAATGCCCACTTTTTGAAAATAGTTTGCTTCGTGTTTAGGACAAATTTCAGGAGGGAAATGGTTACTACACAGGCGATAAGCCGTTTATATAAATTTAGGCGATTGTGACGCGGCAATCGCCTTTGCTTTTACATATTGTGTTTTTTAGTGGAAATAATAACCAACGAAAAAAAAGAGTAAAAAAATCTTTTCTTAAGCATACTTTTTATAAGGGGACATTCCCTGGTGGGTCATATGAACCACAATGGACTGCATATACTTTATGTCAAAAGGAGGACCAAGGATGTTTGGTTTTTTATGGTCATTAATAATTGGTGGAATCATCGGGTGGTTAGCCGGAATGATTTTAGGTAAAGATGTACCTGGAGGTGTATTTGGCAATATTATTGCAGGTTTTATCGGTGCCTGGCTAGGGCATGCGTTTTTCGGAACATGGGGACCAGTTGTTGCTAATTTCGCGATTATTCCTGCGTTGATTGGCGCGATTGCACTTGTATTTATTGCGAGCTTTGTGATGAGAAGTATGAGAAAATCGACAGACTAAATATTTTCAGGAAATATCCCCATAAATGGTAATAAAAAATAAAATCCTTCCATAGTGGGAGGATTTTATTTTTTTAATAAGAGGAAGGGTCAATATTTTTAAATATAGCCGGTCTGTCAATAAACGGAGCATAACAGCTTATGAACTCTTCTGTGAATGGGTGAGTAAACTCTAATTTAATCGCATGGAGTGCTTGACGTGAATAGATGTTGCTCCCGCCATATAGTGAATCTCCTACTAAAGGATGACCGATATCACTAAAATGAACCCTAATTTGATGTGTTCGCCCTGTATCGAGATGACATTGAATTAATGTGTTATTTTCGTTCCTGTCGGATTTTAACACTTTAAAATGGGTAATCGCTGTTTGGCCTGTAGGCGAAACACGACGACGTACAGGGTGATGTCTGTCGCTTCCAATCGGTTTGTTAATCGTTCCATGCTTCTTATGAAGGAGCCCTTCGACAATCGCTAAATATGTCCGTTTTATTTCTCGCTTTTCTAACATTCTGTCCAGCATTGCTCCTGCTAAAGCCGTTTTAGCAAACAAAACAGCACCAGTAGTGTCACGGTCGAGTCTATGAATGTGCCGAGGCTTTAATTTTATGCCATTTGCTTGAAGGTGAAAGGCAACTGCATTTGCTAGTGTGTTTGTGTCTGTTGGCTCATTAGGATGGGTATCCATGCCCGCTGGTTTGTTTAAAACGAGAAGATGTTCATCTTCATACAAAATCTCAATATCGTGGTAAGTAGGGATTACCCCGTACGCTTCAGGTGTGAACAATTCGATTTGGAGTTTCACTCCAGAAATTAACTTCTTATGCCAATCGGGTAGTGCTCCATTTAGTAAAACTTTTTTTTCCATTTTAAATTGATGAAGCATTTTTTTAGGTACTTTCCAACTTGTTCTTAATAAATCATCAAGGGTAAAGGTTGTCCACTTTTCTGGTATGATGATTTCGAACCAATTCCCTTTTTGCACTGTTTTCACTTTATCTTTCCCTTCGATTAAATTCGCTGTCTTTAAGCAGTGTTTCTTCCTATACAAATGACAGAAATAAATCACTTTGTCAACCTTTACTCGATTCCCCTCATGGTCATAATTACCACATTTTTTCCTGTTTATCTATGTTATTCTTAATGTATCTGAGTAGAGAAAAAGTGTAGTAAAAGGTGGGTTCATCATTGAAAATTGTTTTTGCATCAACACCAGATCAAATGGAGAAAGTAGAGGAGCTTGCTCAATATTTTTATTCAGAGGTTTTACCACTGTATTTTTCTGATGAAGACATTCTCGAGTTTGAAAAACATAAGGTCTTACACACAACAAAAGACCAGTACGAAAATTTCAATACATTGGGCGAAGCTTTTCGAGTGATTACAAGTCTCCAAACGATTATTTCTATATTAGAATCACACTCCCTTTTAGAGGACTATGATGAAATTTTTCAAAAAAACGCGAAAACATTAAAAGACTTTGGTCTTTACTTTCCATTTGAATTCCAGCAATTTTTAAAGGTTCGTCAAGAAAATGTTGACAACTATATCAGCGTTTATTCGAAAGCTGCAAATAGCTATCTTGTGTAAAATCAACACCTGTATATTTTGGTACAGGTGTTGATTTTTTTATAGATGGAATTCTTGTATTGTCTAAAAATGGACTCGAAATATGTCATGAAGTCTAGGTTGGTTATAGTTGAGAATGTCTTTATAATGGTAGTAGTACATTTTATGATGGAGGAGAATGAATGAACTGGAAAAATAAAGTGGATGCTTGGAGTCGTTATAACGGACTAGATGAGGAATTAAAGCAAGAATTGGCAGCTTTGAAAAGAGATGAGAAAAAATTAGAGGATGCCTTTTATAAGGAGTTAGAATTTGGAACAGGGGGAATGCGAGGGGAAATTGGTCCGGGAACAAACCGGATGAACCTCTATACAATTAGGAAGGCAACATGGGGATTAGCACAATATATTGCTGATCATGGTGAGGAAGCGAAAAAACGCGGTGTCGTCATCGCCTATGACTCCAGACATAAATCTCCTGAATTTGCTATGGAGGCAGCGAAAACATTAGCGACAAACGGAATTCATACATATGTGTTTGAAGAACTGCGACCAACTCCGCTGTTGAGCTTCGCTGTTCGGCATCTTCATGCCTTTGCAGGAATTGTCATCACAGCTAGTCATAACCCACCTGAGTATAATGGCTATAAAGTTTATGGTCCTGATGGTGGCCAATTGCCACCGGAGCGTGCGGACCTTGTCGTTGCGAAGGTGAATGAAATAAAGGATGAGTTGACGCTAGATGTGTTAGATGAACAAGAGTTAAAAGATAAAGGACTCATTCAAATGATTGGTGAGGAAGTTGATCATGCTTACCTTGGGAAATTGTTGACGATTTCTGAAAATCCGCAGCTTGCTGATGAAACAGATGTAAATATTGTCTTCACACCGCTTCATGGGACGGCAAATCTTCCTGTTCGCCATGGTCTACTTGCAATGAAATATAAGAATATCACCGTTGTAAAAGAGCAGGAGCTTCCCGATCCTCAGTTTTCGACTGTAAAAAGTCCAAACCCTGAAGAGGGTGCAGCATTCGAGTTAGCCATTAGGGATGGCAAAAAAACAAATGCGGATATTTTGATTGCTACAGACCCTGATGCCGATCGACTTGGAATTGCAGTAAAAGATGAGGAGGGCGACTATAAGCTTCTCACTGGAAATCAGACAGGTGCACTACTGCTTCATTATATTTTAACTCAGAAAAAAGCAAAAGGTGTTCTACCTGCCAATGGGGTTGTTTTAAAAACAATTGTTACATCCGAATTAGGCAGAGCGATTGCCGCATCTTTTGATATAAATACGATTGATGTATTAACTGGTTTTAAATTTATCGCTGAAAAAGTGCAAGGCTATGAACAAACAGGGGAGTATCAATTTTTATTTGGCTATGAGGAAAGCTATGGGTACTTAATCGGTGATTTTGCCCGCGATAAGGATGCCGTTCAAGCGGCCGTTTTAGCTGTTGAAGTTTGTGCGTATTATAAAAAGAGAGGCATGTCTCTGTATGAGGCTATGTTAAGCATTTATAAAGAATACGGCTATTACCAAGAAGGATTGCGTTCGTTAACTCTTAAAGGAAAAGAAGGTTCGGAATTGATCGAAAAAACACTATCTGTTTTTCGTGAGTTTGGCGTAACAATGATTGGTGATTTAAAAGTGACCGTAGTTGAGGATTATTTAATTGGGAATAGACAAACAGCTGATGGAATTCAAGAGACAATTGATTTCCCGAAGTCAAATGTGCTGAAATATATTCTCGAAGATGGTTCATGGGTGTGTGCCCGTCCATCTGGTACAGAGCCAAAGATTAAATTTTATTTTGGAGTAAATGGCGATAGCCTTGCATCAAGCAAAGAAAAGCTCCAGACGCTAGAAAGGAACTTCATGGAAGTTGTTGAAAAGCATATGGAAGTGGCGAAACAAAAAGAATAAAAATAAGGAGGAACCGAAATGGGACAATCTCATTTCGGTTTTATCCAATTTTTGTTCGTTCTAGCCATTTACTCTACGTTTTTACCCATTTACTCTACGAAACGAACAAGTTACTCTACGGATTCACCCATTTACTCTACGGTTTCGCACGTTTACTCTACAAAATCACAACTTTACTCTACAAAAGACATATTTTACCATTGTTATTGTTGAAGTACTACGTTTTATTGGTAACACGGCACTATGAAAGTGCCGTGTTATATTGGTGGAATTCATCAGATAAAGGTAAGGTTCGTTTACATGATTGGTACGGCTGTATCAGAATCGATAGGTTGCATCTCAACGGTCACTTCATTCGCATGGTCGATGTATCGTAGCAAAGAATATAAATGTTTCTCAATGACTGAGTAGTCGCTTTCAAAGTTATATGCATGAAGAAAATGCTCAATCTTCTTTGCTAAAAAATGATCCTCTGTTCGTACCATTAAAATGAGCAGGTTATCCCATTCTGACCGGTGTGTATAGTAAAGCGCGCGGTCATAGTCCGCTTTTTTCATTAAACATTCCTCCTTACGAGGAGTTGAATTTATTATATGTACTTTATAAAAAAAACTTCGGAGAAAAACTTGGACTTGCTCATATTACAAGCTTTTCAATATCTTCCTGTATAAAAGAATAGACGGATTGCTGAAGATGATTTGAAAGCTCGCTCATCTTTTGCCTTTTATATACATACATATGTATATAAGTAAAGAAAGGGGGAGAGATGGGTGTCTGAGGATAAAGAACTGAATTATGCCATCGCTGAAATTACCGAGGTTGCCCGGGGATTTGGCTTAGATTTCTATCCGATGCGCTATGAAATTTGCCCTGCTGATATTATTTATACATTTGGAGCTTATGGAATGCCCACAAGGTATTCACATTGGAGTTTTGGAAAGCAATACCACAAAATGAAGCTTCATTACGATTTAGGGTTATCAAAAATTTATGAGCTAGTCATTAATTCGGACCCTTGTTATGCGTTTTTACTCGATTCAAACTCATTAATCCAGAACAAATTAATTGTTGCCCATGTTCTTGCGCATTGTGATTTCTTTAAAAATAATGTCCGTTTTCAAAACACAAAGCGTGATATGGTTGAAAGTATGGCGGCAACGGCCGAGAGGATTAGACAATATGAGATTGAACACGGAAAACGTGAAGTAGAGACATTCCTAGATGCTGTTTTAGCGATTGAAGAGCATATTGACCCATCGCTTATGAGACCGAAACTAAATTGGACGATGGATGATGTATACGAGGAAGAAGAAACAGATAAGGAAAGTGAATTTGATGATCTTTGGAATTTAGATAAACCGAAAACTGGGGTAGAAAAGAAAAAGAAGAAGAAGAAAAACTTCCCGCCTCAACCAGAAAAGGATTTGTTGCTTTTTATTGAATCATACAGTCGTGAGTTGGCAGACTGGCAGCGAGATATTTTGACGATGATGCGTGAGGAAATGCTTTACTTTTGGCCGCAGCTTGAGACAAAGATCATGAATGAGGGCTGGGCGTCATATTGGCATCAACGAATTATACGTGAACTCGATTTAACTACAGGTGAGGCCATTGAATTTGCAAAATTAAATGCAGGGGTTGTTCAGCCTTCCAAAACTGGGATTAATCCATATTATCTTGGGCTGAAAATATTTGAAGACATTGAGGAAAGATATAATAATCCAACAGAAAAAATGAAAGCTAGGGGCGCCCAGCCAGGTTCTGGACGAGAAAAAATCTTTGAAGTGCGGGAAATTGAATCAGATATTTCCTTTTTGCGCAATTATTTAACGAAAGAACTTGTCATGCGAGAAGATATGTATTTGTTCCAGAAACAAGGGAAGGAATATAAGATTGTTGATAAACAATGGGAAGAAGTTCGTGACCAATTAGTCGGTATGAGAGTAAACGGTGGGTTCCCATATTTAATGGTGGTTGATGGTGATTATCAGAAAAACGGAGAATTGCATATTAAACACAGCTACGAAGGCATTGAACTGGATATTAAGTACTTAGAAAAGGTGATGCCATACATTCACCAGTTGTGGGGACGTAAAGTCCATATTGAAACGATTGTAGAAGATCGTGTCATGCTCTTTACATTTGATGGAAAGGGAATTCATCGGAAGTATATATAATCTGGAAAAGCAGTGAATCAAAAGGGTTCACTGTTTTTTTATGAAATCAGGGAAAGCTACGATTACTTGTCTCATCAAAAGACGAGTCATTTTTCGTGTTTAAACAAGGAATTGGTGTTATAATCTCCAAGTAAATAAATGAATATGGAAAGGGAAGGGAATATGCATATTACAGATGATGCACGTGAAGTGATTAAGCAAGTAATTGAAGAAAAAAATGCGCCAGGAATTCGTGTCTTTTTCTCTGGCTATGGCTGAGGAGGGCCACAAGTTGGTCTAGCTCTGGATGAGCCGGAAGCAAAAGATAAAGTAATGGTAATTAATCAAATTCAAGTTGCGATTGATGCAGACATTAATGACTATACTGAAGGATTGACACTGGATTATGATAAACAACAAAACGGCCTAGTCTTACTAGGAAATCAAAGTGATTGTTGTTAAAAATGGAAGCAGCAGCCATTGGCTGCTGCTTTGCTTATGGATATGCTTGTCGGGGCTGCCCATGTCGCCTCCGCTTTTCGTTTGTCTAGCTGCGGCTCCTAGGGACTCGAGTCATAAGCCACTCCCTTTCAGAAGGTAAAGAACACCTTCTTACAGGGCGTTTCTTATGCTTGTCGTCCCTGTGCAGTCGCCTCCGCTTTTCATTTTACCTCGCGTCTGGGAAGATTCTGCGAATGGTTTCGGCGAAATCATGGATAAAGGAATCTGTATGTTCGCCATATTTAATCGCTTGTTCATACGATTGCATTCGTTGGTAAAATTCGGGGTTGCCTGATATAAAAACAGAATCTGCCTGTTCAACATTTGCTTGCACGACGTGAGTAATCTTTTTTCGCAACTCTTCTGAGATTGAATCGGTATTTATTTGTAATTGTAAAGCAACATAGGCATTGTTATCTGTTTCAAGAATAATCGCATCTAAGATGCCATCCATAAGAGCGACTTGATCAGCTGTAATTTCCTCAAGGGTTATCTTCGTTTGACTATTAATAATTTGTTCATATCTTTCTTGATTCATTTGAATCCGCTGTTCATCGCGGAGATTGCTCGTATTATCCCCATTGATTTCAACACCATTTGTTGAATCAAATGAGTTATTCTCCCCAATCGTGTCTCGTCCGGTGAAATCCATCGTCTTAGGGTTCAGTTCTTCATCGGAACTAACTGAACATCCCGCTAGATGAAAGGCAAGAGCAAGGCATGCCCATTGTAATAAACGCTTCTTTTGCAATCAAATCAGTCCTTTTTCCGGCATTTTCATGGATAGGATTCCAAAAATTGTAGAAAACTATACAAGTATGAATGCAAAAGGAATGTTCGTCTCAGTGTTTCGACCGTTCTTTCGGTTTATGAGGACTAATTATACCATCATAATTTGTAATATATAAATCAAATTCTGGTGCTTCTTTAAGATAATGACCTTTTACAAGCAGAAAATAGTTTACGCGTCGAAGCGGGTCATAAGCTAAGACAGGAAATTGTTTATGATCCTTTACATAGAGGTCTACGGCTTGTTGAACTTGATCAAGTACAGGCGGAATCTGTTTATCTTTCTCCTCAAAAATATCATACGTCTCTTTTGACATATAAAATGGTTCAGAAGGAATTCCTTGAAGGATCGGAGCTAATTGCTTAAAATCAATTTCATGATTTTCTTTCACAAGAATGGTTCGCGAAACTCCTTCAGGAAGGTTGAGGGAAAACTGGCGAACTGCCTGCATCACCTCTTCAAGTGTGACCTCAATACTCGTCCATTCGCTTGTTTTCCTGTCTTCACCTTTGTTTGAGGGATTTCGTTTTTGAATAAAGAAATAGAGTGTAAAACAAATACCTATAAAAATAAAAATGAAAATAAACGAAACACCATTAAAATTTTCCATTTTCTCCGCCCCTTTGAGATGTCATCGCCAATTACATTATATATAATATGCCAACCTTTTCCTATGTTCTTCTTTAAGAAAAAGGGAATATTCATAATTTTTGGGAAAAACGAAGACGAAATGTGAATAAATTTTAACTATTGGTTATTTACAACATGATATGGCTAATTTTCCTCGAATTGTAACATACACAACTATATAACGGTGTTAAAATAAATTAAAACTAACATGTGGGGAGTACAAACAATGGATAAAAAATTGGATCAACTATTGGAAACACTAGATGATATAAAGAAAATGATTGGCGGGCTAGAGAATAAAGTTGAAGGATTGGAAAATCGGCTAAATGGATTAGGGAAGGTTGACAGTATTGAACATCGCGTTACTTCTAACCAAATTGATATTACAGATATAAAAGAGGCGCTAGAGCGGATGGAGGAACTTCAAACAAAAAAAGTTGAAAATATTCTCCATGAAGTAGTTGAAAACTTAAATAAAAAGAATTCCCGAGAGTTCAATACGATTCATAAGAGGCTAGATTCCCATTTGTTAAAACTAGGCAAAGTAGAAGAAGATATACTAATGATAAAAGAAGATTAATTTAATCGAAATTACAAACATCAAGCCTGCCTAACCAGGCTTTTTTTAATGTTAAAAAAGTTTGATACAAGCCTATAACGGGGTATTATATCCAATGAAGAGGAAATATAAAAATGTTCAATCTACGAACAAGTTATCGCAAGCACTGGATAAGAAAAAACGCCAAATTCCCTAAAAAGGTTTCTTTGGCGTTTTTGTATGATTAGGATACTGCTCCCGTTTTCGTAATTGAATATGCTTTTTCTGACGAATCAAACTCAATTGATTGCTCACTTGGTTTATCCTCTTGTTCTTGCTCTTGTTTGGTTACTTCGATGTATTTAATATGGTGATCATCCATGTCAAGAACCTTAAATGCATACTCTCCAAATTGGATGAGTTCCCCTTGTTTCAAGTCGAATTTTTCCGTCATCATCCAGCCGCCAATTGTATCAAAATCACCTTCTTGAATCTCGATAGCAAGCAGGTCATTTAACTCAGAAACGAGCAATTTTGCGTCAATGATAAACTGATTGTCGTTTACCTGTTGAACCATTGGGACTTCATCCATATCAAATTCATCGCGAATTTCACCAACAATTTCTTCAAGGATGTCTTCAACTGTAACTATTCCTGACGTTCCGCCATACTCATCCATCAGAATTGCCATATGGATGCGATCTTTTTGCATTTTGACCAATAAATCGTCAACAGGAATTGTATCAATGACACGGATAATCGGACGACAATAATCTGCCAACGTTTGTTTTCGGGCTGCGGGGTTTGCGATAAAATCCGTCAACACTTCTTTAATGTTCACTAAACCAATAATATGGTCTTTATCTCCATCAATGACTGGGAAACGTGTAAACTTTTCTTCTTTTACAATATCTAAAAATTCTTCAATCGTTTGCTCTTTTGCCATTGAAATAATTTCGGTCCGTGGAACCATAATTTCTTTAGCGATTCGGTTGTCAAACTCAAAAATTTTATTTACATACTTAAACTCTGATTGGTTTATCTCGCCACTTTTTAAGCTTTCAGTAAGCATGATGCGGAGCTCTTCTTCAGAGTGGGCCATGTCATGTCCTGAGACAGGTTTTAGCCCGAGTGAACGAGTGAGAATCTGAGCGGAACCTTTTAATCCCCAAATAAATGGATACGTGATTCGATAGAACCAAATAAGTGGAGTGGCGATAAAAAGGACAGCCCATTCGGCTTTCTGAACAGCGATTGTTTTCGGGGCAAGCTCACCGGCAACAATATGCACAAACGCGATGATTATGAAAGCAGCCCCAATAGACAGGGCATAGCTTGCGTTTTCTAGAGCTGGTAAATAAAAAAAGACAGGCTCAAGCATTCTCGCGACCGTTGTTTCCCCTAGCCAACCAATTGCCAATGTAGCAACGGTAATCCCTAGCTGACATGCTAATAAATATTCATCGGGATTGGAGATTACTCGCTTTGCCGCAACTGCACTTTTTTTCCCTTCTTCAATAAGCTGATCAATTCTGGAACTCCTCACTTTCACAATCGCAAATTCTGAGACTACAAAAAATGCCGTAAAAGCAATTAAAATGGCTATCCAAACCAAGTTAAATATGTCCAAATAGAACCCTTATCCTGTAGAGTTTACAGGTAAGGAGTCACCTCCCAATAAACGAAAAATTAAAGCTTGCTTATGCACGCGCTAATTATGTTTTTTAAAATGTCTAGTTTCATAACTTTAAAACTTCATATCCCTCATTGCCTAACAGATGAAAAACCTTCGGCAAAGAGGGGGAAATGCACCCTGTTAAATCCAATCAAATTCCGAAGTTTTAGCTGTTAGAACAACGATACGATAGAATCCCCCATCATATCACCTCAGCTTATTTTGATTATCTTTAATTATATCATAAACTCGATGTTTTCGGTTAGCTATAATATTGTATGTGCGCTAGGCATAATGTATGAAGTTTTGGAAGAAGATTGTCTGGAAATTTTTATCACCTAGTAGAATTTTCCCTTCTTTTCATCCTCCATTCATTTGCGAGCATGCTATAAATCACTAAATCATGATATTTGCCATATAGGTTTTCACCTTGGCGAATCACTCCTTCTCTTGTAAAGCCAAGGCGTTCTGGAATGGACCGACTTCTGTGATTGCCAATTCCACAGCGAATTTCGACTCGATTCAGTCCTAATTCAAAAAACACATAGTTCAAGACAGTTGAAACGGCACGTGTCATGATTCCATTTCCTTGAGCTCCTTGAGCTAGAAAGTAGCCTATATTTGTTTGTGAATTGGACCAATCGATTTGGTTCAAGCCAATTGTTCCGACAAGTTGACCATTGTAACGGATACCTGCATTGAAGCCTTTATTTTCGGCAAATTGCTGTAGCCATACAGGAATAATTGAATGGTAGGCTACAGGGGAAGTAATGCTGTCGACCCATGGCAGCCATTCGCGTAAATAGAGACGATTTGTGTTCACAAGCCAGTATAGTTCATTTGCATGGTGAAGCTGAAATAATTGCAATTCAATCTCACGGTCGACCTTCAAGCTAAACATCAGGAAAAGACCTCCATCGAAAAAAATTTAATCCTTACAGCAGTGTATGAAAAAGGGGGAAAAAGAAAACCCGTACCTCTGTTGGTCACGGGAGTGGCATGAGAGTATTTATTTCGCTAAAGGCAATAAAATCATAAATTCTGTCCGGTCCTGAATGGAAGAACAAGCAAGGAAGCCCTTATGTTTTTCAATGATTTCCCTGGAAACAAATAATCCTAAACCAGTACCTAGCTTTTTCGTCGTGACAAATGGTTCAAAAATCGAATTAAGCATATTTTCTGGAATTGCTGGACCATTATTGGCAATTTCAAGTTTTAGATGAGATTGATTGACTCTCCGTGCATTAATTTCAATTCTTGGGTCTTCACGGTATTGACTAAGTACATCGACCGCATTAAAAATAATATTGATGAGCACCTGTCGGATTTCATCCGCATACCCGACCATTTGCATCTCCTCAGGTGTTTCTTGAACCACCTTTACTTTTGCATCAAGGATGCTAGGGTAAAGAAAGGTTAACACTTCGTTGAGCATTTGATTAACAGAGAATTGCGTTTTCTCTTTTCCGATAAGCTCCTTTTTTGATAGGAGTAAAAATTGAGAAATACGGAAATTCAGTTGTTCTAACTCATTTTTTATAATATCCAAATATTCCATATCGGGATAATCTGCCTTTAAAAGCTGAATGAATCCCTGTACAGAAGTTAATGGATTTCGAAATTCATGAATAAAACTTGAAGTCATTTGCCCTAAAAGTGTCAATCGATCTTTATGGGTTGAGTTTATAAATTCTGTTTTTTCCTCAATGATTTTATCTTTATGTTCTGAATAATAGGAGACGGCATAGTAGAGAAAACGATCAAAACAGTAGTTAATCCGATTAATCGACTCTTGAAGTTGTGTCCATTCAAGTTTTAGTTTTGCGAAGTTGGCATAAATAATTGAACGGCCAATATTCACATTGTATACGAAATCACCAATATTACTTTCCGATTTTACTCGTTCTTCCCCAATTTCAATGGCTAGTTTTTTAATTGCAGGCTCGATGTCTTCCTTTGATTTGGAAATAAGTTGAATCATTAATTCGAAAAAATGTTTAGGACAATCCGTATAATACTCATTATTATATCCTTTTTTAGGAAGGATAATTTTGCTATGCCACTCAGTAATTATCGCATCTTTTTCTGTTTCAAGAAAATCGGACAATTTTTTCAAGGTAACTACCTGCATTCTTTTTTCTCTCCCTCACTTTACCTAATAGGTCTTTAAATAAATTCTTTTTAAACAAAGAAAACCCTTTGTCGAATATTGGGAGAAATTGCGGAATCTCAAATATCCTTTTGAAAAATGAATAATTAGGCAAAACCTCCTACGGGGAAAACGGTTCAATATGTATCGTTGCACTTTGAACATTGCATTCCTTTTCAAGTCTGCTCTCAATCTTTTCGGTAATTTCATGGCTTTCGACCACATTTAAATCTCGGTTTACTCGAATGGTTGCTTCGACTAGCACTTGATTTCCGTGCATTCTGGCTTTTAAGTCGGTAACTTCATAAACTCCATAAGTGGTTTGCACTGTTTCGTTTATTTTTTCTAATGTATGGACATCAAAACCATCTGTAAGAGTATGAGACGCATCGAAAAAGATCGACCACGCGGTTTTACATATAATAATTCCGACAATGATTGCGGCAATTGTATCGATAAGCGGAAGGCCGAATTGTGCTCCAATGATTCCAATAAATGCTCCGATGCTGACAAGTGCGTCTGACCGATTGTCATGGGCGAGCGCTTGAATGCTCGAACTATTAATTTTCCTTCCTAAATATAAATTGTAACGATACATCCCATACATGATGGCTGCACAGGCGATAGCTACCCAAGCTGTAATTAAATCTGGAGTTTCACCTTTGCCAGAAAAGATCGAACGGATTCCCCCGATGATGACCTGAATGCCGACCGCGACCATAATAAATGAAGCGATTAATGAGGCAATCGATTCTGCACGGTAATGTCCATATAAATGATTATGATCTGGTGGTTTTTGAGAGATTTTTAATCCGATTAACACGGCCACGGAGGCGATAATATCTGTTGTATTGTTCAACCCATCTGCTTGAAGACCTTCGGAGTTCCAAATGGTCCCTACAGTGAGCTTGACACAAGCGAGAATGAGATACGCTATAATACTCAGCCATGCCCCTTTTTCTCCTTTTTTGATTTCATCCCTTCTATCCATAAAAATTCCTCCAACAAATTGTTTGCATTATAAATCTAGCAGGTTAAGGTTTGGTGGGTCTATAGCAACATTGTGTGATAAAGGAAGCAGTTTTGTGTTAATGAAATTCTTTTGAGGACAGCTATATTTCGGATGGTAAAAAAACACTTAGATTTCCACTTCGCTAATGATAAGTTTGATTCGTTTTCCTGCTAGGCAAGTATTTTTGTCGGATCAGTGGATTTTCCTTTTGATTCCCTTTTCCTTCGGTTTTAGGTGACGTTTATCACACGTATAATCGTTTATTTTTTGATTAAATAAAGATAATCATTCTCAATAAGAGCAGTTTATTCCGTTCTAAAAAAACAGGGAGAAGGTGGTAGCTGTGCTCGAAAAACTCAAACCAGGTGAAAAAGGACGAATCAAAAATCTTTCTGGTGTTGATCGTCTTGTTCAGCGCAGACTTTTAGATTTCGGCATTTCCGAAGGTGTTGAAATCTGTGTGAAATGCTTAATGCCGTTTGGAGGCCCGATGATGGTCGAATCTTGTGGCCAGTGCATTGCCATTCGACGGAAAGAAGCATTGAGAATTGAAGTGGAGCGAATTTAAATGGAAATTGCATTAGTTGGAAATCCGAACACAGGGAAAACTTCGTTATTTAACCATTTAACCGGTTCTTACGAATATGTTGGCAACTGGAGTGGTGTTACAGTTGAAAAGAAAGTGGGCGTATTTAAAGGGAAGGATGCTCGCTTAATTGATTTGCCTGGTGTGTATACATTGAATCCCATCTCTAAGGATGAAGGGGTAGTTACAAATTTCTTTTTACAAGAATCATTTGATACGCTGTTAAATATTTTAGATGCTTCACAATTAAAAAGAAATTTACATTTAACGATTCAGCTTCATGAATACGGCGCCCCAATGGTCATCGGTTTAAATATGATTGACGTTGCGAAGATGCGCGGAATTGACATCGATGTCGAAAAGCTCTCCGCTTTGCTCGAGACCCCAATCGCTCCTGTTGTAGCAAGAACAGGGAAGGGGTGTGATTATTTAGCTGAAATGGTTACGGAAGATGTGCAACTAAAAAGTCAATCGCCTCTCGTTGACTATGGGGAAGTAATTGAGGGAGCGATCCAGAGACTCACACAGCGTCTTAGTGGAAAAACGAACAAGCCGGTAAGATGGCTTGGGTTACAGCTATTCGAAGGGAATCCCTATATTCACTCTTATTTGCAAGGGATTATTGATGAGCGAGAAATTTTGACGTTCATCCAATCTGTTCGATCGGAATTGAAAAATTCTGGCGTGGCTGATTCATTAGAGCAATACATTTATAAAAAAAGAAATGAAAAAATCGAAAAAATAATCGCCACTGTCACCTCAAACCGACATGCTAAAAAAGCTCCTCTTTCTGAACGAATTGATCGAATTGTAACGAATAAATTCCTCGGTATTCCGGTATTTTTGCTTTTATTATACTTTATGTTCATGCTGACATTTGATTGGTTAGGGTTTCCACTGTCAGATGCCCTTGAGGACTTTATTTCAGGGCCGCTAACGGCATCGATTGCAGCATTTTTGTCGGCGGTAGGCGTTTCTGAGTTTATCCGCGCGCTCATCCTCGAAGGAATTGTCGCAGGGGTTGGCGGTGTGCTCGTATTTGTCCCACAAATCTTCATTTTATTTTTCTTTATTTCTCTACTTGAAGACTCAGGATATATGGCGCGAGTGGCGATGGTGATGGATCGGCTGATGGAATGGATTGGTTTGAATGGGAAGGCATTTATCCCAATGATGATTGGTTTTGGGTGTAATGTACCTGGAATCATGGCGGCGAGAACGATTGAAACACCGAAGGAGCGGTTGCTAACCGTTCTATTGACCCCAATGATGTCCTGTTCGGCTCGCCTTCCTGTTTACGCGCTTTTTGTCGGAATGTTTTTTCTCCAATACAAAGCAGTAGTTGTGCTTAGTCTCTATGTTTTAGGAATCCTGATTGCGTTCATTCTCGCGAAACTGTTTTCTAAGACGATTTTTAAAGGAGAAACGTCTTTATTCGTTATCGAGCTTCCCCCATATCGTTTGCCACATATCCGTTCTTTATGGCGGAGCACATGGGATAAAGGGAAGGGGTTTATTAAAAAAGCAGGAACATTTATCTTTGCCGGTTCTGTCGTTATTTGGTTGCTTTCTTATGCAGGACCAGGTGGAGCCGATGTCAATATGGATGATAGCTTCCTTGCAATCATAGGCGGTGTGTTAGCACCAATATTTGAACCACTAGGCTTCGGAACATGGCAGGCGGGCGCTTCTTTACTCACTGGTTTCCTCGCAAAAGAGGCGATCATTTCCACGATGAACATCATTTATTTTGTTCCAGATGAGGCATCATTACAAGGATTGTTAGCAACTGCATATACTCCGTTAGCTGCATATAGCTTTATGGTCTTTATTCTTCTTTATATCCCATGTCTTGCTACCGTAGCGACGATATATAAAGAAACACAATCGAAAAAATGGACGGGCTTTTCAATGAGCTATGCATTCATAATAGCTTATCTACTTGCACTTATCATCTATCAGGGTGGGAAGTTGATTGGATTATCCTAGGAAGGGGACTGAAAATAAATGTTAGCTAATATTGTCATTGGTGGAGCAATTTTTGGGTATGCGGGCTGGGCACTTTACCGCTTTATTAACAAGTCAAGGAAGGGAAAATGTACAGCTTGCGCGGTTGAAAGTTTTTGTGATTCTAAACCGTGTAATCCACAAGAAGGAAAAGGATGAAACATGAGCGGTAAAAATGGGAGGACATAGCTGCCTCCCATTTTTTTGCGGAGAAAATGAAATAGGTCTGTAGCTCTGAGAACATCGGTCATTTACATACAGCTAACCTTATAATCATAGGTTAAATGAGAAATGAGTCTGATGATTTTAGCGCAGGGGAGTACTTTTGGTAGGTAATGGTTGCCTCGTTTGCGAATAATTGGGCAAATTTTAGTGCATCTGCTTCTACATTCATTCCTTCAATTAAAAGTTTAATCTCTGTCTGCGGCTCCACTGTTAACAAGAATGAAACTAGTTTAGATAGGGAAGAAGCATCAATGACCTTATGTTTATGAAGCAAATAGACAGAGCTATTTACTGATTTGATTTCCTGATGAATTTCGAGCATTTTTTGAAAAGAAAAGCGCTTTTGGACCAGGATTGTTGAAGAGATCATCTCATTCATTTTACTGTAGCTCCTTTAAGTTTCATTATGTTGTTTTTACCCACTGTTTTTACGATTAAAACTGGGAAAATAGTCTTAAACTGTTCTTTTTAAGAATAATAATAAAAGCTGAATCCCATCCTTATGATGTAGGACTAGAAGGAAGGAGCCGCCGACCATGCTTACACTTATTAAAAATGGGGAAGTGTATGCCCCTAACTATTTAGGTAAAAAAGATCTGCTGCTTGTTGATGGGAAAATTGGCTATATTGAGGAAAAAATTAGCAAGCCGAGAGGATTTGTTGACATTAAGGTAATTGATGCGACGAACAAGCTTGTCGTACCCGGTTTTATTGATTCGCATGTCCATATCATTGGTGGCGGTGGCGAAGGAAGTTATAAAACGCGAACGCCTGAACTCCAATTATCGGAAGCGACAACGGCAGGAGTGACAACGATTGTCGGGGTGATTGGCACTGACGGCACAACAAGAACGATGGCCGCGTTGCTAGCAAAAGCGCGGGGGCTCGAAGAGGAAGGGATTACCTGCTTTGTTCATACTGGTTCCTATCAAGTGCCAGTTAAAACGTTAACAGGAAAGATCGAAGACGACTTAATTTTAATTGATAAAATTATTGGCGTTGGCGAAATTGCGATTGCTGACCATCGCTCGTCACAGCCTACGTGGGAGGAAATGGCGAAGATCGCTTCAGCCGCTCGAATTGGCGGGATGTTGTCAGGAAAAGCCGGAATCGTCAACATCCATGTCGGTGACAGCAAAGATCATTTGAACGTGATTGAAGAAGTTGCTTTTAAGACGGAAATCCCGATTACCCAATTTTATCCTACACATATCAATCGAAACGCAGATTTATTTGAAGCAGGCTTGAAGTTTGCGAAAAAAGGCGGGTATATTGATTTTACAACGAGTACGATTCCTAAATTTATAAAAGAAGGAGAAGTGAAGTGCAGCGTTGGTTTGCGCAGGATGCTAGACAACGATGTTGACATTCCGAAAATTACTTTTACATCAGATGCACAGGCAAGTTTGCCTGATTTTGATTCCTCTGGGGAACTACAAGGCATAAAAGTCGGTAAAATTTCCTCGCTTTTTAAAGCAGTCCGAGAAAGCATCCTTGAGGAGGATGTACCAATTGAACAAGCGTTGAAAGTAATTACAGAAAACCCAGCGGAAATTTTAAAATTGACCGAAAAAGGCGTGATCAAGTGTGGGAAGGATGCTGATCTCGTTCTTTTAGATAAGAAAAATTTAGAAATTGATACAGTGTTTGCAAGAGGAAAGGTGATGGTCGAAAAGAAAGAAATCCTCGTGAAAGGGACATTTGAGTAAGGGCTAATAAACGTCACACTATTTCACTGTATTGTCACAAAATCGTAAATTATCCGCCAATTTTGTTCAAGTAAATATGGTATTTTTATACTATAAGTTGAATGAATGGGAGGGCGAAAAGCATGGAGGAATATTCTATAACACTCGCCATTGCTAGCTTAATGATTTTGATTTATTTTATCGGCTACACCATTTCCCAAAACGTAAAAGACTAAATTTGCTGGAGCAATTATGCTTCAGTTTTTTCTTATTCACTGAATTCGCACTCGTAACAAATTGACAGCCCCCTTCGAAGTGAAGGGGGCTTGGCCATTATATCATTTAATTTTAAATATCATCTTTCTTAACTTTTAACTAGCGTTGTGAACCGCTCATTTGTTGTTGGGCCATGCTTACAAGACGTTTTGTAATTTCGCCACCAACAGATCCGTTAGCACGAGAAGTAGTTTCTGCTCCCAGGTTTACACCAAATTCAGAAGCGATCTCATACTTCATTTGCTCAAGAGCTTGTTCAACACCAGGAACCAATAATTGATTAGAATTGTTGTTTGCCATTAGTGTTTCCTCCTTTGTGTTTTCACATGTTGTAGTTTGGGTTAGTATGGATTTGAACCATGATGACTGATTGTCATTGCACCAGCCTAACCCGTAATGAAATGGGAGTGAATCTCTTTGAGAAGCTCTTTTTAAGTTGTTAAGTGTATTATGAGTCGGTTAAACGAAGTTTATTCAAAAAATAAAGTTGGCAATTTTTACCTATAAATACTCCTTAATACATAGCAAACCTTTTTACGTAACAAACTATATGTATTCAGATGAGTAAGGAGTGGAGGCCATGGGAATGTGCCCGCTATGCAATGGCTTTAGTCAGCTAGAGGCAACTTGCCAGAACTGTGGAGGTAAAATGGAGAATAAGGGGCGTGAAGCCGAATATTATGATGATTATAGTCCTTATATGCCAATAGATGAAATGAAGCTTGAGGATGGATACCCACATAATCATCAAAATCAACAATGCCCGCATCTAGTTGCTTGTTCAAATTGTGGCACCAATCAAGTGATTATGATCCAAGAATAAAAGTAACCCCCAATGATGGGGGTTACTCGTATACATGATATAGCATAAGCTCATGAATTTGTTTTTCAAGTTGTTGGATGTCTTCTGAATCCGGTGTGGCACCCGTCCACTCGATTTTTCCATTTTGGTGATAAATCCCACGGTATTGCTGTTTGTTAAAATAAAATGAGATGAGCCAACCAGGAATATCGGCATTTTTATATAATGATTTGTACTGAAAATGTGTAAGCATCTTTCGTCCCCCCTAGCTCCATTGTACTTCGTAGAGGGAAAAGGCGGCAAATATTTGAAAACAAACCATTACTCCGCTTTAAAATCCGCTTTTCGAAAGAGAAGCTCGATGATTTTCTTTACTCTCCGTTTTTCGATTTCCACTTCGTTGAATTCCATTGGCTTCGAGTTTACTTCATATAAAACGTAATCCCCAGATTTTGTCACTCCGGCGTCAAGCGAAAATTCTCCGAAATAGCCCATTTCTTTCGTAAGCAGTTCACCGACTTCTGTCACGAGTTTCGCAAAAAAATCATCATGTTGTTTCGTCTGTACTCTTTCATAGGGAATCAAGCGGCCCCCATTTGGAATATGCGTTGTCAAACTTTGTTTTTGTGATTGACGCACTCCAATTCCGGTAATCTGATACCCTTTTCCGCTATCATGACCATGAATGCGGAAATCATAGCGATTGCCTTCAAGTAAATCTGGGATGATTTCCACTTGGGCGATATAATGTCTACTTAATAGTTCTGACGAATTTTCTTCCCAAAAATGGGAAAAAGCAGGATAAATCCTTTTTTTCGTATGACTTTTAAAATGGATTGAACCGTTTTCCTCTTTTCGCAGTGAAAAGATTCCGCTGCCACGCGAGGAGAGTGCTGGTTTTAAATAAATCCCCTCATGCTTTGTTAAAAAATCAGCTAATTCTTGTTTTTCGCTAACGTTGATCGTTTCCGGCATTAATGATTTTAAGAATGGACGACTACTAAACAGTTGATACAATTCTGATTTATCAATAAAGGAAGGGTTGAAAAAGGGGATGCGCCACTCTGTAAACAATTCCCCGGCCTGATTAAAGGCCGGGGAATCTTCCGTTTTCCTTAAAGGAACCCGGTTGTAAACCGCGTGGGGAAGAGGGGTCACAACCGAGTACCAAGCATTTTTTTCAGGAAGAAACATAAAACCTGAAACACGGCCATTATTGATTCCTTCAGGTGGGAAGACAAATGTAACCCCGCCGTTAGCGAGCGCTTCACGTTGCAGTGCCTTGAACAAGGGAGCATTGCCGACGACCGTTCCTTTTGTAGATAAAGAGGCCATAATTCCAATTAATGGCCCGACATTGTCGTGCTTCGTGTTTATATCAACGGAAAAAACTGCCTTTCCGTCTGCATGTGGAAGTGGCACTTTGTTTGCCCCAAAGCTCAGTCGTTCAGTGGAATCGTTTTGAAACCATAACTCTTGCCATGAATCGTAGAAGAGTTTCATTTAAACAGTTCCTCTGGTTCCATAATCGCCTTTTCAGCAAGGAAAATCCCAAATTCGAGCGAGAGTTTTCGGCTTAATACGTCATAATCTCTTAGTTCTGGATGCTTAAAAATCGACCTTCCTGGCTTTGAGTTCGCTTCAAACATCCATAGTTTCCCGTTCTTATCGATTCCAAGATCAAATCCGATTTCCCCAATGATGCCTTCCACATGTTTTTCAAGAATTTTACTTAAATAAAGCGAAGTATTACTTAGCATCTCTCGGTAAGTTTGAACTTCTTCTTCATTTGCGAACACTTCTTCAAGAATCATTACTTCGCCGCCATTACTAATATGGGTCGTGGCACTTCCTTGGCCACCGATTTTAGCTGCAATCGCTGTAACTTGCCATTCCCCCCGCTCATTCTTGTTCGTGTGAACGCGGAAATCAACAATTCTGCCATCGACTCGAAGCAAATGAATCCCTTGTTGGACGATCATTCTCGTTAAATTCCGCTTAGATAACACCTTTTTAAATAAATACTCGAGACTAGTGAATTTCATTAGTTTTTTCTGTCCGTGTTCATCGCGGTAACGACAATAATAATGTCCGTTTACACGGTCATAAATGATTTGATGAATCCCTAGACCGAGGCTGCCATTCTCCGGCTTTAAATAAACATGACCATATTGCGATAGCATCTTTTCAATTAAAGAAAACGAAGAAAATGGGTACGTTTCTGGGAGATACCAACTGGCTATCGGATCTTGTTGCAAACGATCGAAAATATCCATTTTACTAAAAAAACCAGGGTTATACAGCGGAATGAGATAGTCTGATTGAAGCCGTTGTTTTAGTTTTCTAATTTTCTCCTTCTTTTCTGTTTTCCGATTAGGCAAGCGATCATAAACGACGCTCGGAAAAGGGACTTCTCTCGTCTTCCACTGCAAATCTTCATAAAAATAGCCGGTAATTGTGCCTTCTTCCCAATGAATATGTTCCTCTGCAAACACGAAAGGCAGGGCACCGACAAGTTTATTTACCGATAGGAGTTTCGAAAAAAAAGAGGTGCGTTTCCCAAGCGGTCGCACTAAATACGATGTGAAACCTGAAGTTAAAATCCCTAACAATGGACCGATGAACAATGTTTCTTTATCGGTAAATGCGTGAAGGGTGAGTTCGACGTCAGGTAAAAGCAATTCTTTCTGAACGGCTTCACTCAAGATGATCCAGTTATGACGATGGTGAACACTTTCAACATCGACGATCTTATTGCCAAAAGCAATTTTTTCAACTGGAGTGAATTCGGGTGGCAAATATACTTTATGGGTGTTAGTTTGTTTTTCAATGTCAATTCGATAGCGAGTTTTCAAAGCTGTTCCCCTCTTTCTTATGATTCGCAGCAAGCCATTTGCTATATCCGAGTGGAGCAGTATACATAGACTCCGTTTCTTCTGGGGCGGTTTCAAGAACGATTTTTCGGCCTGGCTTAGAATTTACATCTAAAATCCATAACGATAAATCTTTAGCGACGCCAATATCGATGCCTAGTTCAAAGGGTGGCGGGAAGGTTGATTCAATGATCAACGGTGTTTTACAAATCAAATCGGTTAATTCGTCCACTAGGAAGTCGTGATGTTTCGCTTCGACTGTTTGCAACCACTCTTGAAAATTGAGTGTCTCCGCACCAGCTCGTAAATTAGAAAGTAAACCTTGTTTTTTTCCGACACGAATGGCCTTCGCTCTTTTCACCCATTGACCTGAGCCATCCTTTTGCAGAAAAACACGGATATCGAAGGGACGATCTAATTTGTCTGACAGCTGTAGAAAAGGTTGAATAAGATAGTCTTTTTTAGCCAACAGATGCTCAATCCACTTAGCTGCTGTTTGCCGCTCTGGAAAGTTGGTATGCTGGAGCTTTTGTTGTTTTTCAATCAGAAGTGAAATCGACCCTTTGTTCATTTCCAAGCAGGCAATTCCCATGCCGCCAGAGCCAGAAATAGGTTTAAGAATGATTTTTTTATGCTTATCTAAAAATGCTAAAACTTGACTGGAATGTTCGGCTATTTTTGTCTCTGGTAAATAAGATTTAAGCGGTGAGCTGGACAATGCTTCGTGAATTCGCCATTTATTCGGAAGTCCATGGCCGAGAAACTGTAGATCTTCACGATTTTTTAACCAATTAACGATTGAACGAGAAGTTTTTGAAATAGTATCATCATGGTAAAAACAGCGATCGTATAAAAAGGTTGGTATCGGGAAGGTCGCTGGAAGCCAATTCTGTTTGTCATGCTGAAATGCTTCCCCGCTAACAAGATGTGTGACAGGATCGATGCTTGTTGGCATAAAGCGATAGCAATCGATGTTATAAGTGAGTGAATGTTTGGCAATTTCGGTAAAATAATGATTTTCTGCAGCGGGATTGAGTGAAAGAAACCCTAAAGTTCCCATGATTTTTCTCCTTCCGAACGGTTCTCTATACAATAAGTGCAATATTCAAAAATTGCTTTTGCCGATGGGCGAATGGTCCCGCTTCGCTTTTCTGTCTGTTTAGATGGCTTTGAGTTTACTTCAATCAACCATAACTCGCCATCTTCATCGACACCGATATCGATGCCCAGTTCGCCAACGGAGCACTGGATTCGCTCAGCTATGCAATTTGCACATTCGAGCGCCAGTTCTTTCATTAATTCAAGCTTGCTTTGCGCAGAACGGGTCCCCATAAAGGGAACGAGCGCCTGATGTGGTCGAAGAATTTCTCCGCCAAGTGCTACGTTGGAAGCAAAGTGATTTTCAGCCGATAAACGGGCAACGTTAGAAGTCACTTTCCATTGTTGATTGGTTGTACGATGACAGAGCACCCTAAAATCGATGCGTTTCCCCTCATGTTGTAAGAGCGGAATTCCTTGTTGAATTAAATAGGGCCGATAATTAAGCTTTTTAAGAGCTTGAAACAATTCTGTTTGTGAAGTAAAAAGCTCTTGAACAAGGCCGTCGTGATTTGCAGAAACCTTTTCGATGTGTTTATCGTGGCTTGTTAGCCAAATAATTCCTCGACCTTGACTGCCAGTGACTGGTTTTAAATACAGTTCGTCATACTCATCAATCAGCTTTGCTAAGTTTGGTTCCGAAAATAAGGATGTTTCTGGTAGGTAACGAAGCAAATTTTTTTGCTGTGAAAGCCATTGATGCACTTCCCACTTTGAGAGAAATCTTTCATTAAATACGGTTATGTTTAACTCCTTCATTTTTTGGAGAAAGGCTGCATATTTTTTCCCGGATTCGGTTTTACGAGAATGGATGCGATTATAGATAATCTGTGGAAAAGGAAGCTCTGTTTTCACCCACTTGTCTTCGTCAAACCGAAATCCATGAATCGTTTTTTGTGAAATACCTTTTAAAGAAAAGACGTAAAAGAGCCCACGAGCTTTTGTAACGAGCTGATTTAATTCTTCACAAAAAGCATGAATGTTTCCGAACGAAGGCTCTTTATCGTCGTTTTCTCTTATTTCCGTGAGGACAGCAATAGTTTTTTGACCACTGTTTTCATCCATGTTTCTGTTCCACCTCATTTTTTTAAAGAGAAATGGGCTGATACCGTATCGTATGTAAGAGCCTACTAGAGTGTGCGTTTGGAGAAAGGTGGGAATTTTGGAACATCCTCGCATTTGGGCTCATATTTTGTTATAGTGTAGGAGATTCCGAAATGGAAAAGGAGTGTTTTAATTGGCAGTAAATATTTACGATTCTGCGTATGGTTTGGAAAAAGTAATTCGTGATAGTGAGGAATTTTCAAGCTTGAAAAGGCTTTATGATGCAGTAAATAGCGATGAATCTGCACGGAATATGTTCGAAAACTTCCGTAATATGCAAATGCAACTTCAACAAAAACAGATGATGGGTGAAAATATTTCTCAAGAAGAAGTAGAACAGGCCCAAAGAACAGTCGCATTAGTTCAGCAGCATGAGGCGATTTCTCAATTAATGCAAGCAGAGCAACGCATGAGCACGGTGATTACGGAAATTAATAAAATTATTATGAAACCGCTAGAAGACCTTTACGGTGTACCTGAAAACCAATAAAATGTATATGTAAAGCAAAACCCTCTCGATTTTGAGAGGTTTTTTTATGTTTTGAAGGAATCTGGATAGTTCTAATCTGTCCCCGCTATTCATAAAAATCAGATAGGATTACAACTTAGAAATGGGGGCCAAATTATGATTTACCGTCTTCTTGCAATAAATGTGGATGGAACCCTTCTTCAGTCAAACGGCAGAATTCATAAATCCACAAAAGAGGCCATCGCATATGTGCAGCAAAAGGGCATCTATGTCACGCTCGTTACGTCAAGAAGCTTTGTCTCCGCAAAAAAAATCGCTAAAGCCCTTAAAATAAATTCCTTGCTCGTTACGAATCAAGGAGCGTATGTTGCCTCAGAACATGGAAAGGCCGTTGTAGCAAAACGAATTTCAGAAGAGATTACGTATGAAGTAATCCGATTTCTCGAAGGGTTTCCGTGTCAAATCCGAATTGTCCATGATGAATTTTCACTTGCCAATAAATATAAGCTTAATCATAATCTTTTGGCAAAAACCGTCTTTACGACGGGGGATCCGATGTTTTATTCACAGCAGTTTGTCGATTCCATCTCCGATACGTTACGTGATGATCCAATCACTGCGCCAAAAATTGAAGTGTATTTTGAATATGAAGACGATCTCGAGGATGCTCAGGAAACGATCTCCACGATTTTTAACGAAGTGAATATGACAAAATTGAATGATTTTCGCCTTGATATTATGCCGGAAAATGTTTCGAAGTTAAACGGAATGATTTCTCTCGGGGAAGAACTAGGGATTAAGCTCGGTGAAATGGTTGTGATTGGCGACGGAATCGATGATATTGAGATGATTGAAGCATGTGGGTTAGGTGTAGCGATGGGCAACGCCTCCCCAGAGGTGAAAAAGGCATCAGACTGGATAACAAGGTCCAATAACCAACGCGGTGTTGCCTATATGGTCAAAGAGCATTTCCGCAAACAACAGCCAATCGAATTTTTACGGAAGATGAATATTATTAAAAAGTAACAATGCTGGTTTTAAATCAATTTATGGTTAATAGCGCAAATAAAACTCTTGAATTTTGAAGCTTGCCTGCTGAATTTTGATAGTCAGCGGGTTTTTATGATTATATATACTCAAAATAGAAAGGTTATCTAGAGTGAGAACGTCCGTTTAATCCAAGTACTAAGATTAAAAGCTTGATTAGGTGTAAAATGGCTGGATTATTATTCTAGTACTCGGATTAAAAAGTCGTTTGTTTATAAGTGGTTGGGTTTTTAATGCTAGTACTCGGAATAAAAAAGTCGTTTGTTCATAAGTGGTTGGTTTTTTTAATGCTAGTACTGGGAATAAAAAGTCGTTTGTTCATAAATGGTTAGATTTTTAATGCTAGTACTGGGAATAAAAAAGTCGTTTGTTTATAAGTGGTTGGATTTTTAATGCTAGTACTGGGGATAAAAAAGTCGTTTGTTTATAAGTGGTTGGAATTTTAATGCTAGTACTGGGAATAACCGTGATTATCGGGGTGGTTTATTGCGAGTACTTGGATTAAACCGATTTTTGGCCGTTTTTTATTGCTAGTACAGGGATTAACGGTGATTATTGGGCTAAGTTTTATTGCTAGTACAGGGATTAACCGTGATTATTGGGCTGGTTTTATGCTAGTACTTGGATTAAAGCGTTTTTTGGTCTTTTTTTATTGCTAGTACAGGGATTAAATCGACCTTCTGACCTCATTATATTGCGAGTACTCGGATTAACCCCTGATTTTCCAGCGTTTTATTGCGAGTACTAGTATTATATCAACGAAATTTGTTGTTTTTAATACGAGTACTTGGATTAAAAATCGCGTTACCAGCATTATCGTTCTAAAAACGAACGAAGCTCTTCGGCGGAATGAGTCCTAGATAGACATTAATGCCTTTTTTAACAAATTCAATCGTTCTTTGATTAATAGGCAAAAAAGTTCCACACGGTGGCCAGCAGCTATCCAGTTTCCACCAAGCGTTTCTCCTATATTGACCTTATTTTTACGATTCAGTACACTAGAGGAAGTAAATTTGAAAGAGTGATTCGTTTGTATATTGAGATAAAAGGGCTTGATGATGAAAGGTTTGAACGACCTTTACAATTAATTGCCAACTTATTTTTTGAAGAAACAACGGTTTCGTTAACAAGGAAAGAGGGGCAACCGGAGGCAACGGTCGAGTTTGCGATTGAGATCGATGGAAGCGTGAATGTCGAGGCAAACCTTTTCGCTGCTGACGGAAGAAACTTCTCCACTTTTTATAAAAAAAACTTACCAACAGGTTTGAATGAGAAAGAAAGCTTTAAAGTTGTAAAAAATACTGTATCGCACGCCTATTTAACGGTGCTTCAAGACTGGACGGGAATGGTGCAAAACTGGGGCTTTTTAACTGGTGTCCGCCCGACAAAGCTGCTTCATAAAAAGCTTCATGAAGGAACACCGAAGGACGTCGCACATCGTGAACTGGCAGAAGAATATTTAATCACACCCAAAAAAATTAAACTCATGCAGGAAATTATCGATCGGCAGCTTGCCGTCCTGCCTGATTTGTATGATTTGCGCAATGAAGTCAGCATCTATATTGGCATCCCGTTTTGTCCGACTAAATGCGCTTATTGTACGTTTCCGGCATACGCAATCAATGGCCGACAAGGCTCTGTAAACAGTTTCCTTGGTGGTTTGCATTACGAAATGCGCAAGATTGGCGAATGGTTGAAAGCGAATGAGATTAAAATTACCACGGTGTATTATGGCGGCGGGACGCCAACCTCGATTACTGCTGAAGAAATGGACATGCTTTATGAGGAAATGTACACGTCGTTTCCAGATGTGGACAAAATTCGAGAAATCACCGTTGAAGCCGGCCGTCCGGATACAATTACGCCTGAGAAACTTGATGTGTTAAATAAATGGAAGATTGACCGAATTTCAATCAATCCGCAATCGTATATTCAGGAAACGCTAAAGGCAATCGGCCGCCATCATACAGTTGAAGAAACGATTGATAAATACCATCTTGCCCGCGAAGCAGGGATGAAAAATATTAATATGGATTTGATCATCGGTCTTCCTGGCGAAGGGACGAAGGAATTTGCCTATACATTAAACGAGACGGAAAAGCTAATGCCTGAATCGTTAACCGTTCATACACTAAGCTTTAAACGTGCCTCGGAGATGACGAAAAACAAAGAGAAATACAAAGTAGCGGATCGCGACGAGATTGAAGAGATGATGCAACTCGCTGAGGAGTGGACGGCTGATTACGGGTATGTTCCTTATTATTTATACCGGCAAAAAAATATTCTCGGCAATCTCGAAAATGTCGGCTATTCACTTCCAGGACAAGAGAGCTTGTATAATATCATCATTATGGAAGAGATGCAGACGATTATCGGCCTAGGATGTGGCGCGTCAAGCAAGTTTATCCACCCAGAAACCGGGAAAATCACGCATTTTGCGAACCCGAAAGATCCTAAATCGTATAATGATGCTTTTGAAGAATATACCGAGAAAAAGCTTGCGATTTTGGCGGAGTTGTTTCGGAAAGAAGAATCGGCTGTTGCTGAGAAATAACTGTGTTTTAGGTTTAAATAGATTCTCGAAGGTGAGTTAGAAAAACTGTTAAGTGGAGCCTGAATAAGATCGCTCGTGCTAGTCACAACGTAAATAAAAAGACGTCCTCAATTAATAATTTGGAGGGCGTCTTATATTTTAATTATAGCGTAATATAACAATATTTACGCGTCGGTTTGCTTGGCGATTGGCTTCTGTATCATTCGGGTGAAGCGGCTGGTATTCGCCATAACCGGTAAATTGCATCCTGCTGCTGTCGATATAATGTTCAGCAAAATAGTGAAGCACACTGACTGCTCGAGCAGCAGATAACTCCCAGTTGGAACGAAAAGGCGCAGTTCCAATCGGAACATTATCAGTATGTCCTTCAATATTCACTTGATTCGGCACCGTTTGCATTAAGCCACTAATCGTATCCAATGTCTGATAGGAACTCGACTTTAATTCATCGCTCCCCGTATCAAATAAGATGACATCTTTAACGGAAATTTCAATTCCACGCTCGGTATTCTCCAAAGCGATGAAGTTTTGTAAATCATTGTCATTTATGTATTTCTCTAATTGTTGCTGCAATTGGTCAAGCTCGGCTTCATTATCGACTGTTTCAACCGGTTCTTCGAGCTCCGGAAACATGAATTCATTAGAGGATTCAACGGGACCGCCGCCAACGCTTCCTCCTTTTAGCTCTGACTGAAACGATTGCATGATTGCTTGATATTTTGTGTTGTCAATTTCACTTGATGCGAATAAAACAATGAAGAGCGCGAGCAATAAAGTTAAAATATCGGCATAGGGAATGAGCCAAGACTCAGAAATATGTTCCTCATGATCGTTTTTTAACCTTTTACGCGATCTTCTCATTGTTTTTCTCCTTCGTCATCTTTACATACTTTTCACGTTCTTTAGGAGGTAAATAGGCGGTTAATTTTACTTCGAGGCTAAGTGGAGAAACCCCTCTGTTGATTGCAAGCAATCCTTCAACCGTAAGTAATTTTAACTCAGCTTCGCGGCTCGAGATTCGCTTTAGTTTAGTAGCGATTGGATGCCAAAGCACATATCCAGAGAAAATTCCGAGCAATGTGGCAATAAAAGCTGCTGAAATCGAGTGCCCAAGCATATCGACATCACTTAAATTTCCGAGCGCAGCGACAAGACCAATTACTGCTCCAAGGACACCGAGTGTCGGCGCATATGTACCGGCCTGAGTAAAGATAAGTGCTCCTATTTTGTGGCGAGTTTCCATCGCGTCAACTTCATCGAGTAAAACTTCTTCAATGAATTCCGTTTCATGGCCATCAATAATCATTTCAAGCCCTTTTTTGTAAAAAGAATCGTTCGTTTCATCCGCTAACTCTTCAAGCGCTAAAATCCCCTCTTTTTTGGCAACCGTCGCACAATGGACAAGATTGGAGATTTGTTCTGTTTTCGAAGTAAGTTTTGGTTCGAAAAAGACAATTTTTAATAGTTTAGGAACGTTTTTGATTTCTCTGAATGGGAAGGCGATGAAAATCGCTGCGGCGGTTCCCCCGAAGATAATTAAATAGGCGGCGGGGTTGTGCAAGGCAGACAACGCTGTTCCTTTTAAAACCATTCCGAGACCGACGGCAATAAGTGCAAGCAAGATTCCAAATAGACTAGACATGAATTTCTCCTTTTAATGCACGAAAAATAGATTTATAATGTCATTGTAGTCGATTCGCTAAAAATCGACAATGACGATTTTCGATTTTTTAAAATGAATCGGAGGAAGGGGTAGTTGTTTGAAAATTCAACAAAATATTGGGATTAACCCGGACCGCTATGTTCCAGTCCGCTTAAGAGAGAAAGAATCACCAAGCTTTCAATCGATTCTATCGGAAAAACAATCCCAACTTTCACAGGACCGCCTTCAAGCACTCTTTCTCGAACTAGAGCAGCAAGGGAAGCGTTTGACCCACTCCCGGTCGCTACATGATATTATGGAATATAAACAAATCATACGTAATTTTTTAAAAGAAGTCGTCCAAAGCGGGTATGCTCTCGAAGATCACCAAGGATTCCATCCTAATGGGCGTGAAAAACAATTAAAAATCATTAAGCAAGTTGATGAAAAACTAATTGAATTGTCAGAGCAAGTATTAACTAAACAAACCCCATCTGTTGAAATTTTGACAAAACTGGGAGAAATCAAGGGTCTTTTAGTCAATTTATATACATAAGCGAAAGGAGCACAAATCATGCTTCGCGGAATAGAAACAGCTGCATCGGGAATGATTGCCCTGCAGCGAAAACAAGATACGTTAACAAATAATTTAGCCAATATTGAAACGCCAGGCTATAAGCAGGATACGAGCCCATTAAGGGCATTCCCCGAACTCCTGCTCGCCCGCATTCATGATCAAACATCCCCAGCAACCGGAAAAGCGCCAATCGTTGGACCATTATCAATGGGGGTGTATAACCAAGAAACGTTACCCATGTTTACGCAAGGCAGCCTCGTCAGTACGAATTCCCCGTATGATGTCGCCATTAATGATCAACAACTTGCACCGGTCATGCAAAATAATCGCTTAGTGAAGCCTGCTGTCATGTTTGCCGTTCAAACAGGAGATGGTGAATTTAAGCTGACGCGAAACGGCCAATTCGCCGTTAATGGCACAGGCCAGTTGACCACTTCATCTGGAGATTTAGTGTTAGGCAGGAATGGAACGCCGATTGCCGATGCTGATTTGACCTCTGGAAATGTTCTTATCCGTGAAAATGGCGAAATCATCGTCCATCCTGATGATCCTGCTCGTGCGAGAACAATCGGCTCACTTGGGGGCGTTCTCGTGAACGATCCGAATCAATTAGTGAAAGAAGGCAACGGCTTATATCAATTAGCTGGAGCAACAACCGAGATGATTGTTGATACCGTCCCTGCTGGTGTCAGCCTACACCAAAAAACATTAGAGCAATCCAATGTCGAAATGTCCCAGACGATTTCGGAAATGATGGCCAATATTCGCTTATACGAAGCCAATCAAAAGGTACTTCATGCGTATGATAAAACGCTCGAACAATTAAATACGATTGGAAGGGTGTAGCTAGATGAATACTTCTTTTCTTATCTCAACAACGGGTATTCGGGCGTATCAAGGGAAACTCGATACGATTGCCAATAATATTTCCAATGTTGATACGGCCGGCTTCAAACGTCGTGAAGCCGCTTTTGCCGATAATTTAACGGTTTCGATTCAAAACCAGCCTCATTCTGGGAAGGAAACAGGCCGACTCTCCCCTGATGGCATTCGCACGACGTTTGGCTCGCGACTCACCTCAACGTCAATGGAGCTCACGCAAGGAGCACCGAAAGAAACAAATCAGCCATTAGATTTAATGATTGAAGGCAGCGGCTTTTTCCGTGTTCAGAGAACAAATGGAGAGGCAACGGAAATTTTATATACAAGAAACGGGAACTTTCAACCGCTTTACGTTGGCGAAGGGCAAATCCAGTTAGGTACCCCTGAAGGAGATGTCCTGCTCGATGGGAATGGAAATCCAATTGTGATTGCCAATGCAGCCGATTTTCAAGTTGAAAGCGATGGTACGATTACAGGTTCCAACCAGCGAGTCGCGATTTTTACGGTTGATAATCCGCAGCTATTGAAAAATGAAGGCGGGGCTTTCAGCTTGAACGGGGCGAATCCGATGGAAAATGACGTTCAACTTCGCCAAGGCTTTCTCGAATCGGCGAATGTCGATCTCGGCCAAGAAATGACAGATGTCATCAAGGCGCAACGAGGTTTGCAGGCAAACGCTCGGGCGCTAAGCTATGCCGACCAAATGATGGGCATCGCCAACGGAATCATTCGCTCGTGATGAGTATGGTTTGTTGATTGTCGATTCGTTTGGTGAGAAATTCCAAAATATGGCTCTTGGAGAGTAAAGTAGTTATTTTGGAGAGTAAATGAACTGTTTTGGTAAGTAAATAAGTTCTTTCGGAGAGTATACACTTCAAACTGGAGAAGAAACGTTTGTTTTTGGCGAATAAATGAATTTTAAACATAAAAAAACGCTCGTACTGATACGAGCGTTTCCTTTTACTGCGCGTGCGTTTGTTGTCTTTCGAGCGCTCGCAATTTCCGATACAATTTGTCTTGCTGGGCAATCGTAGAACTGATAAATTTTACGCCGTACTGAATGACGTTTGGCGCAATTTCGACCTTTCTTTTAACAATCCCTTCAAAAATAAAGGTTTCATTATTGATTTCGAAATACAGCATTAACAAAGATCCTTTGTCTAACTCGTTTGTAGACGTTTCAATCCGAATTCCTCCGGCACTAATATCGCGAATCGCGCCTAAATGATTCGAAGGAGTAACGAGCGGCTGAAAGTTACAAAACGTGTCATTAAATTTGAGGCGAAAATGTTCGCGCCGATTGTTCGATAACTTTGTAAGAGCAGAGTCACCGGCGGATTGATTGTTTTTAAGAATCTTAAAAAAGTATAATAAAATAAGGACAACAATGATGCTAAAAATGAGAACGGCGTAAACCATGTCATTTCACCTCGTTAAATTATATATTCAAAATATAGCATTTATTATATTTAAAAACACCCTAAACAAAAAAAGATTTTTGACCGATACTAATAAATAAGAGAAACGTTGAAAGGAGTGAACGAAATGAAGGTCAACCATATAACCCCAATCACTCGAATCGGAACGGCCTATCAGGCTTATCAAAAAAATAGCGAGCCACAAAAGAAAACGGACGGCGAAAAAAAGGCTCAAACCGATCAAATCGAATTATCAAGCGAAGCGCAACTTCAACTGCAAGCTGAAAAAGACAAGAAGATTGCGCAATTGAAAGAACAAATCCAAAATGGCACCTATAAAGTCAACAGTGAAAAACTGGCCGGGAAATTATTATCTTATGCGAAATCGGGAGCGAAAATCGATGAATAACTTGACCAACATTTTACAGCAGCTAGCATTTCATCAGGAAACGTTGTTAATAACGGCGAAGAAAAAACAGCAGATCCTCATTAGCGGCGAAATGAATCCACTTCTCACGCTAATAGCTGAAGAAACGAAGCTACTAAAAAAAATCAATCAGTTAGATCAAGAACGGGCCGCACTTTTAGGGGAAGAACGAACATTATCAGACGTAATCAATCAGCAGCCGGACGGAGATACAAAACGAGAATGGGCTTCCCTTCAGCAAAGATTGCAGCAGTTGTTGGCAGAAATAAAAAACATCAATGAATCCAATCAGCTATTACTAGAGCAGTCGCTCGCGTTCACTCAATTTATGATGGAACAAATGCTGCCAAAATCGGACGGTTCAGGAATATATAATGCAAAATCAACTGCAAAAGAAAAAAGCGGTTCAGTCCGCTTATTTGATGCAAAAGCATAGGAGAGAACGACAATGTCAACCTTTCATGGATTAGAAATTGGAAAACGCTCAATTTTAGCACAGCAATCTGCGCTTAATACGACCGCTCATAATCTCGCGAATGCAAACACAGTCGGCTACACAAGGCAGGAAGCTGTTTTGCAGGCAAGCCGGCCGATGTCGCTTCCGGGTATGAATAATAGCACGGCACCGCAGACGATTGGAACGGGTGTTGAAGTAACTGAGCTGCGACGAATTCGCGACGGTTTTCTTGATACGCAATTTCGTCATGAACAGCAAAAAGCGGGATACTATGAAGCGACAGCGAACGCTCTCTCACAGCTTGAAACCGTGTTTAATGAACCTTCGGATTTTGGTTTAAGCATGACGCTCAATCGTTTTTTTCAAAGCATGAACGAATTGGCAAAACAGCCGGATAGTCTCGCGGTTCGCGCTGTCGTGATTGCAAATGGCCAAGGTGTTGCTGATACGTTGAGTTCGCTTGCGACTGGGGTTGGGCAAGTCGAAGCGGATTTGCAATCACAGCTGAACGGCAAAGGAAAACAAGTGGAAACGTTAGTGAATGAAGTGACCGCATTAAACGAGCAAATTGCCCGGATGACGGCGAGTGGCTATCAGCCGAATGATTTATATGATCAGCGTGATGTTGTGCTCGATCAGCTTTCAAGGCTTGTCGATGTCGAAGTTACATCTAATCAAAATGGTACGGTGCATCTTAAAATCGGGGATACGCCAATTGCTAACGGCATTCCGCTTACATTTGAAAATGGGGAGCTAACCATTGGTGGCACTGTCATTGAACTACAAGGTGGGGAATTAAAAGGGCTCCAAGATGCGATAAAGGAAACAATTCCTGAATTGCGAGCGCAAATAGATGCGTTAGCGCTTGCGTTTGCGAATGAAATGAACAGGATTCATGCCGATGATATGGCGAGAAATCTTAATGGCGAAGCCGAAAACCTCTTGTTTTTTGTTGATCGAGACAATCCAACAGGGCCGCCTAATGATGCAGCGAGCATGATCATCAATCCGGAATTGACTCCAGCTCGCCTGGCTGCGGCTCAATCGGCTTCAATTGGTGATGGCTCCAATGCGGAAGCGATGGCGAAGCTTCAACACGAGCGGCTTGAAATCGGTGGTAGCACGACTACTATTCATGATTTTTACCAAATGGTCGTAGGTCAGTTAGGAATGGATGTTCAAGCGGCCAACCGCTGGCGTGACAATGCAGACATGGCTGTACAGCAAGTTGACTATCGCCGTCTATCCGTTTCAGGTGTCTCAATTGACGAAGAAATGACCAATATGATTCGCTTTCAGCAAGCGTATAATGCTGCCGCAAAATATGTTTCAACGGTCAATGACATGCTAGACCGGTTGATTAATGGAATCAGATAATTGAATCATTCGCGGGGAAGGAGGAGCGACATGCGCGTCACACAATTAATGGCTACACGCCAATTTAACCAAAATTTACATCGCACAAATCAGGAGATGAACACATTATATCAACAAATATCTTCTGGGGAAAAATTCGAGAAAATCTCTGACAATCCGTTAGAAGTAATGAAAGCGATGGCGCAACGGACAAATCTAATTCAAACAGAGCAATATCAAAAAAATGTCCAGGCTGCTAGAGACCGGTTGACTGCTGTCGACGATGTCTTAAGTAATGCGACAAATGTCATGCAACGGGTGCGCGAACTGACTATAAAGGCAAGCAATGATACGAACACTGAGACAGATAGAAAAAGCATTGCTGTTGAAATGACGGCATTAAAAGAACAGCTTGGAACGTTAGCCAATACGACGTTTAATGGCCGTTACCTCTTTGCTGGAGCCGATCAAAACACACCTTCATATCAGGATGGCATGTTACAAAGTGTTGGTGGCTCGCCTATGAATTGGGAAATTGGCAAAGGTATAACCATTAACGTCAATGTCAATGCCAACACCGTATTTGGGTTTGCTCCAGAGGGTGAGAATCTTTTTGAAACGTTAGATGACCTTGTCCTCACTTTGGAAAATGGTGAAAATCCAAACGAATTTTTAAGCACAATCGATAAACAAATGGACTATATTTCCATGCAACATGCGACCGTCGGCGCTAATGTAAACATGCTCGAAATGACCGCCAATAAACTCGACCAAGCAAATTTTCTTACGCAAAAGGTATTAACCGAAACCGAAGGGACAGACATCGCTAAAGCGTATATGGACTTAGTCACACAAGAAACAACATTAAATGCCTCCCTAGCAGTAGGCTCAAGAAGCATGCAGCAAAGTTTAGTCGACTTTTTGCGGTAAGAAAACTCGTCTTAGACGGGTTTTTTGTGCTTTATCGGAAATATTTCTTTAACAAAAACCGACAAAAACGAAAAAAATATTTCAAAACCCCCTCAACACCATCCAAAATACTGTCGATACTTAGAGATAGAGAGGAAGTAAATTCCTTAAAATAAAAGGAGGATTTGACCTTATGATTATTAACAATAATATCGGTGCCCTTAACGCCCACCGCCAATTATCAATTAACAATACGAACCAAGCTGGGAACATGGAAAAACTGTCATCTGGGTTACGAATTAACCGTGGTGCCGACGATGCTGCTGGCCTTTCTATTTCAGAGAAAATGCGAGCGCAAATTCGTGGTTTAGAGCAGGCATCAAAGAACTCTCAAGATGCCGTATCTTTAATTCAAACTGCAGATGGAGCATTAAATGAATCACATGCTATACTCCAGCGTATGAGGGAATTAACAGTACAAGCTGCAAGTGATACAAATAGTACTGATGAGAGAACTGCGATTAGTGGAGAGTTAACCCAACTAGCAAAAACCCTTGAGGATATATCAGGAACAACTCAATTTAACGGTGAAAATTTGTTAGATAAATCTGCAGGTGCAAAAGGAGATGGTAAACTTACTATTCAATCCGGAGCTAATAAGGATGAAACATTTGGTATTGATTTAAGTAAAGCTGATTTGAAAACTATTGCAGGCACGCTTACAGCAGTCGATGTTGCAGATGCTGATAAATCAGCAACATACCTGGCAGCAATAGATAAAGCAATTCAGGATGTATCTAGTGGACGTGCATACCTAGGTGCAGCTCAAAATGCATTAGAGTATAACATTAACAATTTAAACTCCAGTGCGCAAAACACACAAGCAGCTGAATCACGTATTAGAGATGTAGACATGGCGAAAGAGATTGTAGAACAAACAAAGAATTCAATATTGTCTCAGGCGGCTCAAGCGATGTTGGCGCAAGCAAATCAACAACCGCAAGGAGTTCTTCAACTTCTTCGTTAAGATTATATAAGTAAAGAAAACTCTAGCTACCCTTGGCTAGGGTTTTTCTTTATCTACTTTTTGATATAAGGGAATTTTGTATAGAAAAAATTAAAAGTTTTGATAGTACACTGTTTCTATACATGTTACGTAGGTTATTATTATTATTATGAGATAGGCTCAAAGGTTCTAGGTCAAATACAAAAGTAAATAATCTATTAGGAGAGGTTTTTGTGACATTAAAAACAGTTGATGCATTAGTTCCTGAATACTTAAAGCATTTTTCTTGCATAGGATCTGATTGTGAAGATACTTGCTGTGCAGGATGGAGAGTTACAATTGATGATGAAACATATAAAAAATACAAAAGAGTAAAACATACAGAAATGAAAAAAAGATTAGAAAAAAATATCGTACGGAACCGGTCCAATCCTTCAAAAAATAATGCGGCAAAGATTAATATGTATAACTTAAAATGTCCATTTTTAGATAAAGATAGTTTGTGTGACATCCATTCAAAGTTAGGAGAGGAGTACTTATCAGATACATGTAAGTTCTATCCTAGAGTAGACAGTTTGGTGAATGGAATATTAGAACGATCGTTAACTCTTTCATGTCCAGAAGCCGCTAGGTTAGTCTTACTTAATAGGGATGGTATTAAATTTGAAACCGGAAAAAATATCAAAACTTCAATTAATACAATTCTTAAATCTATTAATTCAAATATGGAGGAAATAACCCATTGGACTGATTTGTTCAATGAATTCCGCTATATTACCATATACATATTGCAGTATAGAAAAGTTTCCCTTGTCGAGCGCTTATTCATCTTAGGTATGTTATATAATGAAATAGAAGAAGCTATTAATAAAGGTAATATTACAAGTATTCCAGATATTTTAGGGAAATACTTAAATAGTCTTGAAATTGCTGTTTTTGAAGGTGCATTCAATAATATTTCTAATAGACTAGATATACAACTTCAACTATCTAGGGAAATAGCAATACTACGTTTAAAGGAAGGGATTTCATCCACCAGATATCTAGATTGTTCCAGGGAGATGATAGCAGGATTAAAAATAAATGAACATGTTACTGATGAAGAATTGAAACAAATTTACGAAGAGGCCTATAGAGAATACTATTTTCCGTTCATGGAAGATCATGATTATATACTCGAAAACTATCTCGTAAATTATGTATTTAAAAACTGTATGCCTATTGACTCAATAACACCATTTGAAAGCTTTTCAAAAATGATCCTTCATTATTCTCTAATAAAACTTCATCTAGTTGGAATGGCAAACTACCACAAAGGCCTATCAATTAATCTTGTAATTAAATTAATTCAGTCTATTTCAAAAACATACGAACATAATGGGATGTTTTTCTATAGTATAATGGGGTTGATGAAGGAAAAAGAATATATGACACTTCCATTTATGTCCTTTTTAATAAAAAATTAAATTTATTATTCATTTTGGAGAAACTAGTCTATACTAGGTCTCCTTTTTCTTCTAACTCAACTGCAATTAATCGCCGATCTCCTATCTACAATTTTCTCCTCGTTGCCGATACTAATACATAGATACGCAAAAATATTTCAAATACGGTAATATTAATTGATTATAAGGAGCCAAATAGCATGCAAATCCATCCGATGTCGGCGAATGTCCCGCCCAATCAACAGCAAACGGTTAAAAGTAGGAGTGGCAATGTGATTCAGGAGAAAGTTGATAAAGGGATCCTTGAGGAAGTGAGACAGACGAATCAAATCCGCTTAGAAGTGAATGTCGAGGAAATTCATAAGGCAATTGACCAATTTAATAAGGTTTTTCGACCGACGTATTTAAATTTCCAGCTTCATGACGATTCGGGTAAGTATTTTGTGCGAATTATTGATGATAAGACTCAAGAAGTGATTAGACAGATTCCCTCGGATGATTTTTTACATATGGCTGCAGAGGCGAGGGGACAGCAGGGCTTAATTATCGATGAACGTGTATAAGGTAAATATTTAAAAATAGGAAAAATTAAAAATAATCATACCATTTAAAAGGAGCATATAAAAAGGAAAAACAAAACTTTAGCTACGAGTTTTAATTCGTAACTTCAGCTTATAAATGCCAACAAAAAAATAGAATGCAACTGTGAGGTGAGGCCCAGTGTATACTTCAGTCACGAGAATAACCGGGATGGCGTCGGGGTTGGATACGGATACGCTTGTTAAGCGACTCATGCAAGCGGAAAGCATGTCGTTAAATAAATTAAAACGCCAGCAGCAAACGGAAATTTGGCGAAGTGATGCGTTGCGTGAGTTAAACAAAGAGTTGTTAACATTACAACAAAATACGTTGTTTAATATGAAACTTTCAAGCTCTTACAATACATTCGACGTGTCTTCGAGTATGCCGAATGCGATTTCGGCGACAGGTACGTCTAGTGCGCTAACAGGAACTTATACGGTCGCAGTGAATCAAATTGCTGAATCGGCTACGTTGACAGAGATGAATGTTTCGTTGGATACGTCGAAAAAATTGGGCGATGAATCGCAAGGGGAACGGCAATTGCTAAATCCGACAACGATTAAGCTTTCGGTTGTGAATGATCCTAAAAAGCCATCAGTGACTCAAACAGCTGACATTACGATAAGTCCTGAAGATACAGTTAGTGCTGTTGTTTCAAAGATAAATAGTGCCAAGGACGAAACGGGGAAAAGCCTAGGTCTTCAAGCTTATTATGATGCTAACTTGCAGCAATTTATGATTAAAACGAAAGCTACCGGGGAAGCTACCAAAATTACCCTCGAAGCAGACGAGTCGTTTACGAAAACATTCGGTCTAGCCTCTGGCGTTCAGACAGGTCAAAATGCGGAAATTGTGTTTAACGGCAATACAATCAATACTATTGCCAATAATAATGTCACGATTATGGGTGTGAATCTGTCACTAAAAACGTCCACATTAGGACAAACAAGCACATTAGTTGTTTCGCAAAACGTTGATGCCCAAGTAAAAAACATAAAAGATTTTGTTGAAAGTTACAACAAGATTCTCGATAAATTAAATACACTTTATAGCGAACCTGTTTACCGTGATTATCACCCGCTTCTTGATGATGAACGTTATGAATTACCGGAAAAGCAAGCGGAGCTTTGGGATGAAAAAGCGAAAAGCGGTTTGTTGCGTAATGATACAATTTTACGTGGCCTTGTCGATGGTATGCGAGCTGCGATGGGCGGCATCGTCGAAAACGGCAGCAGTTATCATTCTTTAGTCTCGATTGGGATTTCTTCACAAAGCTACCAAGATAAAGGAAGGCTTCATGTAAATGAAGATAAATTGCGTGAGGCGATTCAAGCGGATCCAGATGGGGTTCGGAATTTATTTTCACAAAATGGTAATATGCAAGACGGAACTAGAGGTCTTGTCCACCGCATATCTGATGTCGTTGGTCAAGGAATAAAAAATTTAACCACAAGAGCTGGCTCAACAGGAAATTCGAATTATGATCAAAGTGTGATTGGAAGACAATTATCAAGTATCCAAAAAAATATTGACAGTCAAATGGATCGCTTAGCAAATAAGGAAACTCAATATTATAAGCAATTTGCCGCGATGGAGTCGGCGATTGCGAGGTTTCAGTCACAAAGTACATGGCTTTACCAACAAATGGGCATGTTTTAAATAGTGCAAAAAAACGACCTACTTCCTAAGCGAAGTCGGTCGTTTTTGTTAATGTTTCAAACTGGCGCTTAACACCGGTAACCCAGTGATTATTTAAATTCGTAGGGTCGTTTGCGGCGCCAACTGGAGCGTATTTAGCGCCGATTTGCGAAAGTGTCGTTAAGCCTTTGTCTAAATAGTTTTGCCGAAGATTGCGGGCCATATCAAAAATGCTGTCAGCCACCGAGTCATACGTTTTTAATCCATTTTTCCCCATCATTCCTGCGACATTGAATTTAAAGCGTGCTGCATTAGAACTGCCGTTGCCAGTTTCATGGATAGAAATCGCCGCTAGTAGCGCCGGACTGAGATTGTATTTTTTTCCCGCCTCGACAAACAAATCGCCTTTGTTTTGCAAAACGCCTTTTAATTGAGCATTCAGTTCGTTCGCTTCGGTGCTTGTTGCCTGCAACGAAGAATTGCTTACGTTGAGCGAATCACTTAAAGATGTTTGTGCTGTGTTTATGTTTGGATTTTTTAATAGGTCGATAAGTATTGAATCGGAATTTAGCAAACTAGGAAAAGGACCCATCGGTTGAACAGAGTTTGCTGATGAAAATCGATTAAGATTTGTGTGTTTTGTACTGTCCGCGCGAAGCAATGATTCAGTGAGCATGTTGGCAAACATATTATTGTTCGTCGAACTCGCGGAATTTGTTGAGCTGAAGTTCATAAATGTTTGATTAAGTATGAGTGGAAGGAACCGAACGTCCATTTTAAAACTATCCCTTCAAATGTATTGACAATATTTTATCATTTTTTTTAGAAAATGGGACATAAAAACGAAATGATTGTCGAACTTTATTAATTCCTGTTGTTTCCTGACGAAAAAACAATTATTCTATAACTATAAGATTGAGTGAGTAGGTGACAGATTTTGATTGAATTTACAGGTTTTACAAATAAAGGGTTGAATCTTAAAAATAAAATGGCCCTAAAAGAAAACGATTCTTCAGACGTTTTTGCTGAACTTTTGAAGGGAATTGCAGTAACTGAAGGAATAGATGAGATTCAGCAAATCCCGCTTCTATCATTTCCAGTCGCTCAGCCTTTACTTTCACCGCTTGTAGACGAGAGTTTGCAACAAAACTCACATCTTTCTCATGCTTTTTCTGCGAAAATAGATGATAAAAGGATTGTTATGAAACAACAAGCACCAACACAGCAAGCTCGACAACTCGTTCTTCAAGGAGAGAGTCTAGTACTCGCTCAAATGCCAGAAAAAGCAGTCAACCCATCACCTATTCCTACAATCCAATTGTCGCCACTTCAACAAGAAGTGACAGAGACTTCTATACATAACGAAACTGAACCTTTGAAAAAGCGATCGCCGCTGCCAATTTCTGTTCTTTCAATTCATGAGCAGAAGGGGATGCCGCAACAAAGGGTCCATAATGATTCTGTGATTCAGCCAGAGTTCGATTCAAATCATGATCTGCTCATAAAAGGGAAAACAGCTGAGCCAGTTCGCACTCAACATGAAAATGGCGGTCTGCACGATCGCGGCGAACATCTACTACCGTTGGTTGGAACGTTGCCGGCTTCTACTCGACAACCGTCTAGCGCTCCATTAATTTTTCAAACAGAATCAGCTGGAAAATTCATTTTTGAAACGCCGGTTCGAGCGACACATGTCGCTGAGGATATTTCTATGCTCGTCCGAACTGCGATTGATGTAAAAACGGTCAAAAATGGAGTGGTGGCGAATTTTACGCTCAGCCCCGAACATTTAGGAACGGTCGATGTGAAGGTGTCGCTTCAAGATGGGAAGATGACGGCTGAGTTTTTAACGAGCACTTTATTAGGAAAAGATTTGTTGGAGTCGCAAGTTCAAGTATTGCGGTCGGCTCTAGAACAACAAGGGTTTCAAGTCGATAAAATTAATATCACTCAGCAGCAGCTTACTATGAACGGGACCTTTTCACAAAGAGGAGATTCGCAGTCTAGGCAAGGACAACATGATTCGAAAAAACGCTCAGACCATTCAGCCTATATTCACGAAGAAGACTATTATGATCACTCAGCTCACGCTGGTGATTCGACGATTAATACAACAGCTTAACGAACAAAAGGGGGGATTTCGTTGACGACGATTCAACCGATTCAAGCATACTCAACCAAGCAGACAACAAGTCAGCTGCCATCAAAGGAATTAGGGAAAGAGCAGTTTTTAAAAGTTTTGGTCGCTCAACTACAGCATCAAGATATGACGCAACCGATGAACGATGGCGAAATGATCACGCAAATGGCACAGTTAAGCGTGCTGGAGCAGTTATCCAATTTAAACTCTTCCATTTCAAGCTTTGTACTTGCTGCTAATGAAAAGGATTTAAGTCAATATTCGGGCATGCTTGAAAAGCAGGTAACCTGGGTTGATCCGCTAACGAATCAATCGGAAACTGGGGTTATCTCAGGGATTTCGCTGAAAAACAATCAAGTATATTTTAAAATCGACGACCAAGAGATTTTATCTAGTGCAATCATTTCAGTTGAACTAAATCAAGAGTAAGGGGAGGGAACGACATATGTTACGTTCATTAAACTCGGGAATTGCTGGACTTAAGGCTTCACAAACAAAATTAGATGTGATTGGGAATAACATTGCAAACGTCAATACAACCGGTTTTAAAAAGGGCCGTGTGCTTTTCGAGGATATTTTTAGTCAAACAGTTAAAGCAGCAACACCTGCTTCTGAAACAACGGGTGGCGTAAATCCGAACCAGATTGGAATTGGCGTAAAAGTAGCAACTGTAGAAAACTTGTTCACACCAGGGAGCCCCACAGTTACGAATAATCCAAGTGATTTGTACATTGATGGAGATGGTTTTTTTACTGTCGAACAAGGGGGGAAAACATTCTTAACAAGAGCTGGGAATTTTACAATAGATAGTATGAACCGTTTAGTAAACTCAAATGGATTAATGCTTTTAGACACAAATCTTGAACAAGTTGTTTTGCCGCCCGGAAGTGTTTCATATTCGATTGACTCAACTGGAGTGATTACAGGGGTCAATCAGGCTGGGGAGAGGTTGATCGGGGTTTATACAAATCAAGCTGGAGACTTAATATCAGTTACTAGTAGGGATTATGAATTAGCTATAGAAGAGGCTGGACCAGGAGTAACTTCAGAAGAGGCAATTGCTTCAGAATTCCCTGGATATAAACAAATTAAAATTGGAATCTCAAATGTTACCAATCCTAGCGGCTTAAGTAAAGCAGGTGGATCTTTGTACGCTGTATCTAATAGTTCTGGTGATTTTGGGATTATTAATGATAACAATAATAACAATGTAAGGCTTCTTACTGGCCATCTCGAAATGTCTAACGTTGACTTATCGGAAGAAATGACAGATATGATTATCGCTCAGCGGTCTTTCCAAGCAAATACGAAAATCATTACAACATCTGATGCAATTTTGGATGAATTGATTAATTTAAAACGATAATGCAATTGATATAAGTATTGTGTAAAAGGGGAAAAGGAGATGTTTTCCTCCCTCTTTTTTGATTAAAGGGTTAAAAAGGGGAAATCGATGATGACAGATACAATTGCCGCTCGTAATGATGGTTCGAGTGGTTCAGCACAGGTGAGAGCCTATGATTTCAAAAAGGCATTGCGGCTTTCCGTTGAGCAAGTACGCGTTTTGACAAAAATCCATGAAAATTTTGCTTATCAGTTCTCTTCGACGATTTCCGCTCAGCTGCGCTCGATTGTTCAAGTAGAAGTTGTTCGTGTTGAGCAAATTTTATATGAAGAGTTTGTTAAGGAGCTACCTTCAAATACGATACTAGGAGTTTTTGGTGCGGGGGCACAAGAGATGCGGATGGTCATGGATTTTAATCCGAAAATGACTTATGCGATGATGGATCGCCTTCTTGGAGGCAGAGGAACGGCAGATGGCTGGGATCGTTTAACATTGACGCCGATTGAAACGAATGTATTGCGCAAATTGATGGAAGGAGTTTCCCAAAACCTGTCAAAAGCATGGGCGGATATTATGCCATTACAGCTTAGAGTGCTAGAGATGGAAACCAATCCTCAGTTTTTGCAATTAGCAGTTCCGACTGAAACAGTAATCAATATCGTCTTTAATGTGACATTAGGAAAAGACGTTGAACGAATGCATCTCTGCATCCCTTATCTTTTACTAGAACCATATATTCCTAAGCTTTCGTCACATATTTGGTATGCAAATGCGCGCGCAGGCAAAAGGAATGATGGCAACGACAATATTCAAGAGAAAATCGAACATTTAACGGTACCGATTTCTGCTGAACTAGGAAGAGCGACGATTTCAATTGAAGAGTTTCTCGGACTCGCTGTCGGCGATGTCATTCAATTAGATCAGTTAGTCGAAGAACCTTTAAGCGTAAAAATTAATGATCAAACGAAATTCCTTGCCTATCCAGGGACGAAGAAATCACGGATGGCTGTGAAAATCGAGAAAGTGCTAGAAGGAGAAGAAAGCAATGAGTGAAAAGGGAAAACTCACCCAAGAGGAAGTAGAAGCCTTGCTTGGCGATGTTGAGCAAGCACCGACAGAAGAAATGTTCCGATTTTCCGAACTTTCGAGCGATGACAGCAAACAAACGGTGGAGCAAGCGATGAATATGCAACTGCTTCTCGATATTCCTTTAGAAATCGTTGTTGAGCTTGGAAGCACGAAAAAGAAAATTAGTGATGTTCTTGAGCTCACAAGCGGATCGATTTTGGATTTGGATAAAATGGCTGGAGAAGCTGTCGATTTATTTGTGAATAAGAAACGGATTGCAAAAGGGGAAGTCGTCGTCGTCGACGAACATTTTGGTGTCCGAATTACCGAAATTCTCCAGTCTCCATTAACGTAAAATGACCCATTTTCATCGCGTAAGCAACAGTTGGAGGAGACGATCATGCTGCAAGCAAAAGAGGCGAAGCTAAAAGAATATGTATTGCTGACAAAAGCGATGTTGACCGCACTAAAAAAAGGGGCCGCTGACGACTTTTATGAATTATTGGACAAGCGTGAAGACTGCATTGCGAGCATGAAAGAACTCGATGAAAAAGCAGGATCAATTCTCATGAATGAAAATATGAAGCTGCAGTTGCAAGAAATGGTTCCGATTGAGAAACAAATCGAAAAATTGCTGCAACAAATGCTGCTTAAACTAAGTCAACAAACACGCCACGCTCAGAACGAAACCTTTCTTACTAAACAATACGAAGACTCGGTGTCTGTTTCTAGGGGTATTTTCTATGATAAGAAAAAATAATTTTTACATCAAAATGAAAAGATTCATCATCTGGAAAAGGAGAAGCTTCAATGTATTCAAATCCGAATGAGATCTATCAAAGAAATCAAGTGACGACCGCTAAGCCTGAGGAGCTAACATTGATGCTTTATAATGGCGCAATTAAATTTCTTCATCAGGCGAAGCAAGCGATTGAAAAAAAGGATTATCAAAAGGCGCATACTGCTATTGTGAAAACGCAAGATATTGTTACAGAGTTAATGGTGACACTAAATATGGACATTAGTCTATCAAACTCGCTATATAACCTTTATGACTTCATGAAGCAGAAACTAGTTGAAGCGAACATCGCGAAAGATTCGCACATGCTTGATGAAGTGGAAAGCATGTTTGTTGAACTACGAAACAGTTGGGCAGAGGCGATAAAGTCACTAAAAAATTCGTGATTGTAAATTAGCAGTACTAAATAACTAGATTATAAATTTAAAAAGAACGAACAGAAGCGAAAAACTCATTTTTTATAGGCGAAAAGATACATTTTACTCTATTACTATAATTTTTTTAGTTTCATAGGTCAAATTTCATGTAGAATAAAATCGGAAGATGTCATAAAAAAGTAAAAATTGTCGAAAATTTGTAAAAAAGTGCGGGTGAGAAGATGAACCAGATTACAAATATAATGGCTCAAGCTTTAGATGCTTCTGCAATGCGCCAAAAAGCGATTTCTAATAATATCGCGAATGCAAATACCCCAAATTATCAACCGAAACGAGTGGAGTTTGAAACGGTTTTTCAAAAAGAGCTGAACAGTACGTTTACCGGAAATCAAACGAATGCGAAGCATCTCGCAATTGGGAAAACGAACAGCACCCCCACTCCCCAACTCATAAAAGAAAATACGTTGATGAGAAATAATGGCAACGGCGTGGACATGGATTATGAAATGACTGAGATGAGCAAAAATGCTTTATGGTACAGCTCATTAACATATGGAATCAATGAAGAATTTAATCTATTGAAAATGTCGATTAGAGGAAGTAGGTAAAATCAATGTCAATCTTTCACTCTCTATCAATAAGTGGCTCAGCTTTGACTGCTTCTAGGCTTAAACTTGATGTCATTTCCTCAAACATCGCGAATGCGAATACGACAAGAGGCGAGTATGTGAACGGCGAATGGGTGCCCTATCGCCGAAAAATGGTTGAAGTCGAGGCAAGGCAGGCAGAATCCTTTCAAAAGCAGCTTAACCAGGAGTTGCAATTTAATGGGGTTAAAGTAAACAGAATTGTCGATGACCCGACCCCTTTCCAAGCGGTGTACGACCCATCTAATCCAGATAGCAACGAGCAAGGCTATGTCATGATGCCGAATGTCGATCTTACGAAGGAAATGGTGGATTTAATGTCCACTTCACGTGCATATGAGGCAAATATTACCGCATTTAACGCTGGAAAATCGATGATGGAAAAAGCGTTAACGATCGGAAAATAAGCAGGGGGTTGAAAAATGGAAATAGCAGGAATTCAAGGCCTTAAACAAAGCGTGCCGACGGCAGTAAATAACCGCCAGAACACGACTGAATCGGCTTCCTTTGATAAGATGCTGAATCATTATATGAAGGAAGCGGACGGAGCCGTTAAAGAGTTTGAAACAAAATCTTTGGCGCTCGCAAAAGGAGAAGCCATCGATTTACATGATGTAACGATTGCTGCACAAAAGGCGAATATTGCTGTTCAACTAACAACACATGTCCGTGATAAAGCAGTTGAGGCTTATCAAGAAATTATGAGAATGCAAGTGTAATAGAAAGTATACAAAGGAAACTGTGGAGAGATTATGAACGAGCACATACAGGAATTCACCGGAAAATATAAAGAATATTGGCGGTCAATTAGCAAGAAGAACAAAATTTTATATGTGGGACTGTTTATTCTCGTTGTGGTCGCGTTGTCTCTTACGATTTATTTTGTATCAAAACCAACGTATGTGCCGCTTTTTAACAACGAGTTAAGCCAACAGGAAATCGGTGAAATTAAGGCAGAACTCGATCGAAGTGGCTTTAGTGATTATAAGTTGGAAAACAATGGTACAAAGATAACGGTACCCGAGGAAAAAGCAGCGGATTTACTCGTCACGCTTGCCGCAACGGGGCTTCCGAAGACAGGGACAATCAGTCTATCAGAAATGACGAAGGATTTACAGTTTGGTGCGACCAATCGCCAACTGGACGCGATGGAAAAGGAAGTGCTCCAAAACCAAGTCGCAAATTTATTGACTCATGTGAATGGAGTGAAACATGCCCAAGTCCTTGTTTCCACTCCAGAGGAGAGCTTATTTGTTCGTCCGGATGAAAAGAAACAAGCAACGGCATCAGTCGTCGTTGAGCTTGAGCCTGGCGTATCATTAGACCCAAAGCAAATTCAAACCCTTTATCATCTCGTTTCAAAAGGTGTTCCTGAGCTGCCGAAAGAGAATATCGTGATGACCGATCAGTATGGAAAAGGATTGGATGATACTTCACAGCAGGCGTTAATCTCCGATGTATATGAACAGCAGCGGAAGATTCAGCGGGATGTAGAGTTAGATATTCAAAGAAGCCTTCAGCAATTGTTAGGAACGATTATGGGTCATGATAAAGTACTTGTACAGGCATTTGTCCGCTTGAATTTTGATCAAGTGACGACACAGCAGAACCTGGTGGAACCAGTGAATGATGATACAAATGAAGGAATCGTCATTAGTGCGGAAGAGATTTCGAAAACATACAGCGGAACCGATAACGGCGGTATCGATGGCAGCGGAAGTACAGATATTCCGGGCTATGCTGCTGAAGGGGTGTCGGAAAGCAACTCCGAAGAGCTCGAAAGTCGCGTCAATTATGAAGTCAATCGGGTCACAAGAGACATTGTCCAAAGTCCATATAAAATTGAGGACTTAACTATCAATGTTGGCGTGGAACCGCCGAATCCAGCGACCCCGAACACATTAACAGATGAAACATTGACACAAATTCAGCAGATTGTTTCTAATGTTGTCCGAACGGCATTAAGCGGCAATCCGGAAGTAACCGAAGAAAACGTTGCTTCACGAATTACCGTGTTTCCACGCGAATTTAGCGGCAAAACACAGGAGCCGATTCAGATTGAAGAGCAAAATCAAATTCCGTGGTGGATTTATGCTGTGGCCGCCGCTGGTGCTATCTTCCTCATTGTTGCGATCGCGATTATTTCGCGACGCCGTAAAAAGGCTGAGGCAGAAGAGGATGAGGCAGACCATCTGCTTAATCCAGCGTTTGCAAATTTAATCAATAAAGATAAACCGATTGATGTCGATGACGAAGAAAAAGTGGCGATTAAAAAGCAGATTGAACAAATGGCCCAACAGCAACCGGAAGTATTTGTCGGACTGCTGAGAAATTGGCTGACAAAGGACTAATTGTAAAAGCGAGTGAGAAGATGGAGACATATACAAATATACAGAAAGCAGCCATCTTACTGCTTTCATTAGGACCCGATGCTTCGGTAAATGTCATGAAACATTTGGATGAAAAAGAAATCGAATTGGTCACGAGAGAGATTGCGAATTTGCGTCGAGTCACTTCTGATGTGAAGGAGAAGATCATTATGGAGTTCCATGACTTGGCGGTTGCTTCCCATGTCGTTTCCTACGGAGGGGTTTCTGCGGCGCAGGAGTTTTTACGCCGCTCATTTGGAGAAGACAAAGCGTCGGATTTCCTTGAACGTCTAAAAAAAGAAGAAAATAATGCTATCGTTCCTTTTCAATTTGTGCAAAAGGTGGAGCCAATTCAAATTTTTAATTTGCTTCAGTATGAAAATGCCCAGACGATTGCGCTTGTTCTCTCGTATATCGATTCTGAAAAAGCGGCAGATATTTTGTCTTCGTTTGCACCAGAAAGGCAGCTAGAAATTGCTCGCCGCATTGCGATGATGGATACTGCTTCGCCTGAATTCATTCAACAAGTCGAACAGGTGTTAAATGAAAAGCTTTCGATGACGAGTTCACAACAACATGATGTCCAAAATGGTGTTGATTCGATTGTCAACATTTTGAATAGTGTCGACCGGGGCACCGAAAAGAATATTTTAGATAAGCTGCAAGATAGCGATCCAGAACTAGCTGATGAAATTAAACAGCGCATGTTTGTCTTTGACGATATTGCCAACTTAGATAATCGTTCGATTCAGCGGATTTTGATGGAAGTACCAAATCAAGATTTGCCGCTTGCGCTGGCAATGGCTAACTCAGAGGTGAAGGATGCGATCTTCCGCAACATCTCGAAACGTCGTCAGGAAGCGCTCGAAGAGGAGATGGCATTAAATGAACAAGTTCCGATTAAAGAGGTCGAGGAAGCACAAACACGTGTTGTTAATACGGTCAGAAAATTGGAAGTAGAGGGCGCTATTATCATTTCACGGAATGGGGAGATGAATCGTGGCATCCAGACTGGTTAAATCGTATAACGTTGTCGCTGACAATCAATTACAAATGATTCGCTTCCCTGTGTTTGAACCGCCAGCGGTAGAGGTGGAAACAAATGAGATTGAGGGCGAACAGCAAGTGAGTCTCGCTCAACTAAACCTTGAGCATGAACAAGCTCTTATGGAGGAACGAGAACAGGCTAGAAATGAGCTAGAAGCTTGGAAAAAAAGCGAACAAGAGCAATTCATGGTGCAATTGGAAGAAGAAAAAAGGCGTGGTTATCAGGAAGCATATGAGATTGGGATTGAAGAAGGGAGAGATCATGGCCTTGAACAATATAGAGAACAAATCGTTCAAGCTAGAAACCTTCTTGAGGCGGCATATGAGGAAAAAAACCGCGTCATTCAGGAGGCAGAGCCCTTTGTTATTGAGTTAAGCATGGAAATTGCCAAGAAAATTATCCAGCAGGAATTGAAAACACATGAAGAATCGCTGCTTCCGATGATTAAGGAATCTCTTTCATCTGTCTATGAGTCTTCTTCTTTATCCATTCATGTCGCACCAGATGATTACCAATTTGTTCAAAAGCAAAGACCGCATCTATTGGGAGTCGTCAACGGGAAAGTGGAAGTGAAAATTCTTCCGGATTATTCGATACAACATGGGGGCTGCATGATTCACACTTCTTCCGGGAGCGTGGATGCCCGAATTGATGTCCAGTTAAGCGAAATTAAAAAGGCTTTACTTGCCTACCAGCAGGAGGAACGAAGTGAGTAAGTGGAATCTTCAACCATATTTGGATGTCCTTGAGAGTGTCAACCCTGTCAAAATGAATGGGAAGGTAAATCAAGTAATTGGCTTAACGATTGAATCACAAGGTCCTGACGTAAAGCTAGGGGATATTTGCCATATTTTTTCTACTCAACAGCAAAATCCGATTAAAGCCGAAGTCGTTGGCTTTCGAAATCATAAAGTATTACTGATGCCCTTAGGTGAACTTCAAGCGATTGCACCAGGTTGCGATGTTGTATCAACTGGGAAGCCGTTGACAGTGAAAGTTGGCATGGATTTATTAGGCCAAGTGTTGGATGGACTCGGGAATCCGATGGATGGAGGCACACTCCCGCTTGGACTTTTGGACGCAAAGGCAGATAATCTCCCTCCGAACCCGTTATTGCGACCGCGAATTGACACACCACTTAGTGTTGGGGTTCGCTCAATCGATGGCTTGTTAACTGTAGGGAAGGGGCAAAGGGTCGGTGTTTTTGCCGGCAGCGGTGTCGGAAAAAGTACGCTTCTTGGGATGATTGCCCGCAATACCGAGGCAGATGTTAATGTCATTGGCTTAATCGGCGAGCGTGGTCGTGAAGTGTTGGATTTTATTGAACGTGATCTTGGAAAAGAAGGGTTAAAAAAATCGGTCGTCGTTGTTGCCACTTCTGATCAACCAGCGTTAATTCGCATTAAAGGCGCGATGATTGCGACGGCAATTGCTGAATTTTTCCGTGATCAAGGAATGAGTGTCAATTTGATGATGGATTCCGTGACGCGGATTGCGACGGCGCAACGTGAGATTGGCTTAGCAATTGGCGAGCCACCAGCAACAAAAGGGTATACGCCATCCGTTTTTGCGCTGCTGCCAAGACTGTTAGAGCGAGCGGGAACAAATGTACACGGAAGCATTACCGCCTTTTACACCGTTTTAGTTGATGGCGATGATATGAATGAACCAATCGCAGATACGGTTCGGGGAATATTGGACGGGCATATCGTGCTCGACCGCAATCTTGCCCGTAAAGGAGTTTATCCAGCGATTGATGTACTATCAAGTGTAAGCCGAGTGATGACAGAGGTTGTAAGCAAGGAACATTTGCTAGCTGCCGAAAAGCTGAAACAGCATATGAGTGTGTATCAAAAAGCAGAAGATTTGATTCAAATCGGCGCCTATAAAAGAGGAACAGATCGCGAAATCGATTCAGCAATCGATGCTAAAAATTGGATTGATCAATTTGTGAAACAAAGCACAACAGAAGCACCGACACTCGAAGTGACGATTGACCAGATAATTCGACAATTTGGAGTGAGATAAACATGAGCTTTCGTTATCAACATAGCAATATTTTAAACTTAAAAGAAAAACAAAAAGATCAAGCTTATTCCGAATACGGGCAAACCGTTAAGAAAAAGGAAGGAATGCTTGAAGAACTCCATACCTATACTCAGGAGCGAGAAGAGCGTTTAAATGTTTGGGAGCAATCGAATCGGTTAACTTCTGTCGTTGAAATTCAACAGCGTTCGCAATATTTACAATCACTCAATTTGAAAATTGCCCGCGCACAAGCCGGATTAGATAAAGTTGAAAAAGCACTTCAGGAAAAACAGCATGATTTTCTCGAAAAGAAAAAAGAAGAGCAAGTTTGGCTTCATTTACGAGATCAATCTTATGAAATGTATCTTCAAAAACAAAAACGGGCTGAACAAGACCGTCTTGATGAAATCGCAACGATTCGTCATTACCATCAACAACTTTCCCGCAAGAACAGCGGTTTAATGAACAATTAACAAAAAAGGGGCAAGGAATGTGAAAGAACGTAAATATGAATCGCCTGGAGCGGTTCAACCTGTGCAGTTTTCTCCGATTGTTGAACAGCCAGTCGTTGCTCCGGAAAAACAGCAATTGGAAACGCTAGGAGATGTAACTCTACGCGTATCATTTGAATTAGGGCGAACAGAAAAAAAAGTTCGTGACATTCTCGAGTTAAAGCAAGGTTCTGTGCTGCGCTTAAACAAACTTGCTGGCGAGAGTGTCGATGTGCTAGCAAATGATCAATCGATTGCGCTCGGAGAACTTGTTGTCCTCGATGAGAAATTCTCCGTCCGGATTACCGAAATTCTTTCTAAGAAGGAAAGGGAAAGGAAATTAACGTGAGCAAGGGTAACGATGTGAATCATAGACAAAGCTTGGTGTTCTCATTGCTTCTCTGTATGTTGGTTCTCCTTCTTCCGGTTTCGGCAGCAGAAGCAAACGAAAGTACGGTTTATGATCAATTTCAAAAATCAGCGACAGAACAACAAGAAGATACTGAGTCAACCTCAAGTTTAATGGAACCTTCACAACAGTCGATGGGGAAATATGTCTTCCAATTCTTCGGAGCGTTTGCAATCATCATTGCCCTCCTCTATTTTGTTTTACGATTTGTCTCGAAACAGTCAAAGCTAATGAATCGCAGCGGGAGTATGTTCCATGCGCTAGGTGGACATTCCCTTGGAAATCAGCGTTCTGTGCAACTTTTAATGGTCGGAGAGACGCTTTATATTCTTGGTGTTGGCGATAGTGTGACGCTCATCCGGACGATTCCGCCAGGAGAAGAACAAACAAAGATCCTTGAAACGGTCGCAGTGACCCGTCAGGAGACAGAGGGAAAATGGAATTTGAACTTTGATCGCTTCAAACGAAAAACAAAGCAGGAAAAATGGGACGACCATCTCATCGAGCAATTGCAGGAGATCCAATCCACAAACGCTCACAATAAAGATGCAACATGAAAATGGGGGCGATGGGACTGAGTAAAGCAATTCTTCTGACGCCTTTCTTCTTTTTTTCTTTCAATTACCGGTTTCCGCTGCATTGAATATGCCAGGCGTCGAAATTAATTTTGGCGACACGGGAACAGAGGGCTCATCGACAGCGATCATGTTGATTATGTTGTTGACAATCTTATCGATTGCACCGAGCATCTTGTTATTAATGACCTCTTTTTTGAGGATTGCAATCGTGCTCTCATTTGTTCGTTTAGCGCTTGGAACGCAGCAAATGCCGCCGACGCAAGTCATTATGGGGCTAAGCCTCATTCTCACGTTTTTCATTATGGGTCCAACCTTTCAAGAGGTAAATACACAGGCACTTCAACCCTACTTAAATGGCGAAATCGATCAACAGGAGGCATTGGAAACCGCCAGTTTGCCGATGAAAGAATTTATGACAAAGCAAACGCATGAAAAAGATTTAAAATTATTTTTGGATTATAGCAATACAACAGCAATCGAAACGATCGAAGATATCCCGCTCACAGCACTTGTGCCCGCCTTTGCCATTAGCGAAATAAAAAAGGCATTCCAAATGGGCTTTTTAATCTTCGTTCCGTTCATCATGATCGATATGATTGTTGCCAGTATTTTGATGGCCATGGGGATGATGATGCTTCCGCCATCGCTTATTTCTTTACCGTTCAAAATTCTCTTATTTATCTTGGCTGACGGATGGCATTTAGTTGTCGAGTCATTATTCGTAAGTTTTAACTGAGGAAGTGTGATCAATGACACCAGAAAGTATTATGGGATTGGCGCAAAGTTCGATTTCCACGCTTTTGCTCGTGTTGGTGCCGGTTTTAGGGATCGTTTTAGTCGTCGGGCTTACAGTCAGTATCTTTCAAACGGTTACCCAAATTCAAGAACAAACACTCGCATTTGCTCCGAAAATTATTGCCGTATTTGTTAGTTTACTGTTTTTAGGGCCTTGGATGTTGTCGCATTTATTGAACTTTACGACGAATATTTTTGCAAATCTTGCTAGTTTTATAGGGTAAGAAATGCAATTCATTGAGAATTTACCAATCTTTTTACTCGTATTTGTTCGTCTAACAGGCTTTTTCCTTTCGGCGCCAATTTGGGCCAACCGGCAAATACCTGGGCCATTTAAATGGGGTTTCTCTTTCTTTATTGCCCTGCTCGTTTTTGGACTTATTGATTTTAACGACAATGTTGTCATCGATGGAAATTATATTTTTCTCGTTTTTAAAGAAGCATTCGTTGGATTATGTTTAGGTTTTTTTGCCGGGATTTTGCTGTATGCTGTCCAGCTAGCCGGAAGCTTTGTCGACTTGCAGAGCGGTCTAGGAATGGCGACCTTATTTGATCCGCAGACAGGAGTGCAAGAGCCCCTTACTGGCCGTTTCTTTTATATGTTAACGATGCTGTTTTTCCTAACAGTTGATGGGCATCATCTGTTAATTCATGGGATCATGGCTAGCTATGATTGGATTCCTGTCGATACATGGATCCCAGAGTATGCATCTGGAAATCTCGTTGTGCTTGGCTTGGATCTTTTGAAGGAAATGTTTTGGCTGGCGTTTTTAATAGCTGTGCCGATTGCGGGCTCGTTATTTTTAGTCGATATTGCTTTAGGAATTCTAACGAAAACTGCGCCACAAATGAATTTATTCGTCGTTGGGATACCTATAAAAATGATTGTGCATTTCTTTGTGCTCTTTGCATTTTTACCAGGCTTTTTTTATGTATTAGGAAAGCTGATTTCTTCAATGGTTCATTCGTTTAGCCAAATATTGCGAATCCTAGGCTCGTAAAGGACGGAACATCATGTATCTTTCATTAGATTTACAACTTTTTGCCGGAGAAAAAACGGAAAAAGCGACCCCATTAAAGAAACGGGAAGCGAGAAAAAAGGGACAAGTCGCGAAAAGTACCGATTTGACGAATGCGATTGTGCTTTTAGCTTCCTTTTCTATGCTTCTCATTATGGGAGAGCAGACGGTGACACGCTTAGTGAATTTATTTCGCAACGGCTTTTCGAATTTGCTGCTTGTCGAGCTGACAGAAGAATCGACGCCAATTCTATTTTTTGAGCTGCTAAAAGAGGCAATCTGGATTACCGTGCCATTTATCCTTGCGGCTGGGATAGCTGCAATAGCCGCACTTTTGTCTCAAGTAGGTTTTCTCGTTTCAACTGAAGCGCTGAAACTTGATTTAAAAAGGCTTGATCCGATTAAAGGAGCGAAAAAGATTTTTTCACTGCGGTCTCTCGTTGAGTTTATTAAATCAATTCTTAAAGTTATTGTCATTGGCGTGATTACCGGCTTGATGATTTGGAATCAGCGAGGGATTTTCGCGCAGTTTTCACAAATGGATTTATACAATATTGTTACATATCTTGGCTCATTGATGGTGAAGCTGGGGGTCATTATTTCTGCCGTTTATCTCGTCATTGGCGTTGGCGACTTTCTCTATCAAAGGTTTGATCATGGAAAACAGCTGAGGATGTCAAAGCACGATATAAAGGACGAGTATAAGAAGACAGAAGGGGATCCGCTCATTAAACAAAGAATGAAGGAGAAACAACAGCAAGCTTCACGGGCTCGGATGATGGCCGAAGTCCCGAATGCGCAAGTACTCGTTACAAATCCAACCCACTTTGCTGTAGCGATAGCCTATGAACCAGGGGAAATGAGCGTTCCTGTTGTCGTCGCAAAGGGTGCCGATTTTCTCGCTTTAAAAATGAGAGAAGTTGCAAAGGAACATGATGTTGTCATTATGGAAAATAAGACATTAGCAAGGGCTTTATATGCAAGTGTTGAGGCAGGGCAAGAAATTCCTGAAGATTTATTTAAAGTAGTTGCCGAAATTTTAGCTTATGTGTATCGCGTGAAAGGAACGCTGAACAAGCAAGGGGGGAGAAAGAATGAAGCTTAGAAATTTTGTTGTCTTGATGGCCGTCATCATGATTGTGATTATGATGGTAATCCCAATGCCAACGTTTATGCTTGATATCCTCCTGATTATTAATTTATCTTTGTCGATTTTAATTATTTTAATTGCCATGAATATGAAAGAGGCGCTTGATTTCTCGATTTTCCCTTCGCTCCTCCTATTAACAACGCTTTTTCGACTCTCGTTAAATGTATCAAGTACCCGGACGATTCTCGCGAATGCTGAAGCAGGAAATGTAATTGAAACGTTTGGGAGCTTCGTAATCGGCAGCAATGCGGTCGTTGGTTTTATCGTTTTCTTAATCCTTGTGATTATTCAATTTATCGTTATTACAAAGGGGTCGGAGCGGGTGGCTGAAGTTGCAGCTCGCTTTACGCTTGATGCAATGCCAGGAAAGCAGATGAGCATTGATGCCGATTTAAATGCTGGCATTATTAGTGAAAACGATGCACGCATCCGTAGGCAAAAAATTGAAAGTGAAGCCGACTTCTATGGGGCGATGGACGGGGCAAGCAAGTTCGTTAAAGGGGATGCGATTGCCGCAATCATCATCCTGATCATTAATGTCATTGGCGGGTTCATCATTGGGATGACGCTCCATGGTATGCCCTTTGCTGAATCATTAAATACCTTCACGCTTCTTTCAGTCGGTGATGGCCTTGTCAGTCAGATTCCGGCGCTGTTAATTTCAACGGCAACGGGAATTGTTGTTACAAGAGCAGGCTCTGATGGGAGTTTAGGCGATGACCTTTCTAGACAAATGCTAGCTTATCCGACGCTTTTGTATATTGTTGGCGGCTGTATCGCAATGCTTGGTCTCGTAACACCAATCAATTTCTTTTTAACATTTACGATCGGTGGATTGTTAGCTTTAGGTGGTTTTCTCATCCAGCAAAGTCGAACGAAAACAGAGGAAGCAGAGGAAAATCGCCAATCGGAAAAAGACCTTGAAGAGGTACGCAAACCAGAAAATGTCTTCAATTTGCTGCGCGAAGATCCGATTGAATTTGAATTTGGTATCGGTTTAATTTCGTTAGCGGACACAGCTCAAGGCGGAGATTTACTCGATCGAGTGGTGGCAATTCGCCGCCAGATTGCGATGGATATCGGGCTGGTCATTCCAGTGATTCGCATTCGCGATAATATTCAGTTACGACCGAATGAATACCAAATCAAAATAAAAGGAAACGAAGTCGCCACCGGTGAAATTCTCCTTGACCATTTCCTGATGTTAAACCCTGGCAATGAGGAGCATGGAATCGAAGGAATTGAAACGACTGAACCGACCTTTGGACTTCCCGCCCTATGGATCAATGGCGAGATGAAGGATCAAGCAGAATTATTTGGTTACACTGTTGTGGACCCTTCCTCTGTCATCAGCACGCACCTTTCGGAAACGATTCGAAAATACGCGCATGAAATTTTAGGAAGAGAAGAAACGAAGCAATTAATTGATCATGTAAAAGAAGGCTATCCTTCTTTAGTGGAAGAGCTTGTGCCGCAAACCTTGTCTGTTGGTGATATCCAAAAAGTTTTACAGAAGCTTTTGAAAGAGCATGTATCGATTCGCAGTCTTTCTTCGATATTTGAAGCACTTGCTGATTATGCAACGTACACGAAAAATCCTGAGATTTTAACTGAGTATGTCCGGCAGGCGCTCTCAAGACAATTGACTTCTCAATACGCACAGGATGGCGTTATCCATGCCGTTCTTGTCGGAGCAGACATCGAGAAGCAGATCGCCGATTCCATTCAGCGAACAGAACAGGGAGATTTGTTGGCCATCGATCCTGAATCAAGCCAGAAAATTCTTCATTCTTTCACCGAGAAGGTCGAGCAAACAGCGCAATTAGGCGTTCGACCGATTATTCTCGCCTCAGCAGGAATTCGAATGTATGTCCGACAAATGACCGAACAAGCACTAACGGATATTCCGATTCTTTCTTACAATGAACTTGAAACAAATGTAGACGTACAAAATGTTGGAGTTGTGAATCTATGAAAATAAAAACATATGTTGTTGACAATCTAGCAGAAGCGTATCCGTTAATTTTTCGTGACCTTGGAAAAGAAGCGATTATTTTAAAATCAAAACCAACGAAAGCTCCTGGTTTTTTCGGAGTGTTTCGGCGGCGGAAATTAGAAGTTGTTGCGGCAGCCGAATTGTCAGAGCAAGCTCAAGTCTCTCCCACGGCAGTCGATATGTCAGCATCTGTCGCTGCCAATCCGCTAATAAACGAGGGGAATCAAGCTGAACACCTTTCGAGCACAAACGCATCTCAAGACGTATTGTTAAAAGAATTGGCAGAGATGAAAGGGCTCATTCAATCGATGACGAAAGCTTCGGTGCAGTCTCAAACCATTCCAAAACCGTTAGAAGGATGGGTGGCCCATTTACGGGACCAAGAAGTCGATGAAGAAGTGATTCAATTTATTGTAAAAAAATTCGCAATGGGAAACCAACCGGTAGAAGAGATGTCTAACGAGGAAGTTCAAGAAACATTGCTCCACATCATTGAGCAGCTTTTTGATGAAGGGATTGCCAAAGAAACCGAACCGAATGCTTCGTTTATTACATTAGTTGGGCCTACAGGGGTCGGGAAAACCACGACGATTGCCAAGCTTGCTGCTGCTCGTGTCCTTCACGGCAAACAGCGCGTCGGTTTATTAACGACCGACACGTATCGGATTGCCGCGGTTGAACAACTGAAAACATACGGGAATATTTTAAATGTCCCTTTAGAAGTTGTCGCTAGTCCGGAAGATTTGCCGGCGGCAACAGAGAATTTGAAAGGATGTAAAGTTTTTTTCATGGATAGTGCCGGCCGAAACTATTTGGAAGAAGGATATGTTCAAGAAATCAGTGATTTTTTAGGATATGATGCCGAGCAGGAAAATTATTTAGTATTAAGTATGACGACTCGGTGGCGTGATATGAAAAAAATCACCGAAAAAATGAAGGCTGTTCCAATTGACAAACTGATTTTAACGAAATGGGATGAAACGACCTGTTATGGCCCGGCTCTTAATATGGTTTACCACTATCCTTATCCATTAACGTATTTATGTACTGGCCAAGGAGTTCCACAAGACATCATCCATGCAAACCCTGCTGAAATGGCAAAAAAATTAGTAGGGGTGGAAAGATGAAATTGGATCAAGCGCATCTGTTAAGGCAATTAACGAAAGCCATTCCTAACAAAGGGCCTAAGATAACTAGCAAGTCGAAAACGACGAGGGTTGTCACGATTGCTAGTGGGAAAGGTGGGGTTGGAAAATCCAATTTTGCGATTAATTTTGCCCTATCCTTGTCTGCCCTTGGGAAGAAGGTTGTTTTGATCGATTTAGATATTGGCATGGCCAATATAGACATTTTAATGGGCATGAACTCTAAATATCACTTATTGGATATGATTGAGAAACGAAAAAGCATTTGGGACGTTTTGGAGAAAGGGGCAGGTCAATTGGAGTATTTGTCTGGCGGGACGGGCTTTAATCATCTTTTTCAACTCCATGAAGATGAAAGACAATACTTCTTTCACGAATTGGAAAAGCTTCATGGCTATGCGGATATCATTTTAATTGATACGGGTGCAGGATTAACGAAAGAGTCGCAGCAATGTCATCTTTCGGCCGATGAAGTGATCTTGCTTACAACACCAGAACCAACTTCAATCTCAGATGCCTATTCTGTTGTGAAAATTTTGCATAGTGAAAATCCAGCAATTTCGTTTCAACTAGTCGTTAATCGGGTGAAACACGCAAAAGAGGGAGTCCAAGTAGCGAGTAAATTTAAAATGGTTGTTCAGTCTTTTTTAGATAAAGAGATTAAAATTTTCGGAGCGATTCCTGATGATTCTCATGTTGTACAGGCTGTATTAAAACAAGTTCCCTTTAGCATCGCTTATCCCCGCTCTGCTGCTGCGGTCATGATGAAAAAATTAGCAGAACGATTTGTCTCCGGGAAAACAGAGGAGATCTCTCCTGGAGGAATGAAAGGCTTTATTCGCAAGTTAACTAGAATCCTTGAATAATGAAACCACACTCTGGAACAAAGGAAAGGGGGATCTTCTTTTGAACGGTTGCAAAGACGAGATGTTCGATCAATATATTCCATTGGTTCAGAAGGTTGTTGCACAAATGAAAAGGAAATTAGCCGATCAAGCCGATGAAAAGGAGCTGTTTTCCTCCGGCTTGTCAGGTTTATGGGAAGCCGCTCAAAACTTTGATTCAACTGAAGGAGTGAAGTTTGAAGTGTATGCTGCGATGCGCATTCGTTATGCAATCATAGATGGCTTGCGGCAAACCGATCATGCATCAAGAACATTGCGCAGCAAGGAAAAAATGGTGCGAAAAGCAATGGAATCATTGGAACAAACGCTGTTGCGGAAACCAACAACAGAAGAAATGAGCAGCTATTTACAAATGGAGCGAAAAGAATATGAACAACTTTTGCTGCAGTTGTCCTTTATTAAACAAGTTTCATTAGACCGACCTGCGGGCGAAGAGGATGAAGGTAACCCTTATTTCCATCAAATTGAGGATTTATCTGTTCGCGGACAGGATGAAATCCTTGAAGAAAAAGAGCAGAAGAAACTATTAGCAGAACTTATTGATGGCTTACCAGAAAGAGAGAAACAAATTCTTTCCCTTATTTATTATGAAAATTTAAGTTTCACTGATGTGAGTAAAATTTTCGAGGTTCATAAATCGCGAATTTCTCAGCTTCATGCGCAGGCAATGAAAAGGCTGCGAGTCGCGGCTGAAAAAAAAGGAATCCGTATTTAATGAAAGGAGGGTGAAGCAGGTGAAAACAAAGAAAATGATTATCGGCTTCACAATCATCCTCGTTTTTTTAATTGCTTGGTCCAGTCCTGAAAAGTTTGAACAAAGCATGTTAAGAACGATCATCAATCGGATTGGCGCATCAGCTTCCACTAATGAGCTGCTTCTAAATAAGATTACCGATCAGACATTCGTTGTTACGGGAATAACGGAGAAAAATGCAGAAGTATCTGTTATAAAAAACGGAAAAAAGTTAGCGACGGTTGTTACCAATGATGGTGGCTCGTTTACGTTTCGGATGCCGTTGCAGCCAGCAAATACGAAATTACAATTTTACGTAAAAAACGAAACGGGTAAAACAGTTGTAACAAAGGAGGTTACAGTAGCAAAGCGAGAACGGACAAAAGAAGCCTTGCTTACAGCTCCGCTTGTGCAACAATTGCCTGAGCTACCACGAGGTTGTGAAGTTACAAGTTTAGCCATGCTCTTACAATATGCCGGTGTTGAAGCGGATAAAATGACGCTGGCGAGAGAAGTGAAACGAGATCCAGCCAAAATGCAGGTCATTGATGGGGAGATTCACTTTGGAAATCCGTATTATGGTTTTGTCGGCGACATGTATTCGTTTGAAAATCCTGGTCTAGGGGTCTTTGTGACGCCGATTGAAGAACTGGGGAACAATTATATGCCGGGGCGAATGGTTAATTTAACAGGGACTTCATTTGATTCGGTATTAAATTATGTCGCGGCTGGACGACCTGTTTGGGTGATTATTACAAGTACATTTGATGTAGTCCCCCAAGCGGAATGGCAGACATGGCAGACTGAACAAGGACCGATTCAGGTGACGAGAAGGCAACATTCAGTACTTGTAACTGGTTACGACAGTCATTACATCTATTTTAATGACCCACTTGATACAGAAGTAAATAAAAAGGTCCCAAAAGAAAATTTTATTAAAGGTTGGGAGCAATACGGTCAACAAGCCCTCAGCTATTTTTAAGCAAAATTCTGAAAAAAAGTGTTTAAAATTGTCGTTTCCCTATATAATGGAGGTGAATTAATAGGGGAGGGGATAGGTTTGTACATGGAGTGTAGAACAGATTCAGTGAAGGTGAGCATCGAGGGGAAAGTTGCAACAGTCGAATTGAATCGCCCTAAGTCTTTAAATGCGTTGGATGTGGAAACAATAAGGGGTCTTGCTTGGAATTTAAAAGAGTTATGCAATGACGATGAAGTAGAGATTGTTATACTTACTGGTGCTGGACGAGCTTTTTCGGCTGGTGGCGATATTAAAACGATGCTCTTGGAAACAAATGAAAACGATTTCCCAGTAGTGATGGATTGTGTGAACGAGTTGGCAACAACGCTTTATAGCATGCCGAAAATGACCATCAGCGCCGTGAAGGGTGCAGCGGTTGGCCTCGGCTTTAGTCTCGCACTTGCCACCGATTATATTATCGCGGAACAAGATAGCAAGCTAGCGATGAATTTTATAAATATTGGCCTTATTCCTGATGGGGGTGGCCACTTTTTTATGAGGCAAAGGGTTGGTGAAACGAAGGCCAAGCATTTGATTTGGGAAGGCAAGACGTTGTCAGCAAATGAGGCGCTCGAACTTGGGCTCATTGATGAAATCGCTACCGGAGAGTTGAGTGAGTCGGTTAAGAAAAAAGTGAATGACTGGAAAGACAAACCACTTCAGGCCATGATAAAAACAAAGAAGATCTATGCAGAAGAAAACCGTGTATCTTTATTAAAGTTCCTTGAGCTTGAAAAAATTGCTCAAACGAAAATGCGGCAGACAGATGATCATAAAGAGGGAATTCAAGCATTCATTGAAAAACGCCCGCCAAAGTTTATCGGAAAGTAAGAGTCATAGATAGAGAAGCAAAGAGAGTGGCCTCTTTGCTTCTTTCTTTCATTTAAGATTGATATAATACTAGTTTCCCCTGTGGCGAGGTGCACCGATATGTGCTTTCTTGCAGCTGTTTTTCCTCAAGTAGTTGGCTGCCTACTTCTATCGCTTCTTCATCACTGCCTGCTTGAATATTTTCATCTAATACTTTCTCTCCATTAGGCTTAAAGGCTGTTAATTTATAAATTCCCATTGGTCAAACCCCTTTGTTCGTCAGATTGTTGTTTTCATCTATTTTACATAATATTTAGAATAATTTAAAGCTAAAAGTGTTTTGGAACTTTTTTCCGTTTAACTCGTATAAGTATTTTGTAGAGGAGGAAAGAATATATGGGATTAATTTTAGAGAATGTGACAAAGAGGTTTGGAAAATTTACCGCCGTCGATCACCTGTCGTTAAAAATCCCTGAACAAGAGATTTTTGGGTTTTTAGGTGCAAATGGGGCGGGAAAAACGACGACATTCCGAATGATTATCGGTTTGCTAGAACCAACAGCAGGCAATATAACGCTCAATGGGAAGCGAATTGATTATTCCACAAGTTCAATCATAGGCTATCTTCCTGAAGAAAGAGGACTTTATCCGAAGTTGAAAGTAAAGGATCAAATTGTCTATTTAGCGCGTTTAAGAGGCATGCAAAAGCAAGATACGTTAAAACAGCTAGATTACTGGCTTGAAAGATTCAAAGTGCCAGAATATGTTGATAAAAAGGTAGAAGAGCTTTCGAAGGGGAATCAACAAAAAATTCAATTTCTAGCCGCAGTCATCCATCAGCCAAAGCTATTGATACTTGATGAGCCATTTAGCGGTCTTGATCCAGTGAATGTTGAATTGTTGAAGCAGGCGGTCGTCGATTTAAAAGAAGCAGGAACAACGATTGTTTTTGCCAGCCATCGAATGGAACATGTTGAGGAAATGTGTGAAAATCTATGCATTATGCAAAATGGAAAACCAATTGTTCACGGAACGTTGAAAGAGATTAAACGCTCATTTGGGAAAAAGAATTTAGTTATCCATGGTGACTTTGACCTTCGTTTTCTTGAAGACTATCATGGCGTAACGAAGGCGAAGTTTACACCAGAAGGCGTTCATTTGCAAATTACTGGTGAACATATTGCAGAGTCAATCTTGAAAGAGATTGTTGGCAAAGGATTTATCCGTAAATTTGTGCTAGAAGAACCTTCCTTAAACGATATATTTATCGAAAAGGCAGGTGCTTCTTATGAATAACTTTTTCACGATTTTCTTTCATACATATTTAACGAAATTAAAAACAAAATCGTTCATTTTTACAACGATCATTACCGCTTTGATTTTATTCACGCTGACGAATATTCCAAGAATTATTGACTTTTTTGAAAAAGATGGGGAAGTCGAACAGATTGCTGTGATCGATGAATCGGGGCAACTGTTAGAACCATTGCAACAGCAAGTCGCGATGATGAATGAAAGCCTTGAGCTGAGTGAGTTCACTGGCAGTGTAGAGGAAGCGGAAGCACAAATTGAAACAGGAGAATATATTGGATTGCTACACTTAACGCTGACGGCTGATCAACTGCCGGCGGCAACGTATAAAGCGATGAGTATGACCGATTCTTCAGTCGTATTCGATTTGCAAGCAAGTTTGCAACAGCTAAAAACAATGATGGCCTCGACCTACTTAAATTTGACTCAAGAGGAGCTCGCGCAAATTTACGAGCCCGTTTCCTTTGAGCGAGTTGCCCTTGCCGAAGATGCAAAAACAGAGGAAGAGTTGAATCAGGCGCGGGGACTCGTATATGTGCTATTATTCATTATTTACTTCTCAGTCATTATGTATGCTAGTATGATTGCCACAGAGGTAGCGACAGAAAAGTCTTCGCGAGTAATGGAAATATTAATTTCAAGTGTTTCCCCAATCAAACAAATGTTTGCGAAAATTCTCGGGATTGGATTATTGTCATTGACGCAGTTAGTCGTATTTTTACTCGTTGGTTATGTGGCTGTGAAACAGAATCTTGAAACAATGGAAGGTGGATTTTTCGAGTTTTTTGGATTCGGAAATATTTCAGTTGAAACGATCACTTATGCGATTGTTTTTACGCTTCTCGGCTATTTTCTCTATGCGACCTTGGCCGCTTTCCTAGGTTCATTAGTCAGCCGAATTGAGGACGTTAATCAAATGATTACACCGATGACGTTCTTAGTAGTTGGTGGCTTTATGATTGCGATGTTCGGTTTAGGGAAGCCTGAAGCAACTTTCGTGACGATTACCTCGTATATTCCGTTCTTTTCACCGATGATTATGTTTTTAAGGGTAGGGATGTTGAATATTCCTACGTGGGAAGTGGCTTTATCAATTGGAATTCTCGTCGTAACGATCGTGCTGTTAGCGATCTTCGGTGCTCGTGTGTACCGAGGTGGTGTTTTGATGTATGGAAAGTCAAATTCGTTTAAAGATATTAAAACTGCCTTGCAATTAACGAAGAAAGAATAAGGAATTTGGAAGTCAGGCCCTTGGCCTGGCTTTTATTAAGGGGTTATTTGCTACTGGATGGGGTGTTTTTTGCTTGTTAGGTGGGGGTTCTCTACGGAATTTGCGATTTACTCTACACTTTGCTTGTTTTATTCTACGAAAATATCGATATACTCTACACTTTCCTAGTTTTACTCTACGAAAACCCCAGTTCACTCTACAAAAGCCATAAACTGGGAAACAACAGTATCCCCCCTGCAAAAGGCAAGCCTACAAAATTATAAAATAGGAACGTGCATTCGTATGTGTAGGGTGGTAAAATGGAGACAAGAAAGAAAGCGAAAGGAAACAAATCGTGTATGAAAAAAGTAACTTTTTTGCATTGTGCTGATTTACATTTGGATAGCCCGATGAAGGGGCTTAAGCACTTAGCGGATGAAGTTTTTCTTCGTCTACAAGAAAGCACGTTTCAAGCACTGACGAACATCACCGATCTCGCTATTAAAAAAAAGGTCGATTTTGTCTTAATTGCTGGCGATGTTTTTGATGGAGAAAATCGCAGTATCCGCGTCCAGGCGAGGTTTCGGAACGAAATGGAGCGGCTCGCCAAAAACGGAATCGACGTTTATATGATTCACGGAAATCATGACCATCTAGGAGGGAATTATATAAAACTAAACTGGCCGGAAAATGTCCACGTGTTCAATGATTCGGTCGAAGTAATGACATTTACAAAACAAGATGGGACGTCCGTTCATTTATATGGTTTTAGTTACCCGAAACGCCATGTTACGGATCGATGGATTGACCAATATGTAAAGCGTTCAGGCGCTGATTTTCATATCGGCCTTTTACATGGTCACTTTGAAGGGGCAAGCGATCACGGCAAATATGCGCCATTTCGTTTGGCTGACTTATTGGAAAAGCAATTTGATTATTGGGCTCTCGGGCATATTCACAAAAGGGAAGTTCTTTCTGTTGAGCCGCCGATTATTTATCCTGGCAATACCCAAGGACGAAATCGCAAGGAGCTGGCTGAAAAGGGCTGTTATCTCGTAGAAATGACCGAAAGCGGGACGGAGTGCACCTTTCATGAAACATATGATATTTTATGGCAAGAGAAGACAATCGATGCTGCAGGTGTGAAGGAGTTCACCCAACTATTTGATCTTTGCAGGCAGGTCATTGAGGAAAGCCGGATTGACAAAAAAGGGGTTATTTTAACTTTAAAAATGGACAACCTTGAAAGTGAGCTTGATGCGAATGTAAAAAGAGAATGGCTTGAAGCGCTTCAGGAACAAGAAAAGGCCGAGAAGGACTTTGTCTGGATTCGTGAGCTCCATTTCACTTTAGCTCATCACCTAGATCGTTCTCAGTTCATAGCCCAAGCTGACTTTTATCAGGAATTGTTTTCAGCCGCAGATCAATTCGACAGTTGGGAAGATGCGTTAGCTCCTCTATATCGTCATCACATCGCCAGAAAGTATTTAACAGAATTAACAGACGAGGAAAAGAGTCAATTGCTGAACGAAGCGGAAAGAAAGCTGCTTCAGCTGCTCCATCAACAATAATTAGGAAAGGAGGGGGAATACAGTGCGCTTAATTGAATTACATATATATGGGTACGGCAAACTTGAAAATGTAAAGATAACGAAATTAGAAAATCTCCAAGTCTTTTATGGCGAAAATGAAGCTGGTAAATCAACAATCATGTCCTTTATACATAGCATTTTATTTGGGTTTCCGACAAAGCAGCAGGCAGAATTAAGATATGAGCCAAAACTGAACTCAAAATATGGCGGCTTAATTAAGGCGAGCTTTAAAGATAAAGGATTGGTCGTCATTGAGAGGGTGAAGGGAAAAGCAGCAGGAGATGTTACCGTCACGCTTGAGAGTGGTGAGATTGGTGGAGAGGAGCTATTAACCGAATTGCTCGGTGGGATGGATAAAAACACGTTTCAAGGTATCTTTTCGTTTAATCTGCACGGATTGCAGAATATCCACCAGCTGAAAGGCGATGAGCTTGGGAGGTACTTATTTTCAGCAGGTGCACTTGGAACAGATAAGCTTCTCTTTGCTGAAAACCAATTGCATAAGGAAATGGAACAACGATTTAAACCAGGTGGAAAAAAGCCGCGTCTCAATGAAAAGTTAAAGGAATTGCGTCAAGTACATGAGGCATTAAAAAAAGCAGAAACTGAAAACGATGAATACGGTGAGTTGCTTACATTCAAAGCAGAAAAGACGGAACGATTAGCGGAACTTAATAGACAATTAAAGGATATTGAGCATCGTATATCTCGTTTTAAGGAATTAGACCGGGTTAGAGCGAACATTATCGAAGAAAACGAGCTACAATCGAAACTGGCAGCGAGCGGTGATTTATCCTTTCCGACGGATGGGTTAGTAAGACTAGAGCGATTGGGTGAACAGAAACATCGTCTCCAAGCCCGACTATCTTGGCTTGAAGAACAAGAGAAAGCTCTCGAAGCAGAGGCAACAAGAGTAAAACCTGATGTTGATTTACTTCAGAATGAAGCAGCCGTTTCGACTCAGTTAGAGGCCTTTCCCGTTTACCAGCAACTAAGTCAAGAAAAAGACAAACTGCAAATAAGGGTACAGGAATTAAACGATGAGATCTCTAATATTAATGATCAACTTCATGTACAATATACAGAAGATATGATCGCCAATGTAAGCACAAGTCTTGTCGTTAAAGATCAGGCAGACGAACTTCAATTAAAGCAACAGCAGCTTCAAGCGCGAAAACGAACATTAGATGAAAGTTTTCAAGATGAAAAAATGGCGATGGTTGAGCTTGAAAAATCAGCGGAATTTTTCCAAGAAAAGCTGCTTGATGATGAAACAAGAACGAAAATAGAACATCAGCTATCTGCTTATGAAAAACAGAAACATCTTAAAGACGAGTATGAAAGAATTAAAGACCAATTGGCTTCTTTGAAAATAGCCAAACAACTATGGCAAACGAGTCAAAAACGCCAAAGCGGACAAATGTTGATGCTTGGTTTGGTTTGCTTAATTTTAATCGGGACTGGAATAGTGAATAGTCAATGGATATTAACCGGCATCGGCACAGTGGGACTTATCTTTAGTTTATTTATGTATTTCCGCTCTGGGCAACGAAGCACCGAGCTGAATGTTGATTTTGACGAAAACACATTTGCCTCCCTCCAGAAACGGGAGCAAGAATTAAAAGCACAATTAAAAGAGACAACGGGTTTTGATTCTGTTTTCACTAGGGAAACATTGCAGGCAGACACAGAAAATCGTCGCAGATTCATGGATGTTTCCGCGAGGTTAGAGCAGCAAACGAATCGGTATGAGCGAGTGATTCAAGCGTTTGAAAAATGGGAAACAGAGCGCAATCAATTAAATCAAAAACAAGCAGAGATGGCGGAGAGTCTCTTGCTTCCAGAAGAATCAGGAAACAGAAACATTTATGATGCTGTTTTGCTCGTTGAGAAATTAAAGCAATTATTCCGAGAGAAGGCTAGAATCGAAGAGCAATTGGCGATGCTTGAGGTAAGGAAAGGAGAGCAAGCCACTAAATTTGCGAATATAGCTGAACGTTTTCTTGACCATCGCACCCTTCCAATCGAGGAGATTGTTGTGCTCCTAAGAAAAAAGCTTCGTGAAGAAATTGATCGTCAAGCAAAATATCGTGAAGCGGTAAACAAGCTGAGCGAATTACGTGAAGAGCATTCTCAACTAAAGCAAGAATTCGCACAAATCATCGCAGAGGAGACAAATCTTTTTACTCTTGCAGCAGTTAGTGATGAGGAGGGGTTCCGTCTGCAGGCGAAGCGTGCGGAACAGATTAGTGACTGGGAAACAAGGATAACAAATTTATCATTCCAACTAGATGCGGCAAATATCACAGCAGCTGAACGTGAAGCGATTTATCAAGGAATAAAGCCAAGTGAAGAGCTTGAGCAGGCGTTGGGGGTGCTTGAGGCTTGCAAACAAGAACAAAGCCAGCTTCATGATCAATTGGCGGAGATTAAACATCGTATGGGGTTACTTGAAGAAGGCGGTCTTTATGGTGAGTTATTGCATAAATACGAGCAACTAAAAGATGAGTTTGCGGAAGAGGCGAAAGAATGGGCGGAATTTGCCGTTTCCAAGGCAGTTCTCGCGCAGACGGTTGAAACGTACAAAACAGAAAAGCTACCAAAGCTTCTTGAAAAAGCAGCAGACTATTTACAGTTGCTAACAGCTAATGAGTATAAAAGAATTATTCCGCAACAAACAGGAAGCGGTTTTCTCGTCGAAAGAAAAGACTATCTTTTATTTGAAGCAAATGAATTAAGTCAAGCGACGGCAGAACAAGTGTATGTCTCTTTAAGACTAGCCTTGACAGCAACCTTGTTTTCTAGGTATCCTTTTCCAATCATTATTGATGATAGCTTCGTTAATTTTGATGAAAAAAGAACGAAACGAATGATTGCGTTATTAAGGAGTTTCTCCGAAAACCAAATCTTATATTTTACTTGTCATAAGCATCTTCTTACACAATTTCATCAAGGAGAAATCGTAAAATTAGCGGAGAAATCGGAGAAATTAGTGATTTAAACTAAATTGTAATGGAAGTCGATCGAAAATGTTTAAGAGATGGAAGGGAGTTTACGTATGAGTAAAGGAATTCTTGATTTTGAAGTGGGGGAACAAGTTGAAAAGTTTCTTCTAATAAAGACAACAAACAAAGGAATTGCTAGCAATGGGAAGCCGTTTTTAACTTTGATCTTCCAAGATCAAAGCGGGGAGATTGAGGCAAAGCTATGGGATGTTTCTGATGGGGATGAGACAAAGTACAGTCCAGAGAGCATTGTGAAAGTGTTAGGGGATATTCAAAATTACCGTGGGCGTTTACAGCTTAAACTTAGGCAAATACGCCCGGCAAATGCCAGCGATGCTGTGAAAGTTAGTGATTTTCTCGAGACAGCTCCATTGGAAAAGGATGAAATGTCCGCGAAAATTACTCAGTTTATTTTTGAAATGAGAAATCCAAACATTCAACGGATTACTCGGCATTTATTAAAAAAGCATCAAGATGCCTTTTATGATTATCCAGCGGCAACGAAAAACCATCATGAATTTGTTTCAGGGCTTGCTTATCATGTCGTTTCCATGCTTGATTTAGCAAAGTCCATTTCTGATTTATACCCAAGTTTGGATAAGGATTTATTATATGCCGGGGTGATTCTTCACGATCTTGGAAAGGTTTATGAATTATCAGGTTCTGTCGCAGCTTCTTACACGGTCGAGGGAAACCTTCTTGGTCATATTTCAATTATGGTCAATGAAATCGGCAAAGCTGCCGAAGAACTCGGTATTGTTGGTGAAGAGGTGACCGTTTTACAGCATATTGTCCTTAGTCACCACGGAAAGGCAGAGTGGGGCAGCCCGAAACCGCCGTTAATTAAAGAGGCGGAGATTCTCCACTATATTGATAATCTTGATGCGAAAATGAATATGCTTGATCGAGCGCTAACTAGGGTCAAGCCTGGGGAGTACACAGAAAGAGTATTTGCCCTTGATAACCGTTCGTTCTATAAGCCGAGTTTTCATAAATAATAGGGTGAATTTAGTAGAAAAGGGCCGTTTAGGCTCTTTTTCCTTTTTTTTTGCATATGTCCTGTCTACGTTTCATAGAGTAATAACAAAATAGGACAACCTTTATTTGAAGGAGATGGAGAAATGACTGTACCAATTTGGGTATTAGCAGTGGCAGCTGGAATTATTGTGAGCGCGGTTATGGCGATTAAAGCAGGAAAAGAAGAACGAGAAGTTGAATTGGAAATCATCGAGCGTGAAGGGGAAGTATATATGGAAAGACTAGCGAAAGAGAGAGAGAAGCGACAAGGTTCATTAGGCACGTAAAAAGGGTTCCGCAATGGAACCCTTTTTTTGTGACGTTGTACTACGTGCCCGCGCCTCCAGTGAATAAGGAAACCAGTCACCTAATTCTTCCTCGATAATCGACCATCGTATACTGACCAATTAACCTAACTTATTCACCCAAAATTCCTTGTAAATCTTTGTCGTTAATCTTTACGTTTGCATCCTTTAATTCTTGTTGGAGCGTTTGTTGTAATGATGCGGCATCGACTTTTGTTAGTTTCAATTCATATTCAAGTTCGTCTCTCATCTCTTCAAATGATGGTTTTTCATTTTTCTCGGTTACTTTAATGATGTGCCAACCATGCATAGTTTGAACAGGTTCACTAATTTCATCAACATCAAGAGCATAAGCTGCTTCCTCAAACTCAGGAACCATCACGCCCGTTCCAAAGAAGTTTAAGTCACCACCGCGCTCTGCAGATACGGTATCAATTGAATGCTCTTCAGCAAGCTTCGCAAAGTCTTCACCAGCTTCAAGTTTGCCTTTTAGTTCTTTTGCCGTTTCTTCATCTTCCACAAGGATATGACTCGCTCTTATCTCAGGCTGATATTCATCATATTTTTCCTGCAGCTCTTCTTCCGTCACTTCGATATCTCTTAACGCGGCCTTTTCAATTAGAAGTTGGTCGTGCAGAAGATCACTTAAGGCGTCTTCATCTTCAATCTGGTTTTGGAGGAGAACCATTTCAAAGTTGTCCCCATATTGTTCTTTCATATCATTAATGGCTTTATTAATCTCTTCATCGGTTACTTCATATTTTTCAGAAAGGACTTTTCGATATAAAATTTGTTGGAGAGCGGCTTGTCCAACCTGCCCCTTCATTTCTTCATATAATTCGTTTTTCGTTATATTCCCAGCATCCGACTCAACAATCACTTCTGATTCATCATTTCCATTACAAGCGGTTAAGGTTAAAATTCCAGCTGCGATGGTTATAGGCAAAATCCACTTTTTCACTCTAAACAACTCCTACGAAAATTCTATGGCGATTCAAATTCCACAAGAAATACTATAACACAAACTAACGCCGTGACAAAAAAATAATTATTAAATATTCCCATTGTCCAATTGGGCAAACATCCAACCAGAAGGAAAAAAGTCCACATAGGATAATCATGTAAAGAGATAAAGGAGGTATTGTTAATGGGTCACTTCGCTGGAGGCTTTGCGTTAATTGTAGTTCTGTTCATTCTGTTAATTATTGTAGGCTCTGCTTTCGTTTGTTAAGAAATTCTGGATTTAGCTAGATAAATGCCCATGCGAAAGTAGGATGAGCCGAATAGGATATTTTATAACGATTGGAGGGAGGTGTCTTTATGGGCGGAGGATACGGTGCAGGCTTTGCTTTACTCGTCGTATTGTTTATTTTGCTCGTTATTGTAGGTGCTGCTTGGTTCTAAACCAACCAACAACTATAATAAATTGCATTTAAAAACGGTGAGGTGGTCTCCTCACCGTTTTTAAATTACAGCATGGTGTTATGGTAGCTATTTTAGTTCAGCTGTTTTACGTCCTGCGAATCGTTGTTATACTTGTATAAACGCAACTGTTAAGACTCCATTGTTTTTAAGTGAATACGATTTTTACATAGGACGAGACTAATAAAATCGTAATCAATATATTAATGGTTTGAAATACTCCAGGTTGACGTTCTTCTGGAATATCCTTTTGCGTACAGAGGGAGTCTGTAAACTTGTTGATAAAGTATAAAATGAAACTTGCATAGAAGATGGACAAAATAAAAATGGAGATCATCTAAGATTCCCTCCTTTTTACGTATAGTATGATAAATACATTATCAAATCTTTATAAAAAAAGATAGCCTTTTCCACATAACAGAATAAGATTTTCTAACCCATTCGGGCAATAAATGGTAATATATGAACAATAAGGATTGGAAAAAGGGGTAGAAACGATGTCAAATGACGATTTAATGAAAAAAATAAACATGCTCGAGTACCATCAAAAATTGTTGTTAAAAATGGTCGGGCATTCCCGATTGAATTTTTATTATTTAATTATAGAAAATTCACTTAGTCAAGAAGAGGCCGACCGCATCCTTATGAATTGTGAAAATCTGAGCAAGGACCTTCAAAAACAGAAAGCGGAGGGTTTTGTTTACTTTCATCCGCTTTACAAACAATTTAAACTATTTTTAGAGCCAAAGCTTAATGCAGACGAGGTTATCGCTGCATGTCTTGAGCAAGGGCTTTATGTTCCACTCATGCAAGAGTTAAAGAAATACAGTGAACTTTAAACAAGTTCCTCGGTCGTTTTTTTCTTGCGCAACTTTCCGTCTTCCTCTTCAAATCGGTTTTCTATATTTGTAAAAGATTTCTCGAAAATTTGGACGAAATCATCACCATAAATATTACGGACGATTGCCATAATTTCAATAATTTCAGGAAACTTTCCATACAATTCTTTTAAAGGCATACTACCAGAGAAAACACTATTATTGTCTGGCTCAAATGCTTCCATTAATGCGACTAAGACTTCTTCACCCTGCTCTGTTAGTTTAATATACGTGTTTCTTTTATCATTCTCTTTTTTTGAAAACTCAAGAAGGCCCCTTTCTTCAAGCTTTTTCGAAAAGTTAAATGCTGTCGATACATGCATAACACCAAATTTCGCTACATCAGAAATGGAAGCACCACCTAGGTGATAAGCAATCCATAAAATATGGTGTTCATTGATGTTAAGGTCAAATGGCTTGATCCATTGCTGCCAATCTTTCTCGACAGTCTTCCATAGAGCTTTGCTTAACTGAGCTATCCTTTGACTAAATATCATTGCTTCTTTCATTGAATAATTTTTCTCACTCATCCCCATACTCACCTACTTTTTATAAAAGTTTCATATTAACATTATGCCAATAAAACAATAAATAATAAAGATAAATTTCTAAATTTTTAGAAATATTTTTTTCCAGTACTCCTTTTTTAAAAAAAGAAAAGACAATAAATGGTCAATGATAAATATCACATTTATATATATTTCTTCCTCAAGGTGAAAAATCCTTCACAATATGTTGAATGTGAAGGATTTTTCGTTATTTTTGTAAATTATTAGCAAGTTTCTTTTCTAAATCATCAATGGTACGTTCGATTTCCGTTATTTCTTTCTTTAATTCAAGTTTATTTACCTCGGTATCGACCTTCCAGTCATTTACAGCGATTTTGACATCATGAATGAACTCGCTTATGGTTGTTTTTCCTTCTTTTGAAGCAGTCGTAATTGAATCTTTTAATTGGGACAGAGCTGTTTTTAATTCTTCGAGCTCATTTTTAAAAACATCTTTATTTTCGATAATTTTTTTTCGTGTTTCTTTTCCTGAAGCAGGAGCGGTTAGTATAGTTGCAATGCCTGCAGCAGCAGCCCCAGTAAGAATTCCTAGAAATAATGATTTCCCGTCCATTTTTACCACCTCAACATTTCTATTATTAGCAGCTGAAAGGGAGTGCAAACATGAAGAGTTAATATTCTATATATATCATTCTACAAGAACACCAAAAATCCTCTATTTGAATGCTGGCTCCCTAATGGTAGAAAAAGAACTCGCGGCTGCGAGTTCTAAAGTTGTTGTGTATTGGCTTGCACGAGTTTTGTTCTTTTGAAGATATTGATTGCGATTGGAAACAGAATCACCATAAATACAGCATTGAATGCAATTGCCGGAAGAACGGCTCCTGCAAATAGCCCGACAAAGGCCCCAGGCAATCCGACGATAAAATAAGCGGAAGCCAAGAATACAGTACCGGAAATAATCGTTCCGATTGCTGATAACACCGCGGCATTAACGACAGAGCCGCTAAATTTTTTGAATATCATTAACAAGCCATAGAAGGCGAACGCTGTTACCAATTTATCAATGATGTTTGGAATTTGTCCGCCCGGAAATCCTGTTGTCATCGCTGATAAAATTCCCGTTACAAGACCAACGAGTAAGACACTCTTTTTGTCCGGAAACAGAAGTATTCCTAAAAACATCATCGTCAGCATCATATCTGGCTTCATTCCAAGAACAAATGGCGGAACAATTGCATGGAGGACAACTCCCATCCCCATTAAAACGGCAAGCGCAACTAAATTCTTTGTATTCATTTCTGATCTCTCCTCAGCTATTCTAGCTATTTTTTTTCTTCTCCTGCAGTGCTCTCTAGCCTGCAGCGAAAAGGTTGCTATTATTATAGCATATCTTTTATCGCATAAAGAGTTAATTTTTTTACACTAATAGGAAATTCGCTAAATAGAAACTTTAAATAAGGTTGCGTCTGTCTTCACTGAATGTTGACTTCACTGCGTCTGAAAAATAAGCGGATAAATTCCGCCTAAACTGGGAAATACCGATATTTCCTTTAAAATAAGGGGAGTTTTTCCGGCTATATGATCAAAACCTTTGGATTTTGTCTGATTTAGAGCAGTTAAGCGGAATTCCTCCGCTTATATCTGCTTCTTAAGCTTCTCCTATCTACATTAACAGGAAAATCTCCGCTTATTCATTTTCAAACCTACACAAAAGTGGTGTTCTCTACTGAATTTGCGATTTACTCTACACTTTGCTTGTTTTACTCTACGAAAACATCGATTTACTCTACACTTTGCTTGTTTTACTCTACGAAAACATCGATTTACTCTACACTTTACTTGTTTTACTCTACGAAAACCCCCAGTTTACTCTCAAAAATCCATAAACTGGAAACGCGCCGGCATCACCACTCCTAACGCCAAGCCTATAAAATTAATCGATGCGGAGAAGGCGAATATGGTTTTGAGTAAAATTCGCAATCAAAAGCAAAATAGCAAGGTATAAACCCTTGCTATTTCTAATGTTTTTTTATCTAATCTCTCTAGCTTTACAAATTGCCCTACATTTTATAGGGCAAATTGACGTTTTGAAATAGGAAACGGAACCCGTTAATGAAAAAACGGATACTTTCCTATCAGCTCAGCGATCAATTATTTTGTTCTAAACTCTTTCATAAATTGAGCCAGTACTTCCACGTGCTCTAAAGGCACTGCGTTATAGATGGAGGCACGGCACCCACCGACGGAACGGTGACCATTTAAACCAGTAAACCCTCGTTGCTTCGCCTCTGCGAGGAAAGCGTCCGTTAATTCTTGGTTTTCGAGAGTGAACGTTACATTCATCAATGAACGGCTGTCTAATTCTGCATGTCCCTTATAGAAGCCATTGCTTCCGTCGATCTCATTATAGAGAAGGTCGGCTTTTTGTTTGTTTAGTTTTTCGAGCGCGGCTGCTCCACCGAGTGAATCCGCCCACTCAAGAACGAGTTTTAACAAGTAAACAGCCAAAGTTGGCGGTGTATTATAAAGTGAGTTATTGCTTGCTTGCGTACGATAATCAAGCATCGTAGGCAATGAATCTTTCGACCTTTCGAGCAGCTCTTTTTTCACAATAACGACGGTTACTCCAGAAGGACCGAGGTTTTTTTGTGCGCCGGCATAAATTAACCCAAATTTGCTGACATCAATTGGGCGGCACATAATATCACTAGACATATCAGCGACAAGCGGGATCGATTGGGTGTCTGGGAAGTTATGCCATTGCGTCCCGTAAATCGTATTGTTTGATGTAATGTGTACATAAGCACCGTCCGTACTTAGTTGGCTAGCATCTAGAGTCGGGATTTGCTTGTAATTTCCATCTTTTCCGGAAGAGACGACTTCGGTTGCTCCAATCTTTTTCGCTTCCTTAAGAGCTTTTTCAGACCAAGAGCCAGTTAAAACATAAAGAGCTTTTTTGCCTTCTTCAAGAAGGTTCATTGGTACCATAGTGAATTGTAAGCTTGCTCCGCCTTGTAAAAATAAGACTTCGTAATCATCAGGAATATTGAGGAGCTTTCTTAATAAGGACTGTGCAGTGTCATTAATTTCCTCATAAGGCTTGCTGCGATGGCTCATTTCCATCACGTTCATTCCTGTTCCGTTGTAATTCATCCATTCTTGCTCCGCTTTTTTAAGCACTGCTTCCGGTAAAGCGGTTGGCCCAGCATTAAAATTGTAGGCACGTGTCATTTGAGATCCCCCCGATAAAGTTTTCACTGTATTCCAGCAAAGAGGTAAAATTTTAAATCAATGCTACCAGATATTCGACAAAATTTCTATTTTTCAGACGAAAAAAATAAAAAAAAACTTCCGCAGGAGCAGAAGTTAGATGTTATTCTTAATTTCTCCGGCGATTTGTTTTAATTCATCTGATGATTCCTCATGGGTTTTCCATACAGCTCCAAAGCCGTCACCTTTGCCGTATCGCGGAATGATATGCATGTGGAAATGGAAGACCGATTGTCCAGCGTGTTCACCGTTATTATTGATTGTATTTAAGCCAATCGGGTTAAAAGCTTTTTTCACTGCGTTTGCAATTTTGGGAACCTCTTTAAATAGGTTGGCAGCTTCTTCTTCTGATAATTCAAAAACATTTTCTTTATGTACTTTTGGAATAACGAGGGTATGTCCCTTTGTTACTGGACTAATATCCAAAAACGCGTAAACATGGTCATTTTCGTAAACTTTTTGTGATGGAATCTCACCATTAATGATCTTACAAAAAATGCAATCGGACATCGTTTTCAACCTTCCTTTCTTTTTCAACGCTACCTCGTATTTTATCATATCAATTGATTGGATAGAAGGCAGTCAGTGAAAACAAAAGACAGGATTCCCGTAAGAATCCTGCCCTGAAGGGGAAACCTTGCTCCAAATGTTAATGCCTTCAAATTGCCTAGCTAATCAGGAATGCCTTTGATAAACACCTCATTTATAATGTGATGTGTCAATAAAACGGCCCTGTGTTCAATCGAACCATCCCCTATTCGTTTTAAGTTGGAAACAACTTCAACGTTTAGAGCGGATGTATGTCTGCGGCAAACACCTCATTTGTAAGTGTTTTTAAAAGCTTGGTTTAGCAAGAACTTTGTCCAACGCAACCAGCCCCTTGAAGGATTAGTAAGAAGCGTTTCTACAGCGAATTACTTGTCTTTAACAGACACCTCATTTCGACTGAGTGAATATGTTTTCCCCTTCATAGATTATCATGTCCGAACTCGAGAATTTTATAACCGTTTTTTAAAAAAAGATGAAAGGGCTGTTTCTGTTTTTGTCTTCTCATTTTTGTTAATATAAGTACTATACGAGAAGTGGAGGACGTTGCCGATGGCTTTATTAGAGATAAACGAAATCACTGGCGGTTATACGAAGAATCCAGTGCTTAAAGATGTCAGCTTTCGTGTAAGTGCGAATGAAATTGTTGGGTTAATCGGTTTAAATGGAGCTGGAAAGAGTACAACGATTAAACATGTCATTGGCTTGATGGAGCCGCATCAAGGGGAAATTAAAATCAATGGACGTACGATTAAAGAAGGGCGAGAAGCATATCGGAAACAATTTACGTTTATTCCTGAAACGCCAATTCTTTATGACGAGTTAACGTTAGAGGAGCATCTCAAACTGACCTCAATGGCCTATGGACTTCAAGAATCTGTATATAAGGAACGGGTCGGGGGGCTCTTAAAAGAATTTCGGATGGAAAAACGTCTAAAGTGGTTCCCGGCTCATTTTTCAAAAGGGATGAGACAAAAAGTGATGATTATGTGTGCCTTTTTAGTTCAACCTTCCCTATACATTGTTGATGAACCATTTGTTGGTCTTGATCCACTTGGTATTCAATCTTTGCTTGATCTAATGAAAAGAATGAAAGACAATGGCGCGGGGATTTTGATGTCTACTCATATTTTGGCCACTGCTGAAAGGTATTGCGATCGCTTTGTGATTCTTCACGAAGGAAAGGTACGTGCACAAGGGACATTAAGGGAGTTGCAAACTCAGTTCGACATGCCTGAAGCGACACTAGATGATTTATATATTCAACTGACAAAGGAAGAGAATCATGTTTAAGGCGGAAACTTTATGGAAGCAGCGTTTTGGCCAATTTTTAAAAGAGACAAGCAGATACTTACGTTATATTTTTAATGGTCATCTCGTTATTGTTCTCTTGTTTTTGCTTGGAACAGCTGGATTTTATTATCAAGAGTGGATTCATACGCTTGATGCCAATTTTCCAGCAGCGGCAATCAGCGCCATTATTCTTGCCCTTGCACTTACATACAGCCCGATTTTGACGTTGTTAACGGAGCCGGATAAAATGTTTATGCTTCCGCTCGAGTCGAAATTAGGCGATTATTTCAAACGGACGGGTATCTTAAGTTTCTTTCTTCAGGCATATCTATTATTAATTTTACTTGCAGTTGTCATGCCGATGTATGTGAAGGTAACGGATGGAAGTTTTCGTTCGTTTTTCCCGTTTTTCCTTTTCCTTCTTGGTTTAAAGGCATTAAATCTTTTTATTCGTTGGAAAGTTCAATTTTATATCGAAAAAAATACACATATCACCGATTCGCTCGTTCGGTTTTCTGTGAATATCGTCGTGTTGTATTTATTATTTTCAGGAGCGAATCCTTTTATTGTTTTAATCCCTGCTTTATTATTAGTCCTCTTATATGTTTACTATCGTGGCCAGACGAGAGAAAAGGGGTTGAAATGGGAATTATTAATTGAGCTCGAAGAAAAGCGGATGGGTGCTTTTTACCGTGTCGCTAATTTATTTACCGATGTCCCTAAACTTAAAGATCGGGTGAAAAGGAGAAAATGGCTTGATTTTCTCGCTGAACGAATCAAATACGGTCAAGACAATACATTTTCCCATTTATTTGTTCGGACGTTTTTCCGCTCCGGCGACTATTTTGGCTTGTTCACGCGTTTAACCATCATCGGAGCTATCACTATTTATTTTTTAACTTACGGATTAGGGCAAGTCGTCCTTGCATTATTATTCCTGTATTTAACTGGTTTTCAACTTTTGCCGCTTTGGAATCATCATCAACATAAACTATGGGTGGATCTCTATCCTCTTCAATCAGCAACAAAGGAAAAAGCATTTACACGTTTGCTTTCAGTTGTACTAGCGGTCCAGTCCCTTCTATTTGGCCTTGTCATCTCGTTGAAGCTGGAGTGGGGACTAGCAGCTGTTTCAGTGTTGCTTGGGTTGGTTTTTACCGTGTTTTTTGTTTATTTTTATAGTAAAAAAAGGAGGCAGTCATGACGAAAATCCTTTTCAGCATAGAATGGTAAAGTTGAAAAGGATTTATGAAACGAGGACTTCTCTTTTGGTAATTCGAACAAGGGGTGAATGGAATGAATGAATATGAACTCCAAGTGTATGATGAGGTAATTGACTGGAAACATAAAATCCGCAAGCGTTCAACGATTTTAACGAGAGCATCAAAAAAGATGCAATCGAAATTCAATCGGATGATTCCTGAAAAAGCACATCAAGTGATGACTGAAGCCATTAAGAAAATGGTGAAAGCGACATTGACTGGATCTGACTTTACAACGAAAAGGCATCAAGGGACTGGGCTTTCATTGAAAGAACGAGATGCATTGTTAAATCAGAAGTTGGTTTCCTATCGGAAAACAGCGATGCTCGAAGGGGCAGGAACGGGAGCCGGCGGTTTGTTTTTAGGGTTAGCTGATTTTCCACTGCTTTTGTCAATCAAGATGAAATTTTTATTTGAAGCGGCATCGATTTATGGGTATGATCCTTCCGAGTATGAAGAAAGATTGTTCGTTTTACATGTGTTCCAGCTCGCATTTTCAAGTGATGAAAAACGACGGGAAACGATGGATATTATAGAAGAGTGGGAGACGCGGAAGCAGAGTCTATTAGAGATGGACTGGCAAAAGTTTCAGCAGGAATATCGAGATTATATCGATTTAGTTAAAATGGCTCAGCTACTACCAGGTATTGGGGCTGTCGTTGGTGCTTATGCGAATTATAATCTATTGGATCGGCTTGGTGAAACGGCGATGAATGCCTATCGGTTACGAATATTAAAAACTCCCCCAGTCAGCTAATTCGTGTTTGCCCGGGGGAGTTTTCTGCTAAAATCAATAAGAATTTTGGTACTCAATCGCAGCAAGACCGAGGGTTTTTGCTGCGATTAGCATCGCCTTTTCATTAAAGTCAAACTGCGGATGATGATGAGGAAACGCTTCTAATTTCCCTTCTGGACGGGCTCCAGTGAAGAAAAACGTTCCTTTCACATGTTGCAAATAATACGCAAAATCCTCCCCAGCCATATCAGGCTCTGTTTCTTCCACTTTCTCAACTTCAGGTATTTGTAATGCGCATTTTGCGACCAGTTCTGTTTCTGTCTCATGGTTAACAACGGCTGGATAACCGCGGAAATACGTGTAGTCGTACGTACAATCATTCGCTAGGCAAGTACCTTGTATCACTCTCTCAAGCTCCTGTTCAACTAAATCACGCGTTTCCTCGTTGAATGTCCTTGCTGTCCCGACAAGCTTCGCCTTATCAGCAATAACATTAAAGGCATTCTCAGCAACAAATGAGGCGACAGTAACAACCGCTGGATCAACCGGTTTGACTCTGCGGCTAACTACTTGCTGGAGGTTCATGACAAGTTGGGAGGCAGCAACAATCGCATCCTTCGATTTATGTGGTTGCGCACCGTGACCGCCTTTTCCTTGAATGGTAACTTCAAAACGGTCAGCGGCTGCCATAAATGGTCCGACTCGGTGGTGAATCGTTCCGGTCGGGAGCGTCGCCCATAAATGGGTTCCGAAGATCACATCAACCCCATCAAGACATCCAGCTTCAATCATCGGTTTTGCTCCTCCTGGTGCATATTCTTCTGCATGTTGATGGATGATTACATATGTACCAGAAAGGTTTTTGCGCATATGATGCAACACTTCTGCTAGAACAAGAAGTGTAGCTGTGTGCCCATCGTGACCGCAGGCGTGCATAACCCCTGGTACTTTTGATTTAAAGGGAAGATCATTTTCCTCTTGAATCGGTAAGGCGTCAAAGTCAGCACGCAGAGCGACTGTTTTCCCAGGATTTTCCCCATAAATTTTCGCAACAACTCCATTCCCACCAACATTGGCTGTTACTTCAATCCCTAATTTTTCATAAAAGGATTGAATATATTTCGCCGTGTTGACTTCTTGAAAGGATAATTCTGGATGTTGATGGAGAAATCTTCTAATTTCAACCATTTCCGTATAGGAGTCTTCAAGCCTCGTAAAAAGTAAATCTTTCAAAATGAAACTCTCCTCTCACGGGTATCATTAATTATAGATTATAACATTAAACGGGTGATTAAAATGGAAAAGCCTTTTGAACATCCGTTGATTTCAGAAGGCTTCTCATGGATATTTTTCCTCTAAAAGGAATTTGAATTTACAGAATTTAATTGCAAAGAGAGAATCAGTTTCTCGGCTTTGAAACGTTATTCTTCTTCGGCTATACTATATGTGGTGATATAGGAGGGGCCGGCGAAAATATTTGGCGGTTGGGCTCCAGTTTTTTGCTTTTTATGAGCCATTTGAAAAGCATCTGTTTCTTTCCATTTGCTGAAAGCGGCTTCGTTTTCCCATAATGTTAAAATGACATACGTGTTCGATACGAGTGGACGGAGAACACGAATAGCAGCGAAACCAGGTTGATGTTCAATTTTGCCTTGGCGGTTTTTAAACTGATATTCGAACAAAGGCCGTCCTTCATCTGTTACCGGAATATGATTTAACACTGCATAACCTGCTTTATCAAAAGAGCCAACTGAATTGATCACCTCGTATTTTCTTGGCTGATTAAAAATCGTCTTTCCGCTTGTTTCATGGAAAAGAACAGCGGAGTCATCATCCCCCATAAGCAATATTTTTTCTTGAGGATGCTTGGTCATTAATTTTTTTAAAAACTCTAATGTACCTGAAGTAATATAAAAATTCAACAATAAACACCTCTTTCGACCATCTTTCCTTTATTATACAGATGGTTGAAACGAATATAAAAGCTTAAGAAAAATAAGTTTTCAATAAAAAACGTCAATTTTATGACAATTTTTATTCTATCCTTTTAAATACATAGTTAAAAAGGATATAGTGGTGTATAGTCGTAGTCGAGATGACATCGATTCCTTTTAAATGATCACAGTGATACGTGAAAGGTGGATTTTATTAAATGAGCAAAGTGATTAACGATACATTTTTAAAAGCTGCAAGGGGAGAGCGAACGGATTATGTACCGGCTTGGTATATGCGTCAAGCTGGACGCTCCCAGCCAGAGTACCGGGCAATAAAAGAAAAATACTCGTTATTTGAAATTACCCATCAGCCAGAATTATGTGCTTATGTAACAAGATTACCTGTTGAACAATACGATGTAGATGCAGCGATTTTATATAAAGATATTATGACCCCTCTGCCAGCGATTGGTGTAGATGTTGAGATTCAGTCAGGGATTGGTCCGGTTATTTCAAATCCAATTACTTCAGTTGCAGACGTAGAGAAACTTGGAGAGTTCAATCCGGAAGAAGATGTTCCATACGTAATTGAGACGATCAAACTATTGACTGAGGAACAGCTTTCTGTTCCATTAATTGGCTTTTCGGGTGCACCGTTTACTTTGGCTAGCTATATGATTGAGGGTGGGCCTTCAAAAAACTATAATAAAACGAAAGCTTTCATGTATTCTGAACCAAAAGCGTGGTTTGCGTTAATGGACAAGCTAGCGGACGTTTCGATTCGTTATGTGAAAGCACAAATAAAGGCTGGAGCAAAAGCGATTCAAATTTTCGATTCTTGGGTAGGAGCATTAAACGTTCAAGATTATCGTTATTATATTAAACCAATCATGCACCGTATTTTCTCCGAATTAAGGGAAGAAAATGTTCCGCTTATTATGTTTGGTGTCGGAGCAAGTCATCTTGCAAAGGAATGGCATGATCTTCCACTTGATGTCGTTGGACTTGATTGGCGTTTGCAAATTAAAGATGCGCGTGAAATGGGCATTCAAAAGACGGTTCAAGGTAATTTAGATCCAGCGATTCTCCTCGCTCCTTGGGACGTGATTGAGGAGAGGGCGAAGGCGATTCTTGATCAAGGAATGGAACAGCCGGGATATATTTTCAATCTAGGTCATGGTGTGTTCCCGTCAGTAAATCCAGAAACATTGAAAAAATTAACAAGCTTCGTCCATGAATATTCTGCAGCAAAATTAGGGCGTTAAAGATGATTGAGAGGTGCAAACACAAACATGAGTAAACAGAAAATGGGATTGCTTGTTATGGCCTACGGGACTCCATATAAAGAGGAAGACATCGAAAGGTACTATACCCATATTCGTCGTGGACGTAAGCCCTCCGAGGAGATGCTTAATGATTTAAAAAGCCGCTATGAAGCAATCGGCGGCATTTCTCCTTTAGCGAAAATTACGCAGGAACAAGGAGAAAAACTTGAGGCATACTTAAATGAGATCCAGGATCAGTATGAATTTAAAATGTATCTTGGACTTAAGCATATTGAACCATTCATTGAAGATGCTGTGAAACAAATGCATGAAGATGGCATTGAAAGAGCCGTCAGCATTGTTCTAGCTCCACATTTTTCTACCTTCAGCGTCAAGTCTTATAATGGCCGGGCGAAGGAAGAGGCTGAAAGACTTGGTGGTCCTGCAATTGTATCGGTAGAAAGTTGGTATGATGAACCTAAATTTATTCAATATTGGGTTGACCGCGTAAAGGAAACATTCCATTCCATGCCAGTAGATGAAAGAAATCATGCCGCGCTCATTGTGTCAGCACATAGCTTACCTGAAAAGATTTTGCAACTTGGCGATCCTTATCCAGAACAATTGCAGAAAACAGCTGAAATGATTGCAGACGGAGCGGGTGTGAAAAATGTTGTGGTTGGCTGGCAAAGTGCCGGAAACACGCCTGAACCGTGGCTTGGACCAGATGTCCAAGATTTAACTAGAGACTTGTTTGCTGAACATCAATACAAAGCATTCGTCTATGTGCCTGCTGGATTTGTTGCGGATCATCTTGAGGTACTCTATGACAATGATTATGAATGTAAGGTTGTTACAGATGAATTAGGTGCGTCTTATTATCGACCAGAAATGCCCAATGCACAGCGAGAATTTATCGATGTTTTAGCAACCGTCATTTTAAAAAAACTACCGTAAAAGTGAATCCAAAAGTAAAGTAGGCGATACCTTTGATAGATGGAAAAAAGAGAGTTGTCATTGTGGGGGCAGGGATTACTGGATTGACAGCTGCATACTATCTACAAAAACATGTCCGTGAACATAACTTGCCCGTTGAAGTCAAACTCATAGAGGCAACCAATCGTGTTGGTGGCAAATTGCAATCGGTTAAAAAAGAGGGCTTTATGATCGAACGGGGCCCTGACTCCTTTTTAGAGCGAAAAGAAAGTGCAGCCAGACTTGCCCGTGAAGTTGGGCTTGGAGATAAGATAATTAATAATTCAGCTGGTAAATCGTATATTTTTGTGAAGGAACAACTTCATCCGATGCCCGGTGGTTCGGTAATGGGGATACCTGCGGAGCTTGGCCCATTTGTTACGACAAAATTATTTTCTTGGCCGGGAAAAATTAGAGCTGCAGCAGACTTTATCCTTCCTCCATCGGAGGCAAAAGAGGATCAAGCGGTAGGGACTTTTTTGCGGCGTCGCCTCGGGGATGAAGTCGTTGAAAATTTAGTTGAGCCGCTACTCTCTGGAATTTATGCTGGAGACATTGATCGAATGAGTTTGATGGCTACATTCCCTAACTTTTATCAGTTGGAACAAAAATATGGAAGTCTCGTCCGTGGAACGAAAAAAATGAAGCGAAAAGTACCAAAGCAACCAGGAGCGGAAACGAAGGCGCCTTCAAAAGGAATTTTTATTACAATCTCATCTGGTCTTCAATCATTTGCAGAAGCAATCGAAGCTAAACTTGAACCAGATTCAGTTCTAAAAGGAACACGAGTCGATAAAATATCGAAAGAAGAAGCTGGATATAAATTGAAGTTGAGTAATGGAGAAACATGGAAAGCAGATAGCATCCTTGTTACAACTCCACATGAATCAGCGATACAAATGTTTTCAGATTATGATGAGTTATTCGAAGGGTTTAAGGATATCCCATCAACGTCTGTTGCTACGGTTTCAATGGCTTTTCCTGCAGAAGTGATTAAGAAGGATATTGATGGTACTGGTTTTGTCGTTTCGCGGAATAGTGATAAAACGATTACAGCTTGTACTTGGACGCATAAAAAGTGGCCGCATTCAACTCCGAAAGGAAAGGTTCTCTTGCGCTGCTATGTTGGCCGCCCAGGAGATGAGGCAATTGTTGAACAACCAGACAATGAAATGATCAAGATTGTTCTTGAAGATTTGAGTAAAGCGATGGATATTACAGCTGACCCAGAATTTACGGTTGTAAGTCGTTGGAAAGAGTCAATGCCACAATATATAGTGGGTCATAAACAACGGGTAGAGTCGGTTAAAACAAGCCTGAAGTCAGAATTACCAGGAGTCTATATTGCGGGAAGCTCCTACGAGGGAATTGGAATTCCTGATTGTATTGACCAAGGAGAAGCAGCTGTTACGAACATATTAACCTTTTTAGAAAAACAATAAATAAAGAAGCCAGCCGTGTAATAAAATGTGCCCTTTCATATAGGACATTTTAGTAAACGGCTGGCTTTTAAATTTGTGAGAAATTTTTGAATTCAAAATGGATCCACAATAAGTTATTCTAAGATTCTGATAATCTAGTAATTAATTGGATTCATGCAAGTATCGCACTTGCTACCGTAGCACTCATGCTGTTCATTAATTGGTTCGCCGCACTCCGTGCAATTTTTAGCAGGCAAGTTTCTGAAAAACTCAACAATATTTTCAAGCATATTATTAACCCCCAAATTTTTAAGTGTGGTGATACAGTTATTAAGTTATTTACATTGTATTATAACAGTGTTGGTTGTGTCAATGATTGTTTTATAACAAATTTTCATGTGTTTTATAACAAATGTAAAAAATGCTAAAATAGGGAAAGTGAAGGATAGTAAAAAATAAGCAATTTGCTCTAGGAGGAATGAAAATGAAGCTAACTGTTATCGGTTGCTGGGGCGGTTATCCGAAAAAAAACGAAGCAAGCTCAGGCTATCTGCTAGAACATAACGGCTATAATTTACTCATTGATTGTGGAAGTGGCGTTCTTTCTAAGTTGCAAAATTATCTTCAACCACAACAATTAGACGCAGTATTGCTTTCCCATTATCATCCAGATCACAATGCCGATATTGGGGTGCTTTATCATGCTAGACTGATTCAAGGCCTATTAGGTACAAAGCCACCGACATTGCCGATTTATGGTCATCAGCTCGATGAGCGTGAGTTTGCAAACCTTACATATAAAAAGATTACAAAGGGCGTAGCCTTTGATCCAGAAAAAACGCTTCAGGTTGGTCCTTTCACCGTCTCTTTCTTACAAACGGTGCATCCAGTTCCCTGTTTTGCAATGAGGGTAGAAGCTGCTGGGAAAGTGCTCGTTTATACAGCGGATACATCTTATAAAGAGGAGTTTATCGCTTTTAGTAAACAGGCCGATCTCCTTCTTTGCGAGTGTAATTTCTACGGAAATCAAAGCGGAAAAGGTGCCGGCCATATGAACAGCTTTGATGCTGGAAATTTGGCAGCAGCAGCAGAAGTTCAACAATTAATTCTCACCCATTTGCCACATTATGGGGATACGAATCAATTAGTTATAGAAGCAAATCAAAAATATAATGGTCCAACACAATTAGCGAGCGAAGGTTTATCAATCATGTTATAAAATAAACTTCATTCATCGATGTTACTGACTTCGAAAACGTATGATTAGGTGTGAAATATGAACGTGCTGCTTTAGAGAAAGAATTAAGTGATATTGATGTAAAATATTATTTTGGAAATGTTTCTAAAGAGGAATTTTTAAGTCTACTTTATTAAATATAAACACGGTGTCTAAGATGGGTACCGTGTCTTTTTTTATAAAAAATACAATCAGAAATGGTTTTTTATGACTATTGATTTACTTTTTAGCTTAAATTTTCAAAAAAAACCGAAAACTACTTGAAAACTAGATTAAGATAATATTATAATTTAACAAATAAAAGCATAAAAGCATTAAAGCAACAGATAAAAAAGGGGGAATATAATATGATAAACAAATTAAAAATGTTGACAGCAGTGGGAATTACGAGTGCATTCCTTTTAGCTGGCTGTGGAAGTGATGAAGCTGGGTCGTCTACTGAGACACCTGAGAATGACAGTAAGGAAATTTTTAAAGTAGGTGCGACACAAATTACGGAACACCCATCACTTGATGCTGCATTTGAAGGGTTTAAAAAGGCATTGGCAGACGAAGGTCTTGAAGTCGAATACGATGTGCAAAGTGCCCAAGGAGATCCAAATAATAATGGACCAATTGCCCAGAAATTTGTTGGGGATGGAGTTGACTTAATCTTCGCAAACTCAACGCCAAGTGCACAAAGTGCTTTGAATGCAACTAGAGACATTCCCATTGTATTTACTTCGGTGACCGACCCAATCGGTGCTGAGCTCGTCAAATCATTTGAAAATACCGAGGGAAATGTAACTGGAACGGTTGATAACCATCCTGAAGCGATTCCAAACACAGTTGAATTTTTGGCTGAACATTTTGAAGGCAAAACGGTTGGCTTAATCTATAATGCTGGTGAACAAAATTCCGTTGCTCAGATTGATATCGCAAGACAGGCTGGAGAAAAGGCGGGATTAGAGTTTGTAGAGGCAACGGTGTCGACAACGGCGGAAGTAAAGCAGGCAGCTGAATCTTTAATTGGCAAGGCAGAATTGTTTTATGTTCTTACTGATAATACCGTCGTATCTGGTCTTGACGCGGTGATTATGGTTGCAAATGAAAATAACATTCCATTATTTGTCGGTGAACTTGATTCCGTTGCCAAGGGTGGCTTCGCAGCATTTGGGTTTAACTATGAAGACATCGGTTATGAAGCGGGGCTAATGGCTGCTCAAATTTTAAAAGGAGAAAAGCAACCATCTGAACTTCCAGTTCAATATCCACAAAACTTGAAACTTGTCATTAATAAAAAAGCAGCAGAAGAGATGAACATCGAGATGAAAGAAGAGTGGGATAGTTTAGCTGAATATATCGAATAGAAATGAATAATCAACATTGGTCCTATTTTGTTGTTTTTATCCAATCAAATAGGGCTAGGGAGTACGTAAGAAAGGATGTGGACTATGTCTATTGCTCTATTTGGGTCGATTGAGGCTGGGGCTATATATGCACTGATGGCATTAGGTGTATACTTGTCATTTAGAATTCTTGACTTCCCGGATTTGACTGTTGATGGAAGCTTTGTAACTGGTGGGGCTGTGGCTGCGATTATGATCGTAAATGGGAGCAATCCTTTTTTGGCAACATTGGTTGCGATTATCGCTGGCTTTATCGCTGGCTGCTTTACCGGCCTTCTCCATACAAAAGGGAAAATCAATGCATTATTATCAGGAATTTTAATGATGATTGCCTTATATTCGATCAATTTGCGAATTATGGGGAAATCCAATGTTTCCCTACTTTCTGAAGAAACAGTGATTACAAAATTAACGAGTTTTTGGAAGCAACTTGGAATCGATGATGTGGTTCAAAGTGGATTAACAGCGATGGGAATTGCCTTTATCCCAAAAACATGGGGAATTTTATTTCTGATGATTATTCTTGCCTTTTTGGTAAAAGCAGGAATTGATTGGTTCTTGAAAACAGAACTTGGCCTAGCGCTACGGGCGACTGGGGATAACGCAACAATGGTCAAAAGTTTTTCGGTAGATACCGACTTTTATAAAATTTTCGGCCTAGGTCTATCCAATGCCCTTGTTGCTTTTTCTGGTGCGTTAGTCGCGCAGTACAATGGATTTGGTGATGTTGGCATGGGAATCGGGATGATTGTCATCGGTTTAGCTTCTGTCATTATCGGGGAAGCAGTTTTTGGCGCCAAAAACATCGTTCGCGCGACGGCTGCTGTCATTGGTGGTGCGATACTATATCGAATCATTGTGACAATGGCTTTACGGGTTGAGTTTCTTGAAACAGGAGATATGAAATTAATTACAGCTTTAATTGTCATTTGTGCCTTGATTTTACCAAAAGTGATTGATCGCCAAAAAGAAAAACAGCGAAAGCGAAAGCGACTGAAAAGCTTACAGGAAAAGGGCGCTGAAGGAAGGGGAGAAAGCCTTGCTGCAGCTAAAACAGATTTATAAAGTTTTTAATGAAGGAACTCCTGATGAAAAGGTTGCTATTGATCATATTGATCTATCATTAGCATCCGGTGATTTTGTGACAGTAATCGGAAGCAATGGTGCTGGGAAATCAACGGTGATGAGTGTCATCTCAGGAAAACTGACGCCGGATATTGGCGAAGTTGTGATTGATGATAAAAATGTCACTGAGTTGGCAGAACATAAAAGGTCATCCTTTATCGGTAGAGTCTTTCAAGATCCAATGGCTGGAACGGCCCCGACGATGACGATTGAAGAAAACTTGGCGATTGCCTATTCACGAATGAAAAAACGCAGTTTAACTCTAGGAGTGAATCGTAAAAGAAGGGAGTTTTTCAAAGAGAAACTTGAAACCCTTCATCTTGGGCTTGAAAATCGCCTTGAAGCAAAGGTTGGTATGTTATCAGGCGGAGAAAGACAGGCACTCTCCTTATTAATGGCGACCTTTACGGAACCGAAAATTCTCTTGCTCGATGAGCATACGGCTGCACTAGACCCGTCCCGAGCTGAACTCGTTACGAAATTAACGAAAGAAATTGTCAGTCAGTACGGATTAACGACGCTGATGGTTACTCATAATATGCAGCAGGCGTTAGAGCTTGGTAATCGCTTAATTATGATGGATCGAGGACAAATTATTTTTGAAGCAGACCCAGAAAAGAAACAATCGTTAACTGTCGATAAGCTTTTAAATGAGTTTCAGCGAATTCGTGGCGAAAAGATGAATAGTGACCGAGCGGTATTAATTTAAATATCTGTTCTAAAATGAAGCAAGGGAAGAGAAACGGCTTTCTTCTTTCCTTGCTTTTGTTGTGCGATTTTTTAGAAAATACGTGATAAAAACTATTTTCATATTAAATGATGAAATTCTTTGTATAATAGAGATTGGGTTTTTAATGTATCGGAAAGGTGGGGGTTTTTTGGAGAATATCATGGCCATCAATCGAGGGACAGAGTTTAAAAAAGGGTTACATGCTGGTGTAAGTATAGCAATTGGCTATGTTCCCATCGCCCTTACATTTGGTCTCATCGCGAAAACTTCAGACCTAACTTTAGGCGAAACGGTCATGATGAGCATGATTGTTTTTGCTGGAGCAGCCCAATATATGTCGTTGAGCTTGTTAACACTCGGAACAGGCGTAATTGAGATTATTTTGACAACGTTTATCGTAAATATACGCCATTTTTTGATGTCGGCTGCTTTAAATGAAAAAGTAGAAGCAGACCGGGTGTTTAATCGAATTCTTTATTCATATGGAATTACAGATGAAACCTTTTCGGTAGCTGCAACGAAACAGGATACAATTACGACAGGATATATGTTTGGTCTAAATTTTATTGCCTATGCGAGTTGGGTTGTTTGTTCAGGGCTTGGTTTTTTAATTGGTTCTGGTCTTCCGCAAACATTGCAAGAGAGTATGTCGATTGCTTTATATGCGATGTTTGTCGGGCTTCTCGTTCCTTCGATGAAAACAGGTGTGAAGGTTGTTTTCCTAGCCGTTCTTGGAGCTTCTTTCAACTCGGTGTTTACGCTAATGGAACTTTTGTCAACAGGGTGGTCCATCGTAACTGCGACGTTATTATCAGCTGTGCTAGTGGAGTCGATTGAAATGATGAAAATGCGTTGGAGGGCAAATGGGGATGAGTAAAGAAATCGTATTTATGATTATCGGCATGGGCATCGTCACTTTCCTCCCGAGGATGCTTCCTTTTATCATGTTTAACGGAAAAGAGCTTCCTCCATTTATTCAAGGGATTTTGAAAAATGTCCCCTACGCTACTCTTGGAGCGCTTATTTTTCCAGCCGTCTTTTTTATTCAAGAAGATCTATTATATGGGGTTATTGGCGTAGCCGCTGCGTTTATCATCGCTTTGCTTGGTGCAAATGTCATCGTTGTGGTCATCGGTGCGATTGCGGTTTTAAGTGCATATTCGCTGTTTTTTTAAGGAAAGGATTTCGACGCATCGGAATCCTTTATTTTACAGCCTAAGCCTTGGGCCGCTGTAATTGAAAAGGAAACAGATGCCTTTACAAATTTAATTGATAAGAAGTTTATAGAAAAGGTGGAAGCAGCAAGCAAATAAATAATTGTAATAAATAATGAAAGGTATGGAGAATTTATTTCTTGATCCCTTTTTTATTGTTCTATTTTCCTTGAATAATACCTAAACTAGTTATAAGGGTTGTACGAATAGGGGGGATTCGTTATGGCAAGGAAAATGGGCTTTTATGCGGTGCTTGCCTACGTTGTATATGGCTTTTTAGTTTATGCATATCTTTATTTTATTGCTGATACGAGTTTACCGTTTGAGTATCAAGGAACAGGTGCGGATCCAGCAACTTTTTTAAATGGCAGGGAGTTAATGCTTTCAGAGGAATATTCACAAATTCGTAATCTTTTATTTTTCTTGGCAACACCATTGGAATGGCTGGTTTATTTTTTAATCTTACTGGTTGGTTTATCAAAGGCGTTTGCCAATTGGGCGAATGAAGTAACAAAAAATAAATTTGGACAGACTGCTATTTATGTTTTTTGGCTTTCTTTGCTTGCTTATGCGGCTACATTTCCACTTAGTTTCATTCGCTATCAATTGTCTAAAACGTATAATATTTCCACGCAAACGTTTCCGTCATGGATGAAGGATGAACTGATTGATTTTTGGATTAATTTTGCGATGATGGTCGTTATTGTTACTGTTCTATACTGGTTGATTAATAAAAGTAGGCGATATTGGTGGATGTTTGCCTGGATTTTAACTATTCCCTTTACATTATTCATTATTTTTATCCAACCGGTTATCATTGATCCGCTCTATAATGATTTCTATCCTTTAAAAGACAAGGAACTGGAAACGAAAATTCTTGAGTTAGCTAACGAAGCAGATATTCCAGCTGAACATGTCTTTGAAGTCAATATGGCTGAGAAAACAAATGCATTAAATGCATATGTTACAGGAATTGGGGCAAATTCAAGAATTGTTCTTTGGGATACAACGTTAAATCGTTTAAATGATGAACAAATTTTATTCATCATGGCCCATGAAATGGCCCATTATGTAGAAAAGCATATTTATATCGGCATTGCTGGGTATTTATTGCTTTCACTGATAGGTTTTTATCTTACTTCGAGACTGTTAACGTGGGCGACCAAGCGGTGGGGGCAAGAATTTAAGATCAGTGGCATTGGTGATATTCGTTCGTTTCCATTGTTTCTTATCATTCTATCGATGCTTGCATTTGCGTCTAGCCCGTTGTCAAATTTTGTTTCACGCCATCAGGAAATGAGAGCAGATCGTTATGCAATCGAACTGACTGAAAATCCAGAAGCGGCGATTGAAACGTTTCAAGAATTAACAAAAGCTGGATTAAGTCAAGTGAATCCACCGTTATTAGTGAAAATCTTCAGATATGGACATCCAACAATGCTCGAGCGGATTTCAAGACTTGAAGAGTATGAGATCCAACAGCGCAACAAGGAAGACCTCGATTGATTTTAATTTAATGTATAAAGCGAAACTCCCATCAAAAGGGCTTCTTGACCTGCTGATGGTTAGTCGCGTGATTTTGCGATAAAAAGAAGATTCCCCCGCGGTGTCGCGGGGGAATTTACGTTTAGCTTACGTGCCAAATTGTTTATTAAGAGCTTTTAATTCCTCTGTTAACGATAGAAATAAAGTGCGATTTCGTTCATCAATCGCTTTGTCAATCTTCAAAAGTAGTTGTTCTTTGCGGTTCTTGAGCTGAATTTCAGTAATAAGCATATCTACATATAAATCCTGAACAAATGATTCTTTTGCCTTTATTCTCTTCATAATACTGGCTTTCATGGTTTCAGAATACGATTTCTCTTTCACTGATTTCACCTCTTACACCTTTTTTATATTATATGGAGTTCGAAGGAGATAATCAACAATTAATTTAATTTTTTGAAAATTTTCGTGAGTTATCAATTATGTATAATTTTAGAACATTTAATTTTTTGTGTTAATCATTAAGGAAAACAATGATATGATTGATAAAAATTGCCTATGTACAGGGAGATGAAAAAATGGTATTTGATCATCAATCACTGCTATTACAGTATGAAATTAATCCGCTTACAATGATTATTTTCCCTTATGAGTATGGAAGCAAGACATATTCAAGAATTGTTGAATATGATTCAGAAATGTACTCGCCATTAAAACCAACCGAGTTGGTTAAGAAAGGATGTGAATATAACCTATCTGATTATAATGCAAGTAAGAAGCTAACGCGCAGACTGACAAGAGTCACACATAAATCCCCAATCACAATTGACCCCGCCAACTCCGTTTTTCTGCTTCCAACAGTATCTCCCAATAAGCCGAATTGTATCTGGGTTTCCCATGAGCATGTTGTTGACCACCGACGAAATGATGCATATAGTACAATGGTTTTTTTTAGAAATGAAAAAATGTTTATCCTCCCGGTGTCATATAGTTCATTTAATAAGCAACTTTTAAGAACATCTGACCTTCGAACGAAAGTAGCAAAGAAAATGATAGAGAATGAACGAAAAGCACAATACATTTATGAGCGTAGGTACTCGAACGGAAGAATACAAAGTTTTGTTAGTGAGAGATACAGATATGATGAATAATTTTAGGTTGACCCTGTCATTCAGGGTCTTTTTTTTGTTGTCGCCTCAATAAATAATGAATCATCAGTTCTTGAACTTTGTTACGAATACGCGGATTGAAATAGTTATGCTGTTCTTCGTACCCGCGATACAGAAAACGATACATTGTGAACGCTTCATCTTGCTTCATTTTTTCAACTTTAAGGCTATGTTCTTTCAAATACCGTTTAACTGTACTCAATTCTTTTTGAATGACTTTCATCGTATCATCAATTAATTCAAGATACGGCTTTTTTAGTTTAAACTCACTCTTTTGAACTACTTGTAAGTCTCGCTCTAAAATAGTAAGAATCATTGGTAAGTAAATGGCCTGTTCGAGGAAATCCCGGTCTTTTTCAGGTATTCTTGTCAATTTAATCATCCTCCTGATAAGAACACACGTTCTATTGTATATATTACTCTATGCCCAAGAATGATTTCAAGTCTTTTTAATTAAGAACATAGTAATGTTCTTGCCAAAAATGTGCTAGTAAATAACAGAAATGATATGATGAATAGGAATAAGCTAGCATATTTAAAATAAGGAAGACTGTTTTTATGCAACGAAAAATGGTTTATGTGTGTGGACCTTTCCTTCAAAAAAGATTGGAGGTTAATCGATGAGAACGGAACGGCATGAGAACAAGAAGAAAAAAAGGTGGCGGTGGGCTTCTATTTTTATTGTTTTAATCGGAGTAATCGCTGTATATAGTTATTTCCAATATCAAATGGGCTTGAAAAGCTCCCAAGGGGAACAGTTAGAACAATTTGAATTTAACGGCGAACGAGATGAAAATGGGGCGACCAATATTCTAATTATTGGAAGTGATGCTCGTGCTGATGAAAGGTCTCGTGCCGATACGATTATGGTTGTTAGTTACCATCCAGAAAGAGGAACACATAAACTTGTTTCGATTATGAGAGATACATATGTGAGCGTGCCTGGTTACGGAAAGAATAAAATCAACACAGCTTTTGCTTTCGGGGGCCCGGAACTATTACGACAGACTGTAAAAGAAAACTTTGATATTAATCTTCAATACTATGCCGTTCTTGATTTTCAAGGATTTGTCTCGCTTGTAGATGTGGCATTTCCAAATGGAATCGAAATCGATGTAGAAAAAAGAATGTCGGAAAAAATTGGCGTTACCCTTGAACCAGGTGTTCAAAACTTAGATGGTGAACATTTGCTTGGCTATGTTCGCTTTAGACAGGATGCAATTGGTGATTTTGGCAGGGTTGAGCGGCAGCAAAAAGTGATGGTAGAAATGGGGAGGCAATTAGCTACTTTCCAAACGATTTCCAAGATGCCTAAATTAATCGGTGTAGTAGTCCCATTTGTAAATACAAATATGGATATAGGAGACGTATTGTTTATGGGGAGAGGGCTTCTTTTAAAAGAAGGCAGAAACATTGACACATTAAGAATTCCTGTCGAGAATTCATTTCAAGATCAGCGAGTTGCTGGTGTAGGTGCAGTGCTTGCGGTTGATTTAGAGACAAATAAGGAAGCCTTCAAAGAATTTTTAAAAAATTGATGTCGTATATTTATTATCTTTTTACGAAACGTGTACAATGAAGACAGGCAGTCGCTAACAAAAGGAGATTTACATGGACTTCGAGATTTTTAGGGAATGGCTAACATTAGAAAACTTAATGGAATTGATTGGGGAATATCGTGCATTGGGACCATTGGCGGGAATTGCGCTTCCCTTAATTGAAGCGTTTCTGCCTTTTTTACCGTTAGTGTTGTTTGTTATGGTAAATGCAAATGCCTTTGGTTTATGGTTCGGCTTTCTTTTTTCATGGATTGGTGCCTGTGCTGGGGCAATCCTTGTATTTTTACTTATAAGGAAATACGGACAAAAGCGGTTATTAAGGTTTATTCAAAAAAATAAACAGGTAAGAAGAGGAATGAATTGGGTCGAACGCCACGGCTTTGGACCAGTGTTCCTGTTGCTATGCTTTCCTTTTACTCCATCTGCGGTGGTAAATATCGTTGCTGGCCTCTCGAATATTAGAATGTCGCAATACATACTAGCTGTTATGGCTGGGAAAATGGTGATGATTTTTACGATTAGTTTTGTCGGTTATGATATTCAATCATTAATTACTCAGCCTATTAGGACTGCAATCGTCCTCGTAATCATCTTTATTCTTTGGTACGTAGGGAAAATAATTGAAGTAAAGATGAACATGAGTACAGAAAAGTCTGACAAGGAGTGAGTTCTCGTTGGAACTGTTTACGAAACTGACTCTACATATTGCTAGTACTCGAAATAAAAAGGACTTTACTTCGAGTACTAGCAAAAAATGTCTTTTAAATCAAAAATACACTCATTTAAGCGAAACCCCACCTTTAATAAAGTCCTCCCCTATCAAACTCCATCAATTCGGATGCGAAAACACAAGACGACATTCATAATAAATAGAGAGGTTAGCAAAAGTAACATTTGAGAAAAGCTAAACAAAGAAGCAATTGAAGGAGCAAGGCTAGCACCCATCAATAGGATAAAGGAGTAGAGTGAAAGAGCTTTTGCCCGGTTTGACCCGCCAAACGTTCCGATTAATGTAATGATTGTAGGAAGGATTAGAGAAATGGCTGAAATAAATAAAATAGAGAAGACAATGAATCCGATTGTTGTGTGAAAGACGAGCATCGCCACCAAGGATGTGCACCCAATGATTAGACCGATAAAAAGAGTAGCTCGCTCCCCGATTTTTTCAATCATTCTCCCAGTAAAGAGGGATAGTGAAGCCCCGATTAAGCCAACTGTACGGATGATGAACAACTCGATGTCCGGTCCAGTGAAAGATCGCCCAAGCGCATCATAAAAGGCAATCACTGAAAACAGCAATGTAAAGGCAATTAAGTAACATTTTCTTAATTGTTGATTTTTAAAAAATGAAAGATAAATGTGTAAAAGTGGTTCCTGTGTCTGCTTTGGTTTTGGTGCCTCAGACAGGATTAAAAAGGCAGCAGCAAATAATAATAAATAACAAATAGCGAAAAAAATGAACACGCTATTCCAAGTGAAAATAGTAGCTAAAACTGAACTTATGAGCTGCCCAAAAATCCCAGCAATTAAAAAACCGGTATTAATGAACACAACTAATAATGTCCGTTCTCTAGGCTGAAAAATATCAAATGAGTAAGCAAAGACAACCGATGCAAACGAAGCGAGTGTAAACCCTTGGATGGAACGAGTGATCCATAAGCTTAACGTATCAGTTGAAAGACCGACAGCAAGGGTAGTTAAGGAAGAGGCAAGTAAACCGAAAACGAGAATTTTTTTACGGCCTGTATAATCGGAAATTGGCCCGAAGGATAAAAGGCCAATAGCGTAAAAGAATGTAAATAAACTTCCAGCAATCACAACATCGCTTGTTGCAATATTCAGTCCTTCAGCAATCACTTCATAGATAGGTATTAATGTATAAATATTGCTTGCTACAAGAATGGAAATCATCGTAATGAGAATAAAAGCTGTTTTTAAAAAATAAGAAGATTTCATAACAAATCACCTGAAATAATTTATGCAAGGTAATTAGCTTTTGAAGGTTGTATTGCCACTAATTAATCGGGAAAAGGACCCGGAAAGTTATGTTATCATCAAATTAAAAGAAAGTTAAAGCGCTAGCCCTTCATGACTTCATAAGGTGTTATGAATGTCGGTGCTTGCGCTTTTCAAATAGGGAGGGAGATTTATGTCTGTACGTTTTGTACTAGGTCGAACAGGAAGCGGAAAGACGGAACTTTGCTTAACAGAAATAAGAGACGAGCTGTTGGACGACCCAAGCGGCAAGCCAATTATTTATTTAGTTCCTGAGCAAATGTCGTTTATGTCAGAGTATCGCCTCTCCACAACCGAAGGCATTGGAGGAATGATTAGGGCACAAGTCTATAGTTTCCCCCGGTTAGCATGGAGAATTTTACAGGAAACTGGTGGCTTTACCCGCTATCATTTAACAAGTGTCGGAATTAGTATGATGATTAGGAAAATTATTGAAGAAAAGAAAGACAATTTGAAAATTTTCAAAAGAACCGCAGATAAAAATGGGTTTGTTCAACAGCTCGAACAGTTATTAACTGAATTAAAGCGGTATGCCATTAAACCAGAAATGTTAATGAAAAAACAAGCAAATGAACATAATCAAATCGCATTAAATGATAAGATTCATGATCTTGAACTTGTTTATCGGCAGTTTGAAGATGAAATGTATGGAAAATATATCGATTCTGAAGATTATTTTCGTTTGCTTGCTGAAAAGATTCCTTCATCAACGTACTTAAACGAAGCGGAGATTTATATTGATGGTTTTTATAGTTTTACCCCGCTTGAATATCAGATTATTGAACAATTAATAAAAAAATGCAGGCGTGTAACGATTAGCCTCCCGCTCGATCAAACGTTTAAGCGGACTGAACCAAGTGAACTTCATTTATTTAGGTTGACGGGAGAGACATATAGGATTTTGTATGAAATGGCACGAGCGCTACGGGTTGAAATCGAAGAGCAAGTTCTAGAAAAACAACATAGGTGGAAGGATGAATCTTTAAAACATCTTGAAGCTGAATTTGATTCTCGCCCGACAAAAGTCTATTCAAAAGCAGCGAAAATCCATATCGCTGAAGCAGCCAATCGCCGTGCAGAAATCGAAGGAGTCGCTCGTAAAATTCGTGAACTCGCGATGGAAAAAGGATATCGATATCGAGAGATTGCCATCTTAATGAGGAATGAGAATGACTACAGAGATATTTTAGAAACGATTTTTTCCGATTATGGAATCCCCTACTTTATTGAACAGAAAAGTACAATGCTGAATCATCCTGTAATTGAACTTATTCGTTCTAGTCTTGAAACGGTACTTGGAAATTGGCGTTATGAACCAGTGTTTCGGGCGATTAAAACAGATTTGCTCTTTCCTGAAGGGGTAAAAATCAATCAAGCTCGAGTACAAATGGATGTTCTTGAAAACTATGTGCTTTCACATGGAGTAAAAGGTGAAAAGTGGACAAGAAAAGAACGATGGGTTTATCGGCGAATCCGGGGCTTAGAGTTTTCTGATGTCCCCCAAACAGACACGGAAAAAGAGACAGAGGAAATGCTAAATGAGTTACGAAGCATGATTACAGCGCCGCTTCAACGAATGGCCCGAAGATTAAAGCGAGCGGATAACGGTCGTAAGCTTTGTGAGGCTGTTTATCTTTTCATAGAAGAGCTGAATATCCCCGCAAAACTAGAAGCATGGCGTGTCGCTGCTGAGGAGCAGGGGAGGCTTGTTGAGGCAAGACAGCATGACCAAGCCTGGAATGGAGTGATTGAACTCCTCGATCAGTTTGTCGAGCTACTAGGGGAAGAGGAAATCTCTGCTAAACAATTTATGGTAATTCTTGACGCTGGCTTTGAATCGTTGAAATTCTCGTTAATCCCTCCGGCAATTGACCAAGTCGTTGTTGCCAATCTTGAAAAGACGCGGCTTGATAACATTAAGGCAGCGTTTATCATCGGCACGAATGAAGGGGTTCTCCCGGCAAAGCTGACTGATGAAGGGATACTCGCCGATGAGGATCGTGAAGCACTTCTTCAAGAGGGGATTAAACTTGCACCAACAAGTAAAATCCGTTTATTAGATGAAAATTTCCTTGCGTATAAAGCATTTACTGCACCAGCGGAACTTCTGTTTGTCAGCTATCCAATAGCAAATGAAGAAGGCAAAGCCCTGATTCCCTCAACTTTTATTAAGCGATTGACAGATCTGTTTCCGAATCATGTGATGCATTCATTCCCGGCAGAGCCATCTGAACTGCCCGAGTTGGAGCAGCTCAAATATGTTTCTGGGGAAAATACAACATTACGTTATTTGACAACGCAATTACAGTTAAAGAAACGTCATTATCCTGTTTATGACTTTTGGTGGGATGTTTATGACTATTACATGGAAAGTACGCTGTGGCAGAGAACAGCAAGAAAGGTTCTATCAAGTTTATTTTACGAAAATCGAACAAAACCATTGTCTGAAGAAATAAGTAAGCAATTGTACGGTGAAGAAATTGAAGCGAGCGTATCGAGGATGGAGCTATTTAATAGCTGTGCGTTCTCCCATTATGCACAACATGGCTTAAAATTACGTGAGCGTCAGGTTTTTAGACTGGAAGCACCTGATATCGGTGATTTATTCCATGCGGCCTTAAAACATATTGCTGAAAAAGTAATGAATGAAAATCTGTCATGGGCAAACCTTACGTTGCCACAAGTGGAGCAACTCGCGAAAGAGGCAGTTAATAGGTTGGCACCAAAACTTCAAAATGAAATTTTGCTAAGTTCCAACCGGCATCATTATATTAAGCAAAAACTAGAAAAGATTATCAGTCGGGCATCCATTGTAATGCGGGACCATGCGAAATCAAGCGGATTTGCCCCACTTGGTCTAGAATTAGGTTTCGGGCGAAAAAGCACTCTACCGCCGTTAAGTTTTCAATTGAAAAATGGCTCAAAGATGGAACTTATGGGCCGGATTGATCGGGTCGATAAAGCGGAGGATGAAAATAGCTTGTATTTGAGGGTATTAGATTATAAGTCAAGTGAGAGAGATCTAAATCTCACAGAGGTATATTATGGACTTGCCTTGCAGATGCTTACCTATTTGGATATTATTATCACCCATTCGCCCCTTCTTGTTGGAAAAGAGGCTGACCCTGCTGGAGTTCTGTATTTCCATGTCCATAATCCGATGATCAATGCGAAAAAGATGCTCTCACTTGAGGAAATTGAAACAGAGATTATGAAGCAATTTAAAATGAATGGACTGTTGCTTGCTGATGAACCTGTCATTCAAATGATGGACCGCACGCTTGATAATGGCGTCAATTCACAAATCATTTCCGCTGGGTTTAAAAAAGATGGACAATTAACGAAAGCTTCAAAGGTAGCCACTCGAGAAGACTTTGAACAGTTAAGGCGCTTCGTTCGAAACAAATATGTCGAAACGGGGAATGGGATTGTTAGCGGGATTGTTGATATTGATCCGTTTAAATTAAAAGACCGACTTCCGTGTACTTTCTGCTCGTTTAAATCGGTTTGTCAGTTTGATAAAACACTTGAATCGAATGAGTTCCGCAAACTTGTTCCAAAAAGCAATGAAGAGATTTTAGAAGCGATCAAAAAGGAGGGGGAAAATCTTGACTAAAATGACAATTCCGCCAAAACCAGAAAATGTAACCTGGACAGATGATCAATGGAAGGCAATTATGGCAAAAGGTCAAGATATCCTTGTGGCTGCCGCTGCAGGTTCAGGTAAAACCGCAGTGCTTGTTGAGCGGATCATTAAGAAGATTACCGATGTTTCGGCCCCCCTAGATGTGGACGAGATTTTAGTTGTTACGTTTACAAATGCTTCTGCTGCTGAAATGCGTCACAGGATTGGAGAGGCGCTGGAGAAGGAAATTGATGAACATCCAGAATCGTCGCATTTACGTAAGCAGTTAAGTCTGCTGAATCGGGCGTCAATATCTACCCTTCATTCCTTTTGTCTTGAGGTCATTCGAAAGTATTATTATATGATTGATGTTGACCCAGGTTTTCGAATTGCGGATGAGACAGAAGGACAGTTGTTAAGGGATGAGGTAATGGACGAGTTGTTTGAAGAAGAATATGGGAAAGAAGATAATGTTGATTTCTTCAAGCTAGTTGATACGTTTACGAATGATCGAAGTGATGAAGCATTAAAGGATATTATTATGGATTTATTTGATTTTGCTAAGTCAAATCCTTCACCAGATGAATACTTAAACGCAATGATTAAAATGTATAACGTAACTCCAGAGCTTTCACTTGAAAAGTTGCCATTTATAAATTCTCTAATGTTCGACCTTGAACTCCAGCTTCAAGGAGCAAGGAAGATGTTAGAGCAAGGGTTAGAAATAACGAGACTGCCCGGTGGACCAGCACCAAGAGCTGATAACTTCGAAGCCGATCTTCATGTTGTCGATACGCTATTGCGTGCCCAAAAGGACTCATGGTCTGCTCTTTATGACGCGATGGAGCATATAGAATTTAAACGAGCCAAACCGTGTAGTCCAAAACAGTATGATAAAAGTTTAATCGATCAAGCGAGCAAGCTTCGAGATAAAGCGAAAAAAATCATTACGGACATGAAGACCGAATTGTTTATCCGAAAACCAGAGAGTTTTCTGAAAGATATGAAGGAAATGAAACCAATTATTACGACATTAGTAAAGCTCGTAAAAAGCTTCGATTCTATGTTTGCGAAAGTGAAACTTGAAAAAGGAATTGTTGATTTTTCTGACCTTGAGCATTATACCCTTGATATTTTATCAAAAGGAAGGGAAACGGCCCTTCGTTTTCAACCATCGGAGGCAGGACTTGCCTACCGAAGGAGATTCAAAGAAGTGCTTGTCGATGAATATCAAGATGTAAATATGGTACAAGAAGCAATATTACAGCTCGTTACCGCTGAAGGAGAAGAACACGGAAACATGTTTATGGTCGGTGACGTAAAGCAGTCGATCTATCGTTTCCGTTTGGCCGAGCCGAATTTATTTTTAAATAAATACAATCGCTTTACAGCGGACGGGGAAAATACCGGTTTAAAAATTGACCTTGCAAAAAATTTCCGCAGCCGTGCCGAAGTATTAGACGGTACAAATTATCTTTTTAAGCAAATTATGGGTATACAAGTTGGTGAGATTCATTACGATGAACGTGCTGAACTAAAAAAAGGAGCTCCTTATCCAGAGGAAGTGCCCTATCCGGTTGAACTTATGCTGATTGATTCCGGAGGAAAAGCGAAGGAAGATGAGGAAAATGAAGAAGAAAATGAAAATGCCTACGACCAAGAAGATCTTGAACAGTCACAGTTAGAAGCAAGATTGATTGCCAAGCAAATTAAAGAAATCATCGCAGAGCGCAAAGGTGTTTTTAATCCGAAGACAAATTCAGAAAGACCAGTAAACTATCGAGATATTGTTATTTTGCTCCGTTCGATGACATGGGCTCCTCAGTTTATCGAGGAATTCAAGCAACAAGGAGTTCCTGTTTATGCGAATCTATCAACTGGTTATTTTGAGGCAACAGAAGTGGCGATCATGCTCTCTTTGTTAAAAGTAATTGATAATCCGCTTCAGGATATCCCACTTGTCTCTGTTCTGCGATCACCAATCGTTGGCTTGAATGAAGAGGAGTTAGCCATTATTCGATTAACAGACAAAAAAGGGTCATATTATGAGGCCATTCTTTCGTTTTGCCGCCGAACGCCTGCGGCATCACATGAGGAACTATACGAGAAAGTTCGTCGATTTTTCGATGATTTACAAGACTGGCGGACAAAAGCAAGAAAACAGTCGGTGTCGGACTTAATTTGGCAATTGTTTCGGGAAACACGGTTCTACGATTTTGCGGGAGGGATGCCCGGGGGCAAGCAGCGCCAGGCAAATCTTCGCGCACTTTATGATCGCGCGCGGCAATATGAAGCAACCTCTTTTCGTGGGTTGTTCCGTTTTCTACGCTTTATCGAACGTATGCGTGATCGTGGGGATGATTTAGGTGCAGCTGGTGCGATTGGCGAGCAAGAAGATGTCGTCCGGATCATGACGATACACAGCAGTAAAGGATTGGAGTTTCCGATTGTTTTTGTAGCAGGTTTAGGGCGGAAATTCAATACGATGGATTTGAAAAAAACGTATATGCTTGATAAAGAATACGGACTTGCTGCTAAATATGTGAACACCGAAAAACGAATATCTTATCCTTCATTGCCTCAACTCGCATTTAAGCGGAAGAAGAAGATGGAACTGTTAGCCGAGGAAATGCGGGTGTTGTATGTTGCTTTAACAAGAGCAAAAGAAAAATTATTTTTACTTGCATCGGTGAAAGAAATCGAAAAAACGGTGGAGAAGTGGACTGGAGCTGCTGGTCACTCAGAATGGCTCCTTGAGGAGTATTTACGAGCTTCCGCGTCTAGCTACCTTGATTGGATTGGTCCGTCTCTTGTTCGTCATCAAGATTCTCAACTTATAAGAGACTATGCTGGAGTAAAAGATTGGGCCGTTCCTGAGATGCTGACGAATGATACTTCCCGATGGCATCTTCACGTTTATCGAGCAGAAGAGGTTGCCGCTTTCATGGAAGAAGAGAGGCATGAAGAAGAAACTTTAATGGATAAAATTTTTGCTGGGGAGCCAGTAAAAATAGAGTCTGACCATGCAGACCTCGTACGCAGACAACTTTCATGGCAGTACATCTACAAAGATGCAACAGTTAATCGCTCAAAACAGTCGGTATCAGAGCTGAAGCGAAATCATGAGTTTCGTGATGTGGAAAGTGGAACCGATATAATACGCAGTTTCTCAAAACCGATTTTAAATCGCCCAAGGTTTATGCAAGAGAAAAAAATCACACCTGCAGAAAAAGGGACCGCGATGCATATGGTCATGCAACATATTGACGTGAGCAAGCCGGTAACTGCATCCGCTTTAAGCGAACAGTTGGAGCGAATGGTCGCAGCTGAACTTCTCTACCCAGAACAAAAGGAAGCGATTGAAATTCCATGGGTTCTCGCTTTTTTCGAAACGGAAATCGGACAACGATTTGTTCGTGCGCAAAAAGTAAATCGTGAAGTACCATTTTATTTATCTTTGCCAGCTAAACAAGTGTATCCTGATTGGAAGGACGAGGATGAACCGATTTTCGTCCAAGGGGTCATTGACTGTGTATTTGAAGACGAGCAAGGGTTGGTCCTGCTCGATTTTAAAACAGATGCAATTACAGAGCGTTTTAAAGGTGGCTTTACGCAAGCGAAGCCAATCCTTGAGAAACGGTATCGTCTTCAGTTAAGCTTATATCGCGAAGCGCTTGAAAAAATATGGAAAAAACAAATTGATGAGAGCTACCTCTTCTTTTTCGATGGCGGTCATCTGTTGAAGTTGGAGGATTAACTTTAACCTTTTAATTAATAACAATCGAAAAGCCGAGCAGTAGAAATGCGGACTCGGCTTTTCGGTTAAGAATTGTATTGATGGCATCATGAACATTTTTGTATTCAGGGCCATGCTAATTATTTCCAACATTTGGCTGATCGACCAAATTCGTATCGACAACATTGCTAGCATTTAACCCATTATTGGAAACGATAAAACCGCCAGTGTTCCCGGCACCTTGACCTGATGTTGATTTTGAATTGCTTTTTGGTGAGATAAAAAGGGTGTCCCCGAATTGGACCGTTCCTCCTCCCACATTGATAATCTGCACAGGACCAACTATTGCTGGCATGTAAAACATCCTTTACTTTTAACCTTTTTCTCTTGTACTATACATTATGCAAAGAAAGACGACTTTGTTATTAGTGAAGATTCTCCAATAATTGTCGTATATGTTTCGTGCGATTTAACATCGTAATATGACCTGTATTCCCAAGTTGAACAACTGCTGAAGAAGAGATCCCAATGATATCGACTTTTCTAATCTTGATAACAGGATTATAGTTTTGCCTAAACATTTGAACGTCTTCCTCAATAGGTGGAAGCGGCACAGGTTCAGTGAAAATCGGGAAATTAAAATGCCCCTCATTCCCATAAAAAATCTCTGCTTGCCTTTGGACAGCTAGTGCCCGTGAATCTCCATGAATGATTTTAGAATCACCAATATGCAGCACAGATGCAATCGCGACGCTATTAACTTCTAGCTCAGTAACGGAAGTTGTTCGTTGTAGCATGCTATGCCTCCGGTGCTAATGGCACAAATGGACCGATAATTAAAGATTCAGGTGGAGTATCAAATGTAGAAGCAAGTTGAATGGTTTCAGCGTCACCGATTAAAAAAATCGCTGAAGACGCTACTGCTGTTATCTTAATATCGCCTACACTGAGGTCTCTGTTATATACATTGTAAATCATTGTGAATTCCCCTTTGTTTGCTCCTTGAGCTGATTTAAAAATAAGAAAACTCCTTGGTCAATTTCGCTCTTTAATTTATCCGTAATCATTTGTTTTGCAGATTGTTCATTTTCGCGACTCTTTGGCGGTAAGCTGTTTAAATGAGTAGAAATCCGGTTCGGGAGCTGTTTAATAATATCATTCTTAATAAAGTCGTAATAAGATTCATCGACTGTAAAATTTAATTTTGCTAGTGTGGCTTCGTAAAGTTCGGGTAAATCTGTTTCTAAATAGTGGCGCAGTTCATTCTCAATTTCCACAGTCCGTTGAAAAAGCGGTTTAGGAGAAAACGGTGTTTGAATCGCCTGTTTACCAACAGCAAATTCTGTGGCATCTTCTAAATCAGAAGGATTTACCCCGATGTGTAAAGTTCCCTCAAGTGTTTCGACTTTTAACTGATCGAAACTATATTGTATCGTATCTACATGAAGCGGAGGGCGCGTTTTTAATTGGCTAACTTCTCTTTGTAAATTCTCGACAACCTTTTCTAACGCTCTTACCCTTCGATCTTGATTTTCAATGAAGGTGTGGAGTCTTTTTAAATATTGATAGTAATCGTTCACGGAAATTCACCTCAAATCATGAAAATGATTTTTTCAATTTCCCCGATTCACATTGCTTTCCACCTTTATAAATAACGGTTATGCAACAGGAGTTGTCAATGGAACGACAGGCGCAAAAGGCGGTGCTTCCGGCTCCATTGCAACCTCTGTCGGCAGCACAGCTTCAGGTGCAGGTTCAGTAAATCCACCAGTGTTATAAAGATAAGATGCGGGTTTAATGATTCCGGCACTTCCAATTTGCAAGACAGAGGAATTTGTAATCCCGTTAATTCGAATTATATTAATATTAATTGATTGTTGAATATAATAATTAGCCATGTAGATCACCCTCATTAAGCGTTAAAATAATTTCCTTGGTCAAACGTATCTTGATCAAATGTGTTCGTTGAACTTTGATTATTATGAAGGGTTATCGCATCTCCGGTGTTAAAAGAACCAGCTCCGGAAAATGTTTTTGCTGAAGAAATAGGCATAACTCGATAAACATCGCCAATGTTAAAAACGCCGCTTGATCCAATTGAAATTACTTGAACTGCTCCAACAATTGCTGGCATATCGCAACACCCTTATGCAAGTATTCTTCTATAGCCTATGTGATTTTTAATGAGACGTGATTAAAAAGCCCATTTTTATAAAAATTCAGACTTTGACAAAAAAATCCACCCAAACAAGCAAAGATATGTTAGAATATTGTTAGAATTTACAATAATTGAAAATTCAAATGTTTAATTTTAAATTATTAGGAGGATGACCATGGACGTACCATTAATTTTAACGCAGTTTTTAGATCGGGCTGTAACATTATATGGAGAGAAAAAGGCAATTATTTGCGATCATCGAGTGTTTACATATAATCAATTAAACGAACGTGTTAATCGTCTATCTGATGGTTTACGTGAAATTGGGGTGAAGAAGGGGGATCGAATTGCCTATCTTGCACCAAATACCGTTGAAATGCTTGAGGGCTTTTATGGAACTTTCCAACTTGGTGCAGTAATGGTTCCTTTAAATACCCGGCTAAAACCAAGTGATTATCAATTTATTCTTAATCATAGTGAGACGAAAGTATTATTCGTTGATCAGGAATTATACAATTTAATTGTTCCAATAAAAGATAATCTTAAAACAGTAGAAAAAATTATCGTGCATTACCATGACGGAAGCTGTGAAGAAACAGCGTATGATGATTGGTTATCCAATCACTCTTCTGAGGCATTTGACCGTGAACCACTTGATGAACAGGATATTTGCAGTCTTTTATACACGAGTGGTACAACGGGAAATCCTAAAGGGGTGATGCTGACGCATCGAAACAATTATCTTCATGCCTTAAGTGCTATGCATCATCTTCGAGTTTGTGATGAGGACGTATTAGTTCATGTGTTGCCGATGTTCCACGTAAATGGCTGGGGTTCACCGTTTTATTATACAGCAAATGGAGCAACACAAGTTTGCTTAAGGAAAGCATCTCCAGACCAAATCTTTGAAGTGATTGAAAAACATGGGGTAACAGTAATGCATATGGCCCCAACTGTTTTAAATTCTCTTTTACAATATTATGAAAAACATGTGCCTGAATTTCAGCAAGATATTCGCGTCGTCATTGCTGGGTCAGCACCACCGCCAGCCTTTGTCACAAGGGTAGAAAAAGAATTGGGTTGGGAATTTATTCAAGTATATGGAATGACTGAATCAAGCCCTTTAAGTACAATCTCGGTCATAAGGTCTCATTTGAAGGAGCTCCCTTTACAAGAACAATATCGTTTAAAGTCGAAGGCTGGAGTCCAACTGATTGGCAGTGAAGTGAAGGTTGTCAATGAACTCGGTGGGGAAGTTGCTTGGGACGGAAACGAGATTGGCGAGGTAGTTATTAGAAGCCATGGAGTCATGAAAGGTTATTGGAAGAATGATGAAGCAACAATGGAAGCAATTCGTAATGGCTGGCTGCACACCGGGGATATGGGGACAATCGATGAATACGGGAATCTTGAAATAGTTGACAGGAAGAAGGATGTAATTATTTCTGGTGGTGAAAACATTTCCTCAATTGAAGTAGAAGGTGTCTTATATGAGCATCCGGCTGTGCAAGAGGCAGCTGTAATAGCGATTCCACATGAAAAATGGGGAGAAACACCGCATGCTATTATCGTATTAAGAGAAGGTGCTGAGGCGACTGAGCAAGAACTGATTCAATTTTCTAGAGAAAAACTTGCCCACTTTAAAGCGATTACGGGAGTAATGTTTGTGAACGAATTGCCAAAAACAGCCTCCGGGAAAATTCAAAAAGTCCAGCTTCGTGATGAATATTGGGAATCGATTGGAAAGAGCGGAAGATTTGTTAATTAATCAGAAAATTAGTTTGTGAGTTTCGCACCGTATTTTTAGTATTTTCCAATTTCCTATGATATGATAATGATGAATTTTATCTCATAGGGGGATCAATTGATGATACATGCACATATGACCACTTGGTTTTTGGCACTTATTCTGTTTTTTGTCGCTTTAGGATTGCATAAAAGAGGGAAAGAAAAAGGCTTTAAAATCATCCAAATGATTTTAAGAGTCTTCTATATTTTAATTCTTGGTACAGGTATTGGCTTGCTCTTTAGTCTAGCAAATATTAGTTTCCTGTATATCTTGAAGGTGGTTGTCGGCCTATGGGTAATTGCGGCAATTGAAATGATATTAATCCGTACAAGTAAAAAAGGAAATACACAAGGAATGTGGATTCAATTTATTATAGCCCTTCTGCTCGTGCTATACCTTGGCTTCACACTTCCATTAGGAACGAAAATATTTTAAAAAACGGACGCTGTTCAAAATGACAGCGTCTTTTTATGTTGTCATCTTTAATCTGATTGAAAGGATTGAAATAGTATAAATACAAAAATCTCTTTTGTTCTACTTTTTGAAGAATTATGTTAATTTAAATACGAGGGTTGTCGGAGAGAGAAATTTTAGAATTGGAGAAAGATCATGGCAAAGACATATGGCTGTGTATATGAAAGTGTTGAAAGGTTGAATCTTTTCTTAGAGGAGCATAAATTTACAGATGTTCCCAATTTAATCATTCACATTATTTCAAGCGAAGAGACGCGCATCGAGACACTTAAGCAACGTTTGGAAAACCAATTCCCTGCATCCACAGTTCTCGAATATTCTACGCCAATAAAAAATATTTCAGAAGAGCAAATTTTTATCCTCTTTACATTAATAGAAGAAAAGTTTTTAAACTTTCTCTATTATGACTTTGATACAGGGCTGCCAAATCGAATGAAGTTTACTGAGCAACTTAGGATCGTATTAGGTCGGTTCTGCCAAGGGAATGAGCCCCTAGCTTTACTTGTGATTGATATGGACCGTTTTAAAAATATCAATGATACACTTGGACATTATGTTGGGGACCTGCTTTTAAAACAAGTGGCTTTAAGATTAAAAGAGGGAAGCCCGCCTGGTTCTTATTTAGCGCGATTTGCTGGCGATAAGTTCACGCTGCTCATTTCAAAAGATACAAGTGTAAGCAAAATTTTAACAACTGCGGAAAAATTATTAGAAAGCATTGCGGTGCCAGTTCAGTTTAATGGCCAAGAACTTTTCCTTACTGCAAGTATAGGAATCAGCTATTATCCAAACGACGGGCATGATGAACATGCTTTATTAAAGAATGCTGATACAGCGATGAATCGTTCAAAAACGTTTGGGGGAAATCGAATCACCTTTTATGCCACTGAGATGAAAGGAAAAGCAATGTTTCGATTTGAACTCGAGAATTATTTACGAAGAGCAAACACAAATAAAAATCAAGAATTTTATTTGTGTTATCAACCATTAATTGATTTAAAAACAGCAAAGATTATCGGAAATGAAGCACTTATCCGTTGGAATCACCCCCGGCTAGGGCTTGTTTCTCCTGCTGAGTTTATTCCTCTTGCGGAAGAAATTGGTATCATCGATGAAATCGGTACTTGGGTATTGAATTCGGCCTGCCAACAAACGAAGAAATGGCAACAAGCAGGGATTAGCAATCTCGAGATTTCAGTCAATGTTTCAGCTCGGCAGTTTCAACATCCATGTTTTTTTAATAAGGTTCAGGAGGCACTGAATCTTACAGGATTAGAGTCTAAATACTTGACCCTTGAACTTACTGAAAGCGCCATGTTGCAAAATCTGGATTATAGTATTTCTATCATGGAGGCGCTCCAAAAAACCGGGGTAAAAGTTGCTATCGATGACTTCGGAACCGGGTATTCTTCATTAAGTTATTTACGATCGCTTCCCATCAATTCATTAAAAATTGACCGGGCCTTTATCAACAACCTTAAAGCGACTTCTGCAGATTTAGCGATTGTGAAAGCGATTATAACGATGGGGCATGGACTGGCGATTGATGTGATTGCTGAAGGAGTAGAAACGAAGGAACAAATTGAACTTTTACGTAATTTAGAATGTCATTATGCACAAGGATTTTTCATTCAAAAGCCACTCGTATCAGGTGACTTTGAGAAAATAGTGTTACCTAAATAACCGATGAGAGCCCTCCGATTCAATACGAGGGCTCTTAATCATTTTTTCGTGGAACATCTTGTGAAACAAGATTTTTCGGGGCGTCACTGTGACACAGTCCTACGAAATTTTTTCAATTACCGTACGTTTTCCACTGCTTAATGTGAATTCAAATCGATCATTACGATGCGTACTGTAATCAAAATGATGTTGAATGCTGCATATTTGCTCTTCATTATCAAAGATTATAAAATTCACACCTATTCCTCCTTTTTGAGGATTTAGGAAGGTGAGATGATTATAGCAATAAATACAATCATGAATGGAGAATTGGAGTGAGTTAAGCGCTTGAATAAAGTGACAAAATGCTTCATCATTTAGTTCGTCAAGAAGCCTTTCGAGAGAATAGATTAATTGCTTGCGAATGCGGATCGTTTCACGGTCGAGAAGATTGAGTAAATCATTTCCGCATTGAACCTGACCATTGTCCAGCAATAATCCTTTTGTCCAAATGTTGTTTCGTAAAACATCGATTTCCTGGTGAATATATTGCTCTAAAAGTGAGGCCTCATCGGTTTCATTATCAAAAAAAATCCATTGTTGATTAATAAATTCAATAGTTCCCATATCATAGGCTCTAGGCTGACCTTCGATTAGCTTTAATCTTTGCTGACGATTCATCATTATCCTCCGTATTTAGCTATTCACCATCCTTTCTAGACAGTTTTATTGAAATTTATAACCACTTAAAATTTTTTTAATTATAAACACTGTTCTATACGACTCTTAGTCGTTTCATGTAATAATGGATTTTAACCATATCGTACCTCTTTGCATAATATTAATCATAGCCCAATTTTGGATGTCCCGCTATGAAAGGATGGATACGATATGTGTGGAATAACAGGCTGGATAAATTACCGGGGGAATTTAACTGCTGAGCATGAGACAATCAAAAAAATGACAGAAACTTTAACCAAAAGAGGGCCTGATGATACAAATATTTGGCTAGATACCCACGTTGCTTTCGGACACAAGCGGCTAGTTGTTGTCGATCCTGAAGGTGGGAAGCAGCCGATGACCAGGAACAAAGGAAATCGCCGCTATACAATTTGTTATAATGGTGAATTATATAACACTGAAGATATAAGGAAAACACTTTCCTTAAAAGGATATTCTTTTAAAGGTCATTCTGATACAGAAGTTTTGATAACAGCTTTTATGGAATGGCAAGAAAATTGTGTAGAGTATTTAAATGGAATTTTTGTTTTTGCTGTGTGGGATGAATTAGAAGAAACCGTATTTATTGGAAGAGACCGTTTAGGTGTTAAGCCGCTCTTTTATGCTGAGACATCATCGGGTTTCCTGTTTGGCTCGGAGCTGAAAGCCATCCTTGCGCATCGAGAAGTACGTGCAGAAGTGAATAGGGAAGGACTTAGTGAATTATTTGGTCTCGGACCATCCCGTATACCAGGTAGCGGGGTATTTAAAGGGATTAAAGAGTTACGTCCGGCTCATGCACTCCGTTTTTCAAAGAATGGGTTGGTGGTTTGGCGCTACTGGAATGTAAAAAGTGAGCAACATCAAGATAGTCTCGAGGAAACGTCTGTAAAGGTAGGAGAACTGTTTACAGACGCAGTTAAGCGCCAGCTTGTTTCTGATGTTCCTTTATGTACATTCCTATCAGGAGGAGTCGATTCGAGTGCGATAACCGCGATCGCAGCGAATGAATATGCTACGACTGGCAAAGGCCGTCTGCATACGTATTCAATTGATTATGAAGGAAATGATCAGTTTTTTAAAGCGAATGAATTTCAGCCTAATTCTGATGGGGCATTCATTAAAAAAATGACTGACACTTATCAAACCGTTCACCATCATTGTGTTATCTCTCAGGAGAAGTTAGCTGATTTACTTGAGCAAGCCGTCCGTTTTCGTGATTTACCGGGGATGGCAGATATTGATTCATCGCTTCTGTGGTTCTGTGGAGAAATAAAAAAGGACTATACTGTTGGCTTATCTGGGGAATGTGCGGACGAAATTTTCGGTGGGTATCCATGGTTTCAGCGCGCAGATGACCTGAACCGTTCGGGATTTCCTTGGATGAGGTCAATAGGAGCACGGCAAGGGCTGTTGAGAAGCGATTGGCAGCAGAAATTAAATCTTAAAGAATTTATGATCGATCGTTATAAAGAAACCATTTCAGAAGTTCCGACTCTAGAAGGAGAGAGCAAGGAAGAAGCGAAAAGACGAGAACTATTTTATTTAAATATAATATGGTTTATGACGACGCTTCTTGATCGAAAGGATCGGATGAGTATGGGAGCGAGCCTAGAGGTACGTGTACCATTTGCAGACCATCGCCTTGTTGAGTATGTGTGGAATATTCCATGGGAGATGAAAATGCATGGTGGCCGGGAGAAGGGGATTTTGCGTAAGGCATTAGAAGGAACTTTGCCAAAGGAAATCTTATATCGGAAAAAAAGTCCTTATCCGAAAACGCATAACCCTGCATATACTGAAACGGTGAAAAATAGGCTGACCGAATATCTTAGCGATAAAAATAGTGCTCTGCATGAATTCTTTGAACGGGAAAAATTACTTGAAATTATTGAGAGTGATGGAGCAAGCTTTAATGTGCCGTGGTTTGGACAATTAATGACAGGTCCACAACTTCTTGCACATATCGCGCAAATTCATATTTGGTTTAGAGATTATAATGTAAATATCGTCGATTAACCGAAGACACTTCACTTAAGTCTACCACAGCCATATGGCTGTGGTATTTTCATCGTTTCGCGTGAAGGTTAATTAAAACAAAAAAATATGACAGAACTAATTGTCGTTTGACGTCTTCGTGGACAAGGGATAATCTATAAGGGATACATAAATGCTCATATATTGAGGGGGAACTGGGGATGAAGAAACGATTTCTTGTTTTTATCATGTTGCCATTCTTTCTTTTATCTGTAATCCCTGTGGGAGCAGTGGATCACAGTGATCGAAAATGGCAAGATGAATCGATTTATTATTTAATGGTAGACCGGTTTAATAATGGGGATAATAGCAATGACTATATGGTTGATACAAGAGATCCGCACGCATATCATGGCGGTGATTTTGAAGGGGTTATTAAACAGCTTGATTATTTGAGTGAGATGGGATTTACGACGATTCTCCTCTCTCCGATTTTTGAAAATGATGAAAATGGCTATCATGGCTTTTTTATTACTGATTTTTATAAAACGGAAGAACATCTCGGGGATTTAGAAACATTTCAGCGGCTCGTTCAAGAGGCGCATAAACGCAATATGAAGATTGTCGTGGATTTTATTGTTAACCAAGTATCTCCGAACCATTCCTGGGTAAATGATTCTGAAAAGGAAGAATGGCTTCTTTCACAAGAGGAAGCAGGAACTGGAATTGTCCAGGAGCGTAGTGAGCTGCCACATTTAAATCTTGAGCACCAAGAAGTAAGCAATTATTTGCTTGAGGCAGCAAAATGGTGGATTGAGGAAACGGATATTGATGGTTATCGCCTTCTTGATGTCCATCTAGCTCCAATAAGCTTCTGGGAGCAGTTTTCAAATGAAGTGAAGGCGACAAAGGAAAATTTCTTTTTACTCGGTGATACGAGTGTTAGTGACAGTGACACTATTTCTGAATATGTAAACATTGGGTTTGATAGTTTTATGGACTATCCGTTAAATGCCCCATTAAGATCCGTGTTCGCAAAGCCTGATCAGTCATTTGCTCCGCTTTTTGCGATAATGGCTGAAAATGAAACAAATTATCACGATTCCTATTTACTAGGACAATTTATGGATAATCAAGATATGGTTCGATTTACCGAGGACATGGTGGTAAACAATGAGCATCCTGGTCCTAGATGGCGATTGGCGTTAACTTATTTGTATACGACACCAGGAATTCCGCTCGTGTATTATGGCAGCGAAATTGCATTAGCAGGTCAGGAAGCACCAGATAACCGAAGGCAAATGAATTTTTTTACAGATAAGGAGCTCGTTGACTATATTTCTAATTTAGGCGATCTTCGTGGGAAACTTCCTTCCTTGACTAGAGGATCATTTGAGTTACTTTATGAACAAGATGGGATGGCAATATTTAAACGAGAGTATGAAGAAGAAACGGCTGTTGTAGTCATTAATAATACGTCAAAGACGCAATGGGTTACTTTAAATGCAGAGCAATTAGATACGAATAAAGAATTACGCGGCATTTTGGCAGGTGACCTCATACGGAGTGATGACAATGACGAATACCAAATGGTTATAGATAGGGAAGAAGCAGAGATTTATGTATTAATAGAAAAGACGGAGATTAATTTTCTGTTTTTCGTTGTTGTTTTCTCTGTTCCCCTGTTATTTTTATTGTTTATTTACATGGCCAAAAAAAGAGCAAAGAATACTTACTAATGGAAAAGGTAGCAATTAAAAATGGAGTAAAAGTACAGCTAATATTGGACGTTTTTTGTAGAAAAAGTCAATTATGAACATTTGGTCGAAGAGATTCGAACGTTTTTTGAGCGATAATGCTGGTAACGCGTTTTTTTATCCAAGTACTCGGAATAAAAACACCAAATTTCAATGATATATTGCTAGTACTCGTAATAAAACGTTGTAAAATGAGGGTTTAATCCGAGTACTAGTAATAAAATGAGGTCAGAAGGCCGATATAATCCCTGTACTAGCAATAAAAAACGGCCAAAAATCGGTTTAATCCAAGTACTAGGATTAAACCAGCCTTATAATCACGGTTAATCCAAGTACTAGCAATAAAACTTAGCCTATTTAAGAAACAATCTACCCTTTTTTAAAAAAACTGAGTAAAAAAATTCGGTCGTTATGGTCCCCCATCCACTTTTTAAAATCCGAGGTCGATTAGTCCTTAACATGAAAAAAGTTAATTTAACTAGAATACATAACATTTAACAAAAGGACCGGGCAATTCAATTTGCCCGGTTTTTCTTGTGCGACGGGCAGTTGCACCTTTGCAGGACCACTGCAAGAACTAACTTATATAGGTTGGGACACGCTACGGCGGTAAAACGGTCCCCGAATCCTGGAAGGTTATCTCTCTCGGAGGTGTAAGTCCTCCCATAGGAGTGCTGGCACAACCTATGAAGTCTAATCTAGGGCATTATTGTGAAGTAATGTCTGAAGGAGATGCGGAATGTCGAGAGACCCGTAGACGGATAAGCAGACCCAAATGCGAAAGCGTGAAGCACATACGGCCGGGTAAGTTGACGACTGTGCGAGAATAACGGGAAGTCCTCACTGTAAATTACAGGAGTCCTTTAATCAAAGAGCCAGCCGATTAAAGGGAGCTTATCAAGTGAAGGTGCTGGGTATGTTTAGAAGGAAAGTGTAATGACCCCGTGAGGTCTTCACTCTCAATTTCAGGTGGTGTCATATAAGAGTAATTCGAAGTTGACATTACGAGTGAAGAAGTCAGACGCTCTCATAGTACGGAAGTAAGAATGTGACTAAACACATTCCGAACGGAAGGGGATGCGACCTCGTGGTTCTACTCTAATAGAGGTGTGTAATGAAAACAGAACACGTTACCTCGGTAAAACGAACTGGATGTACACAATGAAAGGTGTGGAATAAGCATTGAATCAAGAACTGAAATTGAAATGGCATAGTATCTACGGACAAATTCTCTTTGACCGAAAACTAATGGCTGCCTGGGAAAAGGTAAAGTCTAACAATGGAGCTGGTGGAATCGATGGTGAGACCATTCAAAGCTACGAAGCTAACGAGAACGAGAATATCAATCAACTTCTTGCGAAACTTCGAGCGAAAGAATACACACCATCACCTGTCAGAAGACAGTATATTCCCAAGAAAAATGGAAAAATGCGACCACTTGGAATCCCCAACATTGAAGACCGCATTGTCCAACAAGCCGTAGTAAACGTAATAGAACCAAAATGTGAAGAATTTATTTTCCACAACTGGTCATGTGGCTACCGCCCAAATAGAGGTGCTAAAAGAGTAGTGCAGCTTATAATGTGGAACGTGGAAAAAGGCTATAACTATATCTATGATTGCGATATTAAAGGCTTCTTTGACAATATTCCACATAAGAAATTGATGAAGGTGCTTCAGAAATATATAGCAGATGGGACCGTCCTAGACCTTATCTGGAAATGGTTAAAAGCTGGCTATATGGAAGAAGGCAAATTCCATCAAACAGATTCTGGCACTCCGCAAGGAGGCGTAATTTCACCACTTCTTGCGAACCTCTATTTAAATGAATTAGATTGGGAACTAGACCTTAATGGAATTCGTTTTGTGCGTTATGCGGATGATTTTCTTCTATTTGCGAAAACAAAGGAAGACATCAAACGAGCCGAACAAATTACCAAAGGCAAACTAGCAGAATTGGGCTTAGAAATCTCTATCGAGAAGACCAAAGTCGTGGATTTTAACCATGATGATTTCGATTTCTTAGGATTCACCTTTGAACACTGGAGAAACCGAAAGAAAGATGGAAAACCATACTTCATAGCTAAACCTAAAGAGTCCACATGGGATGACTTTCGCCAAAAGATAAAAACCAAAACGAGAAAGACCTTTACATATAGTAAAGAGGTTTGGATAGAGAAAGTAAATCCTGTAATTAGAGGAAAAGTAAATTACTTTCTAACTCTTTGGGAAGCAATAAAGGCAAACGAAGAATATGGATTAAAAAGCAACTGCTACTTTAATGTCATTGGAAATGAATTAAAGGCAATTGATGGCTATATTAGAAGAAGGTTACGAGTATGCATGATTCATAAACACCCAAGTCAAAGAAAAGGGTGGACAATGACAACGAAATGGAATATCGAGTTCTTCGTTCGAATCGGATTGGTAGCGACTTTTCAATATTACTACGGAAAACAATATGGCTATACTCCAGAATCCTACATTGATTATATGAAGAAGAGCCAAGAGAAGAAACAACAAAAGAAGGTCCAAAAAGCAAAAGAACGCGGAAGGGAGTATTATACACCTGACCGCGTTCGCAAAATGAACTATGCACAAAGAATAGCAAAGTATTCAATGTAACACGTTGGTAAGCCGTATGCCTTAATAGGGCACGTACGGTTTGATAAGGGGGGAGCCTTGTGAAAGGTTTCCCTACTTTATTTTTGTTCCAGGAATTGTAAATGTTCAAGGTGGGTACTAGTTATTTGCATCCAGCTCCAGCGTCTAGTGGACTTCAGCCATCTCCACTCAAACGAACGCGTTTCCACTCTTCGTGTTTCAACGGTCAGTAACCGTGAGAACCAAGCCCCAAGAAAAGTCTTATCTCAGTCGATGTGCTCCAGCCCTGACGTGCGCTGACATTTTGTCCCTCTTGTTCTAACCGTTAATAATTGTCCCTCCATTCACGTGAATGGTTTGTCCGGTAACATAGGTTGAATCATCGCTCGCCAAGTAAACATAGGCGGGAGCGAGTTCGTAAGGCTGTCCTGCCCTTTCCATTGGCGTATTACTGCCGAAAGTTTCGACCTGGTCAGCTGGAAAGGTTGAAGGAATTAACGGCGTCCAGATTGGACCTGGAGCGACGCTGTTCACGCGGATACCTTGTTTTGCTAAAGATATCGCAAGTGAACGAGTAAACGTAGCAATGGCTCCTTTTGTTGCGGAATAATCAATTAATTGTTCATTCCCTTTATAAGCAGTAATGGAAGACGTATTGATAATGGTACTTCCTTGCTTTAAATAAGGGAGGACAGCTTTTGTTAGGTAGAATATAGAAAAAATATTCGTTCGAAACGTTTTTTCTAATTGTTCTGCAGTGATATCAAGTAAGCTCTTCTGCGGATGTTGTTCAGCTGCATTGTTGACTAAAATATCAATTTTCCCAAACTTACTCATTGTTTGTTCCGTAACTTGCTTACAAAATTCTTCATTTCCAATATCTCCAGCTAAGAGCAAACATTTTCGCCCTTCGGCTTCAATGAGATTCTTCGTTTCTTGTGCATCTTCCGTTTCTTCTAAATAGACGATGCTTATATCAGCGCCTTCCTTAGCAAAATAAATGGCCACTGATTTTCCAATTCCACTATCAGCTCCTGTTAGCAGGGCGACTTTGTCCTTTAACTTTCCTGAACCTTGGTAATTTTGATCAATTGAAACAGGTTTTGGCTCCATTTCATTTTCTGTACCTGGCTGATGATTTTGATGCTGAGGGGGAAATTGTTTTTTCTCCTTTTGCTGCATTCTGTTCACTCCTCTGTTTTTTCTCACTTCTTACTTTTCCAAATAGGTATACCGGAGAAACCGTGGAAAAATCAGCCAAATAAAAACGCAGTCCCATTAAGGAACTGCGTCTAATAAATAATTTAACGATAATTTACAAATTGTACATCGACAGTTAAATCGGCTTCTTTCACTGCGGTAATAATTTGCTGTAAGTCATCTCTATTTTTCCCTGTAACCCGTACTTGGTCGTCTTGAACTTGGCTTTTCACTTTTAAACCACTGTTTTTTACGATTGTATTGATTTTTTTTGCATTTTCTTTATCAATTCCCGAAATAAGCTTCGCTCTTTGGCGGACTGTACCACCAGATGCGCCCTCGAGTTTTCCATAGTCTAAGTTTTTAATTGGAACACCTCGTTTAATTAACTTTCCAATTAAGACATCCTTTAATTGTTCAAGCTTGAATTCATCGTCAGAAACAAGAACAAGTTCTTCTTTATCCAAGGTAACGTCGCTTTTACTCCCTTTAAAGTCGTAGCGGGTGCTAATTTCTTTCATTGCAATATTGATTGCGTTCGTGACTTCAGCAAAGTCAACTTTGGATACAATATCAAATGAACTCTCTTTTGCCATAATAACCTCCGGTAACATTTTTATTCTAAGTCTAATTATAGTAAAATATAGCAGTCTAAACAACTTTTACAAAATTATTACTTATTATAATTCAGGAGGAAGAGATAATGTCTCTATATGAATACACCGGTCGAACAGTGGAGTTAACTGTTTCACGCATTGCCGATTTCGGCTATTTTTTAACGGATGGGGAGCAAGATGTTCTCCTTCATTTTAATGATACGAATCAAGAGTTTTCTGAGGACGATAACGTAACTGTCTTTCTTTATGTAGACTCAAATGGCCGGCTTACAGCCACGACTACGATACCTGAGGTTTCTGTTGGGACCTATGCTTGGGTACCCGTCGTTAGTGTAAAGCAGGATTTAGGAGCATTTCTTGATATCGGGATAAAAAAAGATATCTTACTCGGAATAGACGATTTGCCTACTTTTAAAACGGTTTGGCCACAAGAAGGAGATATGTTGTACATCACATTACGAGTTACTAAAAATCAGCAGATTTATGCGCGGATGGCGAGCGATCAAATCATCCAAGAAATTTCAATATCGGCATCAAGGGAAGAATTTAATAAAAATGTTCACGGTCATATATACCGGACAGCGAGAGTCGGAAGTTGGATGATCACAGCTGAAGGTTTCCGTGGTTTCATCCACGAATCCCAGCGGAAAGAAGAACCAAGGATTGGGGAAAAAGTCGAAGGGCGAATTATTGACGTAAAAGAAGACGGTTCGGTAAATATTTCCCTGTTGCCTAGAAAACAGGAAGCACTTGATGAAGATGCAAAAATAATTATGGATTACCTCGAGTTACGAAATGGTGCAATGCCATACAGTGATAAGAGCATGGCTGAGGATATTATGGAGCGGTTTAATCTTAGTAAGTCATCTTTTAAAAGAGCGTTAGGACGACTGATGAGAGACGGGAAGGTTTATCAAGAAAAAGGGTGGACCTATAAAAAAGAAGAGAAATAAAATGAGGCTGACCAACTTGGTCAGCCTCATTTTTTTATAAGTGATCGGTTTTTTTAGAGTATTGATTCTTCCCAGCTTTACGGTTTTTCTCCGCTAACATGTTTTTTTCGTGACGTAACGCATTATTGTCTTTGGCTTTTTTATCGTTATCAGAAGTATGTGGCATCGTTAATTCTCCCTTCCATAAGTCATCAACTTTAGCTTGCCAACTTCATTTGCGGAGTATACAAGCCAATAACTAAGTCAATCTCCATGAACCTTGGTAGTGAAACCAGATTTGCTATTGCTAGGAAGGAAGCTTATTTAAAAAGAAAATTGCGATTGTGCCGGGGCCGGTATGAGAGCCAATAGTGGCACCGACTGAAGTGATTACTACTTCTTTTGGTTGAAAAGCTTGAACAATTTTCTCTTTCATTTCATTGGCAGTCGTTAAATCATCTCCATGGCTAATTCCGATGATTTGTGATTCCATTTGGTTTCCTCGTTCTTTCATCAATTCAATCATGCGATTTAACAGTTTTTTCTTTCCGCGTATTTTTTCAATCGGAACGAGTTTTCCATCTTCAACATTTAAAAGTGGCTTAATATTTAGGATTCCCCCAAGGAAGGCAGATGCCTTTGAGAGACGTCCTCCTTTTGCTAAATAATCAAGGTCGTCAACGGTAAATAAATGTTCCATATGAAGGCATCTAAAACGTATATCGCTAAGAATTTCTTCCTTTGTAGCGTTGTTTTTCGCCATACGTACGGCTTCCATGACAACAAGTCCGAATCCAAGGGAAGCGCATTTTGTATCAACAATAGTTAAATCTATGTCCGGATATTCTTCTTTTACTTGCTCATGGACCATGACAGCGGTTTGATACGTGCCAGATAATTCAGAAGTAAACGCTATGTATATGCCAGGTTGTTTACTTTTAGCAATTTCAACAAAAGCTTCTTTAAAAGCTAATTGTGAAGGCTGTGATGTTTTTGGGTGTTTTCCATTACGAATTTGATTGTATACTTCATTCGGCTGGATTGTTTTTTGATCTTCATATTCGTTGTTATCTATAAGTACTTTTAATGGAATCATTGTTACGTCATTTTTTTCAAAAAACTGAATGGGTAAATCACATGCGCTATCTGCTATAATTTTTACTCCCATAAATTCCACCTTCTTACTCCTATTATGACTTTAGTTTAGCTTTTTCGTTAATAAAATACAATCAGAAGTACTGAAAATAGGGAAAGAAGGGAAAACCATACAAAAAGGGAAAGGAGGATGGAATGTTGCCTAAGGTCCATGCGAAGAAGTTCTTTATTGTTCTCGTCGGAGCAATATTAAATGCCATCGCTATGAATTTCTTTTTAATCCCAGCCAATGTTTATGCAAGTGGATTTGCTGGTTTTGCCCAATTAATCTCGAGTATTTTTGCTGAATTTACTCCCTTTTATCTTTCAACAGGGATTCTTCTGTTTCTATTAAATGTTCCTGTCATTATTCTTGGGTGGAAAAAGGTAGGAAAATCCTTTACAATTTATAGTTTTCTATCGGTATTGCTAATGTCCTTATTTCTTGAACTTTTACCGATTATTCACGTATCCGAAGATATTCTTCTCAATGCCGTATTTGGAGGAGTCATTTCTGCCTTAGGTGTAGGACTTACGCTGAAATGGGGAGCATCAACAGGTGGGATGGATATTGTTGCGATGGTTTTGTCAAGAATGCATGATCGTCCGGTTGGGACATATTTTTTTACCTTAAACAGTATTATTATTGTTACCGCAGGCTTCTTATATGGCTGGGAAAAAGCGTTATATACCCTTGTCCAGCTCTATGTGTCCACACGTGTCATTGATGCGGTTCATACTAGACATGAGAAATTGACAGCAATGATCATAACGGAAAAAGAAAATCAATTAAAAAAAGCGATTCATCGCTGCTTAACTAGAGGGATTACGACGCTGCCTGCAAAAGGCGGTTTTACAAACGCAGATAAGACGATGCTGTTTATCGTCATCACACGTTATGAGTTATATGATTTGCAGAGAGTCATAAGGGAAGTAGACCCGCAGGCGTTTACAAATATTGTTGAAACTTCTGGTGTATTTGGTTTTTTTCGTCGGGAATAGTTTTTTAAAGAAGGTCGTACATATAAAAAAACGAATCGGAAAGGAATTAAGATGCGTATGAAGAAAATTTTTCTCGTCTTTCCACTTCTTTATTTTCTTGTTAGCCCACTGAATTCTACTCATGGGAACGAGCGGAATAACGCAGAGGAACTGCTGTTTTTTGTTGACCCAATTGCAACGTCTGAAAAGATATCTTTTGAATTGGTTTTGAAAAATGAAAGCGATTCGCCGAAAGAGTTAGAGTTTCCGTCAAGTCAACTTTATGAGCTAACTGTCCGGGATCCAGACGGAAAGATTGTATACACTTTTTCAGAGGATAAAATGTTTGCCCAAGTGATTACAACTGTACAGCTTGCCCCAAAAGAAAAAAAAGTTTGGGTGGAAGAGTGGATACATTCATTGCAGCCCGGTGCTTATGAAGTTACCGCACAATTACTGTCATCTAAAGCTCCGCTATCGGATACGAAGAACATGAATGTCCCTGCGGAAAATCCGGTATTTAAAGAAGTAGAAACGAGTGGGAAAGGGGGAAATTATGTCGTGAAAGGTTTGGCCAATCCAACAAATGGGCAATTCTTTTATACGGTGGAAGATGGACATAATGAATTAGTCCTAGAAACAGCAGTATCCACGAAGACAACAAATGGTAAATGGTATCCTTTTTCGATTAAACTTTCAATTCCAAAAGAGAAACTGCCTAGAAATGGCACGCTCGTTTTACATCTCTACGAGCGTAGTGAGCAGAATGAAATCATCCATTCGTACCCAGCTCTATTAGAAACATTTTACTAAAAAACAATGAAAAGCTGGCACAATTGTGCCAGCTTTTCATTGTTAATTTTTAATTGAATCAAGCTCGTCTTGATATTGGTGCAACTGTTGCTTTTCAGCGAGTGTTGAATTGGCAAATGCAGAAGAAAGAGCGTTCTCGGCACGCTTGATGGAATCTTGACGTTCTTCTCCATTAGCGCTTTTTGCCATCGAAACCGCCTGTCTTGCTTCTTGAAAGAGACGGTTACCCATTATATCCCTCCTACAGAGGAATTCTTCTGATTGGACATTTTCCTTGCTTCAGCTTCAGCATATGTGGTGTGGTACGGGATTCGTTCGGCATGCCTACTTACACTATCTGTTCCTTGCTGGACGAAGCGCTTCGACTTATTCGACTTTCCCATATTACCCCTCCATTCAATATCAGAGCATGATTTGAAACAGAGTCTCATCTGCTTCATTCATTAGTATGCTCTACGACTACGTTGAAAAATCAAAAAAGTCTTTCGGAAATTAACAGCTTTTTTCCAACCCCGTTCCCGTTCAGCAAGGAGTTAAGTTATAGGACCTTTAAGTTTAATAAATCGTTTAAGTAAACCGCGATTCCATCATCCTCATTTGACAATGTGACTTCGTTCGCAATATTTTTGACAGCGTCTATTCCATTCCCCATTGCGATTCCGTGGCCAGCGTAATCTAACATCTCAAGGTCATTGTCTTCATCCCCAAAAGCAATGACTCTTTCGGGTGGAATATTGAAATAATCTGCCGCCTTTTGTAAGCCAACCGCTTTGTTAAGGCCAGCTTTCACAATTTCAATTACATGCCACGGAGTTGCCCAACTTCGGTGATCAATCACTTCAGCATGTACTTCAGATAAATGACCCCGAATCGTGGCTAATTGATCTTCTTCCGTATGAATTAACATACTAGTTGGGGATCGTTTTAAAAATTTACGTAAGTCGCCGGTCGTAATGTTCGGTTCGCCAAAATTAAAAATTTCAAATAGCTTTTCGTCATGATAATGAAAATACACATCATCAATGACTTCGGCAATAATGTTATGGAAGTGGAATGAATCAAGTGCTTCGACTATCTCCTTGGCCACTTGAACAGATAGTGGAGAATGATGAATCCCCCAACCATTATCAAGCGGATGATGAACAAAAGCGCCATTAAAATTGACAATCGGAGTATCTAACTTTAGTTCACGGTAATACATCTCACTTGAACGATAGGGCCTTCCAGTGGCAATCATGACCTGATGCCCTTGTTCTCGTGCTTTCTTGAGAACAAGTTTATTTTTTTCGGAAATGGTTTTATCATCTTTTAAAAGCGTTCCATCTAAATCCAATGCAATTAAATGTTTTTCGGCCATAAAAACTCCTTCTCTTCTTTATTATTCTTTAAATGATAACAATTTCGTATATATAATCAATATGTTGTTATGGTAACCATTTTACATATTTATTTTAAAAAAATCATTTAATAGGTTTCCATCGGAAAAGATATGATTATGCGGACGAAATGTCTTGCATTTAGAGAGTAAGAATGAAGTTAAAGATTCACAAGGTCTAAAGGCTGTAAAAGAAAGCAAAAACTGTTAAGATAAAACTGTATCAGGATTGAAAAAGGAGTGAACGATATTGGATCAAGAGTTAAAAGATAGTATTATGGGTGCTTTAGAGATGGTTGTTGACCCTGAATTAGGAGTAGATATTGTTAATTTAGGGCTTGTATATGATGTGGAGTTAAATGACGAAGGGTTGCTAAATGTAACGATGACTTTAACTTCAATGGGCTGCCCTATGGCTGGGACCATTGTCGAACAAGTGAAGCATTCGGTTAGTGATTTACCTGAAGTGAAGGACACTGAAGTTAACATTGTTTTCACTCCTCCATGGTCAAAGGACATGATGTCGCGTTACGCAAAGATTGCCCTTGGCGTTAGAGATTAATAATGGCGTTCCCGTCTGGATATCGTTCCAGGCGGTTTTTTTGTGTATCAAGCATGAGCTTGAAAAGAAAGTGAATGTATTGTGAATTTTATCTAAAAGTACTTGTTACAATATTGAATAATGTGACAAAGTTAACAATTTAACCAATACGCTTATGATAATATAAATTTCATTCAAAGAGAATACTTAACAAACAGACACCTTACAGGAGGAGTTTATATGGCTAGGATTACTAATTGGAACCCAGAAGATAAGTCTTTCTGGAAAGTGGAAGGGAAAAGACATGCTCAGAGGAATCTGTGGATTTCGGTTCCTTCTTTAATGATGGCCTTCATCATTTGGCAAATATGGTCGGTCGTTTCTATTAGGCTGAATGATATAGGTTTTGCTTATACCGATGCACAATTATTTACCCTTGCTGCCTTGCCAGGGTTAGTCGGGGCGACACTTCGGTTTATTTATACATTTGGTACGGGGGCATTTGGTGGACGAAATTGGACTGTTTTTGCAACGGGGATTTTAATTATTCCTGCATTAGGAATTGGCTTTGCTGTACAAAATCCAGAGACTCCGTATTGGGTGATGGTGTTACTGGCAGGTCTTTGTGGTTTAGGTGGCGGGAATTTTTCATCATCGACTGCGAATATCTCCATGTTCTTTCCGAAAGCTGAAAAAGGAACAGCATTAGGAATCAATGGCGGTTTAGGAAATATGGGTGTTTCCGTTGTTCAGTTTGTTACACCTTTAGCGATTGCGACAAGCACTTTTGCTTTTATTGGTGGAAACACAGAAGGTCAAGTTTTGCCTGATGGCACTCAAGTTTGGTTGCAAAACGCCGCATTCGTCTGGGTTATTCCAATCGTCCTTCTAACTGTTGCTGCTTATTTTGGAATGGATAACCTACCAAATGCGAAGCAATCAGTGGCAGAACAATTCCTTGTATTAAAGCGTAAACACACTTGGATCATGACAATTCTTTATGTAGCTACGTTCGGATCGTTTATTGGCTACTCAGCAGCCTTTCCATTAGTGTTAAAAAATCTCTTTCCTGAGTACATAGGACTTGCATGGATTGGCGCATTTTTAGCTGCCGCGGCTCGCCCGGTAGGTGGTTGGCTTTCTGATAAGTTTGGCGGCGTACTGATTACAGCGATTTCCTTTGTAGTTATGTCAATCGGTGCAATCATTGTTATTTACTATACAAATTCTTTAAATTTCACAGGGTTTTTAACGTCCTTCTTAATTTTATTTATCGCGGCAGGTGCGGGTTCAGGGTCCACTTTCCAAATGATACCAAATATTTTTTCGGCGAAAGAATCAGCACCTGTTCTTGGGATTACAGCTGCATTTGCTGCTTATGGGTCATTCTTTATCCCACAATTATTCGGGTGGTCGACTTCGAACTTTGGCACACCGATAAACGCTCTTTACATTTTTATCGTTATTTACATTCTGTCATTCATATTAAACTGGTATTATTACCAGCGTAAAAATGCAGAAGTAAAAATTAAATAAAAATTCTCAAGGTCCAGATATTTATCTCTGGACCTTTTGTTGTACACGAGTTCAATCTATTTCACAAAACTGCCATAGTCAAAGATTAAAAAGTGAGGTATCTCACTTTTTACTATTGAAAAGTTACTTATAATTGTATTACAAGTTAAAAATAGGAGGCGCATAGAAAATGTTTTCAAGGGACTTTCATAAAGATCCATTTATAGTGATATGGGAATTGACAAGGGCATGCCAGTTGAAATGCCTGCATTGCCGCGCCGAAGCTCAATACCGTAGAGATCCAAGAGAATTGAATTTTGAAGAAGGTAAGCAATTAATTGATCAAATATACGAAATGAATAATCCGATGCTTGTTTTTACCGGTGGAGATCCGCTAATGAGGGAGGATGTTTTTGATATCGCGTCTTATGCCATTCAAAAAGGTGTACGCGTCTCAATGACACCTAGCGCTACCCCGAATGTAACGAAGGAAGCCATTGAAAAAGCAAAGGAAGTAGGTTTATCCCGTTGGGCATTCAGTCTTGATGGACCAACGGCTGAAATCCATGATCACTTTCGTGGAACAGCCGGTTCATTTGATTTAACAATGGAAAGAATTAAATATTTACACGAGCTTGAAATCCCGATTCAAATCAATACAGTCATTTCCCGATATAATTATGATTATTTGGATGAGATGGCACAGCTTATTGAAGAGCTAGAATGTGTGTTATGGAGTGTGTTTTTCCTAGTTCCAACAGGTAGAGGTCAAGAGAAAGACATGATTTCTCCAGTTGAACATGAAAAAGTGTTTAATTGGTTATATGAATTAAGCAAAAGAGTGAATTTTGACATTAAGACAACGGCGGCACAACATTATCGTCGTGTCGTTATCCAAAATAAAAGGCGGGAAGCAAAAGAACAGATGGAAGAAATACAATACCTAGATGCTTTGACACAGCAAGGGATGACAGGTTCAATTGATGGACTTGGAAGGGCACCTAAAGGTGTAAACGATGGCAATGGTTTTGTGTTTATTTCTCATATCGGTGATGTGTATCCGAGTGGGTTACTTCCTGTAAAAGCAGGGAATGTACGTGAACAGCCTTTAGCGGAAATTTATCGCGAATCTCCTATCTTTAAAGCATTAAGAAACCCAGATGGATTTAAAGGAAAATGTGGTCAATGTGAATTCAAATATGTGTGTGGCGGCTCGCGCTCGAGAGCATATGCAATGACTGGCGATTACCTTGAGAGTGAACCGTTCTGTGTGTATGTTCCAAAAGCACTGCGAAACCAAAAAGAGCGGAAATTATAGGCAGGGGAAAAGTTGGAATGAAATAGTTCGTTCCTCTCTTTTTATAAAAAAAAGTGGAACCGGTTTGCTGGTTCCACTTCTATTCAATGCTGCAGTACACTGCTGGACAGTTTTCGCAGCCGATTTCTGCTTTTAAATAATCCAAATTATGAACGATAATTTTCCCTTTTGTAATAGAAATGATAGATTCACGTTTTAAATCATTTAGGATTCGGTTTGTGCTCTCTCTTGATGTACCACAGAAGTTAGCTAACTCTTGATTGGTCAAAGGTAGGTCAATTAATATTCCATCCTTACAGTCAACACCATAACTGTTCGTCATCCGGATAAGCGTTGAAAACAATGCCCCTTTTTTTCCGTTAAGAACAAGGTCACGAAATTTAGTCTGTGTTTTACGGAAGTGATCACTCATCCATTTCATGAATTCAAAGGCAAGTGAAGGATTTTGGAAGATTTCTTTTTCGATAACGTCCTTCTTAATTGCGGCAATTTCGCCTTCTTCGATCACTAATGCACTTAATAAATATTTAGGTGATTCGGTGAACAAAGTTAACTCACCACATAGATCATTTTCGCCGCAAATACGGAGTGCTAGTTCACGGCCATCCTGTGTAATTTTACTTATTTGAACCTTTCCAGAGATGAGGAGATATAGTTCGTCCGCATCCATCCCTTCTTGGAAGAGGTAAGTCCCTTTTTTTGCGTGAATTGTTCGATCTGCAAATTTTAGTAATTCTTTTATTTCAATCGAGTGTGTGGATTTTGTTAGTTGAGGCATGCTCATCACCCTTTTTAGAGTTAATTTCGTTATCTAACTAATATTAACATCGCTATAGTAAAAAACACATACTCGAAGATAATTGTTGAAAAGTTGTCACCTTTTTCTGTGATGTTGTTCATATTTTTGTAAAAATTTTACCGTGAAGATGTATGCTATTATAAATATCTACGATTAAAATTCACATATTATTTTTGTTTTGTGAAAAAAGGTAGGAATAAGAATAATGATTGAAACGTGACAACATCATGACATTTATCGTATTTACACTATGGATGTAGTTTTTGCTGTTATATTTATAGTATCATTAAATTGAACACAAAAATTCTCATAGTACTTAAAGGGTTAAGAATCGAATATGTTCAGTATTAATGGCCAATAACAAAACTTCAACACTGGAGTTGATAGGATGAATAAAGAGTTAGTAAAAGATAAATTAAATAGACCATTAAGAGATTTACGCATATCCGTTATCGATCGTTGTAATTTCCGATGTACTTACTGTATGCCGGCTGATATTTTTGGCCCGGATTTTGCGTTTCTTCCAAAAAGTGAGCTATTATCATATGAAGAAATAGAACGAGTGGCTAAAATTTTTATTGGTCTTGGTGTTGAGAAAATTAGGCTTACAGGGGGAGAACCGCTATTAAGACAGGACCTTCCTATTCTAATAGAAAAACTTTCAGTCATTGATGGCTTAGCAGATATTGCCTTGACGACAAATGGAGTCATGTTACCGAAGCTGGCCGGCCAGTTAAAAGCGGCGGGATTAAAGCGTGTAAATATTAGTTTAGATACATTAAATGATGAGTTGTTTGGTCAAATGAACGGTCGCGATGTAGGAACAGGCCCTGTTATTAAAGGGATTAAAGCGGCTCAAGCAGCTGGTTTAGGGATAAAAATTAATATGGTTGTAAAAAAAGGCCTTAATGACCATGAAATTCTGCCTATGGCTCATTTCTGTAAAAACGAAGGGTTGGAGCTTCGTTACATCGAATTTATGGATGTGGGCAGCACAAACGGATGGAAAATGGATGATGTAATTACGAAAAAAGAAATATATGAAATGTTAAAGGAAGAATTTGAATTAGAAAGAACAGGTTCAGCTTATTATGGCGAGGTAGCTAAACGTTACAAATATAAGGGAACAGATACACATGTTGGGTTTATTTCTTCTGTTTCCGAAGCCTTTTGCTCCACATGCACAAGGTCAAGATTATCTGCTAATGGACAACTATTTACTTGTTTATTTAATGGCAATGGCTATGATATACGTGACTTTATGAGGGCTGGTGCGAGTGACGAGGAATTGAAAGCTCGAATCATCAAAATTTGGAATGGCCGCACAGATCGTTATTCCGAAGAAAGAACAGCAGAGACTGTAGCTAACCGCAAGAAAATTGAGATGTCTTATATAGGTGGATAAAAAGAATCGTTCCCAAGGCAAAATGTCTTCGGGAACGATTCTTTTTGTAAAAAAAAACTCCCGGAAGTCCGGGAGCTTTCTGTCATCTCTTACGCTTCAAAATAACGTGGGAAGAGAATATTATTTTCTAGGTGAACATGCATAAAGGTGTGTTCTTCTAGCATTTCTAAACGTTTATATACTAAGCGGTACGTACCGCATGCATCGATTGGTGGTTCAAAATCGGAAGTAACATCTCTTAGGTCTTTAAGAATAGCACCTGCATGGTCATGTTCCTTCTCCAATTCTTGAATTTCCTCAAGAATTTGCTCGCGATTTTTAACATTTGGATCATCTAATGAAAGGAGGGATGGGAAAACGGTCGCATCCTCTTTTGCTGTGTGTTCTAATAATTCCCTTTTTAGTTCATAGAATAAATCATGCATTTTGATTAACTCAGGATGATTGTCACCGTGAACACGAGCAACTTTTGTTACATACGGACTCATAAGTGCAAGCTCTTCTTCAAGAGTGCGATGATATTTGTCTTGAATATGTTTTACAAGGACAGCAGATTCAGTTTGTGTCCAAAATTCCATATCTTCTGCTGAATTTGCATTTTTTTCATAAAGTTCCTCAAGCTCTGTCATCAAGCTTTCAACGTTTACGGATTTTTCAGCTGCTGCATCAGCTAACGGAACAGTTCCCCCGCAGCAGAAGTCAATTCGATTTTTCTTAAAAATATCACTTGATTTTGGGAAAAGATTTACGATGTCTCTTACTAATGTATGTTGATTAAATGGAATTTGCATTAAAATTTCCTCCTTCAAATGGGTTAAATGTTTGTTTACAATCTCATCATATAGGAAATGGTGTTATTGTTAGGTGATTTGTATCACACATGTTTATTTTTTTCGAATAAAACGAGAAATAAATATGATTTCATGAATTTGTGATATTTTTCATGAAAAGGAAATCTATATAGCCTTATAATTAAGGTATTAATGATAAATTAACGCCTTTAGTAGGAGCTGAAAATATGTTAGAAAAAAGAACACCTATTCAAATTGGTGAAGCTGTTAGCAGAATCATGCAATATAAAATAAATGGATCAATTGAATTCGTTTCAATTGATGAGAGCTATGGAAGGTTTTTGTCCGAAGCTTTAAAAGCGACGAGTGATGTCCCTCATTTTAATCGTGCACCATATGACGGCTATGCGGTTCGTTCAGAAGATACAAAAGAGGCATCACAAGCAAATCCGGTCAAATTTGAAGTTATTGACCATATTGGCGCAGGAATGCTAACAAACAAGGAGCTTGGCCCATTTCAAGCTGTCCGAATTATGACAGGAGCACAAATGCCAATCGGAGCCGATGCTGTCGTGATGTTGGAGTTAGCGAAAGAACTAGAGGAAGATGGAAACCGGTATATGACGGTGAAAAAGGTGCATAAACAAGGCGAGAACGTGTCTTATCGTGGCGAAGATGCAAAAGAGGGAGAAGTTCTTGTTAAAAAAGGTACGGTTATTAATCCAGGCATTCAGGCGATGTTGGCGACATTCGGGTATGCTAAAGTGCCTGTTGCCAGAAAGCCGGTAGTCGGTCTTTATGCAACAGGGACAGAACTGTTAGAAGTCGGAGAGCCACTAGTACCAGGGAAGATTCGCAATAGTAATTCCCATATGATTGCAGCTCAAATTAAAAGAGCCGGTGCTGACGTTCATTATTTTGGTCAGTTACCAGATGATTTTGATACTTGTTTTGAGGCTGTAGAAAAAGCAATTGAGGAAGTAGATCTTTTCATTACAACCGGTGGAGTTTCTGTTGGGGATTTTGATTATTTGCCACAAATATATGAAAAACTTGGAGCAGAGGTTCTTTTTAATAAAGTAGCCATGCGTCCGGGAAGTGTGACAACTGTGGCCCAGTTGAATGGAAAGCTCTTATTTGGTCTTTCAGGGAATCCTTCTGCATGTTATGTTGGCTTCGAATTATTTACGAGACCGATCATTCGAACGATGCTTTTTTCAGAGAAACCGCAGCTTCGCAAAGAAAAGGCCGTACTTGATGCGAATTTTCCTAAAGCCAATCCTTTTACACGGTTCGTTCGAAGTACCTTGACAATTGAAGATGGGAAACTTGTTGTTTCACCAAGCGGACTTGATAAATCGAATATTATAATGAGTCTTGCTGGGGCGAATTCACTGATGATTTTACCAGGGGGAACAAGGGGGTTTGAACGGGGCGATATTGTAGATGTATTATTGCTTGATGACCAAGTAGGGTCCGAATGGCCTTGGTAAAGTCGGTTATTTTTCAAATTGTTGGTTACCAAGATAGTGGGAAAACAACAATGATGATTGAGGTTGTTAAGCGGCTCGCAAGCGAAGCTTATCGAGTTGTTACAATTAAGCACCATGGTCATGGGGGGAAGCCTGATTTGGCCGAGAAGAAGGATTCCGTTCGACATGTAGAGGCAGGTGCTTTAGCTTCATTAATTGAAGGGGAAGGCAGAATTGTCATCCAAGCTGAAAAAACTGAATGGAGTTTGCAGGAAGAAATTCAATGGTTGTCCGCATTAAATCCTGATCTTGTCTTAATTGAAGGTCATAAACACGCAAATTTTCCGAAGGCTGTACTGCTCAGGAATGAACGCGATGTTCACCTTCTTGAAGAACTCCAAAACATTCAAGTTGTTTATTGCCGTAGTACAGATTTAGCGGACTCTCTCAAGAACTCGTATCCATTCCCTGTTATTACTGTTGTTAATGACGTTCATACATGGATCCTTGAATATGTGAAAACCGAGTTGGAAAATAAATAAAAAGAAAAAGTTCGAAATTTGGACATATCGACAACTTTTATCACTGTGCTTGCCTGTTTAAATAGGTAAAATATTAATTGAAATACCTGTTTAAATACGTTGCAGGGGTGAAAATGATGGAAATGTATGAAATCTTATTATGGGTGGTATTTCCTTATACTGTATTAGCTATTGTCGGCATGGGGCTTATATGGCATCGTCAGAACTCATGCGGATCGAAAGGGCAAAGGCTATTAACGGGTGTTATAAATAGTTTGTTTATTTTAAGTACGGTGTCAGGATTGGCAATGATTTATTTTTCAAATGAATACGCGCAGTTTTTCTTATGGTTAATTAGTTTAATTAAACTTAATCCAGATATGAGTTTGATTACGACAATTTCCGTACTCCCAAAGGTGCATTTTCTTATTACCTTATTCTTTTTGCTCGGTCTTGCTTTTAGCAATAAAATTGTTTACGTATTAAAACCTCATTTATTTATAAAGAATTTTATCATAAGATATCAAGTGGCTAAAAGGCACCTATAAGGTGTCTTTTTCTTATGCCAATTTCAGATCCTTTTTGACGATTCTGTGAAGGTCTATTTTTAGTGAATCAAAATGTGATGAGGTTCACTTATTATATATAAATATATGGTTTATAGTAAAAATAGATTATAAAGGGGTGAGTGTAATGAAGTTGTTTTTACCGAAGCAGCATGGCGCATGGGCGATGCTTATCATTCCATTTTGGCTAGGAGCAGCAGCAACTGAAATCGTATGGCAGCACATTCCATTTTTCTTCGGGTGGATTTTATTATATTTAGCTACGTATCCAATGCTTTTGCTTTTTAAAGGGAAAAATATTTCATTTTATCGAAAATGGACAATTATTTATCTAATACCCGCACTATTATTGCTAATGGTTCCATTATTTACAACGCCATCCATTATTTACTTCGGTTTGGCAATGATTCCTTTCTTTATTATTAACGTTTACTTCTCAAGCAAAAATAACGATCGTGCGCTTTTAAATGATGTGAGTGCGATTATTACTTTTTCCATCGCAGGCTTAGCAAGTAGCTACTTAGCGAATGCTGGAATAAATCCTGAAGCGATGCTTGTCTTTGTCGTTTCCATCCTGTTTTTTATCGGTAGCACCTTTTATGTTAAAACAATGGTACGAGAAAAGAAAAACATTCGTTATAAATATATTTCATGGACTTATCATTTAGTTGTAACAATACTATGGCTTTTAATAGGAGAGTGGGTAGTAGCAATCGCTTTTCTTCCAAGCCTTATCCGAGCAATTGTGTTTTACGGGAATCCCCTTGGGATGATGAGATTAGGAATCTATGAAATTGTTAATGCAGTCCTCTTCTTCATTATTATGTTATTTGCTATCCTTTAATTAATGAAAAAACACGGCCACCTGGTCGTGTTTTTTCATTTTTAGAAGTTCTATTTAAATAAATTAAAAAATTTTGTACATTTTTCGTAAAATTAGTTGCGTTTCATAAGAGGAGTTTTTATAATAAGAGGAACCGAAATTAATAAATATAAGTAAAGATGATTATTTATACATAATCATGGAAGGAGGAACAGAGTGAAAGTAGCGGTCATAGGTACGACAGGATATGGTGGGGGCGAGTTGATTAGGATTTTATATAATCATCCTATTTTCCGCATTCACTCAATCCACTCAACGAGGGATGAAGAACCAATCACAGCAGAGTTCCCTCATCTTACTGGTGTATTTGAACAAACGTTAACAAAGGCGGATCCAGAGGTGATTGCAGAGGAAGCAGATCTTGTTTTTCTTGCGACACCATCGAGAGTTTCAGGAAAGCTTGCAGAGGCTTTCTACGGAAAAGACATCCAAGTTGTTGATTTATCCGGGGATCTTCGTTTACAGAAACAAGGGGAATATGAACAATGGTATAAACATGAGCCAGTAAACCAGGAAGTGATTAAGGAAGCTGTATACGGGCTCAGTGAATGGAATAAAGAACAGATTAAGAATGCGAAGCTTGTTGCAAATCCAGGCTGTTACCCTACAGCTACGCTCCTCGGTCTTGCTCCAGTAGCAGCTGCAGGTTTGGTAGAACCAAATGGAATTATTATCGATGCAAAATCAGGTGTTTCAGGTGCAGGAAAAAGCTTGACCAAAGGGAATGCATTTGCAGAAATGAATGATAATTTTAGAATTTATAAAGTAAATGAACATCAGCATATTCCAGAAATTCAACAGCAGTTAAATCTTTGGGATGAAGCGATTGCGCCGATTACTTTTAATACACATTTGATTCCTATTACAAGAGGAATTATGGCAACGATTTACGTACAGTTAAAAAAGGAATTAGCCACCTCGGAAGTTATTGATCTTTATAAAGAGCAGTATCATAACCATCCGTTTGTAAGAGTAAGAAACGAAGGGCAATATCCATCAGTAAAAGAAGTATGCGGTTCAAATTATTGTGATATTGGCTTGAACGTAGATCAACGAACCGGAAGGCTAACAATTGTTTCTGTCATTGATAATTTAATGAAAGGTGCTGCAGGTCAGGCGGTACAAAATGCCAATATAATGAACGGGTTGGAAGAAAAAATGGGATTGGATTTTGTTCCTATTTATCCGTAAGGAGGACATGATGAAACAGGCATTAACGGAGGAAGATATAGTTAAAGTAGTAGAATCAGGAAGTGTATTAACTCCCAAAGGATTCATGGCGGGAGGAACACATGCTGGTTTAAGGTATAGTAAGCTTGATATCGGCATTCTTGTCAGTGAAACACCAGCTAGCTGTGCAGCTGTTTATACAACGAGCCATTTTCAAGCAGCCCCGCTATTAGTCACGAAGGAAAGCATTGCAAAAGCAGGCACGATTCAAGCGGTGATTGTTAATAGTGCATGTGCCAATGCTTGTACAGGACAAAAAGGGCTTGAAGATGCTTATAAAATGCGCTCATTAACATCGGATGCGTTTAATATAGAAGAAAATTTCATTGCTGTCGCTTCTACAGGTGTCATTGGCGAATATTTACAAATGGATAAAATTGAATCCGGGATTCAATCGCTATCTCCTGGTAAGTTAAAGGAAAATGCAGAAGACTTTCAAACAGCGATTCTTACAACAGATACCGTTATAAAAGGTAGTTGTTATCAAGCGCAAATTGATGGGAAAACCGTCTATGTTGGTGGTGCCGCGAAAGGATCAGGGATGATCCATCCGAATATGGCTACGATGCTAGGCTTTGTGACAACCGATGCAAATATTTCTTCAGAGCACTTAAGTGTTGCTTTAAAAGAGGTTACCGATTTGACTTTTAACCAAATTACCGTAGATGGTGATACGTCAACAAATGATATGGTGCTTGTCATGGCGAACGGGCTAGCAGGCAACGACACGCTTACTCCAGAACATCCAGAATGGCCAGTTTTCGTTGAGTTGCTTAAAGCAAATTGTGAAAGTCTGGCAAAGCAAATTGCTAAGGATGGAGAAGGGGCAACAAAGTTAATCGAAGTTTCTGTAACGGGAGCAGCTTCTAATGAGGAAGCAAAGGCAGTTGCGAAGCAAATTGTTGGATCAAACCTTGTAAAGACAGCGATTTATGGAGCAGATGCAAACTGGGGCCGAATTATTGGTGCAGTTGGTCAAGCGAAAGCTTTCGTAAACCCTGATACAGTCGATATTAAATTAGGTTCAATCGATATGTTGAAGTCGAGCAATCCAATCTCCTTCTCTGAAGAAGAAGCAAAGGCTTATTTAGAAAATGATATAGTCGAAATAAAGGTCAACTTAAATGTTGGCGAGGGAATAGGAATGGCTTGGGGCTGTGATTTAAGCTATGACTATGTCAAAATTAACGCAAGTTATCGTACGTAAGAGGTGTAGGTGTAATTATGAAAACGATCGTTATTAAATGTGGAGGCAGTGTCCTCGATGAGGTGTCACCAAGTTTTTTCGATGCATTGCATTCGTTAATTTCACACGGTTATCATCCAGTGATTGTTCACGGTGGCGGTCCAGCTATTAATAAAATGCTAGACTTAAAAAAAATAGAATCAAAGTTTCATAATGGCTTACGTATTACCGATGAACAAACGATGGAAATCGTTGAAATGGTGCTATCAGGGGTTACGAATCGACAGCTTGTCGGTTTGCTGGAAAAAAACGGACTGAAAGCGATTGGTTTAAATGGAAGCGATGGAAAATGTTTGCAAGCAGATTATATAGATAAAGAAAAACTCGGTTTTGTTGGAAACGTTACGTCGGTAAATCAATCGTTTATTTTTAAGATGGTTGAAGAAAATTTCATCCCAGTTATCACACCGATTGCTGCAGCTAACGATGGATTTAGATTAAATATAAACGCTGACTACGCGGCGGCGGCTGTGGCAAAAGCGTTACAATCTGAACGTTGTCTTTTTGTTACAAATGTAGACGGAATTCTAATTGATGGCAAGATGCTTAAAGAAGCATCAGTAATAGAAATTGAACAATATATCGCTGAAGGCCATATTTATGGGGGGATGATTCCGAAAGTGGAATCAGCGGTGTCTGTCCTTGAAAAAGGCATCGATAAAGTGATGATCGCTTCCGGAAAAAAAGCATTCTATGATGATGGACAATGGATGGGAACAGTGATCACCAATAAAGAGAGGGTCTTAAAATGAGCCATTTATTTCCAACCTATGCACGCTGGGAAGTCGAACCGCAGAGTGCAAAAGGTGCGTATATTACGGCAACAGATGGAAAAAAGTACTTAGATTTTACTTCAGGAATCGGCGTATGTAATCTTGGGCATTGTCCGCCGCAAGTGGAAGAAGCTGTCCAAAACCAACTACAGAGGTTTTGGCATGTATCAAACTTATTTCCACAATCTGCACAAGAACAGGCAGCAAAAATGCTAGCAGATGCCGCTGGTCTTGATAAAGTGTTCTTTTCAAATAGTGGAGCAGAGGCGAACGAAGCTGCAATAAAACTGGCACGCAAAGCAACTGGACGTTCAAAAGTTCTCTCTTTTACGAAATCCTTTCATGGGAGAACATTCGGTTCAATGGCTGCTACTGGTCAAGATAAGATTAAGCATGGCTTTGGACCAATGTTAGAAACGTTTGTTCATCTTCCTTTTAACGATCTTGATGCATTTATGCAGGCCATTGATGAGAATACAGCGGCTGTAATTCTTGAAGTGATACAAGGTGAAGGCGGAATCAATGTTGGGAGTCAAGCGTTTTTATCGGGAGTAGAAAAGGCGTGCAAGGCCAATGGTACGTTACTAATTATTGATGAGATTCAAACAGGGATTGGACGTACTGGAAAACCGTTTGCCTTTCAACATTATCAACTTAAACCAGATATCATTTCCGTAGCTAAAGGGTTAGGAAGTGGGTTTCCAATTGGTGCGATTATTGGGAAAGAAGAGCTTGTTGACGCATTCGGGCCAGGCAGTCACGGAACAACTTTCGGAGGCAATCCTCTTGCTGTCTCAGCTGCCATCGCTACGATGGAAACGATTTTTACTGAATCGTTTTTAGAGGAAAGTAACGCAATTGGTGATTATTTATTTAAAAAATTAGAAGATAAACTGAGTCATATAGCTGGGGTTAATGAAATTAGAGGCCTTGGGTTAATGATTGGGATTGAGATTACGGGAAATGTAGCGGGTGTTTTATCCGAATTACGTTCAAAAGGTTTAATTGTTTTACCTGCTGGTGAAAATGTTGTCCGTTTGCTTCCGCCGTTAAATAGTAAAAAAATAGAAATAGATCAGGCAGTAGAATTGTTAGAGGAGACGTTTATTAATCAATCCACAGCAAAAAAATAATTTTTTTTGAGAAATAATGAATAATTATGAATTTTATTATATAATTATTCAGTTGAGGGGTGTGTTATGGAAGGATACTTGCATCTAAGTAATGGGAGTTCGTATAAAGGTGATTGGGTTGGAAAAGAACCTGTTCAAGATATACAAGGGGAGGTTGTCTTTTTTACAGGAATGACAGGCTATCAAGAAGCGTTAACGAACCCTTCCTGTAAAGGCAAAATTGTGGTGTTTACGTATCCGCTTATTGGGAACTACGGAATTAATAAAGAGGATTCAGAGAGTATGGAGCCCCAGCCTGCTGCAATTATTGTTTACGAAACAGCGGGAAATGGTTTTCATTATGAATCAGAAATAAGTCTTGGTGATTATTTACAAAAGTGGAATATCCCAATTCTCTCACATATAGATACTCGCGCGGTTGTAAAAAAAATCCGTGAACATGGATCAATGCCGGCTGTCCTTTCATGTGAGGAAAAGGCAAGTGGCTCGTTCGATTTGAAAGAGGATGTAAAAGTCAGTCATGTTTCAACGTCGAAAACGGTTAACTACGGAAATGGAGAAGACCATATTGTAATTTTGGATTTTGGCTATAAAAAATCTATTTTAGATTGTTTATTGGAAAAAGAGTGTAAGGTCACTGTCGTTCCATATACGAGTTCAGCAGACTTTATTCAATCTCTAAAGCCAGACGGAGTCTTATTGTCGAATGGACCTGGTGATCCAAAGAATCTTCAAACAATCCTTCCACAAATTAAAAAAATAGTTGAACAATACCCAACACTAGGGATTAACTTAGGGCATCAACTTGCAGCATTAGCGCTAGGTGCCGATACGAAAAAAATGCACTTCGGGCATCGCGGAGGAAATCAACCTGTCCATGATAAGACGACCGGAAAGGTGTTTATGTCATCGCAAAATCATAGTTATGTTGTCGATGAAAAAAGCTTAGAAAATACAGACCTGTCAGCACGGTTCATCAATTGCAATGATGATACGGTTGAAGGGCTTTCTCATAAGTCTTTGCCACTTATAACTGTTCAGTTTCACCCTGAGGCCCATCCTGGTCCTACAGACAGTCATTTTATTTTTGATGAATTTTTTAATCTTGTACAATCAACGAAGCGGAGAGTAGTGAATTATGCCTAAAGATACTAGTGTTAAATCCATCTTAGTGATCGGTTCTGGACCGATTATCATCGGTCAGGCAGCGGAGTTCGATTATGCAGGAACACAAGCTTGCATCGCCTTAAAAGAAGAAGGTTACCGTGTTATTCTGTTAAATAATAATCCAGCAACGGTTATGACTGATCCTGACTTTGCAGATGCCATTTACTTTGAGCCTATGACTGTAGAGAATGTCGAGAAAATCATTGCGAAGGAAAGGCCAGATGGCCTGCTTGCAACTCTCGGTGGTCAGGCTGGATTGAATATGGCGTTTCAGCTTAGCGAGCATGGAATCATTGAAAAGTATAATTTAAAAGTACTTGGAACATCGATTGCATCGATTAAACAAGGAGAAGATCGAGACGCATTTAGAAACCTCATGAAGGAATTAAATGAGCCTGTTCCTGAAAGTGAGATTGTCCATACAGTCGAAGCTGCGCTTCAATTTGCAAACGAGACAGGCTATCCAGTCATAGTCAGACCTGCCTATACATTAGGTGGGACCGGTGGCGGAATCGCCGAATCGGAAGAAGAATTATCGACGCTTGTAAGCGGGGGATTAAACGAAAGCCCTATTCACCAATGTTTAATTGAAAAGAGCATCGCTGGATATAAAGAAATAGAGTATGAAATGATGCGGGATGCCAAAGGGACATGTATTGCCATATGTAATATGGAAAATTTTGACCCAGTCGGCATTCATACTGGAGATTCGATTGTTGTTGCTCCTTCTCAAACATTAACGGACCGTGAATACCAGATGCTACGAACGGCAGCGGTTAAAATCATTTCAGCATTAGGAATTGTCGGCGGTTGTAATATTCAGTTTGCGCTTGATCCAGTCAGCAAAAATTATTATTTAATTGAAGTGAATCCGCGCGTTAGTCGTTCCTCTGCTCTTGCCTCTAAAGCAACAGGCTATCCGATCGCACGAATGGCGGCAAAACTTGCAGTAGGGTACTCATTATTTGAATTGAAGAATCCTGTAACGGGAAATACATTTGCAAGTTATGAGCCTGCGCTTGACTATGTCGTTGTAAAAATTCCAAAATGGCCGTTTGACAAGTTTCCTCATATCGAACGCCGTCTAGGAACTCAGATGAAGGCAACAGGCGAGGCAATGGGAATAGATCGGAATTTCGAACGTGCCCTGATGAAAGCTGTGCGCTCGCTAGATATGAATATCGAAGAGCTAGCATTGCCGTCGTTAAAACAAAAACAAATAGCGGAATTAGTGTCACTGTTAAATGAACAATCGGATGAGCGTCTGTTTGTTATTATCGAATTGCTTCGTCGCGGAGAAAGCAAGGAATTTATTCATCAAGAAACAAAAGTAGATTTATTCTTCCTTGAGAAGCTAGTAGGCATTGTTCATTTGGAACAGGAAATTGCTAAGTTAGACTTTGATGATGTAACAGCTGAACAGTTAGCGTTTTATAAAGAAAAGGGCTTTAGTGACTATCAACTTGCAAATGTGTGGGGACTTTCACCAGCAGATTTACGATCAAGAAGGCTGAGTCTTGGGGTCCAACCTAGTTATAAAATGGTTGATACATGTGCAGCTGAATTTCAATCAAATTCGAATTATTTTTATTCCTCCTATTTTGGCGAAAACGAAGCGCCACATTCGGAAAAACATAAGGTATTAATTGTCGGTAGTGGCCCAATTCGCATTGGGCAGGGAGTAGAGTTTGATTACTGTTCGGTTCATGGAGTTCTTGCCTTGAAAGAGGAAAAAGTTGAAACAATCATGATTAATAATAATCCTGAAACAGTAAGTACTGATTTTACCTTATCAGATCGGCTCTATTTTGAACCTTTATGCCTTGAGGAAATCCTTGATGTTATCGAGGCTGAGGGGATTGATCAAGTCATTGTACAACTTGGTGGCCAAACAGCACTTAACTTGGCTAAAGGGTTGGAACAATATGGAGTCAATCTGCTTGGAACAAGTTCGGAAATGATTGACCTATTTGAAGATCGTGATAAGTTTTACGGGTTGTTAGATGAATTAAAAATCCCTAGAGTAAAAGGGATGATGGCAGCAAATCAAGGTGAATTATTGAAAGCTGTTGACACAATTGGCTTCCCAGTTTTAATTCGTCCATCCTATGTGATTGGTGGGCAAGATATGGTCGTCATTGAGAATGAAGATAAACTGGAAGGTTATCTAGCTGAAAGTATCATTTCCTATCCTGTGTTAATTGATCAGTTTTTACCGGCAAAAGAGGCAGAAATTGATCTTGCAGCGGATGGAAAACATATGATCGTGCCAGCAATTATGGAGCATGTGGAAAAAACTGGAGTTCATTCTGGTGACAGTTTATCGTTGATACCTGCACAAACTTTATCAACATCGGTACAAAAGAAAATTCTTGATTATGCATCAGCAATCATTCAATACACAGGATATAAAGGTCTAATGAATATTCAATATATTATTTCTGATGAAGATGTCTATATATTAGAAATCAATCCGCGCTCAAGTCGAACGATGCCAATCGTCAGCAAAGTGACGGGTGTTCCGTTAGTGAATAAAGCGACAAAAATATTGCTTGGGAAATATAAACTGTCGAAAGATGAATTACCTACAATCAATGGTGATACAAATCCTTATGTTTGTTTGAAGTACCCAGTGTTCTCTAATTTCGCATTAAGAGGTTTAGACATAAAAACGGGTCCGCAAATGATGTCAACGGGTGAAGGCATTAGTGTAGGTGCATCAACTGAAGAAGCATTTAAGAAATATTTCTCGTCATTGACTGTGAAAACAGATGGAAATATAATTCTTTACCATTCCTGTAATGATGATGTTATCATCAAAGAAGCAGCAGAACATGAGATTGAAATGGTAAAATTTGCAGGGGAAATGGATGCGAATAATGTCATTGGAGTTTTCTGTACTGGGAACAGTGCGGAGGACATTGCTCTTAGACAATGGGCGATTCGTCAACGGAAACTTATTTTTTCGCACAATGAAACAATGAAAGCCTACTTAAAAGGAAAAAAGGCGACAGAATGGAATGTTAAATCGATGGAAGAATGGCTATTTCAAAATGAAAAGGATGTGGCACTGCAATGAGTGTACCTCAACAGACAAAAGAACTTTCTTTAAAAGGAAAACACTGTCTGACCATTTCAGAATTTTCTAGTGAAGAAATTCAGTTTTTAATTGATAAAGCTGTGGAATTAAAAACAAATGGAAACGGACAAAAACCATTATCCGGAAAAATTTTAGGGATGATTTTTGAAAAAAACTCAACAAGAACTCGAGTTTCCTTTGAAGCAGGTATGCTTCAACTAGGGGGCCAAGCTATTTATATGAATAGCCATGATTCACAGTTAGGAAGAGGAGAACCGGTTTCAGATACAGCTAAAGTTCTTTCGCATTATGTGGATGCAATCATGATTCGGACCTATTCGCATGAGCGGATTCAAGAATTAGCTGATCATTCCGATGTTCCAGTAATTAATGGCTTGACAGATATCGCTCATCCATGTCAAGCACTTGCGGATGTGTTAACTCTAAAAGAGCAAAAAGGTACGTTAAAAGGATTAAAGCTTGCTTATGTAGGAGATGGCAATAATGTTGCGAATTCGTTAATGGTGATTTCAGCAAAATTAGGAATTGATTTTGTAATTGCTGCGCCTAAGCAATATTGGCCAGCAGAGAAAGTTGTTAACGAATGTAAAGAAATTGCCAAACAAACGGGAAGTAGCTTATTAGTGACTGAAGACGTTGTCGCAGCTGTCAAAGATGCAGACGCAGTTTATTCCGATGTTTGGACTAGTATGGGGCAAGAAGAGGAAAATGAACAACGTTTAAAAGATTTTTCTGGGTATCAAGTGAACGAAGCATTAGTCAACCATGCGAAACCTGATTATATCTTTATGCATTGTCTTCCAGCCCATCGTGGCGAAGAGGTCTCAGCGGAAGTCATTGATGGTACAAATTCAGTGGTCTTTGAACAAGCAGGAAATCGCCTCCATGCCCAAAAGGCATTACTCGTTGAACTGTTAAAGGATTAAAAAGAGGCAGTGCAAATGCACTGCCTCTTAGCATCTTGGAAAAATTCCCTTTATTGATTAAAAGCTGTTGGGCATAATAACATTGCAACTCTTAAACAAGGAGGAGGCAGTTCATGGGCCAAAACCGTCAGTTTCGACCAGGTCAAAAGGCACCAAATAATGGGGTGTATGTTGAAATTGGGGAAACGGGAAGCAATGTAAATAACCCACAGAAAATAAAGTTGCAAGCTGGAGATTATTTTCCGGAAACCTCAAATCATAATAGGCTCTGGTCCTATAAAAGAAAACCTTAAAGAGAAGCCATCCGGGAGGGATGGCTTTCTTTTTGCATAGCGAAAGACTATAATAAAGTAAAGGTCAAAAATGGTCAGAAGGAGAGGTCCCAGTGGATATTAACTCTATGACTGAAAAAATGCAACAAGCTGTTCTTCATGCGCAGACCATTGCTGCACAGCATAGCCATCAAGAGGTGGATGACGTTCACTTGCTTTTAGCAATGCTTAATCAAGAAGAAGGGCTTGTCACAACAATCCTTAATCGTTTAGAAGTCGATGTCGAGTTTTATAAAAGGGAATTGATTACTGGACTAAAGAAACGGCCGCAAGTATCTGGAAGCGGTGCAAATACGGGAAGGTTGTATATTACTGCAAATTTACAAAAGCTTCTTGTCAGTGCGGAAACAGAAATGAACCAGTTTAAAGATGAATTTCTTTCAGCTGAGCATATTTTATTAGCTTTACAATCCGCTGTTCGAACGGATGCAAACTTATTTTTTTATAAAAATAAGATTACGAGAGAAAAGCTATTTGCAGTCATAAAAGAGATAAGGGGGAATCAAAGGGTGACGTCGCAAAATCCAGAAACAGGGTATGATGCATTAAGAAAGTATGGTCGGGATTTAGTGGAAGAAGCAAAAAAGGGGGAAATGGATCCAGTAATAGGTCGAGATAGTGAAATCCGTAATGTGATTCGGATTCTATCACGGAAAACGAAAAATAATCCTGTTATCATTGGCGAACCCGGTGTTGGGAAAACAGCGATTGTGGAAGGAATTGCTCAAAGAATTGTCCGTCGGGATGTTCCGGAAGGGTTAAAAGATAAAACGATTTTTTCGCTAGATATGAGTGCCCTCATTGCTGGAGCCAAGTTCAGGGGAGAATTTGAGGAAAGACTAAAAGCTGTATTAACTGAAGTAAAAAAAAGTGATGGCAAGATTTTGCTTTTTATTGATGAGCTTCATACGATTGTTGGCGCTGGGAAAACAGAAGGATCGATGGATGCCGGAAATATGTTAAAACCAATGCTAGCTAGAGGGGAGCTTCATTGTATTGGAGCAACTACACTTGATGAGCATCGAAAATATATCGAAAAGGATCCAGCACTTGAACGGAGATTTCAGCCAGTTCTTATCGAGGAACCGAGTGTGGAAGATACGATCTCGATCTTAAGGGGCCTAAAAGAGAGATTTGAAATCCATCATGGTGTGAATATTCATGACCGAGCCATCGTTGCCGCGGCGACACTTTCAGATCGGTATATTACTGATCGGTTTCTTCCAGATAAAGCGATTGATCTCGTTGATGAGGCGTGTGCAATGATTCGGACTGAAATTGACTCGATGCCAACTCAATTAGATGAAGTAACAAGAAGAGTGATGCAACTTGAAATTGAAGAAGCGGCATTGCAAAAAGAAAAAGATGAAGCTAGTCAAGTAAGACTACGCGAACTCCAGAAAGAGTTAGCCAATTTGCGTGAAATGGTTGGAGCAATGAAGGGCAGATGGGAAAAGGAAAAGCAAGCAATTCAAAAAGTGCGAGAGAAGCGCGAAACATTGGAGAGGCTTCGACATGAATTGGAGCAAGCCGAAAATGAATATGATTTAAATAAAGCAGCCGAATTACGTCACGGAAGAATTCCTGCTCTTGAACAGGAATTAAAACAGCTCGAAACGAGTGTGAACGAAAAAGATGAGAACTCTCTGCTTCGCGAGGAAGTAACAGATGATGAAATTGCGGCGATTGTTGCAAGATGGACGGGGATTCCCGTCACAAAATTAGTGGAAGGTGAACGTCAAAAACTCCTACGCCTTGAGAGTATATTGCATGAACGTGTTGTCGGCCAAGAAGAAGCTGTTACACTCGTAACTGATGCGGTAATAAGGGCAAGAGCAGGAATAAAAGATCCGAACAGGCCAATCGGTTCATTTATTTTTTTAGGACCGACAGGGGTAGGAAAAACGGAACTTGCGAAAACATTGGCACAAGCATTATTTGACAGTGAAGAGCAAATCATCCGGATGGACATGTCTGAATACATGGAAAAGCATTCGGTTTCAAGATTAATTGGTGCACCTCCAGGGTATGTAGGATATGAAGAAGGCGGACAACTAACAGAGGCAGTAAGAAGAAAACCGTACTCCGTTATTTTATTAGATGAAATCGAAAAAGCCCATCCGGAAGTATTCAATATTCTTCTTCAGATGCTCGATGACGGCCGTATTACAGATTCTCAAGGACGTACAGTCGATTTTAAAAACACCGTAATTATTATGACTTCGAATATAGGTTCAAACTTCCTTCTTGAACAAACAGATTTGAGTAAGGGAATCTCTGAAGATGTAAGAGAATTAGTGTTAGGGCAATTACGTAGCCATTTCCGTCCAGAATTTCTAAACCGAGTAGATGAGACGATTTTATTCAAACCGTTACAACTTGAAGAACTTAAGGAAATTGTAGTAAAACTTTTGGGCGAGTTACAAAGAAGGCTAAGTGATCAACATATTCAACTGAAGATAACAGAAGTGGCAAAGGAATATATTGCTGAAAACGGGTTTGATCCAGTATATGGTGCTCGGCCATTAAAAAGGTATATTCAACGCCATATTGAGACAATGCTAGCGAGAGAAATCATCGCAGGAAAAATAAACGAAAAAAATACCGTAGAGATTGACGTTAAAGACAAAGAAATACAAATGAAAGTAGAGTAGAAAAAAGTCATCCAGTTATTAGGATGACTTTTTTTTCTACGAAGTGCTTCCTATTGTTAAAATTTAGTGAGTTTCCCGTTGATCAATATCATCCGGAAGAATAAGTGGAACTATGTACACTAATATTGTTACTGCTACAGTGAGGATGAGACCGATTTGGAAATCAAAAGGGACTCCCACCATTGAACCGGTAACATAAACCAACATTTGTACTAGTAAGAACGTCCAGAACAAAGTCCAGAAATATTGCATATTTGTCACCTCTACCCCTTGCATTATATTCTTTCTTAATCTTACCATAAGGCTTTAAAATAATAAATAAAAGAAAAAAGAACTTGTCGCTTTAGGATATGATTAGGCTAATCTCCCATTCATTTTAAATGTAGTCTCATACATTAATATGAACAATTAGTTAAAAGGAGTATGTAAATATGGAGAGCCGGAACTTTAAACTGGATACCGAATGGAATATAATTCATTATCCCTATAAGCCAAACGGTTTCGGTATCCTAATCCTAGGAGACGAAAGACAGTTTGTCGAGAGAAAAAGTAGTTTTTGGACTCAAAATGAGGGAAAGAAGGCTTTATTGCGTGAATTTAAGGAGGCCGGGTATACTGTATTTTATTCGAATTTGTATGGAATGAATTGGGGGAGTCAGAAAGCAGTTGAATTAGCAGGAAGGCTTTGTTCTCACGTTCAACGTAATGAAATTCTCAATGATAAAATTCATGTTTTTGCGGAAGGAATGGGTGCATTGACAGCGATTAATCTATTGAAATTAAAAAAGAATATTCGTTCTTTAGTCATGCTCAATCCTATACTTTCATTAAAACAGCATTTAGAACAAGAGAAGGAACATAAGTTTTTTTATAAAAAGCTTTTACACGAAGTCTCGACTTCCTATCATATTCGCCCAGAGGAAGTTTCTAAATTATTTACAAATAAAGATGATTTTCCGTATCTGCCAAAAGAATTGCCATCGAAAATTATTCATGTCCTCGCTAGTCGGCGTTCATATCAACAGTCGGAACTTTTTAAAGAATATTATCAAAAATGGGAAAAAGAAGAGATTCCAATTTCCATTTGTTATATGGTTCCAGAGAAAAAATCGCAAATCGGACCAAAAGCAATAAATTTTTTCAAACAACATGAGCATGTCCTCTAATGGTAAATGCAATAATTTCTGCCAATTAACATAGGATACAAAGAGGAATCCATCAGGGGGACTGCTTATGGAAAGGGTTATTCTATTTCAACCATATGAATTTTTGAGTTATAGTATTTGTAAATTATTGCTCGATGAAGGGATTCAGGTAAAAACGATAACTTCTAGTATAAATGACGACCTTTTATTCACATCTGAAAAACGGATGGAAATTGGCAGGAATGCAAACTTTTATGAAAATGACTTTGATAATGATTGGACCGAATTAACGGAGGACGATCAAGAACGTATTCCTGTTATAATTCCTATTTATGATTTATTTATGAAAAAGGAAGAAATGAAGCTAGTTGCAAATAAAGATTTTCTTCCATTTCTTGATAAGTTAAAACCAGAGTTTTTCCCAATCACACTCTTGCTTCCGGAGCAATATGCATATACACCTAATCGTGACGGCGAATCGATCGAACAACTTACAGAGTTTTTATTCGAGAAAAACTATAGCTGTCAGGAGATTTATTTACCAACATTATATGGACCGTGGCAACCGGAAGAGTACTATTTTCAGCAGTTATTATTTCCGTCAAATGATAAATGTTCATTGCCTAAGTTAAATAAGCGTGAAGCAGTGACAGACGCTATTTTTATTGATGATGGAGCACAAGAAGTATTTCAGCTGCTTGGAAAAGGAGCAGGCAAATATTTATTGAGAAGTGGGATGAACCAAGGTTGGTTTCAATGTGTGGAAGAGATTTTGGCGGATAAAAGGATTCACGAGAGAGAGGACATTAACGAAATAAAATCACAATGGGAAAACCAACTGGAAATTTTAAAACAAAAAGAAGCGAATACAGGCAAGCTTCTGCAAGCCAATAAATGCTTGAATACTATTTTCGTAAAGAAATCAATCGAAAGCATAAAGGGAATCGCCCTTCAACAGAAACAATTTGAATTCTTAGTGAACTGTAAATAAAGAAATAAGGATAAAGTCTTTTCAAAAGTTTTATTAAAAAGTAAAATTATAAATAATGGTTTCTTAACTTGAGAAACAGAAAAAGCCTTAATAAGACGATTAGTTCTAAATGCAATAAAAGGAGTTGCAATACATGTTGAAGCGATTTGGGCTTATTTTGTTTAGCCTGCTATTACTGGGAGGCTGTACCAAACCTCTCTCAACAGGAAATATTGAAAAAGTAGGTCTTCTCTTACCTGATACAATCAATGAACAGGTTTGGGGGGCAAAAGGTTATCGTGGTCTCCTGAAAATACAATCACAATTTAATGTCGATGTGTATTACCGGGAGGGAATAACTACTTTAATGCAAGTAGAAGAAGCCGTGAAGCAATTTGCAGATAAGGGGGTTAACCTTGTCTTCGGACATGGCAATGAGTATGCTGTACATTTCAATAATATTTCCGAAGAATATCCATCTATTCATTTTGTTAGTTTTAACGGAGATGCAAAAAATGAGAATACAACCAGTTTGAATTTTGAAGCATATGCAATGGGTTTTTTTGGAGGAATGGTAGCGGCTCATATGTCTAATACAAATCATATTGCGACCATTGCAGCGTTTGAATGGCAACCGGAAGTGGAAGGATTTTATGAAGGTGCCAGCTTTTATAATAAAGCTGTTAAAGTGGATATTTATTATGTCGGTCATTGGGATTATGATGATAAAGCAATGAAAATTCTAGATAAGGTATTGGCTGAAGGAGCGGATGTAATTTATCCAGCGGGAGATGGGTACAATATCGGTGTGATTGAAAGGGTAAAAGAAAAAGGGTTATATGTAATCGGCTATGTGTCGGACCAATCAGATTTCGGTGAATCTACTGTTCTAACGAGTACTGTTCAGCATGTAGATAGCCTATATGAACTAGCAGCGAAAAGGTTTAATGAGGATAACCTTCCGAAAGGGAATTTGTCTTTCGATTTTCAAGATGGCGTCATTTCACTTGGGAAATTTAGCTCCAAGGTTGATGATGAATTCAAAGCTGATGTTGAGGATCAAATTTTGGTGTATATGGAAACAGGAAAACTCCCAAATCAATAAAAGAAAATTTGAGGTGGCTGCGGTAATCACATACCGCAGCCTTTTTTTATTTTTTTAGAAATTGCGTAAAGAAAGGGCGGATTTTACTAAACATAGGTTTTAGTTGTTTCGCTGATTCCATAAGTGTGTCAATTTGCGTTAGTAGCTCTTCAAGGTTTACGCTATCACTATTTTTTGATGAATCATCTTTTTGGTCATCCTGGTTTTTCTGTGATTGGGGGGGATTTGTTCTTGAACCAAACATCATCCGATCGAATGGGTGTTGGTTATCTTCCTCTTCAATCAATTCATTTTTTAGCCCTTCTTCAGCAAGTTGGTCCATCTCTTGTTCATCGCCTTCACCTATCATTTTTGTTTTTTCCCTCCTCTTCCAATATCTTCTTGTATATATTTTATGTTCATTTAGAAGAACGGGAATAGTCATTAGCGGAAGAGGACTAATTCTTTGTTGCAGAAAGACATCAGTTTCTGATAATATTAGTACCAGCTAATAATATTTGATATAAACTGAAAAAAAATAGAGAAAGCTAAAGGAGATGGTCCCATGAATGCAGGGATACTCGGTGCTGGGCGGTTCGTACCAGAGAAGGTTGTCAGGAATGAAGACCTTGAAAAAACGTTGGATACTTCGGACGAATGGATTCGCTCAAGAACGGGAATTGAAGAAAGAAGAGTTGTTGAGGGTGATGTGAACACTTTAGATTTAGCGTATAAAGCGGCTGTAAAGGCGCTAGCCAACGCAAATATTGCCCCTGAAGAAATTGATTTGATTTTAGTCGCCACTGTCACACCTGTTTATGCGTTCCCTAGCATTGCATGCATGCTCCAAGAGAAATTAGCTGCAAAAAAAGCTGCTGCGATGGACGTAAGCGCTGCATGTGCAGGGTTCATGTATGGGATTATAACAGGTAAACAATTTATTGAAACTGGAGATTATAAAAATGTTTTAGTTGTGGGTGCTGAAACGCTATCGAAAGTAACAGACTGGAATGATCGCAACACAGCCATATTGTTTGGTGATGGTGCGGGAGCGGTTGTATTAGGACCTGTAGCTGATGATAGGGGTATATTAAGTTTCGAGCTAGGGGCAGATGGTACAGGAGGAAAGCACCTCCTTCAGGAAAAATACATTATGATGAATGGTAGAGAGGTCTTCAAATTTGCTGTTAGACAAATGGGTGAAAGTAGTATTAATGTTCTAGAGAAAGCAGGATTAAGCAAAGACGATGTTGACTTCTTAATTCCACATCAAGCAAATATTCGAATTATGGAAGCCGCAAGACAGAGGTTAGAGCTACCAGTTGAAAAGGTGTCGAAAACAATTCACAAGTATGGGAACACTTCCTCCGCTTCTATTCCTATTTCAATTGTTGAAGAATTAGAGGCAGGTAAGATTAAGGATGGAGACGTAGTTGTGATGGTTGGCTTTGGTGGTGGCTTAACTTGGGGCGCAATCGCCATGCGTTGGGGACGTTAAAATAGCGCATATAAGGGAGATGAAAAAGGTGGAAAAACGCAGAGTAGTTGTGACGGGACTAGGGGCAGTTACCCCTGTTGGAAATGACGCTGACACTAGCTGGAAAAACATCCTCGCTGGTCTGTCTGGGATTGAGAAAGTCACGCGTGTAAATGCGGATGAATATCCAGCCAAAGTTGCTGGTGAGTTAAAAGATTTTAACATCGAAGGTTTTATCGATAAAAAAGATGCACGAAAAATGGATCGCTTTACGCAATATGCGGTCGCTGCATCAATGATGGCTGTAAAAGATGCGGAATTAAAAATCACTGATGAAAATGCTCCTCGTGTTGGTGTATGGATTGGATCTGGAATTGGTGGAATGGAAACGTTTGAGCAACAACACGAAACATTTTTAAAGCGTGGATATCGCCGAGTCAGTCCATTTTTCGTACCAATGCTGATTCCTGATATGGCGACTGGCCAGGTATCCATTATGCTTGGAGCGCGTGGATTCAACTCCTGTACAGTAACAGCATGTGCGACAGGAACTAATTCCATCGGGGATGCCTTTAAAGTTATTCAACGAGGCGATGCCGACGTAATGGTAACCGGAGGTGCAGAAGCACCGATTACAAAGATGAGTTTTGCTGGTTTTTGCGCAAACACTGCTCTCTCAACGAATCATGATCCAAAAAGTGCGAGTAGACCTTTTGATAAAAATCGTGATGGGTTTGTAATGGGGGAAGGTGCAGGGATTATTGTTCTTGAAGAACTTGACCATGCGATTGAACGTGGTGCAAAAATTTATGCAGAAATAGTCGGCTATGGCGCGACGGGAGATGCTTATCATATTACGGCTCCTGCACCAGAAGGTGAAGGTGGTGCGCGTGCGATGAAGATGGCACTAGATGACGCGGGTCTGAGCCCTGAAGATATAGGCTATATTAATGCACATGGGACGAGTACAGAGTATAATGATAAATTTGAGACAATGGCAATAAAAAATGTATTTGGTGAACATGCTTATCGGTTGGCTGTTAGTTCAACAAAATCCATGACAGGGCATCTCCTTGGCGCGGCTGGAGGAATAGAAGCGATCTTTACTGTTATGGCGCTAAAGGAAGGCATCTTGCCACCGACGATTAATTTAGAGACGCCTGATCCAGAATGTGATCTTGATTATGTCCCGAATGAAGCACGTAAAAGTGACATTCAAGCAGCAATCAGCAATTCACTAGGTTTTGGCGGTCATAATGCGACAATCGCTTTAAAGAAATACGAAGCGTAAAAAGGTCTAAATCCATTTATTTGGATTTAGACCTTTTTTTTTAATGTCTAGCTCCAGCGCCTAGCCCCGACTGGTCTAGCCACTCCAGATTTGAAGACAAAGGGCGTCTTCTAATCTGGAGCGTCTTATGTTTGTCGCGGCTGACCAAGGCGCTTGCGCTTTTCTTTGTTCTATCATTTAAATGAACAGAATTAGAATTGTAACATAAGATAAAATGAACTTTTTCTCCTACTATTAAGGGGGTGGTTTTATGGGAGTCATTCGCACAGATGAATGGTTAGAGACTGACTTTTCTCAGCCGATAGAGATGTGTAGTAAGTTTAAACATTTATTCGGGAATGATGATTCGAGGAATATTTATCAATATTTATCCGGTTTTGGGATGTACAGACCGAATCGCCAATCCTATTTCTTTTATGAAGAAATGAAAAATCAGAACATCTGGGATAAAGTTGCTAAGTATTTTCATTTTTATCGAAAAAAGTGGGGTGGTCCAAACATTCCAGTTTACTTGTTTCCACTATCATCTGTTGGTGGATTTAGAAGAAGAGAAGAAGTAGCGGTGAAATCAGGTGTATCATTTAAGGATAAAATGTTTCTCTTTATAGGTCCTGTAAATGACGAAAAAGAGATAGAAGCTCTGTTTGTTCATGAATATCATCATGTTTGCCGAATGAATAGGCAGGATAAAAGTTTAAAAGACTATACATTATTAGACTCAATTGTGATGGAGGGATTGGCTGAAAACGCAGTAAAGGAATTTTGTGGTGAGCAGTATGTGGCAAAATGGAGTACTCATTATTCAGCTGAAGACTTGGAAAAAAATTGGACTCGGCATATTAAAGAAAATTTGCAGTGCAAGAAACATAATAAAATTCATGATGAAATTCTGTTTGGACATAAAGGATATCCACCAATGATTGGTTATGCCCTTGGGTATGAACGCGTTTCTCAATACAGGAAAAAGCACAAAATATCCATTGAAGAATCTTTTCGAATTCCAGCCGAAAAGTTAATAAACATAGAATGAAAATACTGTCACAACAGATGGTTGGATCCCTATATATTTTAGATTCATAGCAACTTATCTACACTGCAAAATGAATTGCAGTGTTTTTCTTTGAATAAAAAATGACTGGAAAATAGATTTCCTTTAGCTATCAAATAAGGAATAAATTTACTGGAACCTGACCATACTGAGTGCAAAGAGTAACTTGGAAGCGAGGGATTGTGACATGTTGTATCTTCATGATGTTTGGGTCAATTGGTTTGAAGGGGAAGAAAATGGATACAATGTATGCCATTTTCATGAATGGAGAAAAGATGATACTGTGGAATTGTTGGATCAGGTACCGCTCTTAAAAATTGATTCTCTATTATTCCAATACATAGAAAATGATTTATCTGAGTTGCCACAGCAATTATTAGATGATATTTATCAAAAGGGTTTTCTTCGAAAAAATCACGAACGGGTTCAGTTAGATTATTGTTTTGTTGTTTCAGATGGAGTAGGAATTTTAGCTGTTGACACAATTGGATATAATATTCCAATTCGAAAAAGCAGATTAATTCCTAGACAAGAACAATTAGTTTTTGAAATGCTTGAAAACCAAGAAACACAGAGTTATAACTTTAATGATCAATCTTCATTGAAAGATTATCATATTTTATCTCCATCTCCTGATTTAATGAGGGGATTAACAAGGAAGGAACGGCAGTTAAAGCAATTGCTGTTTATGGCTATGGATCAGCTTCATTCATCGCAAAATGCCGCTGAAGTAAGATACTGGCTCACGGAATGGAGTCCTGAGAATTACGAAAAAATCCAGCAGCTATCATTTGAAGAAGTGTGGGAGCAGCTATATGACGAAACGAAGTTCGGCTGGTCCAAAAAGCATTATGCCTTTTGTGAAAATATCATAAAAGGACAGTCTTTCTTTGAAAAACTATGGGAATTAGAACATGGATCAAAAGTAAATTAGAAAAGGAGCCCCTGGCTCCTTTTCTTTTTACTTTCTTTTTCGTCCTAGTCCCATCGCGTTTTCCATTTTTTTAAGCATTTTATTGGCAACTTGATTCGCCTTTTCCGCACCTTTATCAAGAATATCATCTAGTTCGGAAGATTCCATAAGGTGATGATATTTTGTTTGTACAGGTTCAATTGCTTCAATAACGACTTGGGCAACATCTGCTTTAAAATCTCCATATCCTTTACCTGCATATTCTTGTTCAATTTCGGTAACTGTGCGATTTGTGAGAATGGAGTAAATAGACAGTAAGTTAGAAATTCCTGGCTTCTTTTCTTTGTCAAATTTGACAATTCCCTCTGAATCAGTAACAGCGCTTTTAATTTTCTTTTCAATTTGTTTTGGTTCATCTAACATTGAGATAAATGCTTTTTGGTTTGGATCAGATTTGCTCATTTTCTTTATTGGATCTTGAAGAGACATTACTCTTGCTCCTATTTTCGGTATTCTTGCCTCCGGGATCGTGAAAATGTCGTTATATTTTTTATTGAAACGCTCTGCTAAATCTCTTGTCAATTCGATATGTTGCTTTTGGTCTTCTCCTACAGGAACAAGATCTGCACTATATAGGAGAATATCCGCTGCCATAAGCGGTGGATAAGTAAGCAGTCCTGCTGAGACAGCTTCTTTTCCTGCTGATTTATCTTTGAATTGGGTCATTCTTTCTAGTTCTCCAATGTAGGCAACACATTGCATCATCCATCCTGCCTGAGCATGAGCTGGGACTTCAGATTGGATAAACAGCGTTGCTTTATCTGGATCAATTCCAGAAGCGACGTATAAAGCTGCAAGACTGCGGATATTATGGCGCAGCTTTAATCGATCTTGTGGGACAGTAATCGCATGTTCATCAACAATACAAAAATAACAGTTATATTCATCTTGTAATTCGACAAACTGATTCATCGCTCCAATGTAGTTCCCGAGTGTAATCGTTCCACTTGGTTGAATTCCTGAAAAGATTGTTTTCATCTAACAAACCTCCAAAAAATAATGAAAATAAAAAAGACCATCCATCCCTAAAAAAAATAGGGACGAATGGTCCGCGGTGCCACCCTAATTACTCTTAATCAAGAGTCTCTTGCCATGCAAACTTTGCATGTACCCTTTAACGCGGGATACGTCTCCTGCTACCTTTTCGTGTTCACAGTAGAGGCTCGAAAGTCCATTCCACAAGCTAAGTTGTTTGTTCTCACCAACCACAAACTCTCTTAAAACTTAGTACAGGTGTACTACTCTTTGTCATCGCCGTTCATAAACTATATGTACTTGAGAAAATTATAAATCACTCTTTCGTTAGAATCAAGGAAACGATGGCGTTTTGTGGACACAAATAGGTCTAAAAGTTTAACTCTTAGACCTATGTTTGGAGTTGATTTAAAAAGGGTATGATAAAATGTCCCGTTTATTTCTTGTTGCCACCAACATTCTTCCAGCCTGTTTGCATGCTTACTGATTGATCGACAATCTCATTTTTTGTTTTTCCACCAAAGAGCTTAAGACCAATTGCATTTGAAATGATACCATTTGTAGCAGTAGTCCCAATAATGATAACAGCAACAATTGCTAAATCCACGATGTATTCAACCATAATATACCTCCACTCCGCCCAGTTCATTCGTATAAACAATCGGACACTATGATATATTGCTTCTCTCTTATTGTAAAAGAAAATCAAACTTATTAAAAGTAGGAAAGAGGTAAAAAAAACAAATTGTATAGAAAACTTTGTATTAATGGAAAATAATCAAAAAGGGGTAGTTTTATGCACTGGTATGAAAAACTAAATCAATACTTCCCAATAGAGGAAATGAAGTCAAAAGAACATATGGAGACTTTGTTAAGGGAACGTCCTGAGATTTACCATAAGGATGAAGGGGTACATCACGTTCTTATGTATGTGGAACTAGTTGACTTTGTTTTTATTGACTATTTATTTGTTTCAAAAGATGCAAGAGGGCAGGGGCTAGGTCATAAGCTCCTTTCTAAATTAAAAGCAAAGGGAAAACCGATTATTTTAGAAGTGGAGCCAGTGAATTATGAAGATAGTGATACTGAGAAACGACTCAAATTTTATAAACGTGAAGGTTTTATCCATGCTAGCTCGATTGGTTATAGCCGTCGTTCGTTAGCAACGAATAAAAAAAATGAGTTAGAAATTTTGTATTGGCCACCAAATAATGAGTCAGAGCAATTAATTTTTGATGCAATGAAAAAAACGTATAAAATGATTCACACGTATAAGGACAAAGAAATATATGGTCAATCGTATGAACCAGTAGATAAAGTACTAACGAAGAAGGAAAATCAGGATGATTTATTAGAAGACATTTAAATAGAGCAAAATCACCATACGGGTGATTGTGTTTTCGTTTTTTCATTTTCATTTTTATTTTTTAATTGAGAAAAAGAAAAAAATATGAATTTGGGTTTTAAATTTAAAAATATTGGGAAAAAGTATAAGTCAACATACAAATCCCTAAAAGAATAGCTCAAAAATAAAAGTTAGAAAAGATTTCATGAGCATTGAAACCTTTTTTAATATTAACTCGTTATATATAGTACTGATTAATAGGCACATAAAGTTTTTGTAAAAAATGATACACTTTGTCCAATGGATGATGTATAATTTAACTATAGAGATTACAAAATTATATTCATTTTAAATTAATAATGTACGCATACTTGCTACTTAGTATATGAAATAAAGTTTATACATTAAGGAGTGTGATAGAAAATGGTCACTTTATACACTTCACCAAGTTGTACTTCTTGCAGAAAAGCAAAAGCATGGTTAGAAGAGCATGATATCCCGTATAAGGAGCGCAATATTTTTTCTGAACCATTAACCTTCGACGAGATTAAAGAGATTTTACGTATGACTGAGGACGGAACAGATGAAATTATTTCAACACGTTCAAAAACTTTTCAGAAACTGAATGTGAATCTTGAAACATTGCCTCTTCAAGACTTATATGTACTGATTAAAGAAAATCCGGGCTTGTTACGTCGTCCAATCATCATCGATGAAAAACGGCTCCAGGTTGGGTACAATGAGGATGAAATACGCCGTTTTCTTCCGAGAAAAGTTCGGACTTTTCAACTTAGGGAAGCTCAGCGCCTTGTAAACTAAATGATAGGCCTCCGGACCGTATGGAACGGGGGCTTTGCTCTATTTGAAATCTCCATCCATACCTGTTACAATCAAAGGAATCATCCTGCTATTAGTGTTATTCGTGATTAATGAACAAAATTTTAGGCATTAGCCACTTTTAAAATTGGGTGTGTTTTTGTTTCCCATTTTTATTATTTTATCATAAAATAGTGGTACAAGATTGCCACTATGGCTATCCTAGAATAGACTTAATTGCCATATGTTTTAATAGTTGTGTTGGGAGTGTTTGAATAGTCTTGCGGGGGTATTTAGTCCCTTCAATTCCTGCCTGGAAGGGAGAGAAAATGAATGGAAATTGAGCGAATCAATGATAATACGGTCAAGTTTTATATTTCGTATATTGATATAGAAGAAAGAGGGTTTGACCGCGAAGAAATTTGGTACAACCGCGAACGTAGTGAAGAACTCTTTTGGGAAATGATGGATGAGGTTCATCATGAGGCTGAATTTGTTGTTGAAGGACCATTATGGATTCAAGTTCAAGCTCTTGAAAAAGGGTTGGAGGTATTGGTTACAAAAACTCAGGTAAGTAAGGATGGGCAAAAGTTCGAACTCCCGATTTCTGATGAGAAGTTAGCCGATTTTCCTGTTGATGAACAAATTGAAGAAATGCTGGATCAAAATTTCAACCCTAAAGGACAGCAAGGGATGAGGGATACACAATCATCCTTTATGGATCAACTTCAATTCCTGCTTGTCTTTAAAGACTTGGAAGATTTAATCGCTCTATCCAAAAGGACCGAGCTAGATGTGATAAAGACGAGCATGTATAGTTATGAGGGAAGATACTATCTGCTTATCGATTTCTCCGACTTTGAAGAGGAAGATGAAGAAGAGATCGATGATTATTTGAGCATTTTTCTTGAATATGGAATGGAGTCAAACATGACTAATCATCGTATTGAAGAATATGGGAATAAAATACTTGATGAGGATGTTTTCCAAACATTAAGAAAACATTTCTAAATAAAATAAACTGAAAAAAGTAAAGCTTGCTTCTACATTTAGAAGTAAGCTTTTTATTTTTTTCTTAAAGGTTTTTTTCGGTTGAGCGGCGAATAGTAGGAAAGAAAGGTGGTAGATTTATGTTAGTTGCCTGTAGAAAGAACGGCGAGAAACTTTCCTTAGGCGATCATTTCGATAAGGATGAGTTAGTTCAATCACGAAAAAAGGAGGAATTTTTTTGTCCAGAATGCAGAGAAAGAGTTGTCTTAAAGTTGGGTGATAAGAGAATATGGCATTTTTCGCATCAGAAGGGATCAAACTGTCCTTCAAAATATGATAGAGAATCAAGTTATCATTTATCAGGAAAACTCCAACTTTATCAGTGGTTAAATAAAAGAACAACGAAAGCTCAGCTTGAACAATACTTTCATACGTGTAAACAAAGAGCTGATATTGCCTTTGAATGGAATCGTCAGTTGTTTTCAATCGAATTTCAATGTTCCCCGATTCGAGAAGAACTGTTCATTAATCGAACGGAGGGTTATCAATCAAATAGGATTACGCCGATTTGGATTATAGGTGGGAATCAAATAAATAGATTGGCCTCTAATCTCTTCTCATTTAACCATTTTCAGTATTTATTTTTAAGAAGGCAAGATACGAGGTGGTTTGTCATTGCCTATTGTCCAGATGTCAACCAGTTCATTTTCCTGCATGATCTCCTACCGATTTCACCTAAAAAAGTTTTGGCCTCAATGACAATTCTCCCGAAATACGAGATAGATATCTATCAATTGCTTCATCTAGTCCCACTAAAAAGGCTTCCACTCAGTTGTTGGATTCATGAACTTCAAAAGTTAAAAACAAGTTATTACAGCTATCCAGACTTTTCTCAGCGGACATTTCTCGAAACCCTTTATAAAAACGGTTTAAATCTGCTCACGTTTCCTTCAGAAATTGGCTTACCAGTTCGATCATCGCCCTTCATTGAAACTTCTCCGCTAGTATGGCAGACCTTTCTTTATTTAGATATTCTCCGTCATTTGAAAACTGGCAATATTTTTTCCTATTCAAACATTTATCACGCATTTTTGATAAGAATGAATAAGCAAGAAATAAAAATACGTCAGTTTCCACTAGTTGACCATGGAAGTTACGAACTTGCGATCCGAGAGTATTTATATCTCCTAGTAAAAATGGATATTTTAACGCAAATAGACGAAAACAGGTATGCCATGAACCGCCCATTTAAAATCCCATTAAATACTGAGGGACAGGTAGAAAATGAAAAACAATTTTATCATAATAATGAAAAAATGATTTACGAATCTTTATGACCAGTATTTGCTGGTGATCAGATGGAACATAAATCATAGGTAAATATAATATAATGAAATGATTATCGTCATTAATGGGAATCTTAGTAAATAAGCAGGACTTTTTATTCATTTATAGAACATAAAACATGATAGACTATTTTTCGTAGACCGAAATAATGAATGGAGGATGAGCATGACAAACGAGGGAAAAGTTAAAAAGCTGCCAACAAGAGACGAAGTTCCTGTTGAGGATACGTGGAGACTTGAAGATATATTTGAAAGTGATGATCAATGGGAGCAGGAGTTTAAAGAAGTGAAAGAGCTGTTACCAGCCATTCAAGACTTTCAAGGGAAACTTGGTGAAAGTGCAGAAATATTGCTTCAAGTCCTTCAATATCAGGATAAACTCCTAGAACGGCTAGGAAAACTATATACATATGCGCATATGAGATATGATCAAGATACAACAAATTCTTTTTATCAAGGGATGAATGATCGAATCAGTAATCTTTATTCACAAGCTGGGAGCGCGCTGGCGTTCATTGTTCCTGAACTATTAACGATCGATGAACAGAAGTTGAAAGGCTTTTTAGCCAATAGCGAGTTAAAGATGTATGAACATGCACTTGAAGAAATTAACCTTCAACGTCCACATGTTTTATCTGCCGAACAAGAGGCGCTTTTAGCGGAGGCCTCAGAAGTTATGAGTTCTCCAGCTAATACATTTGGAATGTTAAACAACGCAGATTTGGCATTCCCAACGATAAAAGATGAAAATGGGGAAGATGTAGAAATTACACATGGTCGTTTTATTCGTTTTCTCGAAAGCGAGGACAGACGTGTTCGCGAAGATGCTTTCAAAGGAGTTTACGAGACTTATGGAAAGTTTCGCAATACCTTTGCCAGCACTTTAAGTGGAAATATTAAAAAAAATAATTTTAATGCTAGAGTTCGAAAATACGACTCTTCAAGACATGCAGCGTTAGCAGCGAATAATATTCCTGAGAGCGTTTATGAGAATTTAGTTGAAACGATTAATGACAATCTTCATCTGTTACACAGGTATATAAAGCTTCGCAGGAAAGTGTTAGGCGTAGATAAACTTCATATGTATGATCTATATACACCATTAGTTAAAGATGTAAAAATGGAAATTCCATACGGTGAAGCGAAAGAACTCATTCTTAAAGGGTTAGCACCTATGGGGCAAGAATATATTGAATTGTTAAAGGAAGGCTTTGAAAATCGATGGGTTGATGTTCATGAAAATAAAGGGAAGCGTAGTGGAGCTTATTCTTCTGGAGCATATGGTACAAATCCATACATTCTTATGAACTGGCAAGATAATGTGAATAATTTATTTACACTGGCTCATGAGTTAGGTCATTCACTGCATAGCTATTATACAAGGGAGACACAACCGTATGCATATGGTGATTATTCTATTTTTGTAGCGGAAGTAGCTTCTACATGTAATGAAGCGTTGTTAAACGACTATTTGTTGAAATCAATTAATGATGAACAAAAACGCTTGTACTTATTAAATCATTACCTTGAAGGATTTAGAGGAACAGTATTCAGACAAACGATGTTTGCAGAATTTGAGCATCTAATTCATCAGCAAGTACAAAATAATCAAGCGTTAACTGCTGACTCTTTAACGAAAGATTATTATGCGCTAAACAAGAAATATTTCGGTGAAGAAGATATCATTATTGATGAAGAAATTGGATTAGAGTGGTCGCGAATTCCACATTTTTATTATAATTACTATGTTTATCAATATGCAACAGGATACAGTGCGGCTACAGCATTAAGTAAACAAATTCTGGAAGAAGGGGAGCCTGCAGTAAACCGTTACATCGATTATCTTAGGGCAGGAAGCTCTGATTACCCTATAGAAGTATTGAAAAAAGCTGGAGTGGATATGACGAATTCAAAACCGATTGAAGATGCTTGTAAAGTATTTGAGGAAAAGTTGAATGAAATGGAGTCGCTGTTATCTTAATAAAAAAACAGGATAGGCAAATGCTTATCCTGTTTTTTTAAAATCCCTTAAAGCGTCGATGGTTATTTAAAAAGGCTAAACACACTAGTAATGATAAAAACAGGATTGGACTGCTAATTATTAGCGGAACAATGTTCATTAAAGCTAAAAGATGGAGAAAAAAAGAAAAAACAATGGATAGAATGATTAAACTCCAAGTCACATATTTTTTCATTATGCCGCTCCTAACTTCCTGAAAAAGGTCCCTTGTGGACTAGACTTCTTACTATTATAAATATGTTTCGAATCGATCAAATATGAGGGAAATATGGCGATATTGTGAAATAATAAGCAAACATATTGTTTAACAAATGTATCCGTGATATATTAATGACGTGAAGTTGATCACAAGCAAACATTTACCCCTTTGTTTGACCGTGAAAAATTTCTCCCATCCCCTTTGTTCGTATTATATAGAAAAAGACCCTGTAGCCCGTTGCTGCAGGGTCTTTTTCATTTTGACTCAACTTCTTTGTTAGTGACTATGGAAGGTCCAGAAAAAACATCAAGTTTATCCTTCATTATATCGCCAAAATATTCCGTGTTTTGCAGGTAATTGTTCTACTTTTTGTTTTAATTGCAGCTTTTTCAATTCCCGTTCTGCTTTAGGAAGGGACAGATTATAAACGACAGCAACCTCTTTAGAAGCAACCGTTTTATAATATTTTAGAAAGTCCTCTAATGGTGGGGGAGAAGACGGTTCTGGTTTAATAGGAAGCATTTCTTCAATAATTTGTACATACACTTCATATGGATACGTACCTGATATTTTAATGCCTTCATCTTCCACATTGGAGTTGAAGAACACAAGGGTTGGAATTTCTTGCACTTCCATTTCAGATGTTATCTTCATATCACACTGGAAGGCCTTTGCTGCACTATCGGAATGAATGTCAGACAGGAATTCCTCTATGTCTAAATCAATGCTTCGTGCACATGATTTTAACACATCAAGATTTGTAATGTTTTGTCTCTCTAAAAAAATTAATTCTTGAAGTTTGCGCAGAAACTGAATTCCTTTCTTTCTCCCCTGCAATTCAGCTGACTTTACTGCAATTGAGGCAAGATGGGGAGAAGAGATTGGATTTTCAAACCAAAGGTTCCCATCACAGGACATTCCTGTGCGACTTGCCGTTTTTTTCCAAAGTTCAGCGATGCTCTCATATTGTTTTTTTCTTCCCAAATTAAGTGTTGTTAGTCTTCCACTCAAAACATGACGAAGTGAAAAATACTTTCCGTATTCAATTTGCAATTTTTTCATTATTGGTTCTAGTGCCCAGCATTCAGGACAAATGGGATCGACAAATGTATATATTTCCAGCGGTTTTTTCTCATTACCTTGAAACATTCGGGACGAGCTTTCGCTTAATAGTTCATCGCGTTTCCAAATCAAGGACGATCACCTTTCTCACCATCTTCTGGAGTATTAATCATGTGCTGGGCAGTAAAGACGAGCCGTGCATAGAAGTCTTCTCTAATTGGACCACTTAATCCGACCTCATCCATTGCTTCTTTCATACATGATAGCCAGGCATCTCCTCTAGTTGGTGTAATTTCAAATTGGAGGTGTCGCGCTCTTAGCATTGGATGTCCGTGTTCTTGAGTATATAAAGGCGGTCCGCCTAAATACTGGGTGAAAAACTGCTTTTGTTTACGGGCAGTTTCCGATAAGTCATCAGGAAAAATAGGAGCTAAATCAGGATGCTGAGCTACACGGCGGTAGAAAGCGTCTACTAGCTGATACAGCATACCTTCGCCGATGGCTTCGAACGGAATTTGCTTATTCTCGACCATGAGAGAAAACTCCTTTTTTAGTTTAGTTTATGATTTATATTTTACCAATGCTAAAGTCATATCTCAAACAAACAGCTTTGACATGCTTTTCCTACCATTTAATTTAACGCTCTTTATCAGGGAGTTTCCGTTTTTTAGCTTGATAAAACCTCATAATTTTATTATCCGTTTTTCTAACTGGGATATGATGTTGGTTGAGGAGTTGGTGAAAGATGTCTTTCCCTTTTTTTTCGTCCTCAACTTCATATTCCAATTCAAAGTCTTCTGTATTTAAATAAATGCTGTGGTCTAGGACGATTATTCCGTCTTTGTACGTTTTCTCTGCTCGGTTTGTGACTAATGTTCCAAAATAGATTAAAACCTCATCTTTATTGGAGAACATTTTTAATAAGGCATTAGCTACTGGTCCGCTAGGAATTGTTCCTTCCTCCATCATAGTATTTGCTTCTATTACGGAAATGGTCTGATTCGTTTCAAGTAAACCAATTTTAGCTTGTTGCTTTAACGTTAATTCATACTTGTTTATTTTTTCTCTAATTCTTAGTGCGCAACCTAATTTCTTTAATTGAAAGTTTTGAGTATCGAAGTAATGATTTGCTTGTTTCCTGAAGTCTTGTTCACTAAAAGATAAAACAAGTTTCAAATGATCAAATTCTTTCTTTGTAAGAAGGTTTTTAAACTCAATTTCGATATGCTGTGACATTCATTTTTTCCTTTCTGTATGTGTTATTTATCGATTATCTCTTTATTTATGATAAGCAATAATTAATAGGAAAAGTATATCGCCATATGATAAAATGATAAAGGATTATTGAAGGGTGGAAATATTTATGAAACAGAGATTAAGTGTAAGACGAGCAGAGATTAAAGGTGAAGAACTACATTTATTTATCGATGAAAATATTGATTTAAGCAAGATAAAAGCTTCAGGACAAATGCTAGTCGACTCTGATCAACTTGCTTTTGTATATCTAGTGGAATTCGAAAGTGAATATTCGTACGTAGTTATTCCTGTTGAACATTGGGCCTTAATAAAAGAAGCGCTTCATTCAACCATTGAAGTTTATGTAGTTAATAAACAGGGGCGTATACGCTTACGGCAATTAAAAGAAGAAATGACTTATTTAATTGAAAATATAAAAGGAAACAGTAATTACGGAGAAGAGATGGTTCATCAGGTAGAAAGGATCTTCTGATACCAATGCTCATCCGTAAAATTTGCGAGGAGATCTGTCTCGTAAACCTAGTGCTCCCCTAGCACCTTGGCTATAAATATAGATCGGATGAGGTGAGTGATATTTGAAGCATTGGGAACATTTTCTTGAACCATATAAACAGGCGGTTGAAGAATTAAAAATTAAATTTAAAGGAATGCGTAATCAATACGAACAGCAAACAGATCGTTCTCCGATTGAATTTGTAACTGGAAGAGTAAAGCCTGTTGCAAGCATTTTAGATAAAGCAAATCAAAAAGGGATTCCGTTGGACAAACTAGAATCAGAAATGCAAGATATCGCGGGGTTGCGTATTATGTGTCAATTCGTGGATGATATAAAGCCTGTTGTTGAACTACTTCGCACTCGAAATGATTTTGAAATTATTGAAGAAAGGGATTATATCTCCCATAAAAAGGCGAGTGGATATCGTTCGTACCATGTGGTTATTATGTATCCCGTTCAAACTATTGGTGGGGAAAAGAAAATTTTAGCTGAGATTCAAATTCGCACACTTGCTATGAATTTTTGGGCAACCATTGAACATTCATTAAATTATAAATATAAAGGCCAATTTCCCGTGGATATTCAGCTGCGACTAAAGCGAGCAGCTGAGGCAGCATTTCTATTAGATGAGGAAATGTCAAAAATTAGAGATGAAATTCATGATGCGCAAGTGTTCTTTTCTCGCAAGAAAGAACAGCAGCAAGACGATGAAAAATGAAGATGCCAGGCTGCATCTAATAAAGCGAGGTTTGGTTGATGAAATTTGCAATAACTTCTAAGGGGGATGCTCGATCAAATACCCTTATGCATAAAATGAGAACCTACTTACAAGACTTTGGTCTGCAATATGATGAGGACCAGCCTGATATTTGTATATCCGTTGGGGGAGATGGAACGTTACTATATGCCTTTCACCGTTACAGCAGTCGACTTGATAAAACTGCTTTTGTTGGGGTCCATACCGGCCATTTGGGATTTTATGCGGACTGGGTACCTGAGGAAATTGAAAAGCTAGTGATTGCAATTGCTAAAACTCCTTATCAAGTTGTCGAATATCCCCTTCTGGAAGTGATCATCCGGTATCAGCATGGAGGTCGAGAAACAAGATATTTGGCACTGAACGAATCAACAGTTAAATCTGTTGAAGGGACTCTTGTTAAGGACGTGGAGATAAGCGGTCAACATTTTGAACGGTTTAGAGGAGATGGATTATGTGTATCGACTCCCTCAGGCAGTACCGCTTATAACAAGGCTTTAGGGGGCGGCATATTGCATCCGTCACTTTCCGCAATTCAGCTTACAGAAATGGCTTCGATAAATAATCGAGTTTTTAGAACAGTCGGTTCCCCGCTTATTTTACCAGCACATCATACATTGATGCTCAAACCCGTAAGCAGAAATGATTTTCAGTTGACGATCGACCATCTTACTTTATTGCATAAGGATGTAAAGTCAATTCAATTTCGCGTGGCCAATGAAAAGATCCGTTTTGCGCGCTTTAGACCTTTCCCATTTTGGAAAAGAGTTCATGATTCATTCATAACCGATCAATAAAATAGATCCTAGGGTGAGGTTTATGGACAAACGCTTTAAATTAAATTGGACCGTAAAAAAATCTGATCATGGAAAACAGTTAAGGGAGTTCCTTCGTGAACAAGATTTATCTAAGTCTGCGATAACTGATGTGAAATTTAAAGGTGGCGCTCTCTTCGTTAATGGGAAAGAGGTAACCGTTCGGTATCATTTAAAAGAAGCAGATTGGATTGAAATATATTTCCCTACTGAAGAACCACCAGCAGCCATGATTGTAGAAGATTTTTTTCTTCATATTTTGTATGAAGATGAATTTTTGTTGGTAGTAAATAAACCTGCGGGAATGAATACAATTCCTTCAAGAGAACATCCAACCGGAAGTTTAGCAAATGGCTTACTTGGTTATTATAAGCAATCAGGAATTTATGCAACGACCCATATTGTTACTCGCTTAGATCGAGATACATCTGGAATTGTGTTAATTGCGAAACATCGGCATATTCACCATTTGCTGAGCATGCAGCAAAAAGAGAATCAGATAAGCCGTATTTACGAGGCTTTAGTCGAGGGGATTTTTGACTTAGAGTGCGGAAAAATTGAGGAACCGATTGCCAGAAAAAGCAATAGTATCATTGAACGGGTAGTTAATCCTAATGGACAGTATGCATGTACATATTACAGGGTGATTAGCGAATTTGAAAAATTTAGTTATTTAGAACTTCGCTTAATTACAGGAAGAACTCACCAAATTCGTGTGCATTTATCTTACTTAAACCATCCACTGCTTGGGGATGATCTATATGGTGGCAAAACGGAATTAATTAAAAGACAGGCGCTCCACTGTCGTGAACTTGAATTTATTCATCCGGTGTTACAGGAGAAGATGAATTTTTTCGCACCATTGCCATCTGACATAGAAAATATTTTGAAAAACAGCAAGCCGATTTAGGCTTGCTGTTTGAAGCTAAACGGTGAAAAAATAGGATTTACTAAATGTAGATAAATATATTCTATTAAAAGGGGGAAATGAAATGACTGAATTCAATCAAGAACCGATGCAACGGCAGTATATCAATAAAGAGTTGTTGCTAGAATCTATTCAAAGTGAAAAGATTGAGTTGTTTCGGAATGAATTTCTCGCCTTACATCCATACGAACAAGCAACTTTTTTTAAGGAATTAACCGAGGAAGAACGGCTTAAAGTGTACAATTTTCTTTCTCCAGAGGAAATGGCTGACTTGTTTGAAAACCTAGAAGTTGGTAAAGATGAATATCGGGATGTATTTGCGGGGATGAATCCCGATTATGCAGCGGATATGCTGTCACAAATGTATGCCGACGATGCGGTTGATGTATTAAATGAATTAGATAAAAATCAAGTTGTTAGTTATTTAACAATTATGGATAAAGAGGCCGCGCAAGAAATTAAGGGCTTGCTTCATTATGAAGAGTATACAGCCGGAAGTATAATGACAACTGAATATATCGCGATTGTTGCGAATCAAACAGTCCGGTCTGCAATGCACATTTTGAAAAAGGAAGCACCAAGGGCCGAAACGATTTACTATGTTTATGTGATTGATAAGGAGAAACATTTAGTTGGAGTGCTTTCTTTACGTGATTTGATTGTAAGTGATGATGATGTTATGATTTCAGAAATTATGTATGATCGAGTTGTTACTGTTTCCGTCGGGGAGGATCAGGAAGAAGTAGCAAGAATGATGCGTGATTATAATTTTCTTGCTCTTCCAGTTATTGATTTTCAAAATCACCTTTTAGGAATTATTACCGTTGATGATGTAATGGACGTTATGGAAGAAGAGGCATCTGATGACTATTCTAAATTAGCTGGGATTGCTGATTTAGATACAATTGATCAAAATTCATTAACTGCAGCAAAGAAACGTTTACCTTGGTTAATTATTCTTCTCTTTCTCGGGATGTTCACAGCCAGTTTAATTGGGAGATTTGAAGAAACGTTAAATCAAGTAGCTATTCTCGCGGTATTTATTCCGCTTATTGCTGGAATGGCAGGAAATACTGGTACACAAGCCCTTGCAGTTGCAGTTCGTGGGATTGCTACAGGTGATTTAGAAAATGATAATAAGTTTAAAATTATTGTTAGGGAAGCTGGGACTGGATTTATTACAGGATTCATATGTGGGACTGTCATTACCTTTGTTATTTATTTTTGGAAAGGAGATTTCTTCCTTGGAGCACTTGTTGGAGTCTCGATTTTTATTACCTTAATTGTTGCAACTCTAGCTGGCGCGCTTGTTCCTTTAATTATGCACCGTCTAAAAATTGACCCAGCTGTAGCCTCAGGACCGTTTATAACGACGATTAATGATATCATTTCAATTCTTATTTACTTCGGAATTGCTACAGCTTCTATGAGCTATCTGACAATGTGAAGACGAAGCAGTGCGGGGATAACCTTAGGGATATCTTCCTCTTTTCAAAGCTTGTACTTTATTGTAATATTAGTACTAGGTGCTAATAACATGTGTTAACAGGAGGATGGATAAATGGTTTTATCATTGGAAGGAAAAAATTTCGTCATAATGGGCGTAGCCAATAAACGAAGTATTGCATGGGGGATTGCCCAATCTCTTCATCGTGCAGGTGCGAATCTAATTTTTACATACGCAGGTGAAAGGTTAGAAAAGAATGTAGCTGATCTTGCCCATTCATTGGATGAAAACTTTCTTGTCCTACCTTGTGATGTAACGGAAGATGAAGACATCGCTGCCTGTTTTTCCAAAATTAAAGAAGCGGTCGGAACAATTCAAGGTGTGGCCCACTGCATTGCGTTTGCGAATAAAGAAGAATTGGATGGAGATTATTTAAATGTTACACGTGATGGGTTTCTAATCGCGCATAATATTAGCTCATATTCGCTTACTGCTGTGGCTAAAGAAGCTAGGAAAATCATGACTGAAGGTGCGAGTATTGTTACGCTAACCTATATAGGGGGAGAACGGGCAATCGAGAATTACAATGTTATGGGGGTAGCGAAAGCATCATTAGACGCTAGCGTGCGCTATTTGGCAAAGGACCTTGGTAAAGATTCGATCCGGGTAAATTCAATTTCTGCTGGTCCAATTCGTACTTTATCAGCAAAAGGAATTAGTGATTTTAATTTGATTTTAAATGAAATTGAAAAAAGAGCACCTCTTCGCAGGAATACAACTCCAGAAGAAGTAGGCGATACGGCTTTATTTTTATTTAGTGATCTCTCTAGAGGGATTACGGGAGAAAATATTCATGTTGATTGTGGTTTCCATATTGTTTAATTCGATAAAAACTCGTTAGGCAAATGCCTAACGAGTTTTTTAATTTGGGACTATTCTTTTGAAAAATGTGTTAACGGCTTAAGGTAGATGCGGAAACAGCTTGGTCACTAATCCTATATACTATAGTAGGTGCAAAGGAGGTGAAGTCGAATGGGTGAAGATAGTAAAAATAAGATGCCCTTTACCATTTATATTAATGGCAAAGCTTATCCATCATCCGATGAATCACAACCATTATCAGAAGAACAAGTAAACAAAGTACTAAATACCGTAAATTCAAATATGAATGGCGTAATGGGAATCCTTTCTGAAAACTTAGGTAATTTGCCTGTTATCGGGAAAATCTTCGAAGGTCAAAGGGTTTTTCCAAAAATAGAAACGAATATTGAAAATGGCACATTAAAACTAACTGTTAATGGACACCACCTTCTAGATATAGACCTCCAAGACATTCACTACACGGGTAGCGGTGAGGGGACCGAAGAGGATTAGGACTTTTCGCTAACTGTCGACACTCGTTTTGATCTCCAATGCACAAAATTTTAAAAAAGGAGAGTGTTTCTATATGTTACAAAGTAGATGGGGAAAAACCGACAGAAGAAGAAGAAGAAGAACGGCACCAGCAATTGACGCTGTAAATAATACTGGACAATATTCGAAACCAACTGCTAAAACGAATGCAGATGCAAGTGGTGATTTTAAGAATGTCATCATCGCAGGCAGAAACTCTTTAATCGTCCCAATCAATGTTCCAATTAAAGTACCAATTGCCCTTCCTGCAGCTGCCACTACTGGTTTGCAACTTCCTATTCTTAGTGGGTCAGGCGATGCGATTAAAGATTCCAAAGTGTCTTCAGACTTAACAAAGAGACTGTAATCCAAAATTTTTAGCGGATGACCAGGTTGTTACTATGTTAACAGCCTGGTTTATTTTTGTTTTAAGACGATTAAAATATCGGTTTCATGATGAATACAGCCTAATTTAAGGAAAACGGGCTTTTGTCCGACACCCAAATGCCCTTTCTAAAATATCTTAATAGTGTAAATAACCAAGAAAGTAAAGGAGGAAAAATTTATGGGTTGTGGAAAAAAGACCGGACACGCAAAAAACGGTTGTGTTTGTGATGTAGTCCGCGCGATATTAGATATTCAAGAAAACATTCAGGATGATTTTTCTTGTGGATCAAACTGTTTTGCTGAACCCCTTGGTGCAATTCGCCCTCAAGCGAAAAATAAGGTAAATACTCGTGTATTCGTTCTAAAGGATGTGGATGGGACACCATTCCATGCTTTCTTTAAAGGGTGCGAAGATGCTTGTGTATCCATTTACTTCCGTGTTGAAGAAGTATTTGATAACTGCTGCGCAACATTAAGGGTATTAAAACCATTAGGTGACGATGATTATCCAGTGGATCTTACTGGAGATAAGAAAGACAAATGCTGCATTGATTTGAGCAAAGTGTGCCTAGTTGAGGATTTCGAAGCTACACATGATTGTGTAACGGTTGATCTTTCTTGCTTCTGCGCGATTCAGTGTATTGAAGATGTATACCTTGATCTTTGCTAAAGGAATGTAGTTTACTGCATTCCCCCTATAACACTAGGATTCCAAGTGTTATAGGGGGATTTTTTATCCAAATGAAAAATCCTAGCCGATTTAATGGGCTAGGATGATAAAAGGTTTAGTGAAATCCAAGCATTTTAATATCTTGTAAATCCCCTTTATTTAAACTGGTTTTCGTTTTATTCGGGAGCATAATCTCAATTTCCTCTTCTGAATGGCTTAAAAGAACCCCTGCGTACGTTGTTATTTCTGTGAAATACAGGCAAGAAACAGGTTTTAATTGAGCTGGAAAATTTTCTAAGTAAACTAGTTTTTCTGAAATATCCATGTCTTTAAAATTCTTCACTCTGCTCATTGAAAAATGTTTTCGTCTAGTTGTATCAAAAGGGTTTAAAGACAATTCCTCTAAATCAATTTTTTCTGGATTAGCTGGTATGTTTTTGCTTTCATCTGAAGAGGTTAGATCATTTATTTGTTTTGTTTGCCCATTTTTGGATAATTGTAGATTCTCTTCCGTTTTTTTATTTTTGATTTCTTCCCGAACTGAGTAGCGATTTTGCACAATAATATCAGGAAATTGTGTGATTGGAGTATGAATATAAAGCATTGGTTTATGATTCAATTTTTTTACAGACAAAAAAGATCCCTCCTAACTTTTCGTTTCATTTTAATTTATGCACTAGTCACTGAGGAGTGATGATATGTTTTTGGGGATAGGTATCGAAGTTATTTTTATCATCGGTTTAGCTTCGTTTAGGCTTACAAGATTGCTTGTTTTCGATAAGATTACTGAATTTATTCGCTCGCCATTTTTTGATGAAGTGAAAGAAGGGGAAGACATCTATCTTGTACCAAAAAACAAGGGAATGCGAAGATGGATTGGTGAGGCTTTAAATTGTTATTGGTGTACAGGAATCTGGGTGAGCATGCTGCTTCTTTTAGGTTATCTTTTTCTCCCTGTTATCAGTATCCCGCTAATAATCTTACTAGCAATCGCAGCAGTTGCCGGCATCATTGAGACTGTTGTGAGTAAATGGATAGGCGAATAAACAACCAAGCCTTTATCAGTATGCATAAAGTACTAAAAAAGGAAAAGGAGAAAATAGGATGAAAAAAAGCGGAAGGGCAAAAACAGAACGACGCCCGATAAACACCACATCAAATCGTAAAAAAGGCTGTGGGTGCGGAGGAATTAAAAAAGTAAAAAAGGTAAAAAATAAATGAGGATTCGGCTGTCTCAATATTGGGGCAGTTTTTTTGTAAAAACTGGAAAGTTATTTTTTTTCAAATTGCTAATAATTTGGATTGCCGACGTAAAAAATATATTTACCAAAAAATTTAAAAATACATAGAAGGGGAATGAATATGGGAATATTAAACAGTTTTTTTCGAGCAATGGTAGTCATGCTCTTGTTTATCGCAGTGAGCGGATGTGGCTTAGGAAAAACGTCTGAAGAGAGTCGAATGTCGATGATTCAGTCAGTGAACCCGGATCCGATAGCAGTAGAAGATAAATATGGCAAAAATCATGAACTTGCAGAAAGAATTAAGCATGATATCCAACAACTCCCCCACCTATATGATGTTGCTGTCATAAAAGGAAAGGATGAAATTCTTGTCGCTTATAAAGTGAAGCATATGCAGCGGTTTCATATGAAAAAAATCGAAAAGGAGATAACAGACAAGCTCGAAAAGAATTACCCGAAAGAAAACTTTGTCGTATCTAGTGATTTCAAAATATTTATTGAAGCAATTGAGCTGAAAGATAAAATGAAGGACCCTAACTTTTCACAAGAAGACGCTGAAAATAGACTTAAAAAAATTATTAAATTTAAAAAGGAGTTAACTTAAGTAGGAAGGAGGAAAAGTTTTGGCTAAAAAGCAAAAAAGTCCTGAACAAAGACGATATGAAAAGATTGAACAGAAACATGAATTGAAAAGGCCTGTTTTAAAAAATTGTATTAAGGCTTTTTTTGTCGGTGGAACGATTTGTCTAATCGGTCAAGCTGTCACTTATTTTTATATTTACTTTTTTCATTTTACAGAGCAAACAGCTGGTAACCCTACGGTAGCAACAATGATATTCTTCGCGATGCTTTTAACAGGATTTGGTGTTTATGATCGCATCGGTCAGTTTGCCGGCGCAGGGAGTGCTGTCCCAATTACTGGCTTTGGGAATTCAGTGATTTCGGCGGCAATTGAACATCGTACAGAAGGTTTTGTCTTAGGCGTAGGTGGGAATATGTTCAAACTTGCGGGTTCAGTCATTTTATTTGGGGTGTTTTCCGCTTTTGTTGTTGCACTCATCAAAACTTTACTTCAAATCGGGGGGTTCTGTAATGCTGAAAATGTATCTGCAGTACACAGGAAGCTTTAGGAGGGACCATTCTTATGTTGAGCGGTAAACAAACATGGACATTTGCCAACCAACCAGTAATTGAAGCCTCAGCTGCTGTCGGAGGGCCGTATGAAGCAAGGGGGAAATTGGCTGCTGATTTCGACATCCTTCATGATGATTTATGGATGGGAAAAGATTCTTATGAAAAAGCACATACTGTGCTATTGGAAGAAGCGATTGACACTGCTATTCAGAAAGCAAATATTACTGGTGATGATGTTGATTTTTTATTTGCAGGAGATTTAGTTAACCAAATTACTCCATCAAGCTTTGCTGCTAGAACATTTGGGATTCCTTATTTTGGATTGTTCGGTGCCTGTTCTACTTCCATGGAAGGACTTGCCCTTGCTTCCTTTGTCATTAATAATCAGGGGGCTAAAAAAGTGGTAACAGCTTCATCAAGTCATAATGCTGCCATTGAGAAGCAGTTTCGTTATCCAACAGAATATGGGAGTCAAAAGCCGCCAACAGCGCAGTGGACAGTGACGGGAGCGGGTGCTGCCGTTTTATCAGACAATGAAGATAAACAAGGGAAACTTGTGACGACTTCTGCAACCATCGGAAAAGTGGTTGATATGGGATTATCTGATCCTTTTAATATGGGGGGCGCAATGGCACCAGCCGCGGCGGATACAATTATTGCTCATTTTACTGATATGCAGTTAGATCCATCTTATTATGATCTAATTGTGACAGGTGATTTGGCTAAAATTGGGCGCCCAATTACTTTAGAGCTTTTACAAAAGGAGGGCTTAAAAGTCGATTCGCAACAGTTCCAAGACTGTGGCTTAATGATTTATCAGGAAGACCAAGAAGTGCAAGCTGGCGGAAGTGGTGCAGGTTGCTCGGCAACAGTGCTTTATGGCCATCTGTTGAATGAAATGAGAAAAGGAACGTATGAACGGATTCTTCTAGTTGCGACAGGGGCGTTATTATCTCCATTAAGTTTTCAACAGAAGGAAAGCATTCCTTGTATTGCCCATGCGGTATCGATTGAGGTACATCCTTAAACATTCTCTTTATATTTTCCAAATTTCGGTATTACTACCAACTCATTGGATAAGGAGGGATAAACATGTTAGCGATGTTTTTTTGGGCCTTTGTTGTCGGAGGACTTATATGCGTATTAGGACAGATCATGTTTGATGTCGTAAAATTAACTCCAGCTCACACGATGAGTATGCTTGTCGTAATCGGAGCTATTCTTGGAGGATTTGGTATATATGATCCACTCATTGATTTTGCTGGAGCAGGAGCAACGATTCCGATAACAAGCTTTGGAAATTCACTCGTGAATGGTGCTCTACAGGAAGCAGATAAACATGGCTTAGTTGGAGTGTTGACTGGAATGTTTGAAATAACAAGTTCAGGTATTTCCGCTGCTGTCGTTTTTGCTTTTGTTGGAGCTTTATTATTTAAACCTAAAGGTTAAAGGAAATGGACAGCAATCTCCTGCTACATAGGAGCTTGCCTATACACATTTTGAACACCTCACATATATTACTATTAACTAAGGGAAAAGTGAGGTGACAGTATATGGGCTTCGGTTGCTTTGGCGGCTATGGTGCAGGCTATGGCTACGGCGCAGGTTACGGAGGATCTCCTTTCGTGTTAATCGTCGTATTGTTCATTTTGTTAATTATCGTAGGTTGCAGCTGCTTCTATTAATTAGTAGGAAAAAATCGTCCCCTCAAACAAGGGGGACGATTTTTTTTGGACAATGATCCGGTTTTAATTCGAGGAAAAACTTCTTTGTTTTCACCATTTTTTATCTTTTTCATAGGATAAAGTAGTTCAAGAAGGGGCGTGATGACTAAATGGATAATCAGTTTTTTAAAAATATTGAAAAGAAAACTGGCGTAAATATGAAAGATATTTTTGATCTGGCTAATTCTTTGCAAAATGCAAATTTTAGTGATGAAAGAACGGTTCGCGGGGTCATTCGCCGTGTTTCACAAATTGCCAACAAACCTGTATCACAGGAAATGGAAGATAAAATTGTTGATTCAATTGTGAAGGACGGAAAGCAGTTAGATTTTAATGAAATCTCAAAAATGCTTAATAAAAAATAACACTGAAAGGAGCTCATTTTAGCTCCTTTCGGTTTTTTGTTTCGGCCTTTCTTTTTTTAGGATCGATAAGAAACGAGAAGAATTTGCTTTTCGAAGTCTACGATATTCCGGTACGGAAAGAAAAACTTGCTCCATAGCACGTGTAATCGCAACATATAAAAGGCGCCTTTCTTCCTCTAGAGGCTGTATACTTCCATTACGATAGGCATCGAGTGCATAATCATGTGGAAGGCTACCGTCAACTACACCGAGAACATAAACAGAAGGATACTCAAGTCCTTTTGCGCGATGGATTGTACTTAAAATAATCGCATCATCCACGTTTTTCCCTAGTTGTTTCATTTCTATGTTCATTGCATTCATATGGACGGAATGATCAACTAGTTCTGAAATGCGTTTAAAATTACGGGCAACCACTTTGAGGTCGCGAATATCATCTGAACCTTTATCCCACTGATTTCCTTCATTTCCCCGCTTTTTAATAAAATCCAAAAATCCAAGGTCTTTTTCCACTCGTTCAATCGCCTCTAACGGAGGGAGAGAAGCGATTGAACGAACTTTCGAAGCAAGCTTCCTTAACTTCTGCTCTTGAAAAGAAAAGCCTGTTTTTATAAAGGTGAATGCTTCAAGCATGGTACAATCGTTTAAAATGCTTTCTGCTTGAATATCCCGGTAAATGGACTGTTTTAAAAATAAAGAGGGAAGAATCGTCCTTACCGCTTCCGAATCATCCTCATCAAGGCTCAATTTTAAGTAGGCAAGCATCGATTTCACGATGAAACGTTGATAAAAGGAGTCAAACCCTAAATCCATTTTAAATGGAAGGCTAGAGGAAGCGAGGCGTTCAAACATAGCGCGTGCAGTCGTATTTGTCCGGAACAGAATCGCAAAATCTTTTGGACGAGCTCCATTTTCAATTTTCGCTTGGATATCCGTAAGAATCATTGTCGCTTCTTCTTCTTCGTTATAGGGGTAAAAAAGCATTGGTTGTGCATTTAAAGCGTATTGGGCATTCATTTTCTTTTTATACCTTTGTTGATTTACAGAGATAATCGTATTGGCTGTATCAACAATTTCATGTGGTGACCGATAGTTTTCGGTTAGGATAATTTTTTTGCTTCCAGGAAAATCCTGCTCAAATTGGAGGAGATAAGTAGGGTCACTCCCCCTAAAAGCATAAATCGACTGATCATCATCACCAACGGCACAAATGTTTTTTGTCTGAGCTGATAACATCTTTATTAATTCATATTGTATTTTGTTAATATCTTGGAATTCATCAATTAGAAAATAGTTAAAACGTTGTTGGTATCGAGTTAGTAATTGGGAGTTTTCCAAGAATAAGCGGTGACACCCAATCAGCATATCGTCAAAATCAAACAGGCTGTTATTTTCCTTTGCTTTTTCATAATGACGATATAACAACGCTACCTTTTCTTCCCAACTACTTGCCGGTTTAACCTGGTCTGGGAACTGCATCGTATTTTTCCAATAACCAATTTGTTGCAATGCCAAATCATAAGCGAATTCCTTCTCATCTAGATGTAAATTTCTGCCCGCTTCCTTTAATATTTGCTCCCGTTGCCAGTCTTTGTTTAATAATTGTTCACTAGACCATCGTTCGCGTTGGTGAAACAGCAAAATTTTATAAAAGATACTATGGAATGTCCCTGAGACAATTCTATTAACCATTTCCCCATTTATGTTGGGGTATCCAATGAGTCTTTTTTTCATTTCCGCTGCTGCCTTTGCTGTAAAGGTAACAAGCATAATTTCGTTTGCGACTGCCTTTTCTTCCACTAATAAAAACGCAGTTCTTGCTGTAAGTACACGCGTTTTTCCGCTTCCAGCTCCTGCAAGGACTAATAAAGGTCCATCTATATCGATGACGGCTTGTTCTTGATTCGCATCAAAGTTTATTCCTGCTTCCTTCAGTTCGGTAAGATAATTTTCCCCAGCAGTCCGTGCGCTAATCTTCTGTTGAGTAAATTTGTGCTTAATGTTGATTGGTTGTGAAGTTTTAAATGGACTTTTAGGTTCCTCTATTGAAATGGACCGAGAGGTAGGAAGACGAAAACCGTGTTTCTCAATATAATTGCTTTCTTGAGATTGTGATAAATCAAGTGGCGGATCTTCACAAATCGACTCTGTATTGAGATGATGAAAGAAATGAGGATTTTTAGCAATACCAAGGTAGAAACGAACAGGTTTTCTACAAGATGTACAAATAAGCAGTCCTTTTTTGCCATCCTCATATAGTTTCTGATAATCCTCACGTTGAATCGTTGCTAAATGAATGAATGTATTGTTATATAAGGCGGTTTTCAATTGTAATTCCTCTTTTATCTTCAAAGTTCAACAGCATTAATGATAACAGAATGAGGTTATTTTCGAAAGAAGGGAAATGGAGACAAGAAATAAGGACCTTCACCAAAAAGGTCCTAAATCTTTTTCTTCATCGTTTTATGAGGGATACCAGCGTCAAGGAATTCTTCTGAAATGACTTCATAGCCAAGTCTGCTGTAAAAAGGAATTGCATGGGTTTGTGCATTTAGTTTCAATGCCGGTATTCCTTTTGTTTGAGCCTGTTTTTCAATTGCAGCCATAAGTGCTGAGCCAGCTCCAGTTCCCCGCAAGGTCTTTAAGACACAAATACGTTCTATTTTGCCGAGGCCATCAACGATGCGAAACCGACCGGCTCCAGCTGGTTCTCCATTTGCATATAAAATAAAATGGGTCGCCTCTTGCTCATACTGGTCAATTTCTTCTTCTTCCGGAACATTTTGTTCCCCAACAAAGACGGTTTTTCTAACCGAAAAAGCATCATTTAATTCTTGATCATTCGTTACAACTTTTACATTCACGGCTGTTTATTCCTTTCCGAGTCGAAATGTTTCATATACGGTCCATGATTCATTCTCTAATTGATAGAGAAGATGAACTCGGTCAATGGTTTCTTCAAAAAGGACCTTATTCATACGAAGGGATCCGTAAATATCAGAGTGTTCATCATCTGATAATTTTTGACCGATTGTAATATGGGGGGCAAAATTATAGTCAGGTCCTCCATCAAAGGTTGAATTTAGCATCGAGTGGAGACTATTTAACTTGTCGCACGGATCAATTTTTAGGTAAATAACATTGTTTACTGGAGCAAATGAACTGAATTTTGAGATTTTAATTACAATAGGGTCGAAATGTTTGACTATTTCATGCAGTTTCGTCGAAATTGGGATAATTTCTCCTTCGGTCGCTTTAAAAGCAGATTTCAATGTAATGTGAGGTGGAATTAAACTGTAATTTGAATCATACCGTTTTCTAAATGAATTGGCAAAGTCTTGTATCTTTTTTGAAGGAAACATTACAATTCCAAATTTCATTTAATAACCTCCTATTTGCTCAGCTTTTCAAAATTCATTATTTGTTATTACTCGTTATTATAGCAAATTTTCAAGAGTTACAATACAAAATTTAGGGTGCTCCATCAAGGTACAAAAATGTGACTTTTTTAAGAAAATAGTTTAATTTGACATCTACTAAAAAATATATGATAGAATAACATGGGACTTTATTATAAAAAGGGGGATTAACATTTGAAAAAGAAAAAGTTTCTTTTGACGACAGCGTTTGTTCTCGTGCTTTCTATGTTCCTTGCTGCCTGTGGAGGCGGTAATGACAATGGTGGAGCAGATACCGAAGGTGACAATGCAACTAACGATGCGCCTCGATTCATGAGTATCTTAACTGGAGGTACAGGTGGTACATATTACCCGTTAGGTGGAGCTTTTGCAAATTTCGTCTCTGATGAAACAGGGATTGATACAAATGCTGAGGTAACAGGTGCCTCTGCAGAAAATATGCAATTTATTAAAGACGGAAAAGGTGAAATTGCCTTTACACAAACAGATATTGCTTCCTACGCAACTGAAGGAAAGCTAATGTTTGAAGGCAATGCAATTGATAATATTCAAGCGATTGGAACATTATATCCAGAAACGATTCAAATCGTAACAACCGAAAAATCAGGCATTAAATCAGTCGAAGACTTAAAAGGAAAGAAAGTATCGATTGGCGCTCCTGGTTCAGGTACTGAGTTTAATGCTGTGCAAATTCTTGAAGTTCATGGAATTACACTTGATGATCTTAAATACCAAAAAAATAGCTTTAGTGAGTCGGTTAACAGCTTAAAAGATGGTAGTATTGATGCAGCATTCGTTACAGCTGGAACACCAACAGGTGCTGTAGAAGAACTATCTGCAACAGAAAAAGTCGTGATCATTCCAGTGGCGGCGGATAAAGCAGAAGAATTAATTGAAAAATATCCATACTATATAAAGGATGAAGTTCCAGCAGGCACTTATAAACTTAGCGAAGCAGTGCCAACAGTTGCTGTTCAAGCGATGCTAGTTGTCAGCTCTGAACTACCAGAGCAAGTCGTATATGATGTGACAAAGGCTATCTTTGAAAACTTAGATAAAGTGGCACATGCGAAAGCAGAGGAAATTCACGTGGAAAGAGCTCTTACTGGTGTAGGAATCGATGTGCATCCTGGTGCGCAAAAATACTTTGATGAAAAAGGCATCACGGCGGAATAATTAAAAAGTCCAAATGACCGGACATAGACCCTTTCATAGGGGTTCTGTGCCCGGTCAATTATTCTTAAAAAGGAATACATCTTTGTATCCTTCCGAAGCTTTTTAGAATCGATCGTACGAGTCTTTCTTCTTCATGTTGAGAAATGCCCCTTTTTCTAAGGAAATATGATAGGCGGGAGCTATTATGAAACTAAGCAGAAAAGGAAAGGATATCTTCGTTCTGTTTTCCCTCTCGGCAATTGTGATCATCATTTCTTTGTTCATTCCTTATAAACAAGCTCTTGTCTTCCTACAAATTGAAAATAATTATGATCTTTCCTATCTTCCTATCAAAAAAGGAGAGACATTCAAAATAGAATATGTACACTCCATTCACTTATCTAATGTTATTGAAAGCTATAAAGTAATCAATGAATATGAATTTCGGCAATATGAGCTAGAATATGAGGACTACGCAATAGGTATGCCGTCCGATGCGGCCGGAGATGGGGATTTTGTAGCGGGAAATGGAAAATACTATATAAAAAATACAAAAAGAGATTTCACTTCATTTCTGTTACGAACAGGTCAAGTAAGGGCGAATCATACCCTTATTTATCAAAATCAATTTTATCCACTTTCTGATTTTATCGAACCTGGTACCCGCGTGAGCATCCAACTAAAAAAATTGAGTGTTATTCAACAACTGAAAGGAGTGAATATCCTTGGCGACAAATGATGAAACTTTATCGGAGAAGGAGAAACAGGAATTACTAGAGAAATTTGATCCTGATGCTGGCTCAAGGAAATTGAAAGGAATAATGGGTTGGGTTGTCTTTATTGGGCTTCTTTCTTTTTCATTATTTCAACTATATACAGCCGTTTTTGGCGTCTATACAGCAACGATTCAACGATCAATCCATTTAGGTTTTGCCTTGGCACTTATTTTTTTGCTTTTCCCCGCAAGGAAAAAGTATGTTCGTAGGAATAAGGTTGCTTGGTATGATATGATTCTTGCCTTGCTCGGAATTGCAGTTGGATCGTATTGGCCGCTAATGATTGACCAACTCGTCAATCGGGTTGGCCGCTTGACAGATGTCGATTTTTATATTGGTTTAATCGCCATCCTGCTTGTCCTAGAGGCAACAAGAAGGACAGTAGGGTTGCCAATCACAATTATTGCCACATTATTTATAGTCTATGCTCTCTATGGTCCATATATGCCAGGTTTTTTGGCCCATAGAGGATTAGAGTTAGATACGATGGTTCATACGATGTTTTTTACAACTGAAGGGATTCTCGGTACACCATTAGGAGTTTCTTCGACGTTTATCTTTTTATTCCTCCTTTTTGGAGCTTTTCTTGTGAAAACAGGAGTCGGTCAATACTTTAATGATTTGGCTGTTTCGCTTGCTGGAAAAAGCATCGGCGGACCGGCAAAAGTAGCCATTTTTTCGAGTGCACTTCAAGGAACAATCAGTGGTAGTTCCGTTGCCAATGTTGTTACTTCAGGGGCGTTCACAATCCCAATGATGAAAAAATTAGGTTATCGGAAAGAATTCGCTGGCGGGGTTGAAGCAGCAGCTTCGACCGGGGGACAGTTGATGCCGCCAATTATGGGCGCAGCTGCGTTCCTAATGGTTGAATTCATTGGGGGCGGGATTACTTATTGGGAAATTGCTAAAGCAGCAACGATTCCGGCATTATTGTATTTTGCGGGTATCTGGATTATGGTGCATTTTGAAGCAAAAAGGGTTGGCCTTCGTGGTTTGACAGACGAAGAAATGCCAAACCGAAAAGAAGTATTGAAAAAGATTTATCTTCTTGTTCCGATTCTTGCTGTAATTTTGTTAATGGTGAGCGGAATGAGCATTATGCGTGCGGCTTTATGGTCGATTTTAATTACAATTTTGGTTAGTATGATTCGAAAAGATACGAGAATTGGCTTTAAAGATATGATTGATGCCCTTGTTGATGGAGCACGTACGGCACTAAGTGTTGCTGCTGCTACAGCTGCAGCAGGGATTATCGTCGGGGTTGTAACGAAAACAGGATTAGGGTTAAAATTAGCGAATGGTCTGTTAGACTTGGCTGGTGGTTACTTAATTCCAACGTTAATGCTAACAATGGTGGCAGCAATTATTTTAGGGATGGGTTCACCAACAACAGCAAACTATGTCATTACTTCAACAATAGCTGCACCAGCAATCATTTTGTTAGGTGTACCTGATCTTTCAGCGCATTTATTTGTGTTCTATTTTGGAATTGTTGCAGATATTACACCGCCTGTTGCGCTAGCGGCTTTTGCGGCAGCAGGGGTTTCAAGAGGCGAACCATTACGAACGGGAGTCAATTCAGCAAAGCTGGCAATTGCGGCCTTTATTATTCCATATATGTTTGTGCTTTCTCCAGAGTTACTCATGATTGATACAACTTGGTATTATTTAATCTGGGTTGTCTTTACTGCAATTACTGGAATGATGGCCATCGGAGCTGGAGTGATCGGATATTGGCTGCGGAAGCTTGTATGGTATGAGAGAATCATTGGTCTCGTTGGCGGTCTGATGCTAATCTATCCTGAAGGAATGACAGATGTGTTTGGCTTAGGGGTGTTTATTGTTCTTATTGCTCTTCAATTAATCTTTAAACGTGATAATAAAATAAAGCCTCAGCCGACAAACTAATACGCAACTAGAAAGGAAGTCCACAGTGGCTTCCTTTCGCTATTATAAAAGTTGCCGAAAGGAAAAAACGGCCTTTTATTAGAAAAAAATAATATTGACTTTATGGGTAAAATATTATATATTTATTTATGTCCTTAACAAATAGATAATTTTGATTCCGTAGCTCAGCTGGGAGAGCGCTACCTTGACAGGGTAGAGGTCGCTGGTTCGAACCCAGTCGGAATCATCACTGAAAAAGTTCAAAATCCTTAGATGACGAGGGTTTTGAACTTTTTTTATTTGATTTTAAAATACTTACATTCTTTGCAACAACCACTTTTTTAACATATATAGGGAACAAATTGTTCATATTGCACAATAACAATCCCTCTGTTTAGTGTAATTATATGATGATTACATTCGTATAAAACCTGTATAATATAAGAATTAGGGTCCAGAAACTAAGGTTAGGAGATATCTGTATGGATAGAAAGCAAAGATATCAGCTACTTTTTAATAAGATTAATCAGTATAACTCAGGTGATAAGGGTATTACAAGAGTCGCCTATACAAATGAAGAACAAACTTGTACCCACGCTTTTATGCGTATGTGTAAAGATGAAGGATTAGATATTCGGATGGATCAATGTGGAAATGTGATTGCTAGAAGAGAAGGAAGGATTAAAGGGCTTCCACCTGTATTAATGGGATCGCATTTGGACACTGTTTATCAAGGTGGCAAATATGACGGTGTAGTTGGTGTTACTGCTGCATTAGAAGTGGTTAAACGAATGAATGATCAAGGAATTGAAACAGATCATCCAATTGAAATTATTTCATTTGCTTGTGAGGAGTCTTCTAGATTTGGCGTTTCGACAGTGGGAAGCAAAGCAATGGCGGGAGTATTTGATAAGGAGAAGGTCAGATATTTAAAAGACCGTGATGGAGTTACGATGGAAGAGGCATTTTCTTTATGTGCTCTTGAGATTGATAATATTCAATATGCGAGTAGAAACGGCGAAAATATAAAGGCTTTTTTTGAATTGCATGTCGAGCAAGGTCCGGTATTAATAAATAATAACAAAAAAATTGGAATCGTTACTGGAATAGCGGCTCCGGTGAGGTTGTCGATAAAAATAATCGGAACACCATCACATTCAGGCACGACCCCAATGGATATGAGACAAGATGCGCTTCTTGGTGCTTCAGAAATCGCTTTGGTATTAGAGAAAGCAGCGTTAATTGAGCAAGATTATGGAACGGTGGCAACTGTTGGGGTAGTTGATGTTCATTTTGGTGCAATGAATGTCGTACCAGGTGAAGTTGAAATTAAAGTTGATATACGCTCGACGTCAGTCGATTCTAGACAGAGGGTGTTAGACCATTTATATCAAACGATTGAATTAGTACAAAGAAATAGACAGCTAACAATCATTAGTCAAGAAATAATCTCTGAGGAACCAGTATTGTTATCTACCGAAATGATTGAAGTAATGGAAACCGTATGTAAGAAACAAGAGATTGCTTACCAATTGATGGCAAGTGGAGCAGGGCATGATGCGATGAACATGGTGAAACTATGTCCTACGGGACTAATCTTTGTTCCTTCTGTAAATGGTCTCAGTCATCATCCTGATGAATATACGGATCTTGATGACATATTACTTGGTATTGAAGTGTTAGAAAAAGTGATTCTTCATTATTCGAAATTCGAAAACAACTAAAAGTGGTGTTCAAAAATAATAAAAGGGCTCCAAAGGTCAGTTTTTTGACTCTTTGGATAGCCCTTTTATTGTTTTTCGCTCGTCTTATCTTCCCCTACAAAACTCCACATTCCTCAAAACTTCTTCCTAATCACTATAAATACACATTTTGGGAAAGGTATTTTTAATTGAACAGATTTATACAATTTTGCGCAATTTATAAAACAGTTTTTAAAAATCATCTAGGTATGACAAGGTCTGACTGGTTGGTATAATTCTTGCATTTTAAGTACATATAATCCAATTAATAAATTGCAAACAGGTAAGTAGATGAATTAGCAATTCTGAAATTTTAATTGGAAAAACCATTAGTATAAAAAGACTAAAAGAGGTGTAAGGATGTTAAAATTACCAACAGTACTTTTTGAAAATGAAAACGGAATTGCAACAATTACAATGAATATTCCAGAAAAGGGAAATCCGGTTAGTGGAAATAGCTTAAGTAACGATATTGAGTATTGTATCGATGAGTGTGCTGCTGATCAAAGTGTCCGTGTTGTCATTTTACGAGGGGCGGGAAAGAATTTTAGTGTCGGTGGTGATATTAATTGGATGAAAGATGCACTTGATTCTGGCAAAGAAATAGACTATGAACCGATATTAAAAGGGTGGCAAGGAGTGTTAACAAAGTTTAAAACTTTACGGAAACCAATCATTGCTTCAATTCAGGGTGCGGCAGCTGGAGGGGGATTAGGTCTGGCTTTGGCATGTGATTTTAGAATTGCAACGGAAAAGTCAAAATTTGTAGCTGCCCAAACAAATATTGGTTTAGTGCCTGATATGGGATGTGCTTACAATCTTGTTCAAATGGTGGGGGCATCTAAAGCGCTTGAACTAATGATCACAGGAAAAATTATCACAGGGCAAGAGGCACTGGACTTAGGAATTGTAAGCCAGGCGGTACCAGTCGAGCAATTGGAATCTGCAACGATGGAGTTGGCTAATAAACTAGCAAAAGGCCATACAGTGGCCTATGGAGCACTAAAAGCGATGGTTTATTCGATTTCCTATGGAGGCTATGCAATGAATTTCCAGAATGAGGTGGAATTCATTGAAAAATGTTCTAAAACGGAAGATCATCAAGAGTCGGTTGAAGCATTCTTAGAAAAGCGATTACCTGTATTAACGGGAAAATAAGGAGAATTATGGTTTAGGTGAATGAATGTCACTTTCATTATTTTTAGAAGAGAATTGTCATTGATAAATGACTGTGCATTCTAAAATGATAGAAAGTGGCTTTTTGACTAGGAAAGAGTATAAATTTTTCAAATTAATACTTTCCTAACACAACTACGCCTCTGTCTTCGCCTTTAAAGCTCGCCAATCGGCGAGTTTTCTTAAAAGATAAGAAAGTATAAAATTTTGGGTCTACCACAGTCATTCATGCTGTGGTATTTTCGTTTTATGGAGACGAACATTTTACGACAAATTTTTTTCGATAAACACCAACATTGGGAAGCTTTTAAAAGAAAACACGGTGCTAAAAATCCGTCCCATTGTAATCAAGGGTGATTGTGGGGACATTAAAAAAGGGTGTAAGCTTTTTATATGTGCAGGCTGTCATGATGTTCGAAAAGTTCCATATCGATGTAAAGGTCGTTTCTGCACAACTTGTTCTTTTGGTGAAAGCGAAGACTAACTGAGGATGTTCTGTAATCTTTACGAATCTTCACGATGTTCAGCCCCTCAAGGTCAAGGTGCTTAAGCGTTTGTAAGCTTTGGCATCGGAAATTTTAATCCGAGTACTGGGTAAAAGCACGGATAATTTTTTTGGTTTTTTCGGAATAGGTCATTTATGAAGATTTGACCGAAGGGATTCGTAGGCTTTTTGAACGATAATGCTAGTAACGGGTTTTTTAATCCAAGTACTCGTATTAAAAACACCAAATTCCCTTGATATATTGCTAGTACTCGTAATAAAACGCTGTAAAAAGAGGGTTTAATTCAAGTACTAGCAATAAAACGAGGCCAGAAGGTCGATATAATCCCTGTACTAGCAATAAAAAACGGTCAAAAACCGGTTTAATCCAAGTACTAGCAAAAAAACATAACCTATTGTATGAACTATCCACCTCTTTAATTCGAGTACTGGGAATAAAAAGCCCCTCATTTCATAATCAAACGAGTTGTTAATTAATCATGGAGAACTATGTGGGTGGTACGTTTATTTTTTGAAAAAATCATTCATGTCCTTCTGTGAACATTTGGCGGTTTATTTGGCGATTATTCCCTTATAACCCGAAAAAAACGTAAATTTAACTAGAATATATAACATTGGATAAAAGGACCGGGCGGTTTTTGCCCGGTTTTTCTTTATTGAATCCGAATTGATTCTTTTTAATATTTTATAAATATACACATACATTTGCGTAAAACTGTCAACACCACTTGAACAAAAATCCACACTTCATTTAACAGTTTTAATATCGAACAAAAAAAGAGGCCATTAAACAAAGCTTTTTTTAGGTTGGCATAATAATTGCAAATAAAGAGTTGAGTTTGTTTAACAAATATTCAATAGGAGGTGAAGGAGTTCTTAAATCAAAGATTGTGTCGGAAATACTAACGCAGAAAAGCGAAAAGGAATGAGCATTAAAGTAATAAAGTCTCCAAAAACAAGTTTTTATTAGGTAATAGGAATTGTTTGTATTTTGTAAATGGTAGAATGCACTATTTATTAAATTTTCTATTTGGAAGGAGAATTATGATGGAAGAGTACGTAATCAAAAGGCGTATTAAACATCCACTTTTAATGGGATCTGTAGTTTTTCTAGCTTGTATAGTATTTACAGTTATTTATTGGCCGATATGGGGATTATTAGTAGATGGTATTGCAACGAGACTGGCAGGAACAGGACTCGCACTCGCTGATCCTGCTGTTGCTAATAGTTACGTAGTTGCTTTTGCAGAAGGAACTTTTTTCTGGATGATCATCAATGGATGGTGTTGGACGGCCTTAGTTTTTGGTTTATATGGGAAGTACAAGCGTTCAAACCTTCAGCCATATGCTGGCTTAAGATATTTAGGTATTACAATGTTAATTGGTGCAGTTGCATTTATTGTATTTGCGGGCTTTTTGGGAATGTGGTGGAAACCATTTAGCTTCTCGATTTTATTTACTCCTCAAACTGCTGAGCAAGTGCAGCTTGCTATAATGGGATGGAATGCGATAAATTTCTTTTCATTAGCGATATTAATCTGTAACCTTCCAGCGGTAGCAGTGTTTCACAAATGGCCTTTTGCAGGAAACCTTAAAGCGCCATGGGATGGCTTTGGTGTCTTTATGTTTGGAACTGTAGCCGCTTTAATCCTTTGGATTGCTATGATTGTCCCTAGCTTTATGAAATTTTCACTTCTTGGAGAAGAAATTGTATCACAACCGTTTGGAACATGGCCTGGCTTCGTCGCTTTTGCCCAAGGGTTCTTGTTCATGATGCTTATACCTGCTGAAGGGGGAGAGGGGTATCCAAATAAGTTATTTGCGAAAAAACAGCCTCTTCAAGCAATATTTGGATTAATTCTTGCTATTATTTCCGGTTTCGTTCTTCCTAAAATTGTAGCATCAATCATTGCACCATTTGATTTGCTTCCTGGTCAACCTGTTGAACTTGTAACGGCATCCCTTATTTTATCATGGGTATTAGTTATGTTAACATGGCATCATTTATTTGATGATTATCCTGGAGCAAATCTTGTATCAAATACTGCAGCAAGAGTTTTGGCGCGTGTAGCTATTTTTATCGTAGTTGGATCGATTGTAGGGGTTGTTTGGTTAAAAACATTCCACTTACTACCATTTGGCAGTAATGACTTTGGGTTAGGATTCCCCGGTATGGGAGTTATTGCCGGACAGTTTGCTTGGATAATGCCAGTTGTTATTGTTAATACATTTTTTGATAAATGGCCTTTCGCTTATAGAGTTCGTAAAGAAAAACCTTTGGAAGGTAAAAAAGTTTCCTGAACATATTAGTATGGGGCCGAATCAAGAGGATTTGGTCCTTTTTAATGTCTGGAAAGTATAACCAGCTTTGTATAAAAGTGTTTATGATTCGATGAACATTTTTGCACAGTCGATTTAACAACTGAACAGTGATAAACATTTATTTTACATATTTAATAGCTTTTTGTATTTTGGCATAGAAGTTGCAAGTTAAGTAAGTGTTAAACAAACTTATCTTTGTATTCGGGAGGAGGTTTAGTTAAGTATCATTTAACAGTTTGTGGAAATGTATGGTTAGATGGAAATTAGATTCATTCTAGTATTGACGAAAAAATGATTCTTAGTTTTTTCGGCTTAGGAGGAATGGTATGTCTTATTTTTTATCAGAGGAACAGGAATTAATTCGAAAGGCAGCAAAGGAATTTGCAGAAACAGAAATTAAACCGAAAGCAAAGGAATTGGATGAAACACATGAATTTCCATGGGATTGGGTTAATGAATGTGCTGAATTAGGGTTTTTGGGTGTTTCTATTCCTGAAAAATATGGAGGAGCAGGGGCAGACTGCTTAAGTGAGATGCTTATCATTGAAGAAATAGCTAAATACTCTGGCTCTTTAGCACTTATTATTGATGCTCATACCTCTTTAGGGTGTATGCCTTTATTACATGATGGTACGGAAGAACAAAAGCAAAAGTATTTAATCCCGGCAGCCAAAGGAGAAAAGTTAATGTCGTTTGGGTTAACTGAACCAGGCGCTGGATCTGATGCTGGCGGAACTCAAACAACTGCAGTATTGGATGGAGATGAATGGGTTCTTAATGGGACAAAATGTTGGATTACAAACATAGGTGCTGCCAAAACGTATATAGTTACCGCAAAAACAGATTTAGATAAAGGGAATAGAGGAATTAGTGCCTTCATTGTTGAGGCAGGAACACCTGGTTTTGAAGTTGGGAAACCGGAAAGAAAAATGGGGCTGAACAATTCAAATACGGGTGATCTTTATTTTAAAAACTGTCGTATACGTAAGGAAAATCTTTTAGGAAAATTGAATAAAGGATTCCCAGTATTTTTACGTGGACTGGATGAGGGGCGCCTCGCAATTTCCGCGATGGCAGTTGGAATGGCTCAAGGTGCGCTGGAACTTGCGACTGTATATGCCAAGGAAAGGGTTCAATTTGGCAAGCCGATAAGCAGCTTCCAAGGGATTAGTTTCAAATTGGCGGAAATGGCGATAAACATAGAGGCAGCAAGAACAATGTTATACAACGCTGCAAGATTAAGAGATGCTGGTTTGCCATATTCAAAAGAAGCGGCAATGGTTAAAGCGTTCTCATCTGAAATGTGTGTTGATGCATGTGATAAGTCCCTGCAAATACATGGAGGCAATGGCTATAGTAAAGAGTTAGAAATCGAACGCTATTACAGGGATGCTAAGTTATTAACGATTGGTGAAGGAACATCAGAGATTAATAGAATGGTAATTGCTAATCATCTTCTTGCTTAACAATTCTATGTCTAGTATTGGTTATGTAGTAATTTTTGCTATATATACTTTCGCGGATATTATTGTCACATAAAAAACTAAAACAACATAAAAGGAGAATGAACCATGGAAAAGAGAAATAAAATTATTCCTGATTTTGGACCATTAAGAGGTGTTCGTGTTTTATCTCTAGGTAGTATTGTAGCAATGCCGCATGCTGCAAATATGATGGCTGATTTTGGTGCTGAAGTAATTAACATCGAAAGACCAAAGGTTGGTGATACCTACCGAGTATTAGCTCCTTTTATTGAGCATGAAGGTAAAAAAGTTAGTACCTCTTGGGCGCAAGATGCTCGAAATCGATTAAGTATGACACTAGATGCAAACCTAAATATTCCAGAAGTTCGTGAGATTTTCTTAGGATTAATTAAGGAAGCGGATATTTTCATGGAAAATATGGTTTGGTTAGATAAGTTTGGAATTAATGATCAATTACTTCTTGAAACAAATCCAAAACTTGTTATCGTCCATGTTAGCGGATACGGAAGACCTGAATTTGGTGGAGATCCTAAAGTATGTGATAGAGCCTCATATGATATGATTGGGCAAGCTTATAGTAGTTTTATGAATTTAAATGGTGACACTGACAGACTACCAATGGTAACAAAACCGTGGACAAATGACTATGTTTCAGCTCTTACTGCTGCGTTTGGAGCCTTATCAGCGTATATCAGTGTACAGGAAACAGGGAAAGGGCAAGTAGTGGATGTTGCACAGTTTGAAGCAATGGCAAGGATTTTATCTGATACGATTGTATCTTATACAGAAGCGGGAGTACTAAAGCAAAGATCCGGCACAAATGCAACCGCATTCCAACCTTATGGGTTATTTCAATCAAAAGATGATCGCTATGTAGCTATTGGGGCATTTGGTCCAGGAGTATACAAACGATTTGTACAAGCGCTTGGATTAGATGTTGAGTATTACAACTTTAAAGATTGTGCGTCATCTACAAATGCTGTTTCATCTGAAAAAGGACAAGATTTAGCTAATAAAACAATTCAGTGGTGTTTAGACAGAACATCTGATGAAATTGTTGAACACTTAAATCAATTTAAAGTCGGATGTGCAAGGGTGAACACAGCTGAAGATGTTGTCGAAGATCCACATTGGATTGACAGAGAAAACTTTGTCGAATATGAAGACCAAACAATCAATAAGAGTATTAAAGCGTTTGGAATTGTTCCAAAGATGAGTGAAACACCAGGACAAGTTTGGAGAGGTGCTCCTAAGGTCGGTCAAGATAATGAAGCGATTTTAAGTAAGCTATTAGGCTTTTCCGATGAAAAGATTCGGGAATTGGCTGACAAGGGAATCATCGAAGTACAAAGGGAATTGGAATTAGTGTAACTAGTATAAACAGTACTTATATCCAAAGCATTCGTTGGGACTTCTCATCGAATGCTTTTTGCTATTCTCACAAAAACCTAACAATTATCCGTAATATTGTGATGGAAATCACATAGATTCACAAATAGTTTGGTATTTATTCTTAGGTTTAACATTTTTCTCATAAAAAAGCCTATATCCGAAGGGGTATAATTAATATGAATTCACATGATTGGAGTGAGTATTGGAGTGTGTATCAGCTACAATGAATCCTCTACTAAAAAGAATAAGGAAATCTTTTTTCAAAGTGGCGTTGTCGACAAAGAAGTAAGATTAGAAATTGCACAATCATGGAAACGCAGCAAAAATTATCAATTAGACCACACTAAAACATCTATTACACATCCTTCAAAAACCGAAAAAAATGCCGTTGGCACAATGGTTACAGATTACTTACGGGATTATATACTCCCCAATATTATTTCGAATTTGTATGAATCATTAGAAACACATAATGGAGCATTATTTTATGCTTATGAGAATGGCATTGTTTTTTCACAACGGGGCAATAAAGAAATGCTTAAATATTTAAATTCTTTAAATTTAGGAATCGGGAGTTGTATTTCAGAGGAATACATTGGAACCACCAGTATGGCATTGATAAAGGAGGTTGATCAGGAAGCCTGGGTTATTGGTGAAGAACACTATTTAGATTTTTTAACTCCTTTTGCTACCCACTGTTTTTGTTCGAATAATTTTAATGAGAAAGTTTATACTTTTATTATTTTACCAAAGGATAAATTCACGGACTTATTTCTATCTTATGCTAGAATGTTTCATAATTCGTGGAAGTCAAAAATTGAAAGTTACCGGAACGCATTAGAGTTATACATGAAGAACGAAATATATGATCAATTGGTACAAAGTAATGAAAAGGCTATTCTTTTTGTAGACAGATTTGGGAAAATTATTAATGCCAATGAATTATTTGTAAAATGGTTTCAAGTAGATTTACATAAAATCAAAGAGGAAGATTGTATAAAATTATTTCCGGGATTGAAGAAGGCGCTAACATGTCTTAATAATGGCAAAAAAATTAATTTTGAAGAAATCATTATAGAAAACGCCCCAACTAATAAACAATTCTTACGTATGGATGTCATTCCGATGAATCGAAACAAAGTAATTTCGGGCCTGATTATTATCTTGCAAGACAGTACCTCGATTCGGAAAAGGTTAAATAAATCTTCCCATTCTCAAGCTTATTATACTTTTGACAAAATATTGGGCGAATCAAAAGTAATGAAAACAATGAAACAAAAGGCTACCGATGCCTCCCATAGTAGCAGCTCTATTATCCTTACTGGAGAGAGTGGTACGGGAAAAGAGCTTTTTGCCCAGTCAATACATAATGAAAGTTCAAGACGAAATGGTCCGTTTATAGCGATAAATTGTGCTACCGTTCAGCCTGAGTTAATTGCCAGTGAATTATTTGGCTATGTAGATGGTGCTTTTACTGGAGCTAAAAAAGGTGGCTCGATGGGGAAATTTGAATATGCAGATCAAGGAACCCTTTTTCTAGATGAAGTTGGGGAATTACCTTTATTTGCCCAAACAATGTTATTAAGAGTTTTAGAAGAACGTAGAGTCACTAGGGTTGGCAGCAATATTTCAACACCGGTTGATGTTAGGGTTATCAGTGCGACAAATCGAGATTTGAAGAAAATGGTAAAAGAGGGGACGTTCAGATTAGATTTATACTACCGAATCAATGTGATTCATCTCCATTTACCGCCGTTAAGAGAAAGAGTCACAGATATTCCCATTTTAATCAATTATTATCTTCAATATTTTAATCGCATATTAAAGAAAAATGTCACAGAGATTTCTTCTGAGGCACTTTGTAAACTAGTAAGTTATTCATGGCCGGGAAATTTAAGAGAATTAAGAAATATGGTTGAATGTAGTGTGAATATTACTAAGAACAATACTTTAGAATTATGTGATTTGCCGTTAGATATTCTAAATAATTTTGAAGATGACGGATTCCATGACGAAGAAATAATAAATGAGTGTAAAGATGATTTTCATAATGGGCAAAGAAAAATAATTATCGACTTAATGCTCAAATATAATGGGAATAAATCTTTTGTTGCGAAAAAATTGGGGATTTCTCGAAACACTCTGTATAAAAAGCTAAAAACTTATAATATCTCATAAAGGATGCAACGAGCTTAAATCGTTGCATCCTTATTGTTCTTATTCGTACGTAAAACGTATTGTTCATTAAGAAAATATTCGTGCATAAATGAACAAAATTGAACAGTTTGTTTTATCAAAATTACACACTAAAAAATAAAACCTCATCGTTTTAAGGGTTAAGGAGTTGGCACGGATAGTTGCATCTATATTTAGTGTAAAAAATAAAAAAGTTTGCAGGAGGAATAAAACATGGATTACAGCAGAACCGAAGAACAAGAACTGTTAATGGAAAGCGTTAGGGAGTGGGTGGCAAGATATCTTCCTGAAGAAGTTGTGAGGAAATCTTATGAAGATTATAACTTTCCAGATGAAGTTTATAGATCCTATTTAGATGCGGGATTTGGATACATGGGGCTTCCCGAAGAATTAGGTGGAACGCCAACCGATGTCCAAACATTAGTGACGCTAGTTGAAGAAAGTACAAGAGCAGCTGGGGCAACACTTCCATTCTTTTTGGGCACGTTGACAATGCATGATATGTGTGAATTTGGAAATGAAGAACAAGTAAAATTTGTCATGGACAAGTATCAAGAATCTGGTCGCTGCTGCTTATCAATCGCTATTTCTGAGCCAGGGGCTGGGTCCGATAATTCTGGAATGACGACGACGGTTAAGCGTTTAGGAAATGGAAAAGTAGTCATCAATGGTCAAAAAACATTTGTAACAAATGGAGAAATTAATCCGTATGTTCTTGTTATCGCGAAAGATGAAGATCCATCGCCTTCAAATAGAAGCATGTCGATGTTCTTTTTATCAAAAGACACACCTGGAGTAAAAACGGCTCCACTACCAAAAATTGGACAAAAGACCATTCCGTTCTGTGAAATGTATTTTGACAATGTGGAACTGGATGAAAGTGCTCAGGTTGGTGAAACTGGAAAAGGCTTCATAAACTTAATGAAAAATTTTGAAATAGAACGCTTGCTTGTTGCAGCTCACAGCTTAGGTCTAGCGCAAGCGGCAATGGAAGATGCTGCTGCTTATGCTAATGAGCGTGTTGCTTTTGGAAAAACAATTGGAAGCTTCCAACAAATTCAAGAAATGCTCACGGATATGGAAATTAAGTTACAAACAATGAGACATCTATTATATAGCACAGCTTGGAAAATGGATAACGATATTCCTGTACGTTTGGATAGTGCTCTTGTTAAACGTTATGTTTGTAGGGCATCTACTGAAGTAGCTTCTGATGCGATGCAAATCTTCGGCGGTATTGGGTATACAACAGAATCAAGAACGAGCAGATTTTGGGAAGATTGCCGTGGTAACCAATTTGCTGGTGGTACAGACCAAATTATGGTTTACATCGCTGGTCGCCAAATTGTTAAAAAATATGCAAAGTAAGCTACTTAAATGGCTATAGACTATACCTTCTCAAACACTTTGGACGTCTTCAAAGCAAGTGTTTGAGGATCAAAAAAACTTTTTATCCATTTTAATAGATAAATACAAGAAAATGATTGAATGCTATTATTATATATTTTTTGAGGTGAGATCATGAATATTATTGCTTGTTTTAAAGTTGTCCCAGAAGAACAAGACATTACGATTATGCCTAATGGTGATATATCAACCGAAAAAGCAAAGCTTGCGGTTAGTAATTATGATTTAAACGCAATCGAAGCAGGAACACAGCTAGTGGAAGAGAATGGCGGAACATTGGCTGTATTAAGTGTTGGCCCAGCGAAAATCAATGAATCTAAATTAAAGAAAAATGTTCTATCCCGTGGACCAGAAAGTTTATATCTTGTTGCCGATGACAGCTTAGATCAAATTGATACCCATCAAACGGCGCAAGCGTTAAAAGCAGGAATTGACAAAATCGGAGAGTATGATCTTATCATTTGTGGCGAAGGGTCAGCAGACCTTTATGCAGGACAAGTCAGTTCCCAATTAGGAGAACTTCTTAACGTACCTAGTATTAATGGTGTAAGCAAAATCACTTTAGCTGATGGAAAAGCAATCGTTGAGCGGAAACAGGAAATAATTGAAGGCGATTCAGATGAAGCGATCCAACAATTTATTGAAAAAATTGCTGTAGGATTACGATAATAGGTAGGTGAAAAAAAATGACAGTATTAGTGTTAGCTGAAAAAAATAGTACTCTTTATGAACTTTCAAGTGGGGCTCGTCAACTGGGAAATCGTGTTGAAGCGATTGTGATTGGAGAAGCCCAAGGCGGTTTTGTAGACAAAATATGGAATATTCCTAGAAAAGAAGACGCAATGTTTGAAGATTATACAGAAACGATTTTTTCCATTGTTGAAAAGGTTAAGCCAAGTTTTTTATTAGTTGAACCGACAAAGCGCTGTAAAATCGTTATTGGTCGTTTGGCTGCTAAACTTGGTGCCAGTGTGATGGCAGATGTATCGCAGTTAATGAAAGATGGCGAAGCTGTGCATATGGTTTATGGCGGTGCAGCGATGCGCAAAGAGAAAGCGACAACGGCTACTGCGATTGTCATGGTTGGCTCCGGTGTCTTCGAAGAGTCAGCGCTTGTAACAGTGGATAGTGAACAGGAAACGGTTGAATTTATTGAGCCTGCATTCAAAATGAAAGTCGTGAACAGCGTGCAAAAGCCAAAAGCTGGCGCGGATTTAACGAAGGCAAAACGGGTTATCGGGGTTGGTCGTGGTCTTGCAGCGGAAGAAGATTTAGGAACGGTACGCGAGCTTGCGGAGGCGATTGGTGCCGAAATAGGATGTACTCGTCCAATTGCGGACGGAGAAGGTTGGATGCCAAAAGAAACGTACATCGGGGTAACAGGATTAATGCTGTCTCCAGATGTGTACATTGCGCTTGGAATCTCCGGGCAAATCCAACACGTTGTTGGAATCAATCACTCTAAAATCGTGAAAGCCGTGAATAAAGATAAAAACGCACCAATCTTTAAATTTGCACGAATGGACCACGTAAAACCGAATAAGAATCGCTTCCTTGTACACCGAGCATTTCTGAATAATAATCAACAGTCACATTGCTTTCTTCGGTCATCAGGCTGATTTTTTCTCTCGTAATTTTCCGTTCAACCGGAGCTTCCTCGGCAAAGTTCGGGATGATTTTCTCCAAACTGTGGCTATAAATTCGTCCACCAGTCATATTTTTACTGCCGGAGTAATTTCCTCGTTCAACTAACAGGACTTCCAATCCTTCTTTAGCCAATATATACCCGGCAACTGTTCCGGCAATCCCACCGCCAACGATGATGGCATCAAATTTTTCCTCTGACATTTTTAACAATCCTTTCGGTTCTCTTCCTTAGTTAAGAAGCAGAAAAACGAGCGCGTTTTTCTGCTTCTTCATATGTTAAAGTTGTTAATCAGGCAAACCGTGCGATTAAACGAGTACCTTATTAAAATGTTCTGTTAAAGCAGGGACTACTTTCTTCATGTCGCCTACAATTCCGTAATCATCAATGGTTGGCAGAAAAGGCGGAAGCAGATGTAACGATTTTAGCGGATGGCGTCAACTCTTTGCTTGCGCAAAAATTAGGATTTCGTGGCGAGTTAAAGCCAGAAGAAGTAGCAGTAGGCGCAAAAGAAGTCATAGAATTGCCAGCGAACGTCATTGAACATCGCGAAAGACGCTTTGAAAGGGGTGCGCTCACTATGAGTACAGTGAACGTCGATGAAAAACTAGGCATTGATAAATTTTATGTGGATGAAGAAAATGCCCATATCGTTTTAAAAAAAGGCAATATTGATCGGAAGGAGTTTCACAAACTTGTATTAGCCTGTCCGGCCGGGTTGTATAAAGTAGACGAAAAAGGGGATTTTCATTTCGATTATGCCGGATGCGTTGAATGTGGAACGTGCTGGGTATTATGTGGTTCAACTATTCTCGAAAAATGGGAATTCCCCGAGGGGACAATGGGAATCGAATTTCGCTGGGGATAAGTAAATAAAAAATGAGGCGATGTAGGTGTATAAAGAACAGTCATTTCAGAATCTAATCGATTACTGGGGAGAACGGACACCTCATAATGAGGCCATTTATGATGGCCAGCGCAGAATCAGCTATGGAGAATTGCAGGGAGAGATTCAAAGACTTGCATCTTCTTTATCGTCAAATGATATTAAAAAAGGGGATAAAGTAATGGTGTTTATCCCCAATTGGTATGAGTATATCGTTCTTTTCCATGCTTTAGTTAAAATTGGGGCGTTGATTGTACCCTGTAACTGTTCTCTAAAAGGCAAAGAATTAAAGGGTCGCTTGGACATGATCAACCCTAAGGCCGTTTTTGTATCAAAGCCATCCCAATTGATTTGGATGCGAGAAAACTGTAATCCCTGTTTAATCTTTACGACTCGTTTTAGGGAAGAGGCTATGACTCCTTTCTGGATTTATTAGAACGAGAGGAAACAGCTCGATTTTGTCAAACGAATCTAAATCCCGTGGAAGATATCGTCGCGATTCTTTTTACTTCAGGCTCAACCGGAGTGGCAAAAGGTGTGCAGTTAACGATGCAAAACTTGTTTAAATCAGCTGAGTTGATGGGGACTCGACTAGGTTGCACGAGCCAGGATATCGTTCTGGACCCTTTGCCATGTTGCCACGCATTCGGGATGCTGGCAGGGGTCATCATGCCATTTACCTTTGGCGGGAAGTTACTCCTAATGGAAAAGCACTCTCCTTCAAAGGCATTGTCTTTAATTGAATCAGAGGGGGCAACGGTTCATCTAGGTGTTCCAACCATGTATTTTCGGGAACTCGAGGAACTGAAACAGAATTCGAGAAATATTAGCACATTAAGGGCCGGGATTGTCGCAGGTGCCCATTGCCCTGTATCCATTATTGAAGAGTTCGACACGAAATATAATTGCAAAATCTTAAACTCTTACGGCTCAACCGAAGCGATGATGGTTTGCATGTCGAGTATCGATGCTGATTCGGTTAAACGCTATCATACTTCAGGAGATGCCCTAGAAGGAGTAGAGATTAGTGTCTTAGGGGAAAATGGAGAATTTGTTGGTCCGAATGTCACTGGAGAATTGTTAGTCAAGGGTGAGGGATTGATGAAAGGATACTATAAACTCCCGAATGAGACGAAACGAGTAATCGATGACAACGGCTGGTTTTATACAGGGGATATTATTACAGTTGATTCCTCAGGGCATATAAAAATTGTCGGTAGGAAGAAAAATATGATTATTCGCGGAGGAAATAATATCTATCCCGCACAGGTTGAAGAGATCTATTACAGTCATCCATCCGTGTTAGAAGTGTGTATTCTAGGAGTGCCTGATTCAGAGTTAGGTGAACAAACTTATGCATTTATATCATTGAAAAAAAATAGTATGGAAACGGAAGAGTCATTAAAGAAGTATGCGGAAGGGAAAATCGCGAAATACAAAATACCGGATAAAATCGTTCTGCTGGCGTCATTACCAAAATTAGATAATGGAAAAATTGACAATCAAACCTTATTAAAACTTTCTGAGCCTATAACTGTTTAATAAAGGCTCTTATTTTTTATTTATACATATAAATTTCAGCTAATTGGCTGGTATGGATGCGGTATTGAACCGGTTTCATACCTGCCATTTTTCGCTTTATATACATATTGTTGTAATAATTGACATATTCTTGAATTTTTTAATTTCAACTTGATACGACGATAATCATAAATCACTTCATTTTCATAAAAGTGTTTTGAATTCTTTCATCAGGATTGGGTTATTTTCCCTTTAATTATTAGGTATAATAGTTTAGACAACTCGATTTTTTTGTTACAATACTAAAGATAAAAACTAAACATTTGACTTTATACCATATAGGGTATAACATGAAATCAAAATGATTTTTATATCTTTTCTTCTTGATTAGTGTATTATGAATAAAAAACTTCGTAAGAAAGGAATTAGCTATGGAATACAATGATCAGATTAAAAATCGCGTAAAGCGGATGGAAGGTCAGCTTCGAGGTATTTTGAAAATGATGGAGGAAAATAAAGACTGTAAAGAAGTGATTACCCAAATGTCGGCTGTTCGGTCAGCGATGGACCGTACAATTGGTGTGGTTGTCAGTTCAAACTTAGTCGATTGTGTATTAGAAGCAGAAAAAAAAGGTGAAAAAACTGACGAACTTATTAAGGAGGCTGTCAATTTACTCGTGAAAAGCAGATAATTCGCGAGGGTGACATTCTCTTTTTATTAATTAAGTACCCATAAGGGTTATTGAAAAAACCTATAGATATTCTAACGGGTTCCGTTTCCTATCGAAAAACGTCATTTTGCACAGGAAAATGTAATCCTATTTACACGATAAAATGTAGGGCAATTTGTAAGGCTAGAGAGATAAAAAACATTAGAAATAGCAAGGATTTATAGCTTGCTATTTTGATTTTCATTGCTAATTCTCCGATTGGGAATTTTAGTCATTAAGTTGTTTACAAACCCAATTTCGCCTTCGCCGTATCGATGTTTGTGTAGGTTTGAGAATGAATAAGCGGAGAATTTCCTGCTATTGTAGTTAGGAGAAGCTTAAGAGCCGATATAAGCGGAGAATTTCCGCTTAACTGCTCTAAATAAGACAAAATCCAAAGATTTTGATCCAATAAACGGAAAAACTCCGCTTATTTTTAAGGAAATATCGGTATTTCCCAGTTTAGCCGGAATTTTTCCGTTTATTTTTCAGGACGCAGTGAAATCAACATTCAGTTATTGTAGTGCAATTGTTATATTAAAATGTGGAGGACAATAGCCAGTGTACCACAGCGAAATTACACTACATTTTTAATTACAAATTGATATTCAGAAAATTTAAGCTTAGGCTGTGATCAGCACTTTTCTTTTTTTAAAGCATTGTTTCTAGAAAATTGTTATAATTATTCTTATCGAAAAAGAAAAGGTGAGAATGTGGCAAAGAAGAATTTTCAGTATTGGACGTTGCAAATCTTAATTATCCTTACGATTATTTATGTTTCTTCGAAAATATCCTTTTTATTTGAACCATTGGGAATTTTTGCTTCAACGATGTTTTTTCCAATCATTATTTCAGGCTTTCTCTATTTCTTATTAAATCCAATTGTGAATTTAATTGTGAAATGGAAAGTACCTAGAGTCCTTGCGATATTGTTGTTATACATAGGGGTTATCGGCTTGCTTGTTCTAGGAATAGGAAATCTTGTTCCTGCTATTTCAAGGCAAGTATTGCAGTTAATCAATGATATTCCTGAATATGCAAGAGATACGCAAATTTTCTTCAACAATGTTGTAAATACAGAACAATACCGTTGGTTTATGACGCAGGAATATATTACCCAGGAAGAAATTATTCAGCGTATAACTGAATTTGCTAACACATTGCCAGATCGACTCACAAACGGAATTGCTAGTGTGGTAGGTTTATTAGCGAATATTACAATTACCATTGTAACCGTTCCCTTTTTGCTATTTTTCATGTTTAAAGATGGTCATAAACTAAAGTCCGCAATTGCGAAATTTATCCCAGCATCTTACCGAAACCAAGCAATTGAAACACTTGAAGGAACAGCAAAGACTCTATCTGCGTATATTCATGGCCAGTTCACTGTCGCATTATTTGTAGGAACATTATCATTTATCGGCTTTTTAATCATTGATGTAAGGTATGCATTAATTCTGGCTCTCATTTGTGCAGTGACAAATATTATCCCATATGTGGGACCATTTATCGGTGGAACTCCTGCAGTAATTGTCGCACTGTTTGACTCGCCAACAAAAGCATTATTAGCTGTAGTTGTAATGGTGATTGCTCAGCAATTAGAGAGCAATCTTATTTCGCCGCTTATCCTAGGGAAAACACTTGATACTCACCCAGCCACAATTATCATTTTATTATTAGTTGCCGGAAATATTGCAGGGATTATCGGAATGATTCTTGCTGTTCCAACCTATGCGGTTGTCAAAACAATTGTTTTGAATATGGTTCACTTTTTGAAATTGAGGAGACAGGCTACAATAAAACCAGAGATATAAAACAAGAGGCTAAGCGCTGAGCTTAGTCTCTTGTTTTTTGATCTTTAAAGAATGGGCGAAAGTAGTCTAGAAACAGATTCTTTTAATTGAATCCATCTCGATCGATTTTGATATTCTTCTAAAGTTAGTAATTTGGATTGGGAAACGTCTTGTGCAAAAGCCTGTCTCAACTGTTTAGAAATTTCTTTATCGTATATAAAGGCATTGATTTCAAAATTCAAGTTCAAACTTCTTATGTCAATATTGGCTGTCCCAACAGAAGATATTTCGTCATCAATTACGATTGTTTTGGCATGTAGGAAACCATTATCATAAATATATACCTTTGCTCCGGCTTTTAATAATTCACCAACATTCGATAATGTGGCCCAATAAACAAACATATGGTCGGGCTTGTTAGGTATCATAATATTGACTTCGACACCTGATAGACAGGCGATTCGAATGGTATCAAGTAGACTGGCATCAGGAATAAAGTAAGGTGTCTGTATAAGTATGGATTTTTTGGCAAGGGAAATCATTTTTATATATCCATTTTTTATTTGGGACCATTCGGAATCTGGACCGCTGGTAACGATTTGTAGACCAACTGTTCCACTATACACTGGTTTGGGGAAAAGAATTGGATTATAATCGATATCATTGCTGTATGACGCTTGGTTCCAATCGAGTATAAAACGGGTTTGGATGGCATGAACGGAAGTCCCTTGAATCCTTAGATGGGTGTCACGCCAATACCCAAATCGAGGGTCCTCGCCTAGGTACTCATCTCCAATATTAAATCCACCTATATATCCAATTTGTCCGTCAATAATCACAATTTTCCGATGGTTTCTATAGTTAAGTCGAAAATTAATTAAACGAAATTTAGAAGGAAAGAAGATTTCCACTTCCCCGCCAGCCTTTCGTAATTCAGCAAAAAAACGTCTTGATAAGACTCTTGAGCCTAATTCATCATAAAGGACTCTCACCTTTACGCCATCTTTTGCTTTTTGAATTAGTGCGTCTCTAATTTTTTTTCCGAGTTTATCTTTTTTTATGATGTAATATTGCAGATGTATATGGTGTGTTGCTGCCTGTATATCTAGGAGGAGACGGTTAAACTTATCGTTTCCATCTGTAATGACCTCAACATCGTTATCGCGAGTAAGTGGTGCATCATTACCTAATAAATGTAAATAAATAAGTTCTTGAGCGGTGAATTCTGGTTTTTTGCGATATTCAAACATACCTGAGCGCATCTCTTCAAGCTGCAAGCTAATTTCATTTTCAATTCCGATTTTTTTCTTGTCTTCCCATGTGAACAGACGAGCCCTAGTAAGGTTTTGCCCTAAAAATAAATATAAAACGAAACCAAGTACGGGGATAAATGATAAAACAAGAAGCCAAGCCCAAGCGGAGCTAGCATCACGTCGTTCGACAAAAACGACGATAATTGCAAAAATGATATTTAAAACTAGAATAAATCCGAGAAGAATCGTCGTAATATCCATAGTACCCCTTTCTGTCATTCCAAGATTTTACCTCTTATTATAACTGACAATGAAGCTTTCCATCATGACTAATTATCTCATATTTATACCTTTTATTTCGATTCATTTCCTTTCTAGTATTTCCTTGTCCATTATATATTCATAAATATAAGATACGATATGTACAAAGTGTACGCAAAAGAACTTGGATGAATTATATATATAAACCAAAAAAAAGATATATTAACGGCAGGTATTTGTAATTAAATATATCTATTTGAATAAAAAATTTTAATGAACAATTGAAAACTAAAAAATATCATTAATTTTCACAAAATCTCCATTGACAAATGACATTGAAAATCATTATCATTTAGGTAGTTAGAAAAAAACTTATGAGGTGGAAACGATGAAGAAAAAATGGCAATCATTTATCCTAATTTTAATAATGGCTTTATTTGCTGCTGGTTGTGGTACAGATTCAAACGGAAACAATGCTAGGGAATCAGACGACAATGGCGAGCAAAAAGAGACTTTGACGATTACGCATGAACTCGGTGAAACAACAGTAGAAAAAAACCCTGAAACGGTCATTGTATTTGATTACGGTGTACTTGATTCTTTAGATTTGCTTGGTATTGAAGTGACAGGTGTACCTAAACAGACATTGCCTGCATATCTTTCAAAATACAATGATGAAAAATATGAACATGTTGGCGGCTTAAAAGAACCTGATTTTGAAAAAATTCACAGTTTATCACCAGACTTAATCATTATCTCAACAAGACAGCTAGAAGCGTATGATGAACTAAGTGAAATTGCTCCGACTCTATTTATCCAGCTTGATACGAACAATTACCTGGAATCATATAAACAAAATACAAGACTACTTGGAGAGATTTTTGAAAAGGAAGCAGAAGTAGAGGTCGAACTTGTTAAAGTTGAAGAAGCAATTAAGGAATTAAACGAAAAAGCATCGGCCAATGACGAAACTGGTTTGATTATTTTAGCGAATGAAGGAAATATTAGTGCATATGGTCCGGGGTCAAGGTTTGGATTGCTCCATGATGAATTTGGTGTAAAACCAGCAGATGAGAACATTGAAGTATCAACACATGGTCAAAATGTTTCATTCGAATATTTAAGAGAGAAAGATCCGGACTATTTATTTATTGTAGACCGTGGAGCCGTTGTTGAAGGCGGACAGTCTTCTGCTCAATCAATCGTAGAAAACAACAAACTTATTGAAAATATTAAAGCAGTTAAGAATGATAATGTAGTCTATTTAAATGCAGATTATTGGTACCTAGCAGGTGGGGGGCTCATTTCTGTAGCTGAAATGGTCAAGGAAATAGAAGCTGGAATTCAATAATGAAAGGAAAAAGGGCTGTGATAACAATTGCTGTTAGTCACGGCCTTTTTTTGTGTAATTGTTGTACAATAAATTTATAATATTCATTGTAATCCGGATGTAGAAACTATACCATCTATATTATACAAGTTGACATGATAGATGGTCGTTGTGCTAAGTAATTATGAAAAAGTTGGGGGTCGGAACTATGGCAATTCGGGATGTGCCATTAAAAGAGAAAAGTATTGTATTTATTGGCTTCATGGGCGTTGGCAAAACATCGATTGGTAAGTTTGTTGCCAAAAAACTTTATCGAGATTTTGTTGATATCGATGAGGAGATTGAAAAGGAGTTTAACATGCCAGTAACGCAAATCTTTGCTGAGTATGGTGAAAAAACATTCAGGGAGAAGGAAAAGCAATTAATAACTGATTATTGTAATCAGAAGTTACAGATTATTTCAGTTGGCGGTGGAGCTTTCCTTCAGGAAGAAATTAAAAAGATTTGTCTTTCGACCTGTATTGTTTTCTACCTAGACTTATCTTGGGATTCGTGGAAAGAACGGATAAGCCTGATTATCGACAGCCGCCCAGTGCTGCAAGGCAGATCGCTTAAAGACATTGAAGAACTATTTTATAGCAGGCAAGAAATCTATTCCGATCATCACTCAAAGGTAACAACGGATAATCAAGATATTGAAGAAATTGCTGACTATATTGTTGAGTCTTTAAAGCTTGCATGGGAACTTTATGATTAATAATTAATGTGGAGTCCGTGAAGGTCGAACTATTTTAACTATGTTAGAAAGATCGGAGCTTTTGATGACTCTACTAATAATCTTCTGGAAGAACTGAAAATTCGAGCTCTCGTAAATGCTGACTCACTTCTCAGTGTTTGAGATTAACATTTGAGATGCGTATGAAGGGGGGAAATAAATGAAACGAATCATAAAAGTAAGAGGGGTTACAATTGGTGAAGGGGCACCTAAAATATGTGTGCCGATGGTAGGGACCACATTAATGCAATTAAAAGAAGAAGCTTTTGCCTTGAAATCAGTTGATTTAGATGTCATTGAATGGCGCGTTGACTTTTTCGAAGAGGTAGAAATACTCGAAAAGGTTCAGGATGCGCTCACGGAGATTCGTAAGATTTTACCTGATACTCCACTTATTTTCACTTTCCGCAGTGCAAAAGAAGGCGGAGAAAAAGAGGTTAGTCCTAATTATTACCGAGATTTAAATAAGACAATCGTCGAAACTGGATTGATAGATATTGTTGATGTCGAGCTTTTTAGTCAGGAGAGCGATTTAAAGACACTCATTGAAGCCGCCCATTCCAACCAGGTCTATGTTATTCTATCGAATCATGATTTCGAAAAGACACCGGCTAAAGAGGAAATTGTATCGCGATTACGAAGGGCACAAGAATTGGGTGGCGACCTTCCGAAAATAGCTGTCATGCCAAAGGACGCTCATGACGTATTGACCTTACTTGAAGCTACCGTTGTCATGTCAGAGCAATTTGCTGAAACTCCAATTATAACGATGTCCATGGCTGGGAAAGGGATGGTTAGCCGTCTTTCAGGTGAGGTATTTGGTTCAGCTTTGACCTTTGGAGCAGCCAGGAAGGCTTCTGCTCCTGGACAAGTGGATGTAGTGGAGCTAAGAAAGATATTATCGATGTTGCATAAAAACTTATAAAAAAATGCGGAGGCGTTCGAATGAGAACATCTCCGCTTTTTGTCAATTAAATGTAATTTTTGCACGGCCATCTTGAAAATTTATATTAGGATAATAATTATCTTTTACGAGAATATTAGGTCCAAGGCATTTTACTGAAGGGCAATGGCAGTTAAGAGAAACGGCAAATTTTGATTTCAGCCAATCGTGATAGACATCATCTAGGCTATCATTCTTAATATTTCCAAGGATAGGAATATCACCGAAATCCGTTACAATGATATCTCCGCTAAAAATATTTACATTCAATCTTGAACGGCCATCTGGATCATTCCTAATCGTAATATTTTCTTCGGAGGATAATCGTTGCAATAACTGAAGATCCTCATGTGATTGGTTGCATGCATAAAAGGGTAGCGTCCCGAACAGCATCCAAATAGAAGAGTTGCGAAAATCTAATATTTGATGGATAGCTGTTCTTAATTCATCAAGTGTCAATGTGATTAGTGATGAAGCATAGTCAACTGGATACATTGGATGAATTTCATGCCGTTTGCAAGCCATTTCTTCAGTAATCTGTTGATGGATTTTTTTAAGATAAGGCAAGGTCCGTTTATTAAGCATCGTTTCCGCTGAGACCAGTACATTCGTTTTAGAAAGTGCTTTACTGTTATCAATCATTTTCTTAAACAATGCTTCGCGTTGTTTAAGAGAAGGTTTGCGTTCCATCATTGCGAAACCAGCTTCAATAAAGTCCTTTTCTGTCCCCCAGTTGTGAGAAATATGTAAAACGTCAAGATAGGGAAGGATTCTTTCGTAACGGTTTAAATCCATCGTTAAGTTCGAATTTAATTGAGTATAGATTCCCCTTTCATGAGCATACTTTAAGATTGGATAGACATAATTTTCAACAGATTTAGTTGATAGCATCGGTTCCCCACCAGTAATACTAATTGAACGAAGATCAGGAATTTCCTCTAACCTTTTTAGAAGTAGTTCAAGTGGGAGTCCTGCCGGGTCTTTCGGGCTTAGTGTATATCCTACGGCACAATGTTCGCAACGCATATTACATAAAGTTGTTGTTGTAAATTCGATATTTGATAAAACGTTTTTTCCGTGTTCATCGATATCCATATATGCTTCCCAAGGGTCATAATTCGGGCTAAGTTTTTTTTTCGTTTTTATCGCCATTGTAACACTCCTTTAAATATCCCCAATGATTATTATTCAATCAATTTGTAAGCAAGTCAATTGGTGTTTAAAATCGCTCCCCACAAAGAGGGGGGGCATCTTAGAAAGTATATACAAACTTATGATTCTATGAAACTATTTTTCGTTTTTATCGTTTATAATAAAGCGAAACATCATTAGGAAGAGGGATTCATTTCCCACTGATGGTTATTTTGCAATAAAAATTTTCTCGTGGAGAGTGTCCTATTCGTGAAAAAGAAAAGGTCTCACAGCGGTGTGATCACATTTGTGCTTTTATTCATTGCTTTTATTATCTATATTCAGTTTTTAGAGAAAACAGCCCATTATGAAAATAGTGAGTTGCCAGAAGGTTTGCATCCAATCGTTGCACAAAAAGCGGAACAATTGGTTCATAATGGAAGGAAACGAGGAATCGAGATAATCATAACGGATGATTTTCGCAGTTTTGATGAGCAGAATCGTCTTTATGAAACAGGAAGGACGAAGGAAGGGAGCATTGTCACACAGGCCAAGGGAGGAGAATCGTATCATAATTTCGGATTAGCGATTGACTTTGCGATTAAAAAGAGCAATGGAGAAGTAATTTGGGATATGACATACGACGGCAATGGGAATGGCCAATCGGATTGGATGGAAGTTGTCGAGATTGCCAAAAGTTTGGGGTTTGAATGGGGAGGGGATTGGAAGCATTTTAAAGACTACCCCCATTTACAAATGAATTTTGGGCTTTCGATTAGAGACTTAAACAGAGGGAAACGCCCACCTAGTGAAATCGTAAATGCTGCTTCAATGAATAATTAAAAAGAAGGCAGTAAATATGACTGCCTTCTTTTTTGAACGATCATCTATTTTTGTTTGTTAATGGATACTTGAAGATAAGGCTTTTGGATTTTGGCAAACTGTTTAACAACTAAACTTGGTCCTCCAAGAACAAACAAATATCTTGCTTCAATAACTTGTTTCATTAAAGCCGCAAATAGACCAGAAATTTTTAAACCATAGACTTTTCCTACTGCAGCTGTCGCACCAATGGAAGCGACCGTTCCCTTATGGTCGTATTGAAATTCTTTTAGACTTTCCCCCCGAATAGCTGCAACAAGATTCGGGCCGCATCGTTCCGCTTGTTGGATGGCAACTTGAGCTGTAGGAGGAAGTGATTCATGTTCGTTTTTCATGAATAGAGCAGAATCGCCAATACAAAATACATTTTCCATTCCTTCAACACGAAGGTACTTGTCAACCTTCACCCGGCTTCTTTCTATAGGAAGAGGTAAGTTTTCTAGTAGCCGGTTGCCTCTTACTCCGCCAGACCAAATTAACGTTCTAGTCGGAATGGTTGTACCATCATCAAGTGTAATACTGCTAGCTGTACATTCAGCAATTTTTGTAGCCGTCATTAGCTCGACACCATGTTTTCTTACATAGTCTGTTGTAAATTCAACAGCTTTTTGTTCGAATCCTGGGAGTACTGAATTTGATGCCTCGATATTAATAATTCTCGTTTTCTCCACAGGAATTTCATATGTTTTACATAACTGCGGAATAGCTTCCACGAGTTCTCCAATCATTTCAATTCCGGTAAAACCAGCACCGGCTACGGCAAAGGTTAGCCGCGAGCGATCTTGGTCGGTTTTGAAAGCTTCAAACTGATGCAAGATATGATGGTAAATTGCTTTCGTACTTCTAAAGCTTCTAATTTTAAAGGCGTTCTCTTCTATACCGGGAATTCCGAATGTATTGACATCGAAGCCTAGAGAAAGCAATAAATAGTCATAATTGAATGTTTCTCCATTTTCAAGCTTTACTAATTGCTCTTCAAAATCAACTGTAGACACTGTCCCTTTTTTAAAATTAATTTTATTTGTCTTTAGTAGTTCTGGTATATGAAGTGTGACTTTATCATCAGTAGCAGTCCCAGAACCTGTTTTATGAAGTTGAGTAGCGATATAGTGATATTCATGTTTATTAATAAGTGTTACCTCTGCTTCGTTTTCATGTAATAGCTTCTCAAGTTTTCTACTAGTAACCACTCCACCATAGCCGCCACCTAAAATGATAATTTTCTTTTTTTCCATTGTTACCCCTTCTTTCCCTGAGATTTCCGATTCTTTCATTGTGAATATATTCACATTTATACTTAAAAAAATAAATCGGACCAGCAACTCTATATGTGAATTGTTTCACAATTGATATGTTTTTAGAATACGCCATGTCTAATGGAAAATCAATGAAATTCCTTTGGGGATTATGACAAATTTTTGAACAATGCCGAATAAACATGAAAGCAAGTGGGAATAATATTTCTCTGCATTGTCTTTATGCCTATTTTTTGTCAGGATTTTTTATACGAATGGAAACAAGCAGTGTTTGGGTAACCTGTAATAGGGACAAAAAATGGAAAGTTGGAGGAATACGCATAATATTATGTTAAGAAAGGTGAAACAAAGAATATGAAATCAGGTGAATTGCTGATTATTGGCGGGAATGAGGAAAAATGCAAAACCGGAGATATTCTTAATACATTTGTAGATCTTTCGAGAAAAAGAAAGGGACCAATGGGTATCCTTCCTTCTGCCTCGGAAATTCCAGATGAAGTAAGTAAAGATTATATAAAAGTATTTAAAAAGCTTGGTGTGACCGACGTTGAAGTAATAAATGTGAATGATCGGGATGAAGCAGATGACCCAAAGGTCCTGGAGACAGTGACTGAATTAGGAGCACTTTTTATTACTGGCGGAGATCAAAATAGGCTTGCAGACATCATTCGAGAGACAAAATTACATACTCTCCTCATAGAATTATGGAAATCAGGCTTAGTAATCGGTGGTACAAGTGCCGGTGCCTCGATTATGGGGGAAGAAATGATTATTTATTCTGAGATGAAGAATAATGAAGAGGAACGATTGCGGATTGAAATGGGAAAAGGGTTTGGTTTCGAAAAGAAACTATTAATTGACCAACACTTCTCCCAACGCGCACGATTTGGGAGGCTTATTAGCGCGATTGCGGAGAATAGGGAATTAGTAGGAATTGGAATTGATGAGAATACCGCCATCATCGTAAAGGGTGATCAATTTGAAGTCATTGGAGAACATCAAGTATTTGTAGTTGATGGCAAGGATGGAAGCCTCGTTGAGTTTACCCGCACAGATAATGGTGGGGAAGAGTTAACGATTACTGATTTTAAATTGCATGCTTTGACGAATGGGTTTTGTTTTAATTTATCATCAAGGAAAATCATGAAAAGGAAAGAGGCATAGTAATGAAAATCAATCGTGTACGATATTTGAAAGGTCCCAATTACTTTAATTATAAGCCAACTTTGTGGATCGAATTAGATATTGAAGCATATGAATTTCAACCTACGAATAAAATTTCTGGTTTTCCTGAAACACTGATTGACTTGCTACCAGGACTAAAGAAACATACATGTTCCACGGGATATGAAGGCGGATTTGTCGAACGTTTAAAGGAAGGGACGTGGATTGGACATGTTCTTGAGCATATGGCCATTGAACTTCAAATCATGGCAGGAATTGATGTAAAGCATGGTAAAACAATTACTAGTGACCAAAAGGGAATTTATTTCGTTACTTATGAATATAAAGAACCCAAATCTGGATTTTACGCATTTGAGGCTTCTATGCAAATCGTTTCAAAAATTTTTAGTGGCGATGTTCAAATCCCAATAAGTGATTATGTAAAGAAAGTATCATCGCTTTATTTTGAAAATAAACTTGGACCTAGTACTGAAGCCATTTTTAACGCAGCAATTAAGAAAAAAATCCCAGTAGAACGAGTGGGAGAACATAGTCTTCTTCGACTTGGGACGGGGACGAAACAAAAATATGTTCAAGCGACGATTTCTAGTCAGACATCAGTCATTGCAGTGGAAAACTCATGTGATAAGCAAGTAACAAAAGACATATTGAAAAGCTGTGGATTGCCAGTTCCGAGAGGGGTGGCAGTAAAATCAATAAAGGAAATTTTTGATGCTGCTGAAAAAATTGGCTTTCCGCTGGTGATCAAACCACTTCATGGTAGACAAGGCCAAGGAGTTATTACAAATATTAAAGATAAAACAGAACTTTTTAACGTAGTAAATTGCATGGAGCAACATGTGAATGAATACATTATCGAGAAGTATTATGAGGGCCATGATTATCGTTTATTAGTTGTTGGTGGAGAACTCGTTGCGGCTAGTTTAAGACTACCTCCATTTGTCATTGGCAATGGTTACGATTCCATCCGGAGATTGATAGAGATTGAGAATGAAAATCCCCTTCGAGGGGACGGGCATGAAAAGCCGATGACAAAGATTCCGACAAATTTCACCGTTACCTGCTTTTTAGAAAAGTTTAATTTGACATTAGATTCAATTCCACATAAAGGTCAGGTAGTTGAAGTGGTTGGCAATGCAAACTTATCAACTGGTGGACAGGCAATCGATGTGACTGATGAAGTTCATCCGTCGGTAAGAGAAATAGCTGTTGCCGCAGCAAAAGCGGTTGGTCTGGACATAGCGGGAATTGATATGATTAGTCACGATATAACAAAACCATTTGACCCTTACCATTCTACGATCATTGAGGTAAATGCAGCACCTGGAATTAGAATGCATCACTACCCTAGTAAAGGGAAAAGCAGGGACGTTGGAAACGCAATTGTTGAGTATCTTTTTAAAGATCGTTGCGAATCATCAATTCCGATTATCTCGATAACAGGAACGAATGGAAAAACGACGACGACAAGGATGATTAAGCATTTTCTTGAGGTAGATAACCGAACCATTGGAATGACAAATTCAGACGGGGTCTATATCGGCAATCGTTGTATTGATGAAGGAGATTGCAGTGGTCCAATTAGTGCACGTAAAGTCCTAAGTAATCCCCAAGTTGATGCAGCGGTCCTTGAAACAGCTAGAGGGGGAGTTCTTCGTGAAGGACTTGCCTTTCGATATTGTGATGTAGGCATCGTTACGAACGTTGCGGAAGATCATTTAGGGTTAGATGGGATTGAAACCTTTGACCAACTTGTGAAGTTAAAAAGATTAATCCCTGAGGTAGTTGTAGAGGGCGGGTATTGTGTTTTAAATGCTGATGATTCAGAAGTAGCACAAATGGCAGCCTATACGAAGGGAGAAGTGATCTTTACTTCTCTTAATCCAAAAAATACAACTGTGCAATCTCATTTAAGGAATGGTGGGAAGGTGTGGATGGTCGATCAAAAGGATTGGATTATCTACTTTGAACATGGAAAACGCACTCCTTTTCTGCCTGTCGAAGATATACCAGTAAGCTTTGAAGGTACAGCAAAGCATAATGTTTCAAACTTATTGCAAGCTCTTGCTGCTGCTTATTCGCAGGGGATTAACTTAGAAGTTTTAAAAGAAAAGGCTGTTTCATTTACACCCGATTTTTACTTTTCGAAAGGAAGGTTTAATAAAGTCGATTTAGAATCAAGAAAAATCATTATCGACTACGCTCATAACTGCGCTGGACTCAATGCCGTTTTTGAAGCGGTAAAGGGGATGAAAAAAGAACGGGTAATTACAGTTCTATCTGCTCCAGGAGATCGTCTTGACAGCGATATTATTCAACTAAGTGAAATTTCTGCAAAACACACGGACATTATGGTCATTAAGGAGGATGCTGAATTAAGAGGGAGAAGACCTATGGAGGTGCCCGGAATCATTAAGAAGACGGTTCGGCGGCGTCTAGCACCTAGTCAGATTCATGTTATCCAAGCAGAGCTTGACGCCTTTACAAAAGCATGGGAACTGTCAAAGCCTGGTGACCTTTTATTGCTTTTATATGAAAACTTCACGAATGTTCAACAATTCATCGAGCATTGTAGCAAGAAATCAAGAGTTGATCATTAACCAGTTTTAAACTCAATCCTAATCGGGTTGAGTTTTTTTCTTCTTAAAGGTCTCCACTACTCATACTTATATGAAGATGGGCGATTTTGCTGTTCTTAATCCTGAATAATGGTTCCGGAGGATTCTTAGGAACTTTACGAATAAGGAGGACATATGATTAGAATCGTTACTGGAAGTATAAGTTTTCCAATTGAAAGTCTGCAAGGACTGCAAAAAAACATTTATCTTGAATTGGAAGCGAGCCATGAAATATTTGACTATGTGTCAGATTTAGAGCTCCTCTTTGAACTTAGGCTTAGGGAAAATATCGTTAAATCATCGTATGCTTTAAACGAGAGTGGAGTCACATTTACATCATTCCGGTATGCTAATTTCAACCCGAATTATTGGGTGAAGAGCAGCAGTGGATTTTTACTTCGGCCGGATGTGTTACCTTCAGACGCCATTCGTGATATTTTTCGAAATGGGAGTATGTATGGGTTTGAGTGTTCAACAGCAATTATCATTCTTTTCTATAAGGCTGTTCTCGATTCAATTAGAGAGTCGGCGTTTAATTATTTGTTTAATGGATTGCTTGTTTGGAATTGGAATGCTGACTCAGATTTAATCATCATCACCCGGAGAGGAGACCGGTTTATTATCGGTGACGTCGTATATTTTAATAATCCTGATTATCGGGAAACGATTTGGAGAGGGGAAAATGCAGTTGTACTTGGGAATGGAAAATATTATGGGCATGGATTTGGAATAAGGACAGCGCAAGGGATGATCGACACTTTAAATACATTACGGAGACCAGGAGCGACGAGATCCGCTTATTTACTAAAACAACATAGCCGCCTAAATGTAAGACATCTGTATCGGTATGCGAGAAGGTGAGGTTGATTGGTCAGCTTTTCTCTAGCCTTTTGTTATTGATAAAAAATCCGGGTGTTTTTTAATAAATAACTGCCCAAACTGCCTAACTTGAATAGGATATATTGACAATCAAAAAGGAGGTCGAACAAGAATGTCAGATGTGCATGGTTTTGGTGCAGGTTTCGCGTTGATTATTGTTTTGTTTATTCTTTTAATTATTATCGGAGCTTCCTGGGGGTACGGTGGGTTTTATTAAACTAGTGAATGCATCTTTGCAAAATAAAGGGGGCTAGAAGTATGCCGTATGGGTATGGCTATCGTGGGTTTTGTGGAGATAGAAGGTATGGCACAGGTTTTGTCTTAATTTTAGTTCTCTTTATCCTTTTAATCATTGTAGGATCTATCTGTTGTCAACCATTTCTTTAATTATTTAAATGATGCCCAGCAGTCGATACTTGCTGGGCTTTTGTAATTTGTCAGAAACGAGATTCTTTTGGGAAATTCTTTTAATTCTTGCACAATAAATCCAGATTGCAAACTTTTGCAATAAAATATATGATTGTGATTATGGAGAATTTGTTTAACGATACCAATAATATTTGAGTGAATTTACTCATGTAACGAACCAACTGAGGTTTTTATAGAAAGGATATTTCATTATGAAAAACTTGAAAGAATCTGTATTATCTCGAAGAACGTTTGCGATTATTTCCCACCCAGACGCCGGGAAGACAACGTTAACGGAAAAATTATTGCTCTTTGGCGGAGCGATTAGAGATGCTGGAACGGTTAAAGGAAAGAAAACAGGGAAATTCGCTACAAGTGATTGGATGGAAATTGAGAAGCAACGTGGAATCTCTGTCACTTCTAGTGTGATGCAGTTTGATTATGATGGTTTCCGTGTAAATATTTTAGATACCCCTGGTCACCAGGATTTTAGTGAAGACACGTATCGAACGCTTACGGCAGTCGATAGTGCGGTGATGATTATTGATTCAGCGAAAGGGATTGAGGCACAGACATTGAAGCTATTCAAAGTCTGCCGGATGAGAGGGATTCCTATTTTTACGTTTATTAATAAACTTGACCGTGAAGGGCAAATGCCGCTTGAGCTACTTGCAGAATTAGAAGAAGTACTTGGAATCGAATCTTATCCAATGAATTGGCCAATTGGGATGGGAAAACAGTTTTTAGGAATATATGACCGTCATCATAACCGGATTGAGCAGTTTCGAGTAGACGAAACGGAAAAGTTTATTACCTTAAACGAAGAGGGAGAAATACCTGGAGACCACCAATTAAAAGAATCTCCATTATATGAACAAACCATTGATGAGATTATGCTGCTGAATGAGGCGGGGAACTCATTCTCGGCTGAGCGCGTGAATGAGGGAGAGCTAACACCCGTTTTCTTTGGAAGTGCGCTCACAAACTTTGGTGTACAGACTTTCCTAGAATCATATCTCGAATTTGCCCCAATGCCTCAGGCAAGAAACTCAACAGTCGGGAAAATAGACCCTACGTCAGATGAGTTTTCTGGTTTTATTTTTAAAATTCAAGCAAATATGAATCCGGCCCATCGTGACCGTATCGCTTTCTTGCGGATTTGTTCAGGGAAATTCGATCGGGGAATGAATGTTACTTTATCGCGAACAGGAAAACCAATCAAGCTGGCACAGTCTACACAGTTTATGGCAGATGATCGTAGTACGGTAGATGAAGCTGTGGCAGGTGATATTATCGGTTTGTATGATTCGGGTACTTACCAAATTGGTGATACTTTACTATCTGGAAAGGAAAGTTTTCAGTATGAACGGTTACCGCAATTTACTCCAGAACTGTTCGTCCGAGTGAATGCGAAAAATGTAATGAAACAAAAGCATTTTCATAAAGGGATTCAACAGCTTGTACAAGAAGGAGCAATTCAGCTGTTCAAAACGGTGAAGACAGAAGATTATTTACTTGGTGCAGTCGGGCAACTCCAATTTGAAGTATTTGAACACAGAATGCGTAATGAATACAATGTTGAGGTTTTAATGGAAAACATAGGATCGAAGGTTGTCCGTTGGATTGAGAATGAAGAAATTGATGAAAACCTTTCTAATTCACGGAGCCTACTAGCCCATGACCGCTATGAAAAGAAAGTCTTTTTGTTTGAAAACGATTTTGCATTAAGATGGTTTCAAGATAAAAATCCAGAAATTCAATTGTATAATCCAATGGATATGAACTGATTCCCTCATTCAAGCCGATATCACACCAAAGATATCGGCTTTTTTACTAAAAAAGAAAGTATATAATTATGGGTCTATCAGAGTCATTCATGCTGTGGCATTTTCGTTATATGGAGACGAACATGATGTTCGAAATGTTCCATATCGATGTAAAGGTTGTTTCTGCACAGTTCTGTTGGTGAAAGCGAAGTACTAACTGAGAATGTTCTTCAAGTTAAGCATCGTCATGTAATCTTTACGTTTGATGAAGGATTAAGAGACGTGTTTCTTCTTCACTATTAGTGAAATGGCATAAACAAAAGCACCGGGCGGTTTTGCTCGTTTTTTTTTACGCCTTATTGTTGACAAAAAAATAATATGCCAATATAGTAATGATTGCAGATGCTTTTATGCATAAAAGCGTTTAAGTGAAAAAGTAAAGCGACTCAGGGGGTAAACAAATGCTTAATCAAAAAGCCATACTTAATATAAGGCCCGTTGAGGCGCTAACGATTACAATTATTTTACTAACGGCAATTAGCTTCAGTATTATAAAACTTCAATTGGTACCTCATGTACCTGTGATGATTGCCATTTTTTTGCTTATACTATATGGATTAATTAAGAAGGTAAAAGTGGCTGATCTAGAAGCAGCCTTGATGGATGGCGCAAAATCTGGACTAGGTGCAGTTATTATTTTCTTTTTAATTGGGATGTTAATCAGCAGTTGGATGGCAAGTGGCACAATTCCAACGTTTATTTTTCTCGCGTTTGAATTAATTAGCGGAAAATGGTTTTACGCGATTGTGTTTGTTGTCACTGCAATCATTGGATTAGGAATTGGAAGTTCATTAACGACTGCTGCTACCATTGGATCGGCATTTATGGGGGTTTCTGTAGCGTTTGATTTATCCCTTGCCATTACTGCTGGCGCCGTTGTGTCCGGTGCTTTCTTTGGCGATAAAATGTCCCCCTTATCTGACACGACGACACTTGCTTCTTCGACTGTGAATGTGGATTTATTTGAACATATTAAAAATATGGCTTGGACAACTGTTCCTGCTTTTATTCTATCTTTATTGTTGTTTATGATTCTTTCTCCCGGTGAAACAGGAGCAAACTTTGATAATGCTGCTGTTGTTAAACAGGAATTAGTAAAGTTGAACTTAGTCCATTGGTACTCCCTCATTCCTTTTTTTGTCCTAGCAATCTTTGCGATAAAAAAGATTCCAGCCTTTATTACGCTAGGTGCTGGTACTGTTACGGCGATGGTCATTAGTTTATTTATTACAGAAAAAGCAGCATGGGCAGGGCTATTGACTAGTTTGTATTCTGGGTATACAACAGAGACGCAAATAGCTGAAGTAGCGTCATTATTATCACGTGGTGGGATAGAAAGCATGCTATTTTCAATCTCCCTTGTGTTGCTCGCTTTAGCGATGGGAGGTCTTTTATTTAGGCTCGGGATTTTACAGGCGCTTTTATCAGGAATTGAAAAGAGTGTGAAGAAAGTATCGGTCTTGATAAGTTCTACGGTTGCTTCTTCAATTGGGATTAATTTTCTATTAGGTGAACAATATTTATCCATTATTTTAACGGGGACGATGTTTGAACCTCATTATCGTCAAGCTGGTTTACATCCGAAAAATCTTTCAAGAGCTCTTGAGGATGCAGGTACTGTTATTAATCCACTCGTTCCTTGGAGTGTATGTGGTGTATTTCTAGCTGGGGTTCTTGGTGTACCAACATTTGAATATGCAGTTTTTGCGTTCTTCTGTCTCATCTCGCCTCTTCTTACTATTTTAGCGGGTTTAACGAAAATATCGATTACAAAATTAGAGAAAAAGGCGGCCGCTTAATAGCTAACGGGTTCGGATTTGAAGTACAACATACCAATGAACATTCCTTTTAGTATAGTAATTCGCACTAAAATTAAAAAGTAATTTGGCAAGCAAGTAAATCAGCAAAGAAAAATGCTTGGAGACATAGACATATGCTCCAAGCATTTTTTATACCAAGATAAGCACCAGGTTAAGTGATTTCCAAATCTCCAAGAATCGCCAGGAAATAAGCTACTAATCTATCCATCTACAAGACAAACTAAGATTTTGATATCTGCTCCACCCAACCATTAAAGAGCGAATCCCCACGAACTTAGCAAAGAGATTCAGCATGGTTTGAAAAATAAACGGAGAAATTCCTCTTATCGCGGAAATAGCAAGAAAAATAGCTGAAATAGACGGAGAGATTCCGCCTATTTAATCGAAAAACATGAAAATGGACCATTTTGCTTTGCTTAACCGGAAAATCTCCGCTTATATTCCCCGAACCGAGCTCTATTCTGGAGTTTAACCGGAAAACCTCCGCTTATTTAAACGATCACTGGTTACTCAATTAAGGATAAGAGAGAATGCCTGCTTCATTTATCCGCCTCCCAAACATCCCCCCCTGTCTAATTCAGTTGCGAATAGGACTATTAATTGGTGTGCTAATTTAGTTTTTATATTCGAAAACTGAACCCGTTACTTAATAGCGTGCCGTCTTTATTATTTTTTACCCCCAGAATCTAATGGTCTTATACGAAAACTTTAATGAAAAGGCGGCCGCTTAAAAAATAGTAGAGGTGAACGATGAAAAAGATAAAAAAATCAAATCCGTTAACAATCATTATTTTAGCGTTATTTTTAGTTAGCATAGTTACCTCCCCTATTGTTCAAGCAGAAGAGAATTTTGAGCAAGTTGATTTGCAAACGATCGAATTTGAAAATATTCAGGAAGAAAGCGATGAAGTTAATGAGGAAGAGGCAATTGAACCAAGCTTAATTCCGGGGGATTTTTTCTATTTCGTAAAAATTGCTATTGAAAAAATTAAATTGGCTATCACATTTGATGATGTAAAAGAAGCTGAGCTTCTTGCAAAATATGCATCCGAGCGACTCGCTGAAGCAGAGGCCTTATTTGTAATCGGGAAAGAGGAAGATGCATTAAAGGTAATCGAAAAAGCAATTGAGTTTATGGATAGTACCGAAGATTTTGAAAAGAATCATGATGAGAGTGAAGCTGTAGGAAATAAGGACGTTACAGTTATCGATGACTCATCAGCAAGTGAAGTTAATAACAAACTAGAACCCGTCCAAAGGCAAAACATCATTGCCTTAACTGCTGCTCTCGAAAAGGTGAGTAACCCGAAAGCAATGGCGTCGTTACAGAAGAATATTGATAAAACATACGAAAAAATAGCTAAAAAACTTGAAAAAGAGCTAGGTGTTGAAGAGGAAACGCTAGAAATGGAAGCAGAAGAGCATCCTCTAAATTCGATTGAAGCTCCAAAGGGAGACACTGAAGTTGAGAGTGATGCTTCAATTGCTTCGCCCATAAGTCCTAATGCCGCTGTTGTGAATCAACCAAATAAAAATATAAAACAAGAAATTCCAGCAGAAAAAGCGAAAGAAAAGCAAGCAGTAAAGGGCCAACTGAAAAAAGAAGAGAAACACCAGAAAAAAGCGGAAAAACATCAGAATCAAGTTGAGAAAAAACAAGTTAAGAACGAAAACAAAAATAATGGTAAAAACGGGGAAAATCAAGGGAAAGCGAAGAACGAAAATAATAAAAATGGTCAATAAATGAAAGAAGGATAGCCACTATTGGCTATCCTCCTAAGAACTTACCTACTCACCATCCCCCAAAAGCGTTAAATTGACACCTATGATATAATTTTGAGGGAAATGAGGTGAGACTAGTGCTAAGTTTATTGTTCATATCGAAAAAGAAGCGAAAAGAAGAGTCACTTGAGGAAAAAGTGGCTTTAATCCAGCAAGGGGATCTTGAACTTCGTGAGGACGTAATTAAAGCGTATCAACCATTCATTGCAAAATCCGTTTCATCTGTGTGCAAACGATATATAAATGAAACAGATGATGAATTTAGCATTGGGCTCATTGCATTTAATGAGTCAATCGAAAAGTTTTCGAGTGAAAAAGGAAACTCGCTTTTAAGTTTTGCTGATGTCTTAATTAAACGGAGGGTCATTGATTATATTCGTCAGCAATCGAAAGAACAAACGGTTTCAATGGATTATGGGAGTGAGTCACTTGAAGATGGAAGCGACAGATCGTCCATTCAAGATGAACTTTCACTTGAGGATTTTCGGAAAAAGACGGATGCTGAGCTTCGCAGGGAAGAAATTGCGCAATTCCAACAAATCCTCCAAGAATTTGGTTTATCTTTCCAAAACTTAGTGAAACAATCGCCAAAACATGTCGATGCCCGTAAAAACGCAATTGAGGTTGCTAAAATCCTCGTTGATAATGAAGAGCTTCGCAAACATTTACTCGAAAAGAAAAGACTACCAATAAAAGAATTAGAGAAAATGGTTCATTTAAGTCGAAAAACAATTGAGAGGAATAGAAAATATATTATATCCATCTCGTTAATTTTATTAGGTGATTATGTCTATTTAAAGGATTATATAAAAGGGGTGCTGGAGAAATGAGGAAAGGCGTAGTCCTTGAAGTGAATGAGCGCTATGTGACATTGCTTACACCTGAGGGTGAATATATCCAGACGCGCAAGCTTCAGCAAGAATATCTGGTTGGAGAGGAAATTCAATTTTTCCCATCAGAAGAACCAGAATTGACGAGGGCAGCGAATATCGTCCAGTCCTTAAGAAAGCTTAAAGTAAGGTTTGTTTCTGTTTCGGTGGCTGTCCTCTTATTAGTCATGATGAGCTTTTCAATTTATGATAGCAGACATGTGTATGCATATATGTCAATTGATATTAATCCTAGCATCGAATTAGGCTTAAACAAAGAGTTAAAGGTTATTAGTATGCAAGGATATAATGATGACGGCAAGAAGATAGCGGCACAATTAGAAAATTGGAAAAATAAAAACGCAGTTATTGTTGCAGAGAAAATCATTGAAAAAATGGAGACGCTAGGTTTTTTAAATGAAAACAAAAACATTCTGATTGCTGCAGTTCCTACAAGCTCCGTGGAAAGATCAACGCAAGACGGAAACTTGGAAGAAACATTATCTGAAATTAAGAACACAACTCAAGAAGATGTGGAAATTACCGTCGTCAACGGGACAGTTGAGGAACGGGAAACAGCAATAAAACAAGGGATGACGACTGGCGGTTTCAAACAAGAAATGAAGTCGGAAACAACGAAAATCATTGAAAAAACAAAAGAAACCCCTGTATTCAAAGAGAATGAACAAAAAAATAAATCAGAGCAAGCTGTACCGAATAGAGGGAATAACACCGAAAAGGGAAATAACGGTAACGGCAATAAAACGAATCTAAATCCGAGCAATAAAAATGAAAATAAAGGTAAGAAAGAAAGCAATTCCAAAGGTCAAGAGAATAATCGAGGAAAAGAATCAACATTAGATCGTAATGAAAGAAACAACAAGCAAAATAACGAAGTGAATGAACGAAAGAATGTGAATGGTAAATCACAAGAAAACAGAGAGCAAAGCAACCAAAACAATGAAGAAAATAAACCCAAACATAATGTTAGTAATAATGGTCAGGGCCAAGGTCAAGGAAAAGGAAAAGGCAATGAAAAATAAAAGGACGGTCTCATAAGGGGTGACCCATATGAGTACGTCCTTTTTTGTTCGTTTGGTCTATTGTTGATTTCTCCCAGATAGCTCGGCTTGAGCCTGCCTCACAAGGCGTTTCGTAATTTCTCCGCCAACGGACCCATTAGAGCGAGAAACAGAATCAGCGCCTAGTTGTACGCCAAATTCTTCAGCAATTTCATATTTTACCTGTTCAAGGAATTGCTCTACTCCGGGAACAAGTAATTTGTTTGAGTTTCTTGCCACTTGTCATCAACTCCTTCCTAGCCACAATGGATGGACCTTCATGATTATTTTTGCACGATTGGTTAAAAATATGTTTGGAAATGTTTACTGTCTAAATGAGAAGCGATCTTGTGTAGGAATTTTGTCTAGCGCAACTAACATCTCGGAGGAGGAAGTTCCCATTGAATGAAGTTTCAGTTAAGATAGTTGTTTACTTCTATCCCTTTCTTTTGTTATTTTAAATGATAGGGTAAAGGGATTGATTTGAAAGGAATAAAATTATGCTAAAAAAATTCAGAAAATGGGTAAAAAAATTAACACCTGCACAAATGATTGTTTCCTATTATTTCCTTGCTATCATTGTTGCCGTTAGCTTGCTTAGTTTACCGATAGCCCTTAAACCCGGCGTGGAGATTACATTTATTGATTCTCTTTTTGTTGCTGTTAGTGCAGTAAGTGTCACAGGACTTACCACCGTAAACATTAGTGAAACGTATTCCGTTGCAGGAACTTTTATACTAATGTTTGTATTCCAGTTTGGTGGGGTTGGGATTATGGCTTTAGGAACGTTCTTTTGGTTGTTAATTGGAAAAAGAATCGGTCTAAAAGAGCGAAGATTAATTATGGCCGATCAGAATCAGACAGGATTATCTGGCATGGTGAAAATGCTGAAAGAGATTCTCTGGATTATTATCATTATTGAGATATTTGGGGCTCTTTTTTTAGGATTTCATTTTCTGCAATATTATCCGACGTGGCAAGAAGCGTTTTTACAAGGATTATTTGCTTCTGTCAGCGCTACTACAAACGCGGGGTTTGACATTACAGGAGCATCCCTGCTTCCCTTTGCAAAGGATTATTATGTTCAGACCATTAACATTTTGTTAATGACGACAGGAGCAATTGGATTTCCTGTTTTAATGGAAGTAAAACATTATATCGCGAGCCGAAGGAAATACTTATTTAGATTTTCGCTGTTTACGAAGATAACGACAGTTACTTATTTTTGTTTATTAGTGTTTGGAACAATGATGATTTTGCTTCTCGAAGTAAACCATTTTTTTGCTGATAAATCATGGCATGAGTCGTTTTTCTATGCCTTCTTTCAATCATCTACTACCCGTAGCGGAGGTTTGGCTACGTTAGACCTCAATTATTTTACGGAAACAACTCAATTAGTGATGAGTGCCCTTATGTTTATTGGTGCTTCTCCTAGTTCAGTAGGTGGTGGGATACGGACGACTACTTTTGCATTGAACTTGCTATTTATTTATAATTATGGTCGGGGAAACCGAACAGTTAAAATTTTCAAACGGGAGCTGACAGAAGAAGATATTACTAAGTCGCTAATTATAACAATTATGGCGTTACTTATTTGCTTTACAGCTACTGTTATTCTCAGAATTACCGAATCTCATTCCTTGATTTCCATCCTGTTTGAAGTATCATCTGCTTTTGGTACAAGTGGTGCATCTATGGGGATTACGTCAGATTTGAGTACGATCGGAAAATTGGTCTTAATGATTTTAATGTTTATTGGGCGAGTTGGTTTATTTATGTTCCTTCTATTTATTGGCGGAAAGGGAGATTATGCGAAGATTCATTATCCAAAGGAAAGAGTTAGTATTGGTTAAGAAAATCCGGGGGACAACCCCGGATTTATTTAATCTGTCCCTTTGCTGACATCGATGGTTGGATGCATAAAAGGGGATGCTTTTGGTTTTTGTTTCTCTTCTAGCAGCTCTCTGTTCTCTGTCGTATTCCAGCCAATATCATTTGTTGGGTGTACCCATTCGTCTCCTGCCATGATGGCTGGGTCTGTCTTGTCACTCCAATTTTCTAACGGAGAATTGGGTGAATTATAAAGACTATCGCCAATAATAACCCCATGCTCATTTTTAAATGGTGGCTCAATTTTTATTCCTGTTCCTTTAAAACTTGGCGCACTTATTTGATGTGGGAGAGTTCCATCGATATCTATTCGTTTTAACTTCAATTTTTTCTTCATTTGCATCATTCCTTTTTACGTTATTTTCTGTTTTTCTCGTTGTTTTTATGATAAACATAGCCTTGTAAAAACAGGAAGAGGCGTAGATACATACTGGACATGATTAAAGAAACAATAAGAATGTTCTTTTACAAGTGGAGGTGGGGTAAAAAATGGCGAAGCGAAAAGCCGAAAGAAATGCAGTTGAAAAATATACGAAAACACCACATCGAAATACGCATGAATCTGAGTTTTCTGCTGAATTTGCAAATGGAGAAGATGCTGGAAAGTTTGCGAATCGGAATTCGAAGCAGGGAAGAGAGGGAAGAGGCTAATGGAGAAAAATAAACAGCAAGAACAAAAAGAAACGGCGAATGTTGAATTTGGAATTGAATTCGGAGATATGAATGCATCAAAAATGTATGAAAGACCTTTTCCTCAGAAAAGAAAAAAAAATAAACGAGAAAAATAAAGCCGGGCATCACGCCGGCTTTATTTTTTCTCTATTAAATGAATATACGGTTGTTTTTTCTGAGGTAGGATGAAAATAGACGAGCATAATAGTTGGCGCTCTTTCAACGACTCCTAAAGATAGGTACTTTTGTAAATCAAAGGTGATTTCTTCAATTACTGTATGCTTATACAAGTCCTTTTCAGGAAGAGCTAATTCCTGGCTTAAAAGACCACTATCAATTATTTCGCTATATAACTTTGCGCGCTGATGCTTATCTTTATCAAGTTCCCACCATGGTTTACGCGGCTTTTGCTTCTTTCCTGATAGATAATCATATTTCATAAGTCCTTCTAACTCTAATAAATTCTCGGTATTCCGCTCTGAAAGAAACTGATAAAGGCGGCGAAATAAATCTTCTAATTGATGTCCAATTCGTGACCAGCCTTGATTTTCCCAATAGGCACCAAATTCTTGAAAGAAATCAAATGGTGTCGGAAAACTTTTAGTTACCAAATACTCAATCGTTTGATCCATCCGGTGGTCATTCCAATACTTTTCTAGGACATCTTCAACTTGTTTTATCCGAATGATATCACTGAACGGTAAAACATTATTGCCTAGTATTTCATATGGGGAATGATCCATATAAATATAATTATGCTCTTTTGCCCGCAGCCGAAGTCCTGTTCCTCGAAGCATTTTTAAGAAGCCAAGCTGTAATTCTTCTGGTCTCATCTCGAATACATCATTAAATGTCTTTCGAAAAGAAAAATAATCTTCCTCTGGAAGGCCAGCGATTAAATCAAGATGCTGGTCAATTTTCCCCCCCTCTTTAACCATCATTACCGTCCGTTTTAGCTTCTCGAAATTTTGCTTTCTCATGACGAGCTCATTCGTATAGTCATTCGTTGATTGAACACCGATTTCAAAACGGAACAATCCAGCTGGCGCATTCTTATTCAAAAATTCAATGACCTCTGGTCTCATAATATCTGCGGTAATTTCAAACTGAAACACTGTACCGGGTAGATGTTCATCAATAAGGAATTGAAACATTTCCATGGCATAGCTGCGACTAATGTTAAAAGTACGATCAACAAACTTAATGGTTCGTGCACCATGTTGCATTAAATAGCGAATATCCTCTTTCACTTTTTCACGGTCAAAATATCGCACCCCAACTTCAATCGAGGAGAGACAAAATTGACAGCTAAATGGGCAGCCGCGGCTTGTTTCGATATAGATGACTCGCTTTGATAAATTAGGAATATCCTCCTCGAAGCGGTGAGGAGAAGGAAGTTCTTTTAAATCAAGTTTATTAAGCTGTGGCTGTAATTTCACTTTTTCACCGCTTCGGTACACAATTCCATGAACATTTTCAATTTTTTCCCTGTTACTTAGTGCGAGAAGGAGTTGTTTAAATGTATGCTCCCCTTCACCGATAACGAGGTAATCGAATTGTTTCACTTCATTCATCCAGTCAGTGTAGTCATAGGTAACCTCCGGGCCGCCTACAATAATCCTGATTGAGGGATTGATTTTTTTTATCATTTTTATTACTTTAATCGTTTCTTCAATATTCCAAATGTAACAGCTAAATCCAATGACATCAGGTTCTTTCTGCAAGAGATCTGTAACAATATTAATAATTGGATCTTTAATCGTATATTCTGCTAATTGGACATCGAATTCAGGTGCGGCGTACGCTTTTAAATAACGAATGGCAATATTTGTATGAATAAATTTTGCATTTAATGTTGCACATATAATGTTCATCAAGATCATTCCTCCGATACTAATACAAAACAACTTCCCATTATACCTCATTGTTGCCAAAAAATATAGGACCCATCCATTCGCGTTGGCCCTTAATCTGCGATAAAAACTGAACGCGATTGATTTAAACTAATTTCCATAAATAAGGGTATTTACCATAAAAAAATAAAAACTGTTATATAAAAATAAAAAACTGTTATATAAAAAAATATCTCTTTTTAAACTAGTAATATTAACGAAAATTGATTTTTTTTATTAGGTGTTATAGTAAAAACAACCACTCTATGATATAAGTCACAGAAATATTTTTAAAATAGTCTTAAAATAGATTGAAGAAAACATCTAATCTATTCAAGGAATCATTTAGGGGGGAAATTATGTCTAACTTACCTAAGAAAAATGAGTTAGGTTTTTATGAGATAAGACTTGAGTCAATAGGTGGTCTTGGAGCCAATTTAGCAGGGAAAATGCTAGCGGAAGCAGGAGTTTTTGGACTTGGATTAAACGGTTCAAACTTTGCTTCTTACGGTTCAGAAAAGAAAGGTTCACCTGTCAAAAGCTTCATTCGTTTTTGTGATCCTGATACAGAAATCCGGGTTCATAGCCCGATTGAAGAGCCACATGTAATCGGAGTTTTTCATGAAGCACTGTATAAAATGGTCGATGTTGCAAGTGGATTAGGACCGGATGGAATTCTGCTTGTTAATACAACTAGAAGTTTTGATGAAATAAAATCTGATTTGAATATAGAATATGGCACAATTGCTACAGTTGACGCATTAGCGATTGCCGTGGAAGAAAAGACGAAAGTGAACACAGCGATGCTTGGAGCTCTTTTTAGGGTATGTGACTTCCTTGATCCAGAGGCAATGAAACAGGTCATTAGAAAGACTTTTGAAAAAAAATATCCGCATTTTGTCGAACCAAATATTCGAACTTTTGAAAGAGGTTACGAAGCTGTCGAGTTTAAGAGCTTTGAAATGGAAGAAGAGGCAAAGGGCCATGATTTTAGTCGTCCGATGCCACTGTTAGGTTATGAAACACAAGAAATCGGTGGAGTATTAACTGCACAGGGAAACAGCATTCAAAAAGATTTAAGTGGTTCAAGGCAAGGGTTTTTGCCGAAATTTGTCCAGGAAGATTGTATCAGTTGTGCTGCCTGTGATACAGCATGTCCAGACTTTTGTTTTGTCTGGAAAGAAGGGGAAGACAAGCGTGGGCGAAAGCAAATGTTTTTACAAGGAATTGATTATCAATACTGTAAAGGTTGCCTGAAATGTGTAGAGGCCTGTCCAACAACCGCATTGAGCGATATGCGTGAAACCATTGGCTATGCTGATTCCAATATGGTAAAACATACATTTCCACTTGTAACAGGAGGGGTTTCATAATGGCAATACGTGAAGATGAGTTAATGGCAGCGAAGAAAGCAGAGCAACTCTCTACTTTTGAATCGGGGAATGAAATGGCTGCAATGGCTGCGGCTCAAATCAATTATCATATCATGGGATACTTCCCAATCACTCCTTCTACAGAAGTTGCTCAATTTTTAGATCAGATGAAGGCAAGAGGAGAGCATGACATTAAATTAATTCCGGCAGATGGGGAACATGGATCTGCGGGCATTTGCTATGGTGCCGCGGCAACCGGTGCTCGCGTATTTAATGCAACAAGTGCAAATGGACTGATGTATATGTTGGAACAATTACCAGTTCAGTCAGGTACTCGTTTTCCAATGGTTCTCAATCTCGTCACAAGGGCGATCTCTGGTCCACTTGATATTCGTGGTGACCATTCGGATTTATATTTTGCCTTAAATGCTGGATGGGTTATTTTGACTGCCAGAACCCCACAGGCTGTATATGATATGAATATTATGGCTTTGAAAATAGCGGAGCATTCTGAAGTTCGTTTGCCAGTTATGGTTGCTTATGACGGATTTTTCACTTCTCATCAAAAACGAAAAGTGAATTATTTTAAAAACCGTGAGGATGTTCAAAAGTTTGTTGGTGAATGTCCCGTTGATTATCACTTTGCACGTGATCCAAAAAAACCAGTAACCATTGGTGCTCATATGAATGGTGATGATTTATTAAATAATCATTTTCAACAATCTGAAGCAATGTATAAAGCCGATAAGGTATATAAACAAGTAGCGGCAGAGTATGCGGAACTTTCGGGAAGGAACTATGATATTCTTGATTTATATCATATGGAGGATGCAGAGGTTGCGTTATTCCTTTTAAACTCTGCAGCCGAGTCAGCAAAAGATGTCGTTGACAAGCTTCGTGCTCAAGGAATTAAAGCGGGAGTAATCAGTCCAAATATCATTCGCCCTTTCCCAGTAGCGGAAGTTAGGGAAGCACTTAAAAATGTAAAAGCACTTCTTGTAGGTGAGCGAGCAGATTCATACGGTGGCCATGGTCCGAATATGACTACAGAAGTAAAAGCGGCTCTTCAAGCAGATACAGAAAATCAAACGATTGTGTTAAGCAGGGTATTTGGTTTAGGTGGGAAAGATTTCTATGCAGATGATGCAGAAGCCTTTTTTAACATGGCGATTGAGGCGATGGAGAAAGGATTTGCCGAAAAACCGTTTGATTATTATGGTCATGTTCCAGGAGATCCAGAAAAAATCCTCAAACCGATTATTGAACCACAACATGGGGATGTGTATAATTCAGGGTTAATACAAGTATCAAAGGATGAAGAAACAAACAAACTTAAGGTGAGAATTCCGCCGCTGAGGGCATTGACTTCCAAACCGAAAAGACTTGCCTCTGGGCATGGAGCTTGTCCTGGATGTGGAATTTTTGGTGGTCTAGAAACGTTCTTTAAGGGAATAGAGGGAGATATTGTTGTTCTGTACCAAACAGGCTGTGCCTATGTTACAACAACAGCTTATCCGTATACATCTCATAAACAGACGATGATTCATAATTTATTCCAGAATGGAGCAGCGACCTTATCTGGAACAGTAGAGGCTTTCTTTGAGTTGAAAAGCCGTGGAGAAATTGATGTTGCCAGCGATGCTACTTTTGTCATGATTACTGGTGACGGTGGAATGGATATCGGTATGGGTTCTGCGATTGGAACGGCTTTAAGAAACCATAAACTGATTATCCTTGAGTATGATAATGAGGGCTATATGAATACAGGCTCACAAATGTCCTATTCAACTCCTATTGGTCATATGACAAGTACGACGAATGTAGGGAAAACTCAACAGGGAAAAGCCTATCATCATAAAGATACGGCGCAAATTATGGCGGCAACGAATATTCCTTATGTGTTTACAGGGACAGAAGCTTTTCCGCAAGATCTTTTGAAAAAGGCAGCGAAAGCACAATGGTATGCACAAAATGTCGGGATGGTTTACGGGAAAATTCTGATTGCCTGCCCACTAAACTGGAAGTCTGATGACAGATACGGACAAACAATTGTTGAAGATGCTGTTTACTCTAACTTCTTCCCGCTTTATGAAGTTGAGCAAGGAGAGACGACTATCACTTATGATCCAGAAGCAAAAAAGAAGAAAATACCATTAAGTGATTGGTTAAAATGGATGGGTAAAACGAAACATCTATTGAAGGAAGAAAATAAAGATTTATTGGCAGGGTTTGAAGAAGAAGTTGAAAAAAGATGGCAACGTTTAAAAGCAAAACACGAAACTCCATTATTATAAAATAAGAAAGAAGCAGAGGATTAGTCCTTTGCTTCTTCTCTTGTATAATAGATACGATTATCGAAAAAGGGGAAGTGAAAATGCGGGTATATACAACGGTTGAAACAGAGATTGGTCTACTTCATATTGTTGCACAAGATCGAAAGCTTTCTGCTATTTACTTTGGAAAAGAAGATTTTCTGGAAAATGAAAAAGGCAATGTCGTTATCGAAAAACAAGAGGATGATTTATTAGTAAGTTGTGTAACGCAGTTAAAAGAATATTTTTCAGGGAATCGGGAGAAATTTGAACTTCCAATTGAAAGAGTTGGGACCGATTTCCAAATTGCTGTTTGGAATAAACTTGAGGAAATCCCTTTTGGTACCACACATAGCTATCAAGATATTGCCATTTCAATTGGGAGGCCGAAAGCCGTACGAGCAGTGGGGCAAGCGAATAAGGCAAATAAATTCCCGATAATCGTTCCATGTCATCGAGTTATTGGGAAAAATCATAAGCTCACTGGTTATGCTGGTACAAAAATAGACATTAAAGAAAAATTACTTCGCCATGAAGGGGTGGTTTCAACAAAAGTTTGAAAATATAGACACAATGTCTATGTTTTGTTTTTTTTCGATAGGAAAATGGACGGTGTAGAACCCTAGTTAAAAAAATATTTCCATATGAACAATATGATAAATACATGATAGGTTGTCGCATTAGTAGGATTTGTTTCAAAGGATAAGAGGAAAACTTGTCGAAGTAAAAAAAGTTATATAAGAAAAATGTCTAATTTTGCGAATCTATTTACATTAGTTTGATTTTCTGTAATACTCCTTTGTAAGAATATCATTCTTTTAATAGAGTGATGGGAATGGGATTAGGGGGAATTGCTGTGTATAAAAAAAATCATCCTTTGCTATATCAGATTCAATTGAAGAGGGAAGAGATGGAAACATATGCGCTCGAAAAAGGGTATAATAGTATGGAGACAATCGTTTGCAGTCAAGAACTTGATAAATTAATTTATGAGTACCAACTAACCTCTCAAAACCATCAACAACAAGACAAAATTCAAATTCGTAAGTTGTTTCGTTTTTTTAACCAACCACAAAGTATGGCAGGTAGTCTTGATACATAGATAATAATATTGATTGACATCCACTGACCTCTTAGGCAGTGGATTTATTTTTGTTTCGAAATTTTGTGTTGCCTAGCCAAGCCGTTTTCACGCTTGTATCCCTTTATACCCAATCCAGAAAAGGACGAAACCTAAAAATGATAAAAAGTTCTTGAGTGATATTTGTCATAGATTTAATACAAATAGTTCATATATTCTTAACATATCAAGATTTTACACCATTTAAAATACTAGTTCTTTTCAGAGAAAACGTTAAAGAGCTAGTCTTTTCTTTAAGTCAATAGAAAACGCTTTCAAAATAGGGGGGGTTCATTTATGCATATTGTTGTTTGTGTCAAACAAGTGCCTGACACGAAGATTATAAAAATAAACCCGAAAACAAATACATTAGATCGCCGCAGTGCTCCAGCAATTCTAAACCCATTCGACGCACATGCAGTTCAGGAAGCGGTTAAGATAAAGGAGAAGATGGGCGGAACTATATCCGTCTTATCAATGGGGCCGCCACAGGCAGTTTCAATTATAAAAAAGAGTATTGAAATTGGAGCAGACAGAGGATATTTAATTACTGATCGTGCCTTTGCTGGTGCGGATACATTAGCGACAAGCTACGCATTGTCAAAAGCTTTAGATAAGATTGCTGGGGAGTTACCAATTGATATGGTGATTTGCGGAAAGCATGCGATTGACGGTGATACGGGCCAGGTTGGCCCTGGGATTGCTAGACGACTAGATATTCCTCCGATTACGAATGTGATTGAGGTAACAAATGTAAAGCTAGTAGAACGTAAAGCAATCATTAAGAGAAAACAAATTGGTGGTTATGAGGAAATTGAAGCTCAACTTCCATGCTTACTCACTGTTGAAAAAGAAATAAATCAAATTGAATATGCACCACTGCCAAATATGATAAAAGCGGCTAGATATGAACCGGTTGTTTGGTCGGTAAATGATTTAAATAATGTTGATAAAACACAGCTTGGTTTAAAGGGCTCACCAACCGTGGTCGGAAAAATGTTCACTCCCCCAAAACCTGAAGGCGGAAAACGAATAGAAGGGACAGTTGACGAACAAGTGAGTGAACTAATTGCTTTATTAAGCGAAAAGAGAAATCTATTTAATTTTAGTGAGAGCAACTTGTAAATAGAGGGGGACGCATAATGAAGGATTATCGAGGCGTATGGGTGTTCATTGAAGTGAATCATGAAAAAAACATAGAAGGGGTATCATTAGAATTACTTGGTGCGGGGAGAGAGCTTGCTGATAAATTGGAAGTTCCGCTTGCAGGTGTTTTACTAGGAGACGGGGTTAAAGAACTATCTGGTCAAGTAATCGCTTCAGGGGCGGATATTGTATATATTATTGATCATCCTGTTTTAAATCATTATCGGACAGAAGCGTATATGAAAGCAGTGAATGATCTAGCTGAAAAATATAAGCCGGAAATTTTCCTTTATGGGGCTACACCTAATGGGAAAGATTTGGCAAGTGCGGTCGCAACAGACTTGAGCACTGGATTAACTGCAGATACAACGATGTTGGATATCGATCTTGAGAATCGATTGCTTGAGGCGAGTAGACCAGCATTTGGCGGAAATATTATGGCAACGATTCTTTGTAAAAAACAAAGACCGCAAATGGCAACTGTACGTCCGAAAGTAATGAAAGCTTTACAACCGGATCCGAGTAGGACGGGCGAGATTATTGTTGAAAGCATTAAATTAAATGAAACAGAAATACGTACTAAAGTGATTAACATTGTGAAAGAAGTGACAAATAAGGCGAATCTTGCGGATGCTCATGTGATTATAGCCGGAGGAAAAGGGGTAGGTGATGCTCAAGGCATTCAGCTCATTCATGAACTTGCTGAAACGATAGGTGCAAGCTTTGGAGGGACTCGCGATGTCATTGAAGCAGGTTTGTTGCCTCATGAACTTCAAATTGGGCAGACAGGTGAGACAGTTACACCGAAAGTTTACTTTGCAATTGGAATTTCAGGTGCCATTCAGCATGTAGTAGGAATGAAAAACTCCGAGACAATTATTGCGATTAACAAAGACCCAAATGCACCAATCTTTGATGTGGCAACCTATGGAATTGTTGGTGATGCCTATGAAATTGTGCCGAAGTTAATAGAAAATTTCAAGGAAATGAGTAAGCAGAAAGGTGGGGAGCTAAGTTATGTCTGAAAAATTTGATGTGATTGTTGTCGGTGCCGGACCAGCGGGGACAGCTTGTGCTTCCATTTGTGCTAAAAATGGCTTAAAAGTTCTTTTAATTGAACGCGGAGAATACCCTGGCAGTAAAAACGTAATGGGTGGAGTTTTATATCGAAAACAAATGGAAGATATTATCCCTGAATTTTGGAAGGACGCGCCAATTGAACGTCCTATTATTGAACAACGTTTTTGGATGATGGAAAAAGAATCAGTTGTTCAATTTGGTTATAAAGGCCTCGAGTGGGGACAGGAGCCTTATAATAATTTTACGATCTTTAGAGCACAGTTTGACCAATGGTTTGCAAATAAAGCTGTTGAAGCTGGGGCATTACTGATAAATGAAACGGTTGTGACGGAATGTCTGATTGAGGATGGAAAAGTGATTGGTGTAAAGACGGATCGTCCAGATGGCGATATATATGCAGATGTTGTTGTCCTTGCAGATGGAGTGAATTCTTTATTAGGAAAGCAATTAGGTTTTCATAAAGAGTTAAATCCTGAGGAAGTAGCGCTAACAGTTATGGAAGTTATAAATTTACCGAAAGATAAGATAAATGATCGTTTTAATGTGAGTGACAATCAAGGTTGTACCGTAGAGATCTTTGGAGATTCTACGAAGGGAAATTTAGGGACCGCTTTTCTTTATACAAATAAAGAGAGCTTAAGTATTGGAGTTGGGACAACGTTATCAAGCATGATAAAAGCGAAACTTAAGCCTTATGAACTTCTCGATTATTTGAAAACTCATCCGATGGTAAAGCCTTATCTTGAGGGGGGAGAATCGGCGGAGTATTTAGCTCATTTAATTCCAGAAGGTGGATTTCGCTCAGTTCCAAAAGTGGCAGGGAATGGTGTGGTAGTTGTTGGGGACGCTGCACAGCTCGTCAATGCGATTCATCGCGAAGGCTCGAATATGGCAATGGCATCAGGTAAGATGGCGGCTGAAGCGATACTCCTTGCGAAGCAAGAAGAAGATTTTAGCGAATCAAGTTTAAATCGTTACAGAGAGGCTCTTTACGAAAGCTTTATTATGAAAGACTTGGAAAAATACAAGGATGCAGCACATCTTTTTGAAACCAATCCACAATACTTTAATGACTATGTACCAATGTTAAACAAAGCAATGAATAAATTTTTCACGGTGGATGGAACACCGAAAAAAGAAAAACAGAAAGAAATTATGCGAAGTGTGACAAATGAACGTGGTACCTTTAAAGTCATGCAAGACCTTTATCGAGCATGGAAGGCGGTGAAATAATGTCAACAACGACACTTGAAGAAAAGCAATATCTTGTCCGTTTTAAATGTGATACGAGCTCGCATTTAGCAATTATCGATCATGATATTTGTAAAACACATTGCCCAGATAAGTTATGTACGACTTTTTGTCCAGGAGAGGTCTATAAGTGGGAAGGAAACCGAATGCAGGTCGGCTATGAAGGTTGTCATGAATGTGGTAGTTGTCGCATTGGTTGTCATTTTCAAAATATTAAATGGGATTATCCTAAAGGGGGACATGGGGTAATTTTCCGGTTCGCTTAAATTAGGCACTGGCGCATCTATTTGCGCTAGTGTTTTTTTGTATTAAAGTATATGTGTGGGTTTTTTCACAATTAGTTGTAAAAAGAAAAAGCTAAAAAGTGTAGTACTAGTTTTTTTGTCATTTTGTGGATTAAGCAGGAATGGGGGGGGTATTTTCCATTTCATTTTCTAATTGACGGCATTTTTCTAATGCTTCGTCTATATTGTCGAAGTATTCCGTTGAGTAATAAGCGAGATTTGCATCGTAACATCCCTCATTGTCAACAGCAAAAATACTCACTCTCCAAACATAAACACTGGATTTTGTTCCGGATCTTCCCTCTAGTGCGATTAGCCAGTAAGCAGGAGCAGGTAAATCATGAGTTTTCTCAAAAAAACCTGGTAAAGATTGAGCTGAGGTTGGAATAAGGGTCTTATCATAAAAGTCAAGGTAATTCTCGTTTTGCATGTAGACTCCTCCTCTTTGTCTTGATATCTTTATTATATAAGGAAATTGGAATGAATTGACTGAAAATTAATGAAATATTTATGAAAAAATTGAGGGATACTTTAATGGATGTGTGATTATACTCACTACAGCAAATCGTTTGTATGCTTATACTTTTAATATAAAGATTTGATGAGGAGCTGAAGGGGAATGCAAGGATGCGCGAGTTCGATGCTTGGCAATGAACCAGTACAATTAAGTACAGGTTTACAACAATTAAAAAATGAACATCCATCATTATTAGCGAAAATTGATGGTTTATTAGATATTTGTACAAAGGTAGAAAACAGTGAAAACAAGGATGAAATCTTTAAAACGTTACGGCCGGCAGTAGAGGAATTTTTCGCCGAATTAGCACCGCACTCAGAGCGGGAAGAAGGAGTTCTTTTCGAAATGATGGCAGTTTACATTGGTCGTGAAACAGGTCCGATTGCTGTTATGGAATACGAACATGACCAAGCAAAAACATTAATTGGAACTTTTCTCGAACATACTGAGCAAGGATATGATTCCTATACAGTTGAAAAAATGATTGAACATGCCGGATTAGTGAAGCAGGCTTCCTATACACTTATTGATCATTTCTCCAAAGAAGAGAATATCCTGTTTCCGATGGCAGAAAAAATGCTAACCGATCAGGAAAAAGAAGATTTATTAAAAAGAATTCAATAACAAAGAAACGGAACGAGATTTTTACTCTTGTTCCGTTTTTTTATCATTTGGTTCATTAAATTTAATTATTTTGCCATGAGATAAGCTTTTGATCAGATGGTAAAAACAGAGTCAACACTCCTAATAAAGGTAGGAATCCGGTAAGGATAATCGTCATTGGAAGTCCAATTAAATCGGCAAGATAGCCTAATCCGACTGAACCTAAGGCTCCCATGCCAAATGCTAATCCTACCGTAAGTCCTGCCATCGTTCCGATTTTTCCAGGGACCAGTTCCTGGGCATATACAACTGTTACTGAAAAACTTAACATTAAGATAAATCCACAAAGTGCTAACATAATAAAAGCGGCGACTTGCGGTACAAAAGGTAATAGAGAGGATAATGGTGCAGTTCCAAATATTGAAATGAAAATGATCCTCTTTCTCCCGAAGCGGTCAGCAAGCGGCCCTCCAAAAAATGTTCCAATTGCCCCAGCTGCTAGAAAGGCAAAAATAAAAATTTGCGCTTCCCTGATGGAAAGACCATAATGGTTTATCGCATAAAATGCATAAAAATTAGTGATTCCGGACATATACCAAGAACGAGCAAAAATTAAAAATAAGATAAGAAGCAGGGCTATTTTGACTGAGTTAGTAATAGCGTTATTCGTCTGTTTTACGACTTTTTTTACCTTTGTTTGTACACGATCAAATTGAAGTTTTCTACTGTACCAAATGGCAATATAAACGAGTAATCCAACAGCAATAGCAGCGACGATGGTAAAAAAGGCAGCTCCTCTTTGCCCGAATGGAACAAGAATAAGGGCTGTGATAATCGGAGCCAATGCTTGCCCAGAGTTTCCACCGACCTGGTAAATGGATTGAGCAAGTCCTCTACGCGGACCAGCAGCCATATAGGCAACTCGTGACCCTTCTGGATGGAAGATGGCTGAGCCAAGACCGATAAATAAGACAGAAATAATGATCCAGGCAAAGCTTGGAGCATAGGCAAGTCCAAGTACCCCAAACATTGTTGAAGTTAAACCGAGTGGTAATGCGTAAGGCATTGGTTTTTTATCGCTTATATATCCGATAAAAGGCTGCATAATGGATGAGACAATATTTAAAGAAAATGCAATAAATCCTAATTGAGTGAAGGTCAGACCCATCGATTTTTCGAGAACAGGGAACATCGCTGGAATTACTGCCTGAATGGAATCATTTAACAAATGGCATAAGCCAATAATAAATAATATTCTATAGGTGGTCGTTCCCTCCTTCTTTTGCATAGGCTGAGCAGCTGCAATACTTTGATTCAAAATAATCCCCTTCTTCTTTTGAATTTTACTAGTCTCGAAATGTAGTATATATGTATCTTACAAAATTTAGTAGCTGTTTGAAAGCATTCAAGCTTAAAACATATATAGGATGAATGGGGCTATTTGCTAACAAATTTTTCATTTTTATAAAACTAAATAGGGAAAAAGCTTTTAAAACATGCGAATTCGTATATAATTTTAAGTAATAATGGCTTAAAAGGAATGAAGACTGATGAATGATGACCAAATAAATCAATCGTTAAAACTATTTATTGTCCTCTCAAGGGCTTATCGTGCAATAAATGAAGAAGTGAATAAAGTGATTCAACAAAAAGGGTTGAACCCAACTGAGTTTGCAGTGCTAGAGCTTCTTTATCATAAAGGCGATCAACCTTTGCAGCAAATTGGCGATAAGATTTTATTAGCAAGTGGAAGTATCACCTATGTTGTGGATAAATTAGAAAAAAAAGGTTTTTTGAAAAGAGTCGGTTGTCCAAAAGATCGAAGAGTCACCTACGCACAGATTACCGAGGCGGGAGAAGGATTTATTAAAGAGATATTTCCTGATCATAGCAGTCGAATTGATGAATTAATTAATGTATTGGATGCTGAAGAAAAGCAAACAGCAATCGAACTTTTGAAAAAGCTTGGACTATCGTTAGGTAAGTACTAAAAAACGGTTTTTTAACCGTTTTTTTCTTACGGGAAAGTTCTTTTAATTGGAGGAAATTAGATGAAGTTTGAAGAGTATCTTTATAAGCGCCCAGATTTTTCTGAATTGGAAAATCAGTTCGAAACGGCTCTGCAAGAGTTTAAAAAAGCTGAATCAGTGATAGAGCAGAGTGAAGTGATCAACAAAATTAACCGCTTACGAAATGAAACAGATACAATGTTTAATATTTGTTATATCCGTCATACAATTAATACGAACGATGAATTTTATAAAACAGAACAAGACTATTTGGACGAACTTGCGCCAAAGGTAGAAGGACTAATTACAAAATATTATGAAGCGTTGCTTCAGTCCCCATTTCGGATTGAGCTTGAAGACAAGTGGGGGAGTCACCTATTTGCACTTGCTGAAGCACAGTTGAAAACATTCAACCCAGCCATTGTCCCATTATTGCAAACAGAGAACAAGCTTTCAACAGAGTATACGAAGCTAGTAGCATCCGCTAAAATTTCATTTGCAGGACAGGAGCGGACCTTGGCTCAACTTGATTCATTTATCGAAGCTAACGATCGTGAAACCCGTAAACAGGCATCAGAAGCTAAGTTTGATTTTTTTGCGGAACACAATGAAAAATTTGATGCCCTATATGATCAATTGGTTCATATCCGAACAGAAATTGCCCACAAACTTGGATTTAGAAATTTTGTCGAGTTAGCTTATTATCGATTGAACCGGACAGATTATGATGCGGGAATGGTTGCTAAATTTAGAAAGCAAGTGGAAGAATCGATTGTTCCGATGGCGTCTAAGTTAAAGGAAAGACAAAGAGAACGCATCGGAGTGGACCGTTTAACTTATTATGACGAACCATTTAATTTTCAAACGGGAAATCCAAAGCCAAAAGGAAGCCCTGAGTGGATTATAGCCAATGGGCAAAAAATGTATAATGAACTTTCTACTGAAACTGGAGAATTTTTCTCTTTTATGGTTGAGAATCATCTAATGGATCTCGTTGCCAAGACTGGAAAAGCTGGAGGAGGTTATTGTACGTTTATTGAAGATTACAAAGCTCCATTTATTTTTTCGAATTTTAATGGAACCTCTGGTGATATCGATGTATTGACTCATGAGGCTGGTCATGCCTTTCAAGTTTATTGCAGCCGCCATTTTGACATTCCTGAATATTACTGGCCGACGTATGAAGCGTGTGAAATTCACTCAATGAGTATGGAGTTTTTTGCATGGCCATGGATGGAACGGTTTTTCGGAGAAGATGTTGAAAAGTATAAATTCTCTCATTTAAGTGATGCCTTGCTGTTCTTGCCATATGGTGTAGCGGTTGATGAATTTCAGCATTGGGTATATGAAAATCCAGATGTAAAGCCAGCTGAACGGAAAAGACAATGGCGAAAAATCGAGGGGAAATATTTGCCTCATAAAGATTATGCTGGTCATCCTTATCTTGAAGGGGGAGGTTTCTGGCAAAGACAGGGCCATATTTATAATTCGCCGTTTTATTATATTGATTATACATTGGCTCAAATTTGCGCCTTCCAATTTTGGAAACGATTAAGGGAAAACCAGGAGGCTGCTTGGGAGGATTACATGAAATTGTGCAAGCTTGGCGGAAGCTTGCCGTTTACACAATTAGTAAAAGAAGCGAATTTACTTTCACCTTTTGAAGACGGTTGTGTAAATTCGGTAGTTGGTGAGATTGAAGCATGGTTAAACTCAGTTGCTGATAAAAGTCTATCATGAACAGGATAAAAGCGCCCAGTGAAAAGTAAAAATCACTTGGCGCTTCTCTTTCTAACTATTAACAATTAAAATTTGATTGTTTTCAAGCTGAGCTTTTAAGTTTACTGCTGCATCTGACCGCTCGAGAATAAAATCAGCAATTTTATCCTCGAGCTGCTCTTGAATGACGCGACGGAGCGGACGTGCTCCAAAAGCTGGATGGTAACCTAGTTCCGCAAGTTTTTCTTTTACTTCATTTGTAATTTCTAGTTGAACTTTTTGCTCTGAAAGCAATCCTTGAAGTTCAATAAGCATTAGTTCAACAATTTGGAGAAGATGTTTTTTCTCAAGCGATTTAAATTCAATGATACTGTCAAATCTGTTTAAAAATTCCGGTTTAAAGAAATGACCGAGTGAATCCAATAGATTCGCTTCATCGACTGCATCACTTTGATGAAACCCCACTTTAATTGATTTATGCCCGGTGCCTGCGTTGCTTGTCATAATAATAACGGTATCTTTAAAGCTGACCGTACGACCTTGACTATCGGTCAACCGTCCATCTTCAAGGATTTGAAGAAACATGTGTTGGACATCTGAATGCGCCTTTTCAATTTCATCTAGTAAAATAATGCTATAAGGATTCCGACGTACCTTCTCGGTTAACTGCCCTGCTTCTTCATGTCCGACGTAACCAGGAGGGGAACCGATAATTTTGGCAACACTATGTTTTTCCATATACTCACTCATATCAAGTCGAATCATTGCATCTTTTGATCCAAAGAGTTCTTCTGCAAGTGACTTCGTTAATTCCGTTTTTCCGACCCCAGTCGGACCGACAAAAAGAAAGGAACCGATTGGTCGCTGTTTTGCTTTAAGTCCGGCTCTGCTTCGACGGATCGCCTTTGCTACCTTCATAACAGCTTTATCTTGACCGATGACCTTATTTGCTAAGTTTTCTGCTAAATACTTCATCTTTCCTTGTTCATCTTCTTGTAATTTCCCAACAGGAATTCCAGTTTTCTTTTCAATTAGTTTTTGAATTTGATCGACAGTTACTAAAGGACGGGATTGATTTGTACCTGAATTTAACGTTTTTTCAAGCATTATTTCTTCATCGCGTAATTGGGCTGCTTTTTCATATTCTTCACTCGCAAGAGCTGCTTCTTTTTCTTTAGAAATTACTGCTAGTCGTTCTTCAATTTTTTCTTTCCCTGCGAAATCCGTTTTTAAGTTTAGCTTAGAACCTGCTTCATCCATTAGATCAATAGCTTTGTCTGGAAGAAAGCGATCTTGGATATAACGATTTGAAAGATGGGCACAGGCATTGATTGCTTCTTTCGAAAAAGTTACTTCGTGATAATCTTCATATTTCGATTTTAACCCTTCTAATATCTCAATTGTTTTATCTAAACTCGGTTCATGAACATGGATTGGTTGAAAGCGTCTTTCGAGAGCAGGATCTTTTTCAATTTGGCGGTATTCTTTTAAAGTAGTGGCACCAATCAATTGAAGTTCCCCGCGAGCGAGAGCAGGTTTTAAAATATTTCCTGCGTCCATTGACCCTTCAGCAGACCCAGCACCGACAATCAGATGGATTTCATCAATGAATAGGATAATATTTTTACGTTGCTGTAGTTCATGAAGAATTTGCTTCATTCTTTCTTCAAATTGTCCGCGTATTCCTGTATTGGCCACGAGAGAAGCGACATCAAGAAGATAGACTTCTTTGTTTTTTAGTTTGTTTGGAACAAAACCTTCAACAATTTTCAAAGCAAATCCTTCGGCAATAGCGGTTTTTCCGACACCAGGTTCCCCAATTAAAACAGGATTGTTTTTATTTCGGCGGTTAAGGATTTCAATAACCCGACTGATTTCTCCATCCCTGCCAATCACTGGATCGATTAATCCAGCCTTTGCTGCGTTTGTTAAATTTCTTCCATGTTGATCGATAAAGCCATTTCCACTCCCCCCATTGATCATTTGTGAGTGGCTTTGGTTTTTTTCAGCCGTGGGGCTGGAAGGTTGTCCAGAAAAGGCTTTAAAGAGATCAGAAAGATCATTGTCTGAAAAAGGAGAAACCCCTGAAGAATATGGATTGCTAATTTTTTCACGTTCTTTTTTATAGCAGTCTTGGCAAAGTATTAAATGCTTTTGACTGCCATTAATATTTAGTTTGAATTGAATAGTTGCTTGTTTTCCTTGACATTTTTGACAAAGCATTTAAATTCCTCCCTCTTATCTATAATTTTAACTTTGACTTTGACTTTGACTATATTTGACCTATTTGTTGTTATTATAATCTGACCTTTTTTGACTTTCAAGTTGTTTGCTTAGAAAATTTTTTCCAGAGCGTCGTTACGTAAAAGCTTGTCATCGTTTGTCTTAATTCTCATATATTTGGATTAAGGGAGGGAGCGATGGTGAGGACAAACTGGGGAGCCGCGTTTCAAATTGCAGCCGTCTATGTGGGAACGGTTGTCGGAGCCGGTTTTGCAACTGGACGGGAAATCGTTGAATTTTTTTCGCGATTTGGTTTTATAGGTTTGCTAGGTATCTTGATGAGTGGTTATATTTTTATTTTTATGGGTTCAAAGTTAATGAGAATTTCCGCCCAAATTGGTGCGAGATCATATGAACAGTTTAATGAACATTTATTTGGAAAAGTGCTCGGTAGAATCATTAATATAATTATGTTAGTCATGCTCTTAGGGGTTTGTGGAGTGATGTTATCAGGAGCCGGAGCCGTTTTTGAGGAACAGCTTGGAATCTCTAAAAACATAGGAATTATCATTACGATTGGTCTTTCCGTTTTAGTAATGATCATAGGAATAAAAGGGTTGTTTGCAGTAAATTCATTTGTTGTTCCAATGATGATTGTATTTAGTTTTATTTTACTTTTTTTGTCCGCTAAACTTCCAAATTTTTCCCAGCAGGCACTTTATATTCCTGCTGCTGAGGATGGGTGGAAATCAGTTATTGCCCCATTTACATACACTGCATTCAATCTCTCTTTGTCTCAAGCCGTTTTAGTTCCAGTTGCAGCTGAGATTAAAGATGATAAAACAGTGAAATGGGGAGGAATTCTTGGAGGAATTGCTTTAACGATTGTTCTTTTAGCAGGGCACTTTACATTAGTGATGCTTCCAGAATTGGAGTCCTATGAGATCCCAATGGCAACGATAATGAAAAATCTTGCAGCTGGATTGTATGGAGTCTTCATATTAATCATTTATGGAGAAATTTTCACTTCTATTATCGGGAATATTTTTGGTCTTGAAAGACAAATCAAAAAATACTTGCCGATTCCTAGTGTACTTATTGTCATTAGTATTTTTATCGTATGTTATTTAATTAGTCAGATTGATTATAGTACATTATTAGCATACTTATATCCGTTATTTGGGAATATAAGCTTAATTTTTATCATCTTATTATGGATGAAACCACTTAATAGTGAGGCTGATTCTAAAAAAGATTAGAAAAAGGAGCATAACGGGTTCTCTTTAGGGGGGCTAAACAACAAATTTCATGAATCTCAACGATTTTAGCACTTCGATTCTCATAAATAGAAGGCTTGTCCTTCATTGAGTAACTAGCGATAGTAAAATAAGCGGAGATTTTCCGGTTAAATGGAGAATGGAGTTCGTTTTGGGGGATATAAGGGGAGGTTTTCCGCTTATGCAACTAAAAATCCCTCATTTTTACGTTAATCGAGTAAATAGACGGAATCTCTCCGTTTATTTACTCGATTTTTAATGATATTTGCTAATTAAGCGGAATTTATCCGTCTATTATTTTTAAGTGTCAAAGAAGGAAAGTAAAAGAGTAGGGCAAATTCCAACATGGTTGCCCTGCTCTTTTGATTTTTGCATCCAGCTCCAGCGCTTGTCGGAGCTGACCAAGGCGCTTGCGCTTTTAATCTTAGTATAATGGTAAAAGTGCAAATAAAAGTAAATCAAAAGCGATATGAGAAACGATGACAAGTCGAATACTTCGTTTCCAAGCATATAAAGCACTCCAAACAATTCCGCCAACTAACGCTGCAATAACGAGGATAAATTGACCGGAGTACAGTTGAACAGATGCATATAAAAGGGTGGAAAGTACAATGCTTGTCCAAACGCCTGTATATCTTAAAATCCTTTTTTGAATAAACCCACGCCAAAAAATTTCTTCTCCAGGAGCAAGAATAATGATTAGAATAAGATAATGCCAAATCGTATCTGGCGATAACTGATTAAATAGCCTGCTTACTTGCCCTCCTAATGGAAGTTTAAATAAATGAATCAATAGATTTCCTAGCCAAAAGACTAAAAAAAGACCAACACCTGTTAGCAAACCAAATAGTATATCATTCCATAACGATTGGTTAATTTCAAATTCCTCATGAATAATTGCATAGCTAATCAAGATAAGCATTGTTGCAGTGAATAAATACCAAAATACTTTTCTTTCATCAAAGGAAAAGAAGATCAATGGATGAGCCAATAAATATCCGAAGATTAATCGCCAATCGGTTATTATCTTTTTCATTAAGCAACTCCTTTCCAGCACCAAGGTTTATTGTAGCAATAATCGTGCTTTTTGTTAATATTATTCTGCAATGAATTGGCTGGAAAGAAATTTTTCAGTTTAAGATTTTCGTAACTATTGCAGTGCTGCTTCTTTAATAATAGTATAATTTTTATGATTAATAACGGTTCTTTGTCCTAATTCGAGGTCCTGGTAATTGTCCATATAGGTTAAATCGACGATGACGGAATTTTCATTCACTTTCTCGACAATTCCCGTTAGTCCATCTCTGAATACGATTACATTCCCTACTTCTGCTTTTCTCAAAGAACTTCGCCCCAATCGACTGTAGTTTTCCACAATTTAATAAATTATACTATTATATAAAATGTATAAACAATTGTGGTGAAATTATTACTACCATATCTAAAATTCCCAACATATTCAATGTTTTTTTGTAAACGTTTTAATAACGTTAACAATTAACTAATATTAATGCTGTGTCATAGCATTAAATAACATGGAGGAGATTCAATGAACCGAGAGGATATAACCGCTGCATTAGAACAATTAAAAAATGGAACGATAGAGGAATTCTACGTACCGAAAATCGACTTCCTACCTGTTAGAAATGTATTGATAAATAGAGAGGATTTCAAACATTTTCAGGGTATTGCTCAACGTGGAGGAGATGTTGTTTATAAATATACGAAAAGTCCCCGCAGTTAATTTTCTGCAAAAATGACTCTTTTTGACGTGAAATTGGGTAAGCTACCAATAAGGTTAGTGGGAATTTGTTGTGAAAAGAGTCTTTTGCGAGCATTATCATTTCCACGAATGCTTATTTATTTACGATTCAAAAGGAGACTGATTGATCAATGGCAGAACAAAGATTTAAAGTAATTGCTAAAACAGGAATTCATGCGCGTCCAGCCACTTTATTAGTTCAGGCTGCTAGCAAATTTGATTCGGAAATACACCTTAAGTACAAAGATAAAAAGGTAAATTTAAAATCAATTATGGGCGTTATGTCCCTAGGGGTAGGGCAAGGTGCAGAAATCACGATTTTAACTGAAGGTAGTGATTCCGAAGATGCAATGAAAACGCTCGAAGAGACTTTAACAAAGGAAGGTTTAGTATAGCAATGAGTTGAGTCTTCTTATAGGTAAATTCGGTCCTGTCTTTGTAATAAAAATGTAAAAAGAACTTTTGTTTTAAATTTAGTTTATTGGGTATAAATTAATAAGCACTTTGGTAACAATAGTGATAAGTTAATCATTCTCATTTTCCCCCAATCTTAGTCGACTGTTTTCATACAGTCGGCTTTTTTTTATTCAAAATCAATGAAATGCAAACTAGAAGACTTTATAATAAAAATATACAAAAGGAGGGAAAAGCGTATGGATTTACAGCTTAAGGGGAAGGTAGCTGTCGTAGCGGCTTCAAGCCAAGGACTTGGCAAGGCAATTGCTGAGGAATTGTTAAAAGAAGGAGTAAAAGTAATCATCTCTGGGAGAGATGAAGAAAAGTTAAAACGTGTTGCTAATGAATTGGAAGCTTTTGGTTCGGTAGCATTTAAGCAGACAGATATTACAAATGTCAATGATATTAAAGATTTAATCGCTACTGCGATAGATACGTATGGGGGCATTGATATTCTCGTAAATAATGCTGGTGGACCTCCAGCAGGAAAGTTCGAGGCAATATCTGACGACGAGTGGCAACAGGCATTTGAATTGAATTTGCTGTCATATATTCGGTTAATTCGTGAAGCGTTGCCGTACTTAAAAATAAATGGTGGGAGAATTATTAATATTGCTTCGTCCTCTATTAAAGAACCGATTCCTGGATTGGTTTTATCGAATACACTCAGAACAGGGATTGTCGGTTTAACGAAGACGCTCTCAGAAGAACTTGCGCAATACAACATTTTAATTAATACGGTTGCACCAGGAAGGTTTGGAACGGATCGTGTCAAACATTTAGATGATGTAACGGCGAAACAGCTGAATGTTTCTAGAGAACAGGTTGAACAAAAGGCTAAAAATTCCATTCCATTGAAGCGATATGGAGAACCGGAAGAATTTGCTAAAGTTGTTGTTTTCCTTTCATCAAGTGCCAATTCATATATGACAGGCAGTTCGTTTTTAGTTGATGGAGGAATGGTGAAATCAATCTAAATAGACGGGGTGATTGAATGCTTACAAAAGAAAATACTGTCATCGGGTTTATCGGGACAGGTGTTATGGGGAAAAGCATGGCAGGTCACTTATTAAAAGCAGGCTACCCACTTTATGTTTTTACGAGAACGAAAGAAAAAGCCCAAGAGTTAGTTAATCAAGGTGCAAAATGGGCAAATACACCGAAAGAAATCGCGCAAAAAGCAAACGTCATAATTACCATTATCGGGTTTCCTTCCGATGTGGAAGAAGTCTATCTAGGCGAGAATGGTCTTGTAACAAATGGACGAAAAGATACATACTTAATTGATATGACAACATCTACTCCGAGTCTAGCCGGGAAAATTTATGAAGAGGCAAGCAAGAAAGGCATGTATGCACTCGATGCTCCAGTATCAGGTGGAGATATCGGTGCAAGGGAAGCGAAGCTTGCAATAATGGTTGGCGGGGATCAGGAAGCATACCAAAAAGTAGAACCAATTCTAAATACGTTAGGTTCGAATATTATTTTGCAAGGGAAAGCTGGTGCAGGTCAGCACACGAAAATGTGTAATCAAATTACAATTGCTTCCAATATGATTGGGGTGATTGAAGCCATTGTGTATGCTGAGAAAGCTGGGTTAGACCCAGACTCAGTCTTACAAACAATCACAACCGGTGCCGCTGGAAGTTGGTCGTTGTCTAATTTAGCCCCAAGAGTAATTAATGAGGATTTTGAACCAGGTTTTATGATTAAACATTTTATTAAAGATATGGGAATTGCCCTCGAGGAAGCGGAAAAAATGGGGTTGGAGATGCCGGGATTGAGTCTAGCACATTCATTATATAAAAAGTTACAAGCAACTGGTTATGGCGATCTTGGTACACAAGCGCTTTATAAATATTGGGATTAACGAACAAAACCGCTCCTATTTCGGAGCGGTCTTTTTAAGCTAATAGGAAAGTATAAATTTTTCAATTTATACTTTCCTAACGCATAAGGGCAACTACGCCTCTGTCTTCGCCCTTAGGGGCTCGCCAATCGGCGAGTTTTCTTTATGTAATTTTCTAGCCGGTTTAGACCCTCTGTCAGTGTTTCAATCGAATAAGCATAGGAAAGGCGGAAATAGCCTTCACCTAAAATAGAAAAGGCACTTCCAGGAACGACAGCGACCTTTTCCTCTTCTACAAGATCAAGAGCAAAACCAAAAGAAGATTTATTTGGTAAAGGGACTTTCACAAAGAAATAAAAGGCTCCATCTGGCTTAATAACTTCAAGGTCCATATCAATCAAACGAGAATAAACATAGTCCCGGCGTTTCATATACTCCACTTTCATATATTCAGCATCATCAATCCCTGTCGTTAAGGCTTCAATGGCAGCAACTTGTGAAACGGAAGAAGCACAGGTTACGTTATATTGATGAACTTTTAAAAGGTGCTTCGTCACATATTCAGGAGCAAACAACATACCAATTCTCCATCCTGTCATCGAATGGGATTTGGATAAGCCATTAATGACAATTGTTTGCTCACGAAGAAAGGTGGCAATTGAAGTATGACGGTGATCGTAAGCGAGTTCACTATAAATTTCATCAGCTAGAATAAAAATATCCTTTCCCTTGACTAGTTTGGCAATTTCCTCTAATTCAGGTCCGGTCAGACTGACACCGGTTGGGTTCGATGGATAAGGGAGGACAATACATCTTGTTTTGTCAGTTATATATTGTTTAATAATGTTGGCTGTGAAACGGAAATCGTTTTCGGTAATATCTGCATATACTGGTTGAGCACCGCAAAGTTTGATGAGCGGCTCGTATCCTGGATAAACAGGTCCAGGGAGAATAACCTCCACACCAGGTTCAAGAATGGTTCTAAAAACGATATCAATTGCTTCACTTGCTCCTGATGTAATAATCACTTCAGATTCCGGTAAATAAGGGATTCCGTACTTTTCTATGTAAAAATTGGCAGCGGCTTTCCTTAGTTCCAGGAACCCTGCATTATGCGTATAAGTTGTTTTGTTTTTATCAATTCCCTTTTTCGCAGCACGTTTCACATGTTCCGGTGTAGGAAAATCTGGTTGTCCGATTGTAAGTGAAATCATCCCCTCTACATCTGCTACTAAGTTGAAAAATTTTCTAATGCCCGATATTTCAATTTCTTTTACTTTATGATTAATTAAATGATCCACTTTTTAGTGCTCCTTCTTTAAGTTATTTCCATTTTACCATGAAGAAGGGGCATGAAAAATAAAAAGACCAGGCTGTATGCCTGGATCATATAGGTTAATGTCAGAATTTTAAAAAGAGGGGAGTCTTAAAAATAACTTTCCCCTAGTTTTTTAAATACTGGTTTTTCGTATTGTTTTTTCCTTTTAAACGAGCGGGGCGGCTGATCTTCCTTAATTCCGGTGAATTGGAGAAGAAGTGTCTTTGCCTGTGCTAACGAAATTTTAGCTTTAGGATTTCGGATTGCGCTATCCAATTTCCCTAAATGAGGGAGAACATCAAAGTCACTTTTGGTTGGTGGAATGTGAAAAGAATATTCGCCGCAAACAATGAGTACGTCTGACTGCTGCTGGCTTAATTTTGGGTTTCTTGAAAAATGTAGTCCTATTTTTTTTGCCTTTCCTTCCCTAACCAGCTTTAACAATGCTTCATGTTTAAGGTGATATAAAAATTTTGGGTTAGGGGCAGTTTTTGCATGTCGGTTGACAATGTAGATAGCTTGGGAGAGGTTTTCAATAGTTAGACTTAATGGGGAGTACCTGTTCCGTTCGCTGTTCAAATTTAGAAACTCCTTTCAAAGTACGGGGTTATACAAATATTATACCCTGTTTTATTCTAGAAAAAAACAAAAAATGGGCATATTGATTAGTACATTTGAAATTTCCCGAAAAAGTTTATGAATAACCGATAAATTTCTGTATTTACACCTGTGCAGACAGCGTAAACAATGTTAGCTCAGGCTTTGAGAAAAAACGGAATGGCAGCCTAGTTGTTCCAAGCCCTCGATTCACATATAAAGTCAATCCTTTGTCCTCATCACCTAAATAGTAAAAGCCTTCCGTGTACTTCTTTCCTTGGGGAGGAGTCACGAGTGGGCCATAAAATGGAATCTGTATTTGACCGCCATGACTGTGTCCACTTAATTGAAAATCGATGTTATATGTAGTCGCCGCAGAAGCTAAATCAGGAGCGTGTGATAACAAAATCTTATATGATTTCTCTGGGATATTCTTTATTGTTTCATCAAGACTTGGCTTCCCAAGCATTGCATCATCGACACCAAGAAGATAGATTGAAGCTTCATTTAAGAGCTCGATTTTTTCAGCTTCATTAACCAAAAGTGAAAAACCCGAACTTTCAATAATATCTCGATAAATATCTGATCCGTATCCGCCATGGTCATGGTTTCCATATACAGCAAACTTACCGAAATTAGCGTTTAAGTCCCTTAAATTGCGCGAAATTTTCTCGGTTTCCTTAAAATCACTAGGGTCATCCATTAAATCCCCTGTGAACACGATTATATCTGGTTCAAGATTATTGATTTTAGCAATAAGTTTTTGGAATTGATTAAGGTCATAGTGAAATCCAATATGTGTGTCACTAAATTGAACAATTTTAAAGCCATCGAAAGCGGGCGGAATCGCAGAATTAATGATTTTATGGTGGGTGACATCGAGCATCCTTGGCTCAATTTCATGAGCATAAAAATAGCCGCCTGTGCTAATTCCAGCTAGGGCAAACAAGCTTCCAAATGTATATTTTAAAAATGATTTTCTTGAGATTTTCTTTGGCATACTATTACCAACCTATACAAAAAATTTCTTAATACTGTCAAACTTGTATATAAAAATGAAGCATAAAGGCACTTTATGGAAAAAGAATCCAGTGGTAAAATGGTTTTTATACGAGTAACTAGCAGTTGAAAGCTGCTTAAAAAAGTGATTCAGGGAGAGGGAAAAATGGATCCTTTAGAAATTCTAACAGATTTAGATAATGTTATCCCTTATTTTCAACCAATCTTTAGTGCGGATGAACATCGGGTAATTGCTTATGAACTCCTGGGCAGGTATATTACGAAAAATGGACCTATTAGTCTGGGCCCGTTCTTTCAGGATAAAGAAATTCCAGATGAATACCGGTTAGAAGTGGATTTAGCGGTACTCGAAAAAGCCTTTTCTACCGCCATTCCTTATGAAAAAGATATCCTTTTATTTATTAATCGCGATGCGGATTTATTGATCCACGATGCGGATGAGAAGCTAGTTAAGCTGATCTTATCCTTTAAAGAAAAGGGCTTAAGTCCGAATCAAATTGTTTTTGAAGTGTCTGAACGCAATTCAGATGGTGATTTAGAAGATTTAGACCATCTTTTGCGTTATTACCGTACGTATGGTTTTAAACTAGCCATTGATAAGATGGGAAATGATAGTAGTCATTTAGATCGAATTATTCAACTGGAGCCAGATATTTTAAAAGTCGATCTTCAGGCGCTAAAGTCTACAGCGACAGGACCTGCTTATCAAAATATTTTATTTTCGCTTTCCATGCTTGCCCGGAAAATCGGGTCGATGCTATTGTTTGAAAATATTGAAACTGCTTATCAACTCCAATATGCTTGGAGAAATGGTGGACGGTATTACCAAGGGTTCTATTTGATGGAGCCACAGAGTAAGTTTGTTGAACGAGACGTATTAAAGAACCGGTTAAGGCAAGAATGCCATGAATTTATCTTATCAGAAAAGAAAAAGCTTGAGAACTTATTTTCATTACAGGAAGAATTTGACGTCAAGGTTCAAGAATCCTTAAATCGCCATCGTAAACTCCAGGATTATACTCTGTTATTAGAACAACTGGCATTGGAATTGGATGAGATGGCTTTTAGAATGTACATTTGCGATGAAGATGGGTTTCAAAAATCCCCTAATATATTTAAGCAAGGATATGATTGGATTTCTCAGCCAGAATATCAGGAGAAAAATTGGAGCTGGCGTCCTTATTTTCTTGAGAATATTATTAAAATGAGAAATGAAAAAAAAGGCATTCTTTCCGACCGATATAATGACATTGAGACCGGGGAGCACATCAGAACCTTTTGTTTACCAATTGATAAAAACCATTTCCTGTTTATCGACCTTGCTTCTTCTTATTTATATAATCGGGAAGGTTTGTTCTAAGTTAAAACACCCTCTAAAAACGACCTCAATTGAGGTCGTTTTTAGGAGTCTACTTCTGTTTAAGTACTTTTTCCAATCGCTCGAGGTCAAAACCGGTAATCACTTCGTTGCCGATAATTACAGTGGGTGTTGAGGAGGATTGATACGTATGAATTAACTCGTTACGGGCGTCTGCGTCATTGGTGATGTTTTTCTCGTTGAATGAAATCTTTTGGTCGTTTAAATACATTTTCACGATTTTACAAGGAGGGCATTCGTCTTGTGTATAAACAATAATTTCTGCCATAATCGTTCCTCCATTAAGTATTTTTCTTGGTTAAGTAATCGATGAGACCCATTGCGCTTACTTGTACATCGAGAGAAAGGATTTTATAAATCGGATCTTTATCGTGTACTCCTCTTATCTGTAACTCCTTTTGGATTTTTTCTAAAATACGTTTAGATGCGATCTCTGTTTTATTGTCAAAATCACTTCCTTCAGTATATGCAACCTTGGCTTCTGCAACAAAGACCTCAAGCCATGCTTCAACCTGTTTGAAAACTTCTTGTGGGTTCTCGGACATTCCGTAATGTCCAAAAAAAATACGATCAACAGCCTGTCTTTTATACTTTTCAATTGAAGTTAACATTTTGTCTGGATCAAATTGGTTCGGGGAGGTTGTAGGTAAATAAAATTCAATCCCTTTTCGATGTAGCTGTGGATAATAAATCCCCGATGTATCTCCAGTGAAGATTCCATTAACTCCTGAATGATAAATACTGAAGTGATGATTCGCGTGTCCAGGGGTGTCGAAAAAAGTCAGGGAACAATTCGCACCAATTTCCAGCGTATCTCCATCGTTCTTTATTACTAGTCGATCTTCTGGTATTGGAAGAATTGGGTTAAATAAGCTGTCGAAATCTTCACCATAAACCGTCTTTGCGCTTGCAATCAGTCTAGAGGGGTCTGCAAGATGCCTTGCTCCTTTAGAGTGAACAAATACTGTTGCGTTGGGACAGTGTGTTAGAAGCAGACCAGCTCCCCCGGAATGATCAAGATGAATATGAGTAACGATAATATTCTTTACTTCTTCTAGAGCCAAACCTAATTCTTTTAGACCATTTAAAATATGAGGGACAGAGGGACTTGCTGACGTTTCGATGATCGTTAAATCTTGTTCCAATAATACATATGAACCTGTTCTCTCTTCCACTCCTAAATCGAAGCCATCAATTAAGTGAACTTTTTCGGTTAATTGGACCGGTTTTTTCAATTTATTTCACACCTTTCGTAAGCTTTTGCTTGTACAAATGCCTCACATTATTTTATTCTGTTAATATTGGCATGTAAAGGAATAAACCGGAGAAGATTCAGAATTTATTTCGATTGGATAGAATCATGTCTAAAGTAAAACCTAGTGTTAACGAATAGTGTTGTTAGAAAGGAGAGGAATAGCTATGTCACAACTTCAAGGTATTATTACAAGGTTGAAAAGTTTACAAGAACAAGCCGAAAATGGTGAACCTGCCCAACGGTTTTTTGAGGTGAATGGTGACCGTAAATGTCAAGTTACATTTCATCCCAAAACAGAAACGTATGAGCTTGAGGTATACAATGAAAAAGATAAGCCAAAAAAATATCAATTTGATAATATCGATATGATTACAATTGAAATTTTTGATTTAATTCAATAAAGGGCCCCTAAAAGGGCTCTTTTTATTTAGGTATAAATGATAGGCAATTTCAGCAAAATACGTTGAGTTATGATAAAATAGGAAGGATAGAAATGAATACTAGGGAGTTTTTGTAAATGTTTAGTTTGCAGAGTGATGGATTTTTACAAATAAATATAAAAGATGTTATCGTCCCCTCTGAAAGAGTTGCCCATGTTCAGATTGGGAATAGCCTTGAACATGCATTGTTGGTGTTAACAAGAAGTGGATATACAGCCATTCCTGTGTTGGATCCTCATTATCGTTTGCACGGTTTAATAAGCACACCGATTATTATGGACTCGATTTTAGGTCTTGAAAGAATAGAGTTTGAGCTTTTAGAAAAAAAACGAGTCGAAGAGGTTATGAATAAGGATATCCCAAGAATAAGAATTGAATCTACCCTCCAATCTTCCTTAAGTTATCTTGTTGATCATCCTTTTGTTTGTGTTGAAGACAAAAATGGTTTTTTTGAAGGGATATTAACAAGAAGGGCTGTTTTAAAGCAATTATAAAACCAAGCCTCCCGGGTCGCCGGTGGCTATAGTTTTAACATACATAGGGGGAGAGGGTATGAAGGAAGATTCAAGAACTCCTCAACCGCAACGCGATGGTCGCCAGACGAACCGACCGCTCGTATTAGCAGCCATTATGTTGGCGACATTTATGGGAGCGATTGAGGCGACAATTGTATCGACGGCAATGCCCGAAATAGTTGGTGACTTAGGTGGATTCTCTTTATATAGCTGGGTCTTCTCAGCATATTTATTGATGAATGCAGTTACAGTACTAATTTACGGGAAACTTGCGGATTTATTCGGAAGAAAACCAATTCTTATTTTTGGGATAACAATCTTCTTGATTGGCTCTGTTCTATGTGGGTTCGCTCAGTCTATGGAGATGCTCGTTTTGTTTCGTTTTATTCAAGGATTTGGTGCGGGTGCTGTGATGCCCATTGCGACAACAATTGTAGGGGATATATATTCTAAAGAAGAACGAGCAAAGATTCAAGGATATTTATCGAGCGTTTGGGGAATTTCCGCTATCTCTGGTCCAGCTATTGGTGGCCTCTTAGTAGAGTATGTAAGCTGGAGATATGTTTTTTGGATTAATATCCCTCTTGGGTTTCTTGCGATTGCAGGAATTTGTTTTTTCTTATATGAAAACGTGGAAAAGAAAAAACATAGAATTGATTACTCGGGAGCGATTCTCTTAACGATAGCGGTTAGCACATTGATGATTCTCCTTGTTGAGGGGGGAGTGAATATCGACTGGACTTCTTCTTTAGGAATCGTTCTTGTTCTAGCTAGTATCATTGCCATTGTTTTATTTGTTTTAAATGAACAAAGGGCTGCGGAACCGATGATGCCATTTAGTATTTGGCGAGAGCGCTCAATCCTCGTTGCAAACCTCACGTCACTTGTAACAGGGATTATCTTAATTGGTATTTCCAGCTTTCTGCCTGCTTTTGTACAAGGTGTCATGGAAAGGTCGCCGATAGTTGCAGGTTTTACGTTGACAGCGATGTCAATTGGATGGCCGATTGCTGCTACGTTTTCTGGAAAACTGCTTTTAAAGATTGGCTTGCGAATGACTTCTCTCTTTGGAGGAGGTTCGTTAATTCTTGGGAGTTTAATATTTGCTACTCTATCTCCGGCTGCGGGTCCTCTATGGGCAGCTGTGGGTTCATTCGTAATTGGTGTAGGTATGGGGCTGACAACGACCGCGTTTATTGTCTCCATCCAAAGCACTGTTTCCTGGGAACAGCGTGGAGCTGCTACTGCGAGTAACTCCTTTATGAGGAATTTAGGGAATACAATTGGAGCAGCTTTGTTAGGAGGAGTTTTAAATAGCAGTATTCAAAACAAATTATCTAGCCAAGCTGATTTAGGGAATAATGAAATGTCCCTTGACTCCATCAATTCACTATTAGGTGAAAGTCAGCGGAATCAATTGTCACCAGAGATGAAACTTCAATTGCAGGACGCCCTTACAAGCTCTTTACATACGGTGTATCTTGTCGTCCTATTCTTTGCAATTGTAAGTTTGTTGCTTATTTTATTTTTACCAAAAAAAGACTAATAAAACTGCATAGACAGGTTTTGTAACGAGGTGTTCCATATGTCTTCGCTTTCAGAAATTCAACTGCTCTCGATTCTTGCTCAAGAAATGAATATGAGAAAAGCTGCTGAACGACTTTTTGTTTCTCAGCCAGCTTTGTCACAACGTTTACAGACAATTGAAAAGGAATGGGGGACAAAGTTGTTCATTCGTTCGCAGAAAGGGTTAACTTTAACACCAGCTGGTGAAATAGTTATCGAGTTTGCAAATGAGATGATTGGGAAGGAAGAAAAAGTTCGTGAAGCGATCTCTGCTTTAGATTCAGAAATCAATGGGACGCTTAAAATTGCAGTTGCATCAATTGTTGGCCAAAATTGGCTTCCGCAAGTATTGAAGAAATTTGTTAATCGATACCCACAGGCGAAAATCTCTTTAATAACGGGTTGGAGTAGTGAAATCGCTAAAGCTCTCTATGAGGGAGAAGCACATATAGGAATTATCCGTGGGACACCTGATTGGAAGGGAGTCAAATTCCATTTATTTAAGGATTGTCTTTTCTTTGTAGATACTGAAATGACGAAGCCAGAACAAATTTTAGAAACAGATCGGCCGTTCATCCAATTTAAAAGTGATTCAAATTATTATCAAGAAATTCAAGAATGGTGGATGAGAACTTTTCAACATGCTCCAAAACGAACGATTATTGTTGACCAAATCGAAACATGTAAGCAAATGACATTGAATGGAATCGGTTATGCGATTCTCCCTGAGATTACGCTAAATGGAATGGAAGACGGAGATATTTTTAAAATTCCGCTTCTTGATGAACAGGGAAAAGCTCTCAAACGAGAAACATGGTTAATTGGCTATGAATCAGCATTTCAACTAAAACAGGTACAGGCATTTATTGAGATTATGAAGGAACATATTGAAGAATCAAACTGATTGTTTATGTAATTTTCTTGTTTTACGTACCGTAGTTTGGTAAATGGATTTTTAGTGAAAATACGTACTTGTTGGAGGGAAAAACCGATGAAAATGATGGATGCAAACGAAATTATTACTTATATTCAAAATAGTAAAAAATCAACACCTGTAAAGGTTTATGTTAAAGGAGATTTGGAAGGAATCGATTTCGGTCCGAGTGCGAAAACGTTTATTAATGGGAATGTAGGTGTTGTATTCGGTGAATGGTCTGAGTTAAATCGAGTACTTGAAAACAATCAAGCGAAAATTGACGAGTATGTGATTGAAAATGATTGTCGAAATTCAGCCATTCCTTTATTGGATATAAAAAACATCAAAGCGCGAATCGAGCCAGGGGCGATTATTCGTGACCAGGTTGAAATTGGTGACAATGCAGTAATTATGATGGGTGCTTCGATTAATATTGGGGCTGTTATTGGCGAAGGTACTATGATTGATATGAATGTCGTTCTTGGTGGACGAGCTATTGTCGGGAAGAACTGTCATATTGGTGCAGGAACCGTTTTAGCAGGGGTAATTGAACCACCATCAGCCAAGCCTGTAATCGTAGAAGATGATGTTGTTATCGGGGCAAATGCAGTTGTGCTTGAAGGTATTACAGTTGGAAAAGGTGCAGTAGTAGCTGCTGGGGCGATTGTTATTAACGATGTTCCACCATATACGGTTGTTGCTGGAACACCGGCTCGCGTTATTAAAGAGATTGATGAAAAAACGAAATCGAAGACAGAAATTAAACAAGAACTTCGTGAATTATAAAAAATCATGTATGGGAAAAGAGTGGATTAATACCGCGCTTTCATATTGACTGAACGAGGGGGTTTCCAGCATGGAGAGGTTTGTACAAATAAGAAGAGACCTTCATATGATTCCAGAGTTAGGTTTTCAAGAGTTTAAAACGCAGGAATATATACTCCGATACATAAAAAGTTTGCCTCAAGAACGGCTTGAAATAAAAACATGGGAAACAGGCATTTTTGTGAAAGTTAATGGGTTAAATCCTAAAAAAACAATCGGGTATCGTGCAGATATTGATGGCCTACCGATCACGGAAGAAACCGAATATGATTTTAAATCTACACATGAAGGTCGAATGCATGCCTGTGGCCATGATTTTCATATGACGATTGCTTTAGGACTGATATCGCACTTTGCGGAATATCCAGTAGATGATCATTTATTATTCATTTTTCAGCCAGCAGAGGAAGGTCCTGGGGGAGCTGAACCGATGCTCCAGTCAACTATAATGCAGGAATGGAAGCCTGATGTTATCTTAGGCCTTCACATTGCACCAGAGTATCCGGTGGGAACGATTGCATTGAAGGAAGGTCTATTATTTGCAAATACTTCCGAACTGTTCGTTGATTTGAAAGGAAAAGGCGGTCACGCAGCCTATCCCCATCATACGAATGATATGATTATTGCGGCATGCAGTTTAGTCACTCAATTACAAACAATTGTTGCTCGTAATGTCGATCCTCTTGACAGTGCTGTGGTTACAGTCGGGAAAATAACTGGGGGAACAGTGCAAAACATTATTGCTGAAACAGCTCGAATTGAGGGAACGGTTCGAACTCTTTCACTAGAGTCCATGATGAAGGTAAAGAAACGAATCTTATCCCTTGTCGAGGGCATAGAGGTTGGCTATGAGTGTAAAGCTACCGTTGATTTCGGTGCGATGTATCATCAAGTGTACAATGACCCATCCTTAACAAAGGAATTTTTCGAATTTGTCAAAAACATTGAAAATGTTGATGCGATTAGATGTAAAGAAGCGATGACAGGAGAAGATTTTGGATTTATGTTAAAGGAAATTCCAGGGTTTATGTTTTGGCTTGGAGTAGATTCAGGTTATGGGCTGCATCACTCGAAACTACAACCAAATGAGGGAGCAATTGAAACTGCGATTACGTTATTAATAAAATATATTCAATATAAAGGAATGTAACTGAGGAATAATACGCTAATCAACAGACTGTAATCTGCGCTAAATGATAGAAACCTGACCAGAAGTTGGTCAGGTTTCTCGTTCTAGAATGGCTTTAAGGGTGTTTTTTTTAATGACTCGTGAAAGCTTGTTAATCTAGTAACATACTATGTGAATCGGTTATGATAAAATAAGAGAGAAGCTATTTTTAGGGGGAAACAGTATGAAGAAAGAGTTTGCTGTCATCGGCCTAGGACGGTTTGGTGGGAGTATTTGCCAAGAACTGGCCGAACAGGACATGTCTGTACTTGCTATAGATAATGATGTTGATCGTGTGCAAAAATTCGCCTCAATTGCTTCACATGCTGTGTGTGCAGATACAACAGATGAAAAGGTATTAAAGGACTTAGGCATTCGAAATTTTGACCATGTAATCGTAGCGATTGGCGATGATTTACATGCTAGTATTTTGACAACCCTTATGTTAAAGGAGTTAGGAGTTAAAAAGGTTACTGCAAAGGCACAAAATGATTATCATGAAAAAGTTTTATTGAAAATCGGGGCAGATTTTGTTGTTCACCCTGAACGAGATATGGGTAAAAGAATTGCCCATAATATGGTTTCCAATAATGTCCTCGACTATTTGGAGCTTTCTGACGAGCATAGTATTGCGGAAATCGTTGCGAGTCAACGACTCGATGGAAATTCAATTCTTGACTTAGATATTCGCGCTAAATTCGGGATTAATATTGTAGCGATTAAAAGGAAAAATGAAATCCTTGTTTCACCACAGGCGGATGAAGTCATTCAGGCTGACGATATTTTAATTATCATTGGTGCGGATACGGATATTAATCGTTTTGAAAAAAAGGCCTTATAGAGAAGTGAAAAACCTGCTACTTAATTTCTAGTAGCAGGTTTGTTTTTACACTTCCATAATAATCGGTAAGATCATTGGACGGCGTTTTGTTTTCTCGTAAAGGAATGGAGCTAAAGTATCTGTAATTTCATTTTTAATCTCTGACCATTGTGTTGTCCGACGCTCCATCACTTTATTCAAGTGCTTGGATATAAGGCTTTGAGCATCATTAATCAAATCTCCAGATTCTCTCATATAAACAAAACCGCGAGAAATCAGGTCAGGACCTGATGCGATCTTAAATTCTTTCATATTGATGCTGACAACAACTACGACTAGCCCCTCTTCAGATAGAATTCGTCGGTCGCGAAGGACGATATTTCCGATATCACCAATCCCGCTCCCATCAATATAGACAGATCCTGACGGGATTTTTCCTGCAACTTGTGCCTCATTTTCTCCTAGAGCAAGCACTTCACCATTATCCATGATAAAGCAATTCTCCTCGGGTACTCCACAGTCAGTAGCAAGCCTAGCATGTGTTTTTTGCATTCTAAATTCTCCGTGAATCGGCATAAAGAATTTCGGTTTAATTAGACGCAACATTAATTTTTGTTCCTCTTGGCCCCCATGTCCAGAAGTGTGGATGTCGCTTAATTTTCCATGAATGACTTCTGCTCCTGCGCGGGAAAGCAAATTAATTGTTCTGTTTACGCTTAAAGTATTGCCAGGAATCGGTGAAGATGAGAAAACGACGGTATCTCCAGGGATAATTTGAATTTGCCGATGTGTACCATTGGCAATTCTTGAGAGGGCTGCCATTGGTTCTCCTTGGCTTCCAGTACAAAGGATGGTTACTTCGTTTGCTGGAAGTCGGTTAATTTGTTGAGTCTCAATAAATGTATCTTTGGGCGCACGGATGTAGCCAAGGTCTTGTCCGATTAAAATGGCTGCCTCCATACTACGACCGAACACAGCAATTTTTCTTCCGTTTGCAACGGCTGCTTCTGTGACTTGTTGAAGTCGATGGATATTAGAAGCGAACGTAGCAAAGATAACTCTTCCATCCACTTTTCGGAAAATATCATGGATGTTATCTCCTACACGTCTTTCGGACATTGTAAAGTCAGGGACCTCTGCATTTGTACTGTCAGATAAAAGGCATAGAACTCCTTCTTTGCCGATTTCAGCCATCTTTGTTAAGTTTGCCGGTTCGCCTACAGGTGTAAAGTCAAATTTAAAATCGCCAGTATGGACGATTTGCCCTGGAGGAGTTTTTACAACAATTCCATAAGAGTCCGGAATACTATGTGTCGTCCGGAAAAAGGAAACAGATGTTTTGCGAAACTTGATGACATCTTCCTCTTTAATTTCATGCATTTTTGTTTGTCGAACTAAACCATGCTCTTCTAATTTATTACGAATAAGTCCGAGCGCTAGTTTCCCTCCATAGATGGGAATGTTGATTTGCTTTAATAAATATGGGATGCCTCCGATATGGTCTTCATGACCATGTGTGACAAAAAGGCCTTTAATCTTATCTTGGTTCTTAACTAAATATGAATAATCGGGAATAACGTAATCAATCCCTAACAATTCATCTTCTGGGAATTTAATACCTGCATCAATGAGGATGATTTCATCTTGAAACTGCACTCCGTACGTATTTTTCCCGATTTCCCCCAATCCTCCAAGGGCAAAAACAGCTGTTTGATCATTTTTAACAAATTTCATAAACTATTCCTTCTCCAATACTTCAAAATCTTCGTTTAGTTTTTCGTATTCTAGATATTTACCATCTACCAATTGAATATACTCGATATTATAAGGGCGTCCTACTAACTTCTTCCTAACCTCTCGCTCCGAATTGGCCTCTATAAATAGAGTCCGTGTTTTCTCCCTGACTGCCACTTCTGTTTTTTGTTCTTGGTAATAAACTTTGAATATCATTAAACTCTCTCTCCTTATTCGCAAACTTTCTATAATAAAATATTTCTTAAGCTGTTTTAAAATTTAGATTCCGACTTTTTCCGCTTTTACCAATGTACAATAAGGAAGGAGCCCTTCGCAAGTTTGAAGGGCTCAAATTAGGCGATTGTTTTTTTACGAAGCAATTCATTCCACTGTTTTAAAAGCTTACGTCTTAGCTTCTTTAACATTGTGGATCAACTCCTTATAATTCTATTTTAAACCATCCTTGTCGAAAGTGAAAGAAGTCAAGGAAAGTTTAGCGGAAATCATTTCATTGATTTTCTTTGTTGTCTTATTATGTGTGGAAAAAAGTGATTCCAACGTGGGTAAAAATGGAAAAAGGAGTTGATCTAGAGGTTAATTGACAACATACTATCGAAAGCTTAGTCTGTTGGTATAAAAGCGATTATAAATAGTTAAGGAGAAAGATATGAGTAAAATTGTGTTTTTTGATATTGATGGTACTTTATTGAATCAAGAAAAAAATTTGCCTGTTTCTACAAAGGAAGCAATTTTTGAATTGAAAAAAAGAGGAATTTATGTAGCAATTGCAACAGGACGTGCTCCGTTTATGTTTGAGGAGCTTCGTGAGGAGTTAGAAATTGAATCATTTGTTAGTTTTAATGGCCAATATGTAGTTTATGAAAACGAAGTCATTTATCAACAGGCTTTAAATCAGCTAGAATTGGAGAAATTAGCAAAACAGAGTGAAATAAATGGACATCCGCTCGTGTTTATGAATGAAAAAACGATGAAGGCCTCTGTACCGCATCATAATTATATTGAGGAGTGCTTGGCAGGCCTAGGATTTCCGCACCCTGTTGAAGAGAGGGAGTTTTTTAGGGGAAAAAGAATTTTGCAAACGCTGATTTTCTGTGAAGAACAAGAAGAAAAGTTTTATTCACAACAATATCAGGATTTCAAATTTATTCGCTGGCATCAATTTTCAGCAGATATATTGCCAGGAGCAGGTTCTAAGGCAATAGGGATTCAAAAGCTCATCGAACGATTAGGGTTTAAATTAGACGATGTCTACGCTTTTGGTGATGGTTTAAACGATATTGAAATGATTCAAACGGTTGGAACTGGGGTGGCAATGGGGAATGCAGTAGACTCGTTAAAAAAATACGCGGACCACGTTACTGCTGATGTAAGTAATGAAGGAATATGGAAAGGATTAAAAACACTAGATTTAATTTAAAAAAGCTGGTTTTTTCGTACCAGCTTTAATTATTAATCACAACAGCATTTTCAATTTCTGCAAATGGTTCGTCTTTGTTGATGTGATCAAAAAACATAATTCCGTTTAGGTGATCTATCTCATGTTGGAAGACAATCGCTGGCAATCCTTTTAGTCGCAGCTTGATTTTTTGGCCATCTAGACTCGTTCCTGTTACTGTAATCCTTGCATATCTTGGTACATAGCCTGGAAATGGTTGATCAACAGATAAACAGCCTTCTCCGGAAGCGAGATAAGCCCTTTCTACCGAGTGGCTAATGATTTTAGGATTAAAGAGTCCGTAACTATATAGTTTGTCTTTTTCGTCATGAACATGAACGGCAATCATCCGTTTTGAAACGTTTATTTGTGGTGCAGCAAGACCAATACCAGGACGGAGACCGTAATTTTCCGCAATTTCAGGATTTTGACTGTTTATTACATAGTCAAGCATTTCCGCTAATGTTTGTTTATCCTTATCTGAAGCAGGTAATGGAACCTCAACAGCTACTTTACGTAGTGAAGGGTGCCCGTCACGAACGATGTCATTCATTGTTAACATCTCTAGGTTCACCTCTCTAATTTCCTTCTTTATATAAATTTATTCAAATTTAAGTCTAACAAATGCAGGATGAAAAGTTAATCATTAGAAAGCAAAAAAAGAAAAATAGGGCAGGCATTGACGATGAATTTGTCAAATTAAATGTTGATTGCTATAGTGAAGGAGATATTGTAAGAGGAGGTAGATCGTAAGTGAAATTCCGTAACATTCCTCTCTTTTTCATGTGGCTATGTGGAATCTTATTAATTACCGGATGCTTTATAAGACAAACACCTGCTGAAGAAATGTATAACAAACTTGAAGAAGTTGTCCAAATTGAAAAAGCATTTGAAGAACAGCAGGAGCCAATAGTCCTTCTTGAAAGGGAAGAAAAGGATCTATATGAACAAATGATTAAAATGAATAATGAGGAAAATTATGATGAAATCGTAGAACTAGTCAATTCGGCGCTAAAAATCGCAGAAAAGAGAAAAGAACATATTGATATCGAACGAAAAAGTATCGAAGAATCAAAAGCTGCATTCTCTTCAGTGCAAGAAATGATGGAGAAACTAGACGATGCAGAATTAAAGACAAAAGCTGCAAAACTATATGAACTTATGCAAGAACGCTATGATGTTCATGGGAATTTGTACAAAAGCTATGAGGATGGGCTCACATATGATACTGAGTTATATCATTTGCTGAAGGAAAAAAATATTGAAATGAAACAGTTAGAGATGCAAGTGACTAAGGTCAACGGCGCATATGAAGAGGTTTTGAAGTATAACGAAATATTTAATGAAAAAACGAAAGAATATAATGAGATAAAGCTTGATTTCTATCAAACTGCTGGCTTAAATGTGCAAGTGAATATGGATTAGGTGAATATATTAGAAAGATGTTATTATATAAGTATAACTTTGTGAATCGGACAGTTATTTGAACCGATTTTTTTAAAGTTTATAAATATAAGCGCTTTCTTGATTTTTAGATGTTATGATACAGTTGTTCCTTTTTTATAGTACAGTTCCGAAAATGAAAACAACATTATCGCAGTGTAAAAATAATAATGTAGTTAAGCATAGTGTTTGACTGGTGGTTTTTTCTGTTGTAAACTTGAGAACGTAAAGGGGTGTTGTATTAATCGGTTTTCAAAAAAATATAGTACAGATAAAATTATCTACTATTAATTAATTGTAGGTTTTCAGAAGCTCAACAGTGGAAAAACTACATAGCGAAAACGCCTGAAACTTTTGGATTTAAGAAAAGTAATTTTTACGAAGCCTTAGATAAGGGAAATAAGTAAATCTATTTTAGTTCAAGAAGAAAGATTCACCTTCTTTTGGAGACCCTATAATGGATTAAAATAAAAAAACATGTGAAGAAAGGACGAGGTGACTTTTAGATGGCATCTAAAACAAAATTGACCCCAGCTGATGTTGTAGCGCATTTAGCAAAAATTGAAGACCAATTTGAGACACTTCAAATTTTAAATGAAGAGGGAGAAGTGGTCAATGAATCAGCAATGCCGAATCTCTCAAATGAACAATTGCAAGAATTGATGAGACGAATGGTTTATACAAGAATCCTTGACCAACGTTCAATTTCTTTGAATCGTCAAGGTCGGTTAGGGTTCTATGCACCAACAGCAGGACAAGAGGCTTCGCAATTAGCTTCCCAGTTTGCTTTAGAACAAGAAGATTTTATTTTACCAGGTTATCGTGATGTTCCCCAAATTATTTGGCATGGATTGCCTTTATACCAAGCCTTTTTATGGTCAAGAGGACATTTTGAAGGGATGAAAGTTCCAGAAGGTGTAAACGTTCTGCATCCGCAAATTATTATTGGTGCTCAGTATGTTCAAACAACTGGTGTTGCACTTGGAATGAAGAAACGTGGAACAAAAGCTGTAGCAGTAACATATACAGGTGACGGTGGAAGTTCACAAGGTGATTTCTATGAAGGAATCAACTTTGCAGGCGCATATAAAGCACCAGCAATCTTTTTTATTCAAAACAATAAGTTTGCAATTTCAACACCAGTAGAGAAGCAAACTGCAGCTAAAACTTTAGCGCAAAAAGCCGTTTCAGCTGGAATTCCAGGAATTCAAGTGGATGGTATGGATCCATTAGCTGTTTATGTAGCTACCCGTGATGCCCGTGAGCGTGCGATTAACGGAGAAGGTCCTACACTAATTGAGACGTTAACTTATCGATATGGACCACATACAATGGCCGGGGATGATCCAACTCGCTACCGTACGGCAGATTTAGATAACGAATGGGAAAAGAAAGATCCACTTGTTCGCTTCCGTAAATTCCTCGAAAAGAAAGGTCTATGGAATGAAGAACAGGAAAGTGAAGTAATTGAACAAGCAAAAGATGATATTAAAGAGGCAATCAAAAAAGCTGATGCAGCTCCAAAACAGAAGGTTACTGATTTAATGTCAATTATGTATGAAGAAGAAATGCCACAAAACTTAAAAGAACAATATGAACTATATAAAGCAAAGGAGTCGAAGTAAGTCATGGCGCAAATGACAATGATTCAAGCAATTACTGATGCTATGCGTACAGAATTGCGCAATGATCCGAATGTATTGGTATTCGGTGAGGATGTTGGCGTAAATGGCGGCGTCTTCCGTGCGACTGAGGGCCTTCAAAATGAATTTGGCGAGGATCGCGTTTTTGATACCCCACTTGCAGAATCAGGAATCGGTGGATTAGCAGTTGGTCTTTCGTTACAAGGATTCCGCCCTGTTCCTGAAATCCAATTCTTCGGTTTTGTATTTGAAGTAATGGATTCAATCGCGGGACAATTAGCACGTCTTCGCTACCGTTCTGGTGGCAGATATACGGCGCCAGTAACCATTCGCTCACCATTTGGCGGAGGAGTACATACTCCTGATATGCATGCTGACAGTTTAGAAGGATTAATGGCACAAACACCTGGAGTTAAGGTAGTCATCCCATCTACTCCTTACGATGCAAAAGGGCTTTTAATCTCTTCTATTCGTGATAATGATACGGTAATTTTCCTTGAGCATATGAAATTATACCGTTCATTCCGTCAAGAAGTACCGGAGGAGGAGTACACTATTCCTTTGGGGAAAGCGGATGTAAAACGTGAAGGGAAAGATATTTCTATTATTACTTACGGTGCGATGGTTCATGAATCATTGAAGGCAGCAGAAGAGTTAGAAAAAGAAGGGTACTCGGCAGAAGTAATAGATTTACGTACAGTAAGTCCACTTGATATTGAAACGATTGTAGCTTCCGTGGAAAAAACGGGCCGTGCGATTGTCGTTCAAGAGGCGCAAAAACAAGCGGGTATTGCCGCTACTGTTGTCGCTGAAATTAATGATCGGGCCATCTTAAGCTTGGAAGCACCTGTATTGCGAGTAGCGGCACCAGATACTGTGTTCCCATTCCCGCAAGCAGAAACAGTTTGGCTTCCAAACTATAAGGACGTAATTGAAACAGCGAAAAAAGTTTTAACATACTAAAAAATAGGGAAAAGGAAAACCTTTTCCCATTACTGCATAAACAATGTAGCAGAATTCTGCGTAGGAGGCTGAATCTTAGTGTCATTTCAATTTAAAATGCCTGACATCGGTGAAGGTATTCATGAAGGTGAAATCGTAAAATGGTTTATTAAGCCTGGCGATAAAGTTCAAGAAGATGATGTTCTTTGTGAAATCCAAAATGATAAAGCGGTTGTAGAGATCCCCTCTCCGGTTGATGGGACTGTCCAAGAGGTTTTAGTAGATGAAGGAGCGGTTGCAACAGTTGGACAAGTTCTTATAACGTTCGATGCGCCAGGGTATGAAAACTTGCAATTTAAGGGCGATGACCATGGTGATGAAGCAGCTGAACCAGCAGAAGCTCCAGTTGTAAAAGTAGAGGAACCTAATCAAGAAACTGAGCAACCGAAAGTACCAACCGCTGAAGCAACGGCAGGGGTAGGAACTGTGGCACAGCAAGTGGAAGTTGACCCAAATCGACGAGTAATTGCGATGCCATCTGTTCGTAAATACGCTCGTGACAATGGTGTGGATATTCGTCTTGTTGCTGGAACAGGTAAAAATGGCCGTGTATTAAAAGAGGATATTGATGGATTTCAAAATGGTGGGGCACAGGCAGCTGCGGCTCCAGCACAGCAAGCAGAGGCGCCAGTTGCAGAAGAAAGTGCAGCTATATCAGCTCCTGCAATTCCACAAGGTGAATATCCAGAAACTCGTGAGAAAATGAGCGGTATCCGTAAAGCAATTGCAAAAGCGATGGTAAACTCAAAACATACAGCACCACATGTAACATTGATGGACGAAATTGATGTGACAAAACTTGTCGCTCATCGTAAAAAATTCAAGGAAGTTGCTTCTGAAAAAGGAATCAAACTTACATTCCTACCTTATGTGGTAAAAGCTTTAACAAGTGCATTGCGTGAATATCCAGCGTTAAATACCTCGCTTGATGATGCAACAAGCGAAATTATTCATAAGCATTATTACAATATTGGAATTGCAGCTGATACAGATAAAGGTTTGCTTGTACCAGTTGTTAAAGATGCGGACCGTAAATCAGTATTCACAATTTCTAATGAAATCAATGAGTTAGCAGGTAAGGCACGTGACGGCAAGTTGTCTCCAGATGAAATGAAAGGTGCGTCTTGTACAATTACAAATATTGGTTCTGCAGGTGGACAATGGTTCACGCCAGTAATCAATCATCCTGAAGTTGCAATCCTTGGAATCGGCCGCATTGCGGAAAAGCCAATTGTTCGTGATGGCGAGATTGTTGCTGCTCCTGTCTTGGCACTTTCATTGAGTTTTGACCACCGCATGATTGATGGTGCAACTGCTCAACACGCATTGAATCATATTAAACGCTTATTGAACGACCCAGAACTTTTGCTAATGGAGGCGTAAAAAATGGTAGTTGGAGATTTTCCGATTGAAACTGATACTATAGTCATTGGTGCCGGACCAGGTGGATATGTGGCAGCGATTCGTGCTGCCCAATTAGGTCAAAAGGTTACGATTGTTGAAAAGAATGTTTTAGGTGGAGTATGTTTAAATGTTGGATGTATTCCATCAAAAGCATTAATCTCAGCTGGACATCGCTTTGAGAATGCGAAGGATTCTGAAGATATGGGAGTAATAGCTGAAAACGTTACTTTAGATTTTTCTAAGGTTCAAGCATTTAAAGAAGGCGTCGTTAAAAAATTAACTGGCGGGGTCGAAGGATTGCTTAAAGGAAATAAGGTTGACATCGTTAATGGTGAAGCTTATTTTGTTGATGCAAATACTATAAAGGTAATGGATGAAAAATCGTCTCAAACCTATACTTTTAAAAACGCAATTATTGCGACAGGATCTCGTCCGTTAGAAATACCTGCTTTTAAATTTTCCAAGCGAATTCTTGATTCAACAGGTGCTATAAACCTTAAAGAACTTCCAAAAAGCATCGTTGTAATTGGTGGAGGTTATATTGGAACTGAACTTGGTGGGGCTTATGCGAGCTTCGGGACAAAGGTCACAATTTTAGAGGGTGCTGAAGAAATTCTAGGCGGTTTCGAGAAACAAATGTCTACCCTTGTTAAGCGTAGATTAAAGAAAAAGGGAGCAGAAGTTATTACAAAGGCGTTAGCAAAAGGCGTTGAAGAAAGTGAAGACGGCGTAACTGTTACGTATGAAGTGAACGGTGAACAAAAGAAAGTGGATGCGGACTATGTGTTTGTTATGATTGGACGCAAACCAAATACGGATGAACTTGGTCTTGAGCAAGTTGGCATCGAAATGAGTGACCGTGGGCTCATTAATGTTGATAAACAATGCCGTACAAGCGTTAGCAATATATATGCAATAGGCGATATCGTTGCTGGACCACCACTTGCTCATAAAGCGTCATATGAGGCGAAAATTGCGGCAGAGGCAATTGCTGGACATGCTTCAGAGATTGATTATTTAGGAATCCCAGCTGTTGTATTCTCTGACCCTGAACTAGCATCAGTCGGATATGATGAGAAGAAGGCGAAAGAAGAAGGATTTGAAATTGTTGCGTCTAAGTTCCCATTCGCTGCTAATGGCCGAGCGCTTTCTTTAAATGAGCCTGATGGATTTATGAAGATTATCACTCGTAAAGAAGACGGCCTCGTGATCGGTGCTCAAATTGCTGGCTCAGGTGCTTCTGATATGATTTCGGAACTCAGCCTTGCGATTGAAACAGGAGTGACTGCTGAAGACTTGGCAATGACTATTCATGCTCACCCAACTCTTGGTGAGATCACAATGGAAGCGGCTGAAGTTGCAATTGGCAACCCAATTCACATTATGAAATAATCAAAGTTACGAGTAAAAGTCCTTTTCATCGATTGAAAAGGACTTTTTTTATTCTTTCGTTGAATATTCTTTATTCGTTTGGTGTGAAAGGATTTTGGAAAATGGAGTGATAATTTCTTCTTTAGTAACAATTCCATTAATCTTAACTAAAATTTCATCTTGGTAATAAATAACGATAGCTGGGTATCTGTCGATTTCGAAAAATTTATAATACTTATTGTCCTTGTCGGTTGTTAAAACCTTCATATTATTAAACTCACTCGGAAAGTCCCGTTTTAGTTCGATAATTGCATCATAATAAGCGGCTTCTTTTGAGTAGTTTGAGTCGTCTGAGAAAAATATAATATGTACTACATCATGATTAAACTGAATTTTGTCAGTTGCTTTAAAATGGTTGCAGGAAGAAGTGGACAGTATGAAAGAAATGATTATGATAAAAGACAAGCTCCTCATTGTTCTTGCCTCACTTTACTAGGGAATGTATTCCTTAATTATCACAATTATTCTAACATAGGTGCTTCATAAAACCTTCGCTGTCATTCAAATGTTACAAAATTGAAAAATAAGTTGATTTATTCGAATTTATAGGTTAATTTAACCTGAAAAAATTTTTCACTTATGGGAGAATGGTAAGTATACTTTTATTTTAATAAAAATTGAACGGCCCCGAAATGAGGGCCGCTATCATCATTCGTAATAAGAGCAATGCTGTGACATTGCTCGATTTCGATGCGCGTATTGGTGTTGAATTATTTTCTTTTGTAATAATACATGATACGCCCATTAAATAGGTGGAGTTCACCGTTTAATTTTTTTGCTATAAATTTGCAAAACTCATTTGCCTTTCCTTTATCTCCGAATGTTGCTGAATCTGGGAGTGTCACCTGTATGTAAGTTTGTTCGTGCTCACTGCCATCTTCAGTGATTACCTTTTCTTGATCAATTCCTAAAAGAATCGCATGATATCTGTCATGGTTGGAATGTAAGTAAAACCATTTTCCTTTTCCGTTCTCAGTTTCTTTAATTTCGTAAGGGAAGGCTGAATAATCATATTCCCAATCGAGCTGTTTCCCAGTTTTTGTTGTAATTTCTTTGTAATATGAAAATAATGATTTTAGCTCGTCAACCGCAATGGTTTGCTGTAACGAAGACGGCACTAGTTTAATATATGCATTTGCAGACATTTGGCTACCCCCTATTTCCAGTTCTATCAATCTTATGATAGCATTTGCTAATTTCAGCGACAACTTATTAAAGAATTTATTCCTCAACGTCTGAGTGTAACGGTTTTATCGAGAAAGGGGAACGTATAAGAAAAGTATGAAATTTTTTAGAATTAAATTTGACGATCTTATGAATGTTCTCGGTTCATATTGTATAAATATTATAAATATATTATAATTTAAATAAGAAACATGATTGGAGGAGATGATTTATGAACTTGTTTGAGAAACTTTATGACGAACAAGAAAATGTTAAGGTAAGGTTTGTGGGGTTTACAACAGAAGAAAGTCGCTATGATTTTGGAATAGTGCATACAAATATGTTTTTTGGAAAACCACTAATTGTCTGTATGCAAACAGGCCGATCCGCACTCCTCGATTCTTCAGATCTAAACAATATCGAGTACCTACAAAAGGCTTTCCACATTAAAGAATCTATTCAAGCGGCAGACTTGGCTGAGTTCTTTAAAACTGAATTACCTATCATGCCATTCCAACCACAATATGAATAATAAGAAACAGGTCCAACTTTTGGACCTGTTTTTTTTATTAATTTTTTAGTGTAAACCATCGGTAAGCCACTAATAGGATGATTGCGCGCTTGCTCTTTTAAATGTCATCAAAAGTCATATAATGTCGATTAATTGAGAGAAAAAATTAATTGTGTTATACAATTTAGGCTTGAAAAATCAATAGTGTTATATTATTATTGATTTAAAGGATTACAAACGCTTTCATATTTATAAATTTGAAGGAAAAGGGGTTTTAAAGGGATGGGAACAATCGTTTGTCAAACATGTAACTCCACAATTGAGCACTTCGAAGATGAAAAAGTGACAGTTCTTTATGCAACTACTTGTAATTGTCATAACAAAGACAATGAAAAGAAGTAATAAATAATAAATGGGTATGCGATTAATCGCATACCCTTTTTTTGCATTTCCTTTTTCTCAATTGCTGTCCTGGTAACAAGTCTTACCAGATAGGCTTATGTTCCTTTATGACACGGATCATGTGCAGTTTATCATCCTCTGGTCCTTGTACGGGGAGCCCTGCCTCTACATTCATTTTGATATAAAGCAGGTTTTCGGAAGTGATAATTTCCCCTGGAATGAAGATAGGAATCCCTGGCGGATAGACCATGACAAATTCAGCGATAATTCTTCCTTCAGACTCAGCAAAAGGGATTACTTCTGTCTCAGCATAAAATGCATCCCTTGGCGTTAATGAGAGGACAGGGATGTCCGGGAGCATAACCTGGGCATGAATTTTTTCAGCTGGTATATGATATTCAGCTGATAACTCTTGAAGTGCTTTAATGAGGAGCTCTCCCTCTTTTTCAGTATCACCAGGTGTAATCAGACAAAGAAGATTATAAAGGTCTGAGAGTTCAACCTCAATATTGTATTTTTCGCGCAACCACTTTTCAGCGTCATACCCTGAAATCCCTAAGTCTTTGACAGATATAATGAGCTTTGTTGGGTCATAATCAAATGTGGCTTTACTTCCAAGAATCTCATCGCCTACACAATAAAGATGCTCTATATTATTAATACGCTTTCTAACTGAATGTGCAAGTTTAATGGTCTTATCGATCAATTCCCTTCCTTCTGTTACTAACCTTCGTCTTGCAACGTCTAATGATGCTAGTAGTAGATAGGAAGTGGAGGTTGTTGTGAGCATTGACAATATAGATTGCACTCGTTTATAGGAAACAAGTCCGTCTCTTACATTTAATATCGAACTTTGTGTCATTGATCCACCAAGCTTATGAACACTTGTTGCTGCCATATCAGCCCCTGCTTGCATTGCAGATAATGGTAAATCCTCATGGAAATGAATATGAACGCCATGGGCCTCATCCACCAACACAGGCACTTCGTAGGAATGAGCAATTTCAACGATTTTTCTTAAATCAGCTGAAACGCCGAAATAAGTTGGATTAATGACAAGTAAACCTTTTGCATCGGGATGCCGTTCCAAAGCTTTTTCTACGGCATCTGTCGTAATACCATGGGAAATACCAAGTTTCTCATCGATATCTGGATGAATGAAGATTGGAATGGCCCCTGAAAATACGATAGCGGACATGATTGACTTGTGAACGTTCCTTGGTACGATAATTTTATCACCTGGTCCACAAACCGTCATAATCATTGTCATAATTGCTCCGCTCGTACCTTGAACGGAGAAGAAAGTATGATCTGCCCCAAAGGCTTCAGCAGCAAGATCTTGAGCTTGTTTAATAATACCTTTAGGTGAATGAAGGTCGTCTAATGGCCCTATGTTAATTAAGTCAATTGATAAAGCATTATCACCGATAAATTCGCGAAATTCGGGGTCCATGCCAGCACCTTTTTTATGTCCAGGAATATGAAACTGTACTGGTTCGTTTTTAGCATGTTGAACTAATCCGGTGAATAATGGCGTTTCATTTTGAGACAACAATGATTGCTACACCTCTTTAACATCAAGTTGCGATTCCTATATATACATTCAAAACAAAAGAATTATAGCATTATTCATTTCCTTTGCAAAGAAATTTTTTTTATAAATAAAAACTGGTTATATCCTTTATTCATGCCCTTTTTTTTCAGGAATAAAAGGATATGGAGACAAAAGAACGAATAGGAAGATATGAAAGGAGAGGGGAACTTTGCGTTGGGATACAAAAATAACAAATTTAATGAACATTCAATACCCGATTATTCAAGGAGGGCTTGCTTATTTGGCCTATGCTGATCTCGCTGCGGCCGTGTCTAACGCTGGCGGTCTAGGACAAATTACAGCGATGTCATTGCCGAATCCAGAAGCTTTAAGGTCGGAAATTAAAAAGCTAAAGTCGCTGACTGAAAAACCATTTGGAGTAAACTTTGCCATTGGTCAACATGGACGTCCCTTTTCTCATATGTTGGATGTGGCGATTGAAGAGAAAGTACCTGTGATAACCATGACAGGAGGAAATCCTGCCCCTATTTTTGAACAGCTTCAAGGGGTTGACGTGAAAAAACTTGTCCTTGTGGCAGCGAAAAAACAGGCACAAAAAGCGGAGGACCTTGGTGCAGATGCAGTCGTGGTTGTTGGTCAAGAAGGAGGAGGCCATTTAGGCAAAAATGATACTGGAACGATGGTACTAATTCCAAGTGTAGTTGATGCTGTAGGCATTCCTGTTATTGCCTCAGGAGGGATTGCGGACGGACGTGGATTAATGGCTGCTTTGGCTCTCGGTGCAGAAGGGATAGAAATGGGGACGAGATTCATTGCAACCAAAGAATGCATTCATGCGAGTCAGTTATACAAAAACCGCCTTATAAATGGTACTGAAAATGATACAGTAGTGATTAAACGTTCAATTGGAGCACCAGCAAGAGCCATTGCAAATGATTGGACCGAAAAAATACTTGAAAAGGAAAAGAAATATGGGGATTATGAATCTTTAAAGGATCTTATAAGCGGGGAAGCGAATATAAAGTATATTTATGATGGTGAAGAGAAAGCTGGTTTTGCATGGGCAGGCCAAGTGATGGGATTGATTAAAGATACCCCGACCGTCAATGAATTATTTTTAAGAATGGTCCGTGAAGCTGAAGAGATTAGAAGAAATTGGTCTGAATAGTACATAATTTGCTTTATCTAAAAGAAGTTGTGTACAATTTTACAGATAAGATAAATAAAGCAGGTGTGTTTATATGGAATATCAATATCCGATTGATCATGCTTGGACAACAGATGAAATCATCGAGGTCATTCGTTTTTTTGAAGCAATAGAACTTGCATATGAAAAAGGAATAGATCGTGAGGAGCTTTTAGAAGCTTATCGTCGCTTTAAACAAATTGTCCCAAGTAAAGCGGAGGAGAGAAAGATATGTAATGAGTTCGAGGAAGAGAGCGGTTATTCCTCTTATCGAACAATTAAATTAGCAAAAGAAGCAAGTGAAGGAAAACGAATAAAAATGAAATAAAACGGCCTTTCTGGCCGTTTTTTATTTCATTTTTAGTGTCCCAATTTGTACAAAGGGACCAATGTCTTTAACACCGAATCAAATGTTTCTAGCAACTCGGTTGAACTTAATTTGACAGCTTCTTCTCTCGGAATTTGATAACCACATAAGATTTCAGCTTTTTTAACATTTTGCAACCGTTGAAACATCGAGACTAACTCCGTTTGTGTGAGCTCACTCTGCTTAAAGACATCTGGCTTTGTATGATCCATTGACCATACAAAATTGTTAGGCGTTTCATTAAATAGGCGCTCAGCATTTTGTTCCAGTAATTTTCCGAATTCTTGTTTATTTGGTGCTTCATATATGAGTGCAAACCAAACAAATAAATGAGTTTCCCAAAGGCCTATCTGAAAATGGGGCAACATCTTATATCCGCGTGGATTTGCTGCAAATGCTACCCAAGTATCATTGGGGGGATTTTTCGTTCTGCGGGCATGTTTTGCTACATGATAGAATAGTTCATCCCCTGTTAAAGTGGACAACTCCGGAGTGAAATATTTCCCGAGACTTTCAAGTTTTGGTCGTATATTCCCTTTTAAAGCTTCCATTCGCTCATCTAGCCCGTCTATTGTAAAAACATTAAAGTCGTCTTCCGTAAATCCATTTATGTTCATCCATACTACCTCCTAAAAACCCTTTAAGTTATTGTAGCAAACTAACAGGAATTATTGAAGGGATTGAAATTTATCATAGGCATGAGTACAAATTTGTTGCATCGTCCACTCGTTTTTAATATTATAATAATAAAAAAAATTCAAAAATAGGTTGAAAGGATGTGGAGAAATGAAAAAAATAATGAAATCAATGAAAGGAATGTCAGAAAGCCGTCAAAGGAAAGCTGTTCTAAGGCTTGAGTTAGATTATGAACTTGCGACTCTTTTCGAAGCAATGGGTGAATCGAATAAGGGGAAAATGAATGAATGTAAGGAAAAGCTTGAGAATATTCGTAAAGAACTTTTACAACTGAAAGCTTTATAATTTAGAACAACAGAATATTTTCACGGATAAGGAATGGATTTTTAAATGATGAATAATGAAATATGTAATATGTGGGGACAATGATAACGGACTTCGATAATTAGGGAGTTCGTTATCATTTTTTTCTTATTTTTGCTTAAGTGTAATTACTTGAAGAAAATGGGTATATCTTTTAAGCTAAGCCTAATATTCTTCATAATGGAAATAAGGGGGGCTTGTATTGACGACAAATATATACGAAATAAATACATACGCACAACAGTGGGTTAAGGAAGCAGGAGAGAGTATCCGCGCATCTTTTCCAAAAACATTAGACATAAAGACGAAATCAAATCCTAATGATTTAGTAACGAATATTGATAAGGAAACGGAACAATATTTTATAAAAAAAATAAAGGCCACGTTCCCTGACCATCAAATCTTAGGCGAAGAAGGTTATGGGGATAAAATAGACGAACTGTCAGGGATTGTATGGATTATTGACCCAATTGACGGTACGATGAATTTCATTCATCAACAGCGGAATTTTGCTATTTCAGTTGCAGTTTATGAAAATGGGAAAGGGAGAATTGGTCTGATTTATGATGTCGTTCATGATGAACTGTATCATGTCATTCGGGGGCAAGGGGTTTTTATGAATGGTTTAGAGCTACCACGCTTAGAAGCACGTGGTGTTTCTGAATCGATTATTGCTCTTAACGCTACATGGGTAACGGAAAATCGACGTCTGCCACCATCTCTACTGGCGCCTCTTGTAAAAAAAGCTCGTGGCACAAGATCATATGGTTCAGCGGCATTAGAAATGGTATATGTCGCATCAGGACGAATTGATGCATATCTCACACCTAGACTTGCACCTTGGGATTTTGCAGCTGGTGTTATTATGATTGAGGAATTAGGAGGAGTGGCAACGAATTTACGTGGGGAACCGTTTGATTTAATCAAGGAAAATTCCGTTCTCGTTGCAAAACCAGGGCTACATTCTGAGATTTTGGAGGTGTATTTACAGGGAGGGAAATGGTAAGAAAAAAGAGCCGGAATCCCGGCCCTTACAGCTCTCCATTCTCTTGCATTCTCTTTTTCATTTTAAAACCATAGCCCATGCTTATTGATAAAGCAATCACTGATATGACCGCACCTAAAATACTTGATTCACCGATGGCAACTCCGATGCCCATCATGCTAGCAGCTGCCGCAATGGCCAAAAGTAAGAACCCCCATTTTATTTGTTTCATCGTTTTCTTCCCCCCCTCATGATTTATATTGTACAGAAAATACTTGGTGGTTTCTATCTTTAATTATGGTATAATGGCTCAGTTGTAAAAAAATGATAATATATTTAAGATAAAGGTAGGTTGACTTTTTTGAAATTAAGAGAAGATATTCGAAATATCGCGATTATTGCTCACGTTGACCATGGAAAAACGACACTAGTAGATCAGTTATTGAAACAAGCCGGTACGTTTAGAGCGAATGAAAATATTGAGGAAAGGGCAATGGATTCCAACGATATCGAAAGAGAACGTGGAATTACAATTCTTGCCAAAAATACAGGGATTAAATACAAAGATACAAGAATTAATATATTAGACACTCCAGGACACGCAGATTTTGGCGGCGAGGTTGAGCGAATCATGAAGATGGTAGATGGTGTTCTTCTTGTCGTTGACGCTTACGAGGGCTGTATGCCGCAAACTAGATTTGTCTTAAAGAAAGCTCTTGAGCAGCATTTGACTCCGATTGTCGTCGTTAATAAAATCGATAGAGACTTTGCTCGCCCCGGAGAAGTAGTTGATGAAGTACTAGATTTATTCATTGAACTAGGAGCGAATGAAGACCAGCTTGAATTCCCAGTTGTGTATGCATCTGGGATTAATGGGACTGCTAGCTTAACCCCTGATAAACAGGAGGAAAATATGCAGTCTCTTTATGAAACGATTATTAACCATATTCCTGCCCCGATTGATAATCGGGAAGAACCACTTCAATTTCAAGTCGCACTCCTAGATTATAATGATTATGTTGGTCGAATCGGAATTGGTCGTGTTTTTCGTGGGACAATTAAAGTTGGTCAACAGGTAGCCTTAATGAAGTTGGATGGTACCGTAAAGCAGTTTAGAGTATCGAAAATCTTCGGTTTCTTTGGGCTAAAGCGAGAGGAGATTGAAGAGGCAAAATCAGGAGACTTAATTGCTGTTTCGGGGATGGAGGATATTAACGTTGGAGAAACAGTCTGTCCCGCTGATCACCAAGACCCGCTGCCAGTTTTACGTATTGATGAGCCTACATTGCAAATGACATTTCTTGTTAACAATAGCCCCTTTGCCGGACGTGAAGGGAAATATCTGACGTCTAGGAAAGTGGAAGAAAGATTACGCTCTCAGTTACAGACAGATGTTAGTCTTCGGGTTGAAAATACGGATTCGCCGGATGCTTGGATTGTTTCAGGTCGTGGGGAACTCCACTTGTCTATTTTAATTGAAAACATGCGTCGTGAAGGATTTGAATTACAAGTCTCAAAGCCAGAAGTTATCGTGAGAGAAATCGATGGCGTCCGTTGCGAGCCTGTTGAACGAGTGCAAATTGATATTCCGGAAGAACATACTGGAGCGATTATGGAATCAATGGGTGCACGAAAAGGCGAGATGTTAGATATGAATAATAGTGGCAACGGTCAAGTCCGGCTTACTTTTAATATCCCTGCCCGTGGGTTAATCGGATATACAACAGAATTCCTAACGCTTACTCGTGGATATGGAATTATTAATCATTCATTTGATAGCTATCAGCCAATGCAGCCAGGACAGGTTGGTGGGAGACGTCAAGGGGTCCTTGTCTCAATGGAGAGTGGTAAAGCGACAACTTATGGTATTATGGGAGTAGAAGATCGCGGAACCATTTTTGTCGAACCTGGAACAGAGATCTATGAAGGAATGATTGTCGGGGAACATACGCGTGAAAACGATATTACTGTAAATTTAACGAAAGTCAAACACGCAACCAATGTCCGTTCGGCGAATAAAGATCAAACATCGGTAATTAAAAAGCCACGAATCATGACATTGGAAGAGTCATTAGAATATTTAAATGAGGATGAATTCTGTGAAGTAACACCGAAGTCCATCCGGCTTCGAAAGAAGGTCCTCGATAAAAATGAACGTGAACGGTCTGCGAAGAAGCAAAAATACGCAGAACAAAATTAGTATCGATGGATTAAATTTTTTCTAGGGACATGGTTAATCCGCAAGAAATTTAATAGGGGGAAACAGTATATGGATATTAGTCAACGCCTAACCTTTTTTGCAGCACTCTATAAAGTCCATGAAAATCCTGATTTGGGTATGTGGATGCTTTATTTAACCATTTTCTTATTAAGTGTTTTAGTATACAAGCTTGGTTTTTCGCAGAAACTCCCTTTATTTAAATCCATTTTAATATACTTGTTCCTTGGTTTGGGATGTACAATCTTAACTTTTTTAGGAATATTCTTACCGATAGCTGAGGGGCTAGTAGTAGCAGCGTTGATTTTAATTATTTATAAAATTCGTCTCCATCTTCATAAAAAACAAGAAATGGATGCTAGCTGAGGTGAGCGTTGATGATATCCCTACAAGACAAGCTTTATAATTGGTTAACGATAAAAGTAGTAGTTGATGCAAGACCGGACGATTCAGCAGCCGTTGAAACGAAAGAAATGTTCGAGCAACTTTTAGCAGATGAGCATGGCATCGATGAACTAGAAATTGAAGTGGATGAAGAAATGTACTCGATCGCTGTTGAACGTAATGGAGAAAAGAAAACATACCGATTTCCACGTGAATTAATCGAAGTGATGATTGACCAGATAAATGAAGAACCAGAAAAATATGTGAATTATCCCGAAAAATAAGAAGCCGCTAAAAGCGGCTTCTGTTTTTTTGTTTTACCATTCGTCCTCGTCTGAGCTGGGGGTTTTATATAGACGGAAATTACCTGTTGCTAATCGTTTTAATGTATTTTCCGCAATACGTTCGTGGCATTCTTCGCACATATATGTGTGGATTGGTCGATTGCGCAATTGTTTTGCTTGTAACGTGTCATCATGTATTGTTTCAATTTTATCGCATATTACACATTTAACTCTCATATTGGCACCTCGGAATAACTGTTTTCTATAAATTCTCCATTTGAATCTCATAGGTAGTAATAGTATATCATTGATTTTATCAAAGATGGATTGTTATATCCATTTGCTCTGAAAATAAGAAAGTAGTAAGATGAGAATAGTGTAAGGAGGCTGATATTGTGGCAAACGAAGTAGAACCAAAGCTTATAGAAGAATTATATGAAGAACTGCAAAGAGAACGGTTTGTTACCATTGCGACAGTCGACCATGAGACTGGGGGACCTAATGTTCGTGCAATCTCCTGGGTTTGGGCAAAGGATGATGAAACAATCATATTTGCTGTCGATAATCGTTCACGTATCGTCCAAAATATTCGCAAAAACCATCTAGTTGTAATCAATCTTGTAGCGAATGAATCAACCTATTCAATTTCGGGTAAAGCTGAAATCAAAGAGGAAAAAATAACTGGAGTACCATTAAAACTGGCACTTATTGAAATAAAAATTGCTGAAGTACGCGATGTAATGTTTTACGGTTCAAAAATGGTCTCAGAACCTGAATATGATAAAACATATGATCATGCTGCAGCAACTCGACTTGATCAACAAGTAATGGATGCGATGAAAAAAGCTTAGTCAATATTAATGGACTAAGCTTTTGTGCGCTTGGCAGCGCATCGGACTAACGGGTGAAAGTCCCGAACACACCGTTTTGGTGGCGGAAGTGTATAGCCGACAGGTAGTGCGTATCCGTGAGGAACCGTGCGGAGGACTTGAAGGCA